>NZ_JACTVI010000213.1 GCF_014495685.1 Streptomyces sp. TRM68367 | reverse complement strand
ACGAACCGATCAACTCATCGAAGCGACCCATACCGCATCAACGAGCCCAACTACCGCAAGAAACCCACTAATTCATCGACAGGCCCCCAGTTCGACCCGTACCGCGGGGACCTCGACGGGCAGGTTGGCGCCTTTGCTCAGTGACCTGGCTGTCATGGGGCTCAGTCTGCCGGGTCAGGGGCGAGGAAGGGCCGACCTTGCCCAACTTGATCGCGGCACGGGGTCGTGGGCCGAGAGAGAAGGCGAGGAGGCCCGGGACGAGAGAGGTGCGGACCGAGAGAGGATGCGGCGCGGGCGGGGGCGGGACGAGCGCAGTGGTCCGTCCCGCCCCCGTCAGCCATCAATCCGAAGACCGACATGTGCGCAACGCCAAGCGCTCGCTTCTTCACGTAGTCAAGTGACTTCGCAAACTCTTGAAGTTCTCGCACTTTTCCGCTTATTTCTTTCTACTGAGCCTTTTCCAACCTCGCACTGAAGCTGCGAGGTGGAGCGTCTGGACGAAAATCCCTTGTGGCCAAGGGTGGCGATCGCTCTACGGTTGCTCCCCGTGACCATCGAGATGCCCTACCAGCAACTTCCGATCGACCAGTCCGACGTGCGCTACATCCACGGACCCGATTCCGCTCTACAGCCGGGCGTGCCCGCTGGCGAGACGGTCGAGCTCGAGTGGAGGTGCAGCGAGGTCTACCCGGGAACCTTCCGAAAGTTCTGGGTACATGTGCCTGCGCAGTACGACCCAGCGGAACCGGCATCCCTGATGGTGTTCCAGGACGGATGGTGGTACCTGGACCCCGCAGGGGAGGTACGCGGCGCGATCGTCCTGGACAACCTCATTCACCGCGGCGACATCCCCGTCACCATCGGTGTGTTCGTCGATCCTGGCGTCTTCCTCAATGCGGAGAACCCGAAGAACCGCAACAACGAGTACGACGCCTTCGACGACCGGTACGTCACCTTCCTCCTTACCGAGATCATCCCGCAGGTTGCGGAGCGCCATACCATCGCCCAGTCGCCCGAAAGGTGGGGCATCTGCGGCGGGAGCAGCGGCGGCAACTGCGCCTTTACCGCCGCGTGGCTGCGTCCGGACAAGTTCCGCCGCGTCATCGGATACCTGTCCAGCTTCGCGCAGATGCCGGACGGCAACCACTACCCAGACCTCATCTCCCGCGTCCCCCGCAAGCCGCTGCGCATCTTCATGCAAGGCGGCCACCGCGACCTGCACTGGAATGAGCCACAGTGGAACTGGCTCGCCGAAAACCTGCGCGTGGCAGCCGCTCTCGCTGAAGCGGGCTACGACTTCCGCCTTGTCCTGGGAGACGGCGGACACAGCCCCAACCACGGCGGCGTCCTGCTGCCCGACGCTCTGCGCTGGCTGTGGCGGACCGACGAGGTTTGATCGATACACGCATCATCCAACATGGCGCCGGCTGCGGTGAGGTGGGCTGCACCCTGTTCGCATAAAGGCGTGAAGCTCCCGGTAGGCGAGTTCACAACAAGATACTCGCTTGACCAGGAGCGTCGTCGTGCTTGTCTACCCGTCCGCGATCGACCTGTCCAGCTCACACTTGCGCTTCCTGACCGGGCAGTTCGCCGAGCGCCGCCGACAGGTCGGCACCGCTGGCGGCGCTTGCCCCCGAATCGGCAGGCCCTGCTCGTCCTGTGAGGTTCCCCCGAGATGCGGGGAAAGGTGACAGCAGGTCAGATGGGTGTCATGAGAGGAGCCCTGACGATGCCTGCCCCGAGGAAATACCCGCTGGAGTTGCGTGAGCGTGTGGTGCGCATGTACCGGACAGCCGAGCCGAAGCCCGTGATCCGTCGGATGGCCGAGGAACTCGGCGTGCATCACGAGGCCCTGCGGGGCTGGATCCGGCAGGCCGAGGCCCACGACCGGCTCCCCGGAGCCGCCGCGGCCATGGTCGACGAACCCCATCCCCCGGCCCGAACCGCCCGTGCGACTTTCACCGCAGGCGGCTCTCCAGTGATCTTCGTGTTCCGTCAGCCGTCGGCGTGGATGTCGGTGTGACAGTCGCGGCAGGCCACGAGGGCTTTGCGCCGTTTCCTGAGCATCACCTGCACCCATGGCGGAAGCGGCTGCCTGCGTTCGGACAGATCTGCGAGGCTGCGGACGTGATGGACGGCGATGCCGTCGGTACTGCCGCAAATCTCACAGATACCGGCGAGGAGTCTGGAGACCAGCTCCCTGCGCCGAACGACTGTTCCGGCCATCGGCTTATCGATGATCAGAGCGGTCTTCTGGTCCGTCGCAGCGGAATGCCACCGAACCGTACGACCAGCGCTTTCCTGCCGGGACGCTCTGTGGTGACCTGGAAGCACACGCGGGGACCGACCGGGGTGTCGACCTTGGACCGGTACTTGCGGCCATGGCCGAGACGGTCGATCGGTGCTTGCCGGCGAGCGTCTTGAGGAGAGACGTCTCCATGACCCAGTGGAGTCGGGTCAGCCGGAAGACGTCACTGGCGAGCAGGTAGTACTGGACGATGCCCCGGTACTCGGCCCCGAACTTCCTGACGATGTCCCGGTCGGGAGCGCCGAACAAGTCGGAGCAATGCGCGGGTTTGCCGCGCTTGAGGTAGTGGGAGCAGTAGGCGTTGATCACCGCAATCGGCACCCGCAGTCGGATCACGCCGTTGACGGATCTGCGTCCGTTCGTGATCTTCGTGCTGCTGTGCTGGACGGTGATCTCGTAGCCGAGGAACCGTGCCGCCTCTGTGCGAGCGTGGGTGATCAGGGTCTTGTCGGGCGACAGTTCGAGCTTGAGGTCGTCGCGCAGGAACTGGGCCAGCCGTGCCTTGATCTCCTCGGCTTCGGCCTTGGGTCCGATGAACCCGAGCAGGGTGTCGTCCGCGTAGCGGACATAACGGAGCCTGCGGTAGCCCGGGTCCTGTGGATCCGAGCTGGGCAGGGCCCGCAACTGCTGGCGCAGGTTCCGGAACTCGGCCTGAGCGCCTCGTCCGTGGGCTCTGCGCATCGCGTAGTACAGCCTGTGGTACTTCCGGTTCGGCCGCCGGGAGACCCCTCGGGTGTATTCCGGAATGAGGACCGTCTCGATGAACGTGTCCAGCCGGTCCAGGTAGATGTTCGACAGGACGGGGGACGCGACTCCGCCCTGCGGGGAACCGCTGAGCGTCGCTTTGAAGGGCCAGTCTTCCAGGTACCCGGCTTGCAGCATGTTCCTGATCAGCCGGAGGAACCGGCCATCGTGGATGTTCGCCGCCAGCGTCGCCATCATGACGTCGTGGTCGAGACTGCCGAAGCAGTCGGCGATGTCCCCTTCGACGAACCAGGTCGTGCCCTGCCAGGCGTCCGCGATCTTACGAAGCGCGGAGTGGCAGCCCCGACCCGGCCGGAAACCATGGGAGGCGTCGCTGAAGGTCGGCTCGTAGTACGCCTCCAACAGCAGACGTACGACTTCCGCCACCAGCTTGTCCCTCCACGGAGGAAGGCCCAGCGGGCGGCGTTTGCCGTTCTTCTTCGGGATGTAGACCCGGCGTGCCGGACTCCACCGGAAGCGCTCGTGGCGCAACACGTCGATGACGCGTCCAATCTTGTCCAACGACATGCCGTCCACGGTCTCCCCGGTTGCCCCGGGCGTCATCGACCCCTGGTTGGAGTAGAGACGCCCGTAGGCCAACAGATACAGCTGCGGGTTGAACAGTTGTCGATACAGCTCCTCACACGGCAGATTGCGCCTGCCGCGGTCACGCAGGACACCCAGCACCGTTTCGGCGCTCTGCATTTCGCATACCTCCCAGACCGGGATGTCCGATCACCTGTGCCCCTTCGACCTGCGGACGGTGTTACCGCCCTCCCCGGCAGATCGTGACTCCTGCGACTACTACGGGCACTCCGTCGCCCTAGGTCCTGTCTGGAGTTCGGATCACGAGTGTGGTGCGATGCTGCGGAGCCAGAGCATCGCACCACACAGGTGCAGTCCGGCCTC
>NZ_JACTVI010000212.1 GCF_014495685.1 Streptomyces sp. TRM68367 | reverse complement strand
ACGCCACGTCACCGGGCCATGCTGTGTTTTCGCAGGTCAAACCCTATTTCCAGCGACTATGCCGCTACCTCTGCTGCGGAACTCCGGCCTTACAGAGCGGTATCACTACTGAACGGGTAGGCGAAGTCTTCGGCGAGGCGTCGGGCTACGGAGTCTTCGATGAGGTTGGAGCTGGTGGCCAGCTGGCTGATGAGGGTGGCTGCGTCCTCGGTGCGCTGCTCGATGACGGTGTCGTAGCGGCGCCGTCCGGCGGCTTGGCCAGCAGCTACCAGTTGCTCGACTCGCGCCGGTGTGAGGTCTCGCAGGACCTCATCGGTGCCGACGACGCCAGTGGAGTCCTCTGCCCAGAGGTGGACGAGCTCGTGCACTTTGATCTGCCGCTCGTGCGAGGGCGAACCGCCCTTGAGATGAAGGATCAGGTCGAGCGGCCGGACGTCGTGTTTGATCCAGAGGCCGCAGAAGCCAGTGATGTTGACTAGGTGGACCGGCATAGGCTTCAGGACGATACGTTGGCCGCGGGCCTGCTCGATATTCGCAACAAACCGATCGAGATCGAAGGGCCGCGGGATCGGCATGGAGGCCACCAGGCGCTCGGTCTCATGCCGCAAAAGGCGTCGTCTGCGCCGGGCTCGCAACTGGTCGAGGGCACCGTTCATGACGCCTGAGCCCGAGAGTCGCCTCCTCTGCGTCATCACTCACGCCCGTCCTCGGCCTCATGCGCGAAGAGAAACAGAGCGCCCAGCCGATGACCCACCCAAACAACGATCAATGGCAGCGCAACAAACGTCTTCAAGCCCGATATCGCGCCAGACAGTCCCGTAGCAAGGCGCCAGAATCTTCCAGCAGTCAACCGAACGGACACTCTCGTGAGAAACATGGATGGCAAGTGCGTAGATCTAGGCTTAGCTGGGCAGCACTCCCCGCCGTCCGGTACAGGCGTATCCACGGTTCCCCACAGGAATCATCAATGAGCGCAATGACGCAGGATGTGCTCGTGTAGCACTCACGCCTCGTCCCCCGCTTACCAGTCGGCCACTTGGCTGCAAAGCTCATCAATATTCAGCTCGACGAGCGCAGCTCACTCAATCACCGCCTGAGCGCTGGCACACGCTCCAACAACAAGGTTGGCGAAAATAACATCTATCGACGACGTGTTCGAGTCTATCCGACACCAGCAGTTGACAGTGACTGCTGGTGACACAGTGTAACTGTAAACTGGCCCGCCAAGATCAAGTTCAGCGGGAGACCGCGCCCCACCTGACCCGGCTGCTGCGGACCGAACGACGCGACGAGACACCCTGACGCCGTTCCGCCATGCCGCAGGAGCCGGGGTTTTGGATCGACACCGTAGCCGCGATGACAAGCAGTGCCACGCCTATTGACCCTCGACCGCACAGGGCCACCAGGCCGTCACCCCTGACTGTCTCCGAGGCGATCAGCGGCCGATTCCTGATCCGCAAGGAACTTCAGGACGTCGCGGATCGCATCCAGTTGCCGTCGCAACTCCTCGCCCTCCGGCCCGTCTACAGCGACGCACCGGACATGAACAGAAGGCGGGGGTCCCCATCTGCCCGGCCGGCGAGGGGGGTCGGCTGCGCACACCTCGGCCTCCGCCATGCCATACACCTTCTCCCCGGCACGTCAGCTTTCCACGATGTCGGCCGAACTCGTGGAAGGCGTCAACCAGGGGGCGGCACCTGCCCACCACACGCGGATTCCGCAGCTGCCGACCCCGCCCCCGGCGAAGGCGGGACCAGCCGCGCCCGCCCCTCAACCGCCACCGTGGCACAAATGCGCAGGTCAGCGCCGTGCGCACGACCAGCCATGTTTTGTGACTCCCGCCGGGGGCGCATACAGCCTCTCACCTGCGGAAACGCGTGAGGGGCTTTTTCGTGTCCAGATGCACATCGCTCTACGAGCAAGGCGCCTTCGCCTATCCGCAATCGCGGGTGACGGTGTAGCACCGGGTAGCACACCTTCGCTATCGTGGACAGCATGACAGCGCAGCCGGAGATCACTCAGCGCGATCTGCGCACCCGCTCCAAAGAAATCATGGACGCCGTCCAGGGAGGACAGGCGTTCACCGTCACCCGCGACGGGCATCGTGTCGGCGAGCTGATCCCGCTCCGCGGCCGTCGCCGCTTCGTTCCCCGCGCCGAGTTCGCGGCCATGTCACGTACCGCCCCTGACATCTCGCTGGACGCCTTCCGCGACGACCAGGACGCCGTCGTCGAGCAGGAGTTGGACGACCCGTATGCCCGTTGAGCACGAGCAAGGCCTGCTCGACACCAACATCATGATCCTGCGCAAGTGGATCGACGCCGACGAGCTGCCTGCCGAGATGGCCATCAGCGCCATCACCCTCGCGGAACTCTCCGCAGGCCCCCACCAGGTGCGCGGCGGCGAGCAGAGCGACTACGACGAACACGCCGAGCGGGCCCGCCGCATGGACGTCCTGCAGCGCGCCGAAAACGAATTCGACCCCATCCCCTTCGACGTGGAGGCGGCCCGCATCTACGGCAGAATCTGCGCCGCCGTCGTCTCCGCAGGCCGCAAGCCCCGTCGCCGTGTGGCCGACCTGATGATCGCCGCCGTCGCGGCCGCCGAGGGACTCCCCCTGTTCACCACCAACCCCGACGACTTCAAGGGCCTCGACGACTTGATCACCATCGTGCCCGTCACCCGGCCCGAGATCCTGCACGACCGGTAGTACCCCGTCCGCTCCGCCCTGTGCCGGAAGCCAAGGTGGTTCCACTCCCGGTCGCTGACCCCCACCGCCCGTCACCAACCCAGGTCACGCGAGACCTCGATCTGCACGGAGATGGCGCCCGGAGCCTCGGTGCCGGCACGCGCCCATACAGTTACCCGATGACGCCGATCAAGAAGTTCCAAGTCACCTTCGACTACGCAGAACCTGAGCGGCTCGCTCGTTTCTGGTGCGAGGTGCTGCGGTACGTCATACCGTCGCCACCGGCGGGGTTTGCCACTTGGGACGATTTCAAGCGCTCGCAGCCACCTGAGCGGCGGGATTCCTGGTTCGCCTGCGTCGATCCCTCAGGTGTGGGCCCGCGGCTGTACTTCCAGCGTGTCCCCGAGGGGAAGGCCGCCAAGAACCGGGTGCATCTTGATGTGCGGGTCGGCACCGGACTCGTGGGGGAAGAGCGCCTCGCCGCACTTGAGGCGGAATGCGCACGACTGGTCCCGCTCGGTGCGGTGCACGTGCGCACGCTGTACGACGGCAATGCGTTGCCTATCAGTTCGACCGCGGCCGTCGCGATACGTGTCTTCTCCGGGACACGCATCGTGGTGCGAGCGTCCAGGGTGGTCTCGAATCCCGCGCTCTCCACCGGGTAGGCGCCGCCGTGGGTCCGCCGTACGAGGCCGTGCTCCTCCAGCACACCAACGTCTCGCCGGATCGTCTCTCTGGAAACCCCGAAGTCAGCGGCGAGTTTGGCCACATTCGCCGCGCCTGTGCACCGGGTCATCTCAAGAATCCCGCGCCGACGTTCTTCGGTATCCATCGTGCATCTCCTGTCCGCTTGGTTGCCCCAGCACCGCCGGTTCGGGTCGGCAGGGGGATTTCATGCGACGTTGCCGCGCCTGCGGCCAGGTTGATCGGGACGAGAATCACGGAATGTGGCGGCTGCCACCTGCGAGCAACCGGAGTGGGTACGGCTGGACGGGGCCGCCTCGCCGGACGTCGGCGCGTCGGACCAGGCGCTGTGGGGGTTCTGGTCGGATTGAGGGCTGCCCCGTCACGCCAAACGCCGCAGCAGGACCAGCCGGAAGCTGCTCGGCCAAGACTGTTTTTCCCGGTCGAGGTGTGGCGGGTAACCCAGCGTTGGGACAGTCGTGCAGCCAGGAGCAGACCGCGCCCGCCCTCGTCGAGGCTTCGGATCCGCGCAGTGGGACGTGATATCGGGCTGGATGCGCGCCGCACGTTGCCTAGACGCAATGCCGTGTAGTTAGGGCTTGCCGGGAAACAAGCCGTGGCTTCGGGCCTTGGTCCTCGTTGTTGTGGTATGGGGAGACCGGAGGGG
>NZ_JACTVI010000211.1 GCF_014495685.1 Streptomyces sp. TRM68367 | reverse complement strand
CGCGCGCCGTCGTCGGTGGCGAGGTTGTACACGTCGAGCGCCTTGCCACTGTTGCGGTTCACCAGCACGTACCACGCACCGGTGTCGATCCCGCGGGGAGCCTCGGTCACGCCGGCCACGAAGGTCGTCACGCTTCGAGCGGGCAGCGTGGCGGTGAAGGAGCCGTTCGACACGCCGGTCGTGCCCTGGGGCGCGACGTTCCTGCTCGCGTCGGTCAGCCAGGACGAGACACTGGACACCGTGCTGTTCGCCAGGGAGAACTGCTGGCTCACCGCAGCAGTCCCCTTGTTGACGGCAACGACGACGACTGTGGACTGACCGCCCCGGTACGCCGAGACGTAGACGTTCGACGCCGGGTTCGCCGTCGCCTCGATCCGCACGTATCCGGGGCGGACGAATCTGGCGAAGTGCGCCAGGCTGGCGCCGCGCTTGCTGATCCGGCCGTCCTCCCGCATGGGGCCGTAGCTGCGCCGGATGTACCACCAGACGTACGCCTGGAACTCGGCGTCCACCATTGCACGGTGGATGTGCTCCCCCACGTCGAGCGCCTGTGGCCAGAGGTCCGCCGAATCGCTGCTGTTGGGGTAGTAGACCTCGGTCATCCAGAGTTCTTTGCCCGCGCCCCTTTGTTTGAAGAGGGGATAGGGGAAGTCCGAGAACTGCGTGCCGTAGAGATGGGCCCCGATGATGTCCACGTTCGCGAGCGCCACGGAGTCGTTGAGGATCGGGTCCGAGATGTTCTTCCGGTACTGGAAGGACTCGGGCGCGATGACCCTGGTGCCGATCGAGCCGGCGTTCTCCCGCAGGAACCGGACCATTTCGGCGGGAGTCCACCACGTCCAGTCATGAGCGTAGTCGGGCTCGTTCTGCACCGAAATGCCGTACAGGTTCACCCCGTTGTTCCGCAGGAACGCGCTGAAGTCGTCGAGGTGCTGGGCATAGGCGCCGTACATGTCGTACCTGAGGCGTCTGGCGTCGGTCTGACTGCCGCGGACGAAGGTCTCGACCATGTGGGCGGGGGGATTCCACGGCGACGCGATGACGGTCGCCCCGAGCTCGATCGCGCGCCTCGCCGTCGCCACATCACGGCTCCAGTGCGCCTGGTCCTCCGGGACGGGGATCCTCAGCACGGAGAACCCCAGCCGGCCCTCGCCGGTGCCGAACGCCGTGTCCCGCTGGGCGGCTGTCAGGTCGCCGATCCAGCCCGTGTGGGTCATGCCGCCGAAGCCCCGGATCGTCTGCCGCCGCGCCGACGGGTCGATGACCGCCGTGGCGGCAGCCGTCGCGGCCGTAGCTTCCGAAGCCCCCACGGTCGACGTCGTGGCCGTGAGGACCGGCAGGGACCCCAAGGTCGCGAGGACGGTTCTCCGGCTCGGCGATCTCCGCTCGCCGCTCACGGGCTCGTTCCGATCTTGCGTCATGTCTCCTCCTCTTGGCTGTTGGTGCTGATCCGCGCATGATTCACTGGGAGCGCTCCCATTCACGGGAGTGGCTCTGCGCTGGTCTTGTTCGGAGGGGAGGTGCTGCTGGTCGTTGCCTCGGCTTGCCCTTGGCGGCTTGGGAAGCCACCCGTGCTGTTCGATATTGCGAACGACATGCAAGATTTCGAAGTCTTGGTTAAGTCGCGAAGTTAACGACTGCCCCTCGACACCGCAAGCCTCAGCGCGCGACGAAGCGCGGGCGGGGGCGGGACGGTCCGCGCCGAACGCACGACGCACTACCAGGACGGCCGCCCGCACCCAGATGTGGTGTGTTAACTGCACCAGCGTCTCTGATCATGGAGCGAGATGATCTCCGCATCAGGGGCGTCGTTACAGCCGCACGGATTCCCGCGAGGACCGCCGCCGGGCCAAGACCCTGGCCGAGCCTTTCGTCCGGGTCATCGCAGCTGCGAAGAGATCGCCGAGAGCAATCCGGCGTTCGCAGGCACCAAGTTCACGCCACACGACTTCCGTCGGCTCTTCGCGACCGAGATCGTCAACGGCGGCCTTCCAATCGACATAGGTGCTGCCCTCCTCGGACACCTGAATCTCCAGACGACACAGGGCTACGTCGCGGTCTTCGCCGAGGACATCGTCAAGCACTACCAGGAGTTCCTGAACCACCGCCGAGCCCTGCGTCCCGAGCACGCGTGCGGCGATGTCGCCCCCGAGGAGTGGGTCGAGTTCGAGGAGCACTTCGACAAACGCAAGGTCGAACTCGGCAACTGCGCTCGCCCCTACGGATCACCCTGTCAGCACGAACATGCCTGCATCCGCTGCCCGGTGCTCCGGGTCAACCCGAAAATGCTCACAAGGCTGGCCGAATTTGAGCAGGATCTTCTTCAACGACTACGGCGAGCCGAGACCGAGGGATGGCTCGGCGAAGATCGACGGCATCAACACGACCCTGACCTTCCTCCGGACCAAGCAGGCAGACGCCGCTCGAACGGTCCGGCGACCGGTGGATCTGGGGCTCCCTCGGCCCCGCACCCCATGAGTCACTGACCCCAGGGCCTGTCCGGCGGATCTTGGCTGATGGTCGCCAGCAGGTGTGTGACCAGGGGGTTATGGTCGTTCTCGCGCCAGGCGACGGCCACTCGTGTGCGGGCGGTGCCGGGTTCGATCCTGCGGAAGGCGACGCCTTTGAGGCGGATGCGTCGGATGCTCGCCGGGGCCAGGGAGACGCCCAGACCGGTTTCCACGAGGGCGCACACGGTTTGCCACTCCACCGCGTGCTGGACTACCTGCGGTGTGAACCCTGCTGCGGTGCACAGGCCGATGATCTGGTCGTGCAGTGGCGGGCCGACCGTGCGGGGCAGCAGCACGAAGGGCGAGTCCGCCAACTGTGCAAGCTGTACGGTCCGTTGGGTGGCCAGAGGATGGGTGGACGGCAGCACGGCCACGAAAGGCTCGCTGAGTACCGTACTGAAGCCGAGCTCTGTCTCGTCGGTGGGGGGTTCGCGCAGTAGACCGATGTCGATGGTCTTGTCGTGCAGGGCGGCGATCTGTGGAGCGGTGGTCATCTCGCGGATGTCCAGGTGCACGCCAGGGAACTGGTGACGGAAGGTGCGCAGCAGGCCGGGCAGGACCGTCAGGGCGAGGGAGGCGGCGAAGCCGATCCGTAGGCGGCCGGCCTGGCCACTGCCGACGGCCCGGGCTGCGGCCAGGCCGTCCGCGAGGCCGGTGAGTGCCCGCCGGGCGGCGGGCAGCAGTTCGCTGCCGGCTGGGGTCAGGGTGACATGCCCTGGGGCGCGGGTGAACAGCTCGTGGCCGACCTTGTCCTCCAGGCGGCGGATCTGCTGGCTCAGCGGCGGCTGGGCGATGCCCAGGCGGGCGGCCGCGTGGCCGAAGTGGAGTTCCTCTGCGAGCACGACGAAGGCGTGCAGCTGCGGTAGGGGGAGTTCGGGGCGCTCCATACGCCAAGAGATATCAGACCATGCATGCGGCCGTATTAGACGTATCAGTGCTGGTCATTTAGCGTTCGGCGCATGACAGAGCGACGCGCGATCCTCAGCGGCTCGGCCTTTGAGGAGCAGATCGGCTATGCCCGTGCTGTGGTCGACGGCGACTGGGTGCATGTGTCCGGGACGACCGGGTTCGACTACGCCACCATGACGATCTCCGACGACGTGGTGGAGCAGGCCGAGCAGTGCCTCCGCAACCTCGAGGCCGCACTGGCCGAGGCGAAGTGCACCTTCGCCGACGTGGTGCGCGTGCGCTACCTACTGCCCGACCGCGAAGACTTCGAACCCTGCTGGCCGGTCCTGCGCCGCTACTTCGGCGACGTTCAGCCCGCCGCCACGATGCTCATGTGCGGTCTCGCCGACCCGCGGATGAAGATCGAAATAGAGGTGTACGCGCGGCGGCGCATCCCGCCTCGCGATGGCGCCATGAGCAATCACTCGGAAGTGCCTGTCATGCCCGTCGAGGCCTATGAACCCCCCTACTACGCGGCCGTCTTCACTACGGTGCGAACCCAGGGGAGTGCAGGGTCGCACCGCTGTTGACCGTGGCTGCCCGCCCGTACAGGCACGCTGTGGGCACGACCTCGAAGAGCGGTGGGCAGGAGACGTGCGCGAGCGGGCCCGAGGTGTGAATCGGGGTCTTCGAAGTTGAGCGGTGCGCCTCGTCTCACGCACTGACGTGGTGTCACGGTGTGTGACTGACTCCGGGAGTGATCGCCTCCT
>NZ_JACTVI010000210.1 GCF_014495685.1 Streptomyces sp. TRM68367 | reverse complement strand
GGGGGGGTGAGGTGAGGATGGGGCGGTGGGGGTGCGCGGACAGGCGGAGTGAGGCGCGGACGAGCCGGGTGAGGTGCGGACCGGGGAGTGGGGTGGGACGCGGAAATGACGACGGCCCGGTCCCACGCGGGGTGGGACCGGGCCGTCGTCTCGGCAGGCGGGGGATCAGCGCTCCGCGGGCTCCGCGGCGGCCGTGGCCTTGCGGGTGCGGCGCGCCTTGGGCTTGGCCTCGGCGGTGTCCCCGGAGGCCTGGACGGCCGCCGCAGCCTTACGGGTGCGACGCCGCGGTGCCGCATCCTCCGGCTCCTGTGCGGTCGCCTGAGCCGGGATACCGGCGGACTCGGCAGCCTCGGTCGACGCGGTGGCCTTGCGGGTGCGTCGGCGGGGCTTGGCCTCCGTGCCCTCAGCGGTGTCGACGGCGGCCTCGGCCGCAGCCGTTGCCTTCCGCGTATGGCGCGGCTTGGGCTCGGCGGTTTCCGGCGCCTGTGCGGGTGCGGCGGTGTCGGTCGAGGCGGTGGCCTTGCGGGTGCGTCGGCGCGGCTTCGCCTCCGTGCCCTCGGCCGTGTCCACGGCAGCCTCGGCTGCTTCGGCGGCCTTGCGGGTGCGGCGCGGCTTCGTCTCCGTGACCTCCGGCTCCGAGGTCGGCTGGGCCGGGATCTCGGCTGCCGCGGTGCTCGTGGCCCTCTTCCTGGCGCGGCGGGGCTTGGCCTCGGCGGTGTCGACGGCGGCCTCGGCGGCGTCCGCCTCCGGCGCGGCCGTGGCCTTCCGCGTGCGGCTCGGCTTGGTCTCCGTGGCCTCGGCCGTGTCGACGACAGCCTCGGCGGCCTTGCGGGTGCGTCGGCGCGGCTTGGCTTCCGCGACCTCCGCGGTGTCGACTGCTGTCCCGGCTGCTTCGGTGGCCTTGCGTGTACGGCGGGGCTTGGTCTCCGTGGCCTCGGCGGTGTCGATGGCAAACTCGGCCGCAGTCGTTGCCTTCCGCGTGCGGCGTGGCTTGGCTTCTGTGGCCTCGGCCGTGTCGATCGCCGTCTCCGCGGCTGCCGTTGCCTTGCGGGTACGGCGGCGCGGCTTGGCGGCGGGGGCCTCGGGCTCCACCATGGCCTGCGTGGCGTCCACGAGCTGTGCGGTGTCGACCGCTTCCGCCGCCTCCGCAGTCTCTACGATCTGTGCGCTGTCGACCGCTTCCGCCGCCGGCGCGGACTCCGCGGTCTTCACAGCCTGCCTCGCGTCCACCGGCTCCGGCGTTGCCTTGGCCGTCGCCGTCAGATCCGCGGACTTGCGGGTGCGGCGGCGGCGCGGTTTGGACGGGGCCTCGGGGGCCTCCTGCGTCGTACCCTCCGCCGTGGCCACCGCGCTCTGCGCGGCCTCGGGCGCAGGCGCCTCGGAAGCCGGGGCCGTCGCCTGCTCGGTCGGCACCCCGCCGCGCATGCGGCGACGGCGGCGCGGGGAGCGGGGAGCCGTCTCCGTGGCCGACGGGTCGGCGGGTCCCCCGGCCGTGGTCTCCGGCGCCATAGCCCCGGCCGAATCCGGCGTCGCGTCCAGCGGCGTCCCGCCGCGCATACGACGGCGGCGTCGCGGCGTCGGGGCCTGGCGGTCCCGGTCCCGTTCCCGGTCTGCGGATCGCGCGTCGTCACGCCCGCCCCGGCCACGCCCGCGACCGTTACGGCCGCCCGGCTCGCCCAGGTCCTCCAGCTCCTCCGCGTCGAGCCCGGCGCGCGTGCGCTCCGAGCGCGGCAGGACGCCCTTCGTGCCCTCGGGGATGCCGAGGTCGGCGAAGAGGTGCGGGGACGTGGAGTACGTCTCCGGCGGGTCGCTCAGGCCCAGCTCCAGCGCCTTGTTGATCAGCTGCCAGCGCGGGATGTCGTCCCAGTCGACCAGCGTGATCGCCGTACCCTTCGCGCCCGCCCGGCCCGTACGGCCGATCCGGTGCAGGTACGTCTTCTCGTCCTCCGGCGACTGGTAGTTGATGACGTGCGTCACGCCCTCGACGTCGATGCCGCGCGCGGCGACATCGGTGCACACGAGGACGTCCACCTTGCCGTTGCGGAAGGCGCGCAGGGCCTGCTCGCGCGCCCCCTGCCCGAGGTCGCCGTGCACCGCGCCGGAGGCGAACCCGCGCTGCTTCAGCTGGTCGGCGAGGTCCGCCGCCGTGCGCTTCGTACGGCAGAAGACCATCACCAGCCCGCGGTCCCCGGCCTGCAGGATGCGCGCGACCATCTCGGGCTTGTCCATGTTGTGCGCGCGGTAGACGAACTGGGTGGTGTTCGCCACCGTCGCACCTTCGTCGTCCGGCGCGGTGGCGCGGATGTGCGTCGGCTGCGACATGTACCGGCGGGCGAGGGAGATGACCGCGCCCGGCATGGTCGCCGAGAACAGCATGGTCTGCCGCTTGGCCGGCAGCATGTTGATGATCTTCTCGACGTCGGGCAGGAAGCCCAGGTCGAGCATTTCGTCGGCCTCGTCGAGGACCAGGCACCTCACGTGCTTGAGGTTGAGTTTCTTCTGCCCGGCGAGGTCCAGCAGCCGGCCCGGCGTGCCGACGACCACGTCGACGCCCTTCTTCAGGGACTCGACCTGTGGCTCGTACGCCCGGCCGCCGTAGATCGCGGTGACGCGCACGTTGCGCACCTTGCCGGCGGTCAGCAGGTCGTTCGTCACCTGGACGCACAGCTCGCGCGTGGGGACGACGACGAGTGCCTGCGGGGTGTCGGTGAGGTCTTCGGGCTTGGCGCGGCCCGCCTCAACGTCGGCGGGGACGGTCACGCACTCAAGGAGCGGGAGGCCGAAGCCCAGCGTCTTGCCGGTGCCGGTCTTGGCCTGGCCGATGACGTCCGTGCCCGAAAGGGCCACGGGCAGCGTCATCTCCTGGATGGGGAAGGGGGTGGTGATGCCGACGGCTTCAAGGGCCTCGGCGGTCTCGGGGAGGATCCCGAGCTCTCGGAACGTCGTAGTCAGGGCGCTGCCTCTTCTGTGTGCGCGGCGCGAGGCGAGCGCGGGGGTCTGGTCAGGACCGTGCCGGGGACGTCGGCTGCCCTACGGGCGGGCCGTAGTGCACGGGACCTCGCCGACGCTCTAGCTCTCGCACCACTGAGGGTGTCCCCCTCCGGGTTCCGTACGCTGTGTGCCTACGGACAGGGAGGGCTGTCAGGTCGGAGCCGATCGGGCCACCGACCGGGCATCCTCATACGTGCGGCCTGTCAAGGTACGTCGCAGTACCAGCAGGCGCATTACCACCATACCCCGGATTCGCGCACATGCGATGGCCGCTTTGGTCACGTAGTGGTCGTCACAGTGATTGACCAGGGACTTCCGCCGTGCGGCGAGCGGGCTATTGTGCGCTTCATGACGAGCTCTGACAAGCCTGAGACCGCCTCGGACACCCCCGACACCCCCGCCGAGCACACCGGAGTCGCCGCCCGGGACTGGGCGACGGCCTCCGCCGACCCGCAGTACCGCGCCGCGGTCGTAGACCTGCTCGGTGCGCTCGCCTACGGGGAGCTGGCGGCGTTCGAGCGGCTCGCGGAGGACGCCAAGCTGGCGCCGACGCTGGCGGACAAGGCGGAGCTGGCGAAGATGGCGTCGGCGGAGTTCCACCACTTCGAGCGGCTGCGCGACCGGCTCGCCGAGATCGGCGAGGAGCCGACGCACGCGATGGAGCCGTTCGTCGCCGCGTACGACGACTTCCACAAGCAGACGGCGCCCTCGGACTGGCTGGAAGGGCTTGTCAAGGCGTACGTCGGCGACTCGATCGCCAGCGACTTCTACCGCGAGGTCGCCGCGCGGCTGGACTCCGACACGCGCGCGCTGGTGCTGGCCGTACTGGACGACACCGGGCACGCGGGCTTCGCCGTCGACCGGGTCCGCGCCGCGATCGACGCCGACCCGCGCGTGGGCGGGCGGCTCGCGCTGTGGGCGCGGCGGCTGATGGGCGAGGCCCTGTCGCAGTCCCAGCGGGTGGTGGCCGACCGGGACGCGCTGTCGACGATGCTCGTGGGCGGTGTCGCGGACGGCTTCGACCTCGCCGAGGTCGGCAAGATGTTCTCCCGCATCACCGAGGCCCACACCAAGCGGATGTCGGCGCTGGGCCTCGCGGCCTGAGCCGTCCAAGAGCTGCTGGGCCTCTCGGCCTGAGGCCGGTTCGGGGGCCCTCGCGGCCTGAGGCCGGTTCAGGGGTGATGCCTCGTCCGGCGGTCTAGGAGCAATGCCGTGTAGTTAGGGCTTGCCGATTAATAACTCGCTGTCTTGATCTCCGGTGGGTGGGTGAGTCCTGCCGTGCTGGCGAGGGT
>NZ_JACTVI010000021.1 GCF_014495685.1 Streptomyces sp. TRM68367 | reverse complement strand
GGACTGCGTTCAGCTCCCACCAGCCTGCTGCGACAGACTGGCGAGGAGGTCTTGCACCTCCTTCGATTCACCGCGCCTCACGGCGCACGAGCGCCTCATGGCGCACTGGAACCCGAAAGTCTTCTTCCAGGTCGCAGAGGCGCCCTGCTTCTCGGAGTGCGCGAGGACGAGCACTCCGTCCAGGTCCACGAGCACCTGCCCATCGGCATCCGGGGCCGCCTCACCGGCCCGCGTCCAGACGTACTGGCGGACCTGAGCCCGAGCCGTACGGATGGCGGCCAGGGCTTGTTTCCCGCTCGCAGCGAGTGTGTCGATCAGCCGGGAAACCGTGGGGTCGGAGGCCACCGGCCCGAACACGGCCGGTTCGGCCCGCAGCATGCCAACGTCGGCCAGGCAGTCCCCGCCGAGTGCGACCGCGAGCGCCACATCCAGCAGGATCTTGCCCGGATCGTGCACCGCCAGCGGCTCGCGCCAGAGCGCAAGCGCAGCCGATATCGCCTCGTCCAGACCGGTCTTGCGGACCGTCTCCACCATCAGCACGGCCCCGGGCTGAGACCACCCCGCGGCCGTCGCCCTCGACACGGACACGCGGATAGGACCCGATACGCTTGGTCACCTGAGAAGAGCTTCTTTCCTTGCAGCCAACAGGACTCTCGACAAGCCCTATCGTTGCAGGTCAGGAGCACTTCTCGCGTTTGTGATCAAGCTTCGGACAGCCCATCTCGTGAGGCGCGAGGTTAGCCTTGCCAGGTGTCGTCCTTCGCTGTCACTGCTACCTCGCACTCATCGTTCCCATCGGACAGCGAGGGAACTGGTGGAGCAGGGCGAAGGTCTGCTCGACGACGTGGCGGAGCTTGCCCAGGCCCTTGATATTCGGGGCGCCCTTGCGGGAAATGACGGGCAGGATTCGGCGGCGGCGCAGCTCACGGCGCACGGCTTTCGAGTCGTACGCCTTGTCAGCCAGGATGGACTCGGGCGCCGTCGAGGTCGGCCGGGCCGACCGGCGACGGGCGGGATGCCGTCGACCAGGTCGAGGGTCTGGGTGATGTCGTTGACGTTGGCGGCGGTCGTGATGACGTGCAGCGGGGTGCCCCTGCCGTCGCAGATCAGGTGGTCTTTGCTGCCCGTCTTGCGCCGGTCGACCGGCGACGAGCCCGTCCCGGCCCCCCTTTTCGCGCGAACATGGGAGCCATCCACGCACGCGCGGGACCAGTGAGTTCGCCAGCCGCGTTCAGCTCGGCAAGCAGAAGGCGGTGCAGCCGCTCGAAGACCCCGGCCTTCTGCCAGCGGTCCAGGCGCCGCCAGCACGTCTGCCCGGAGCCGAATCCCAGCCCCTGCGGCAGGAGTTGCCAGGCAATGTCCTGGTGCAGGACGTACAAGATACCCTGCAGGCACAACCGATCCGGTACCGGCTTCGGCCCTGGCGACCGCTCCGGCCAAGGCGGCAGCAGCGGTTCGATCCGGGCCCACAAGTCGTCATCCACGATCCACGGCCGAGTCGTCACACGACACGATCGGCCAGATCATCACATCGGTCACGCCCGACCAGGGCACCTCAACAAGATCCTGTTACGAGCTCTTATCAGATGTCCAGGGGATCCAAGCGAGGCTCTTCGTGGTAGGTCTGGGCAACAGTGACTCCAGTGCTCCAGCCCCCTGTGCCGGCAACGACCAGGCGGCCCGTGCTGTCAGCCAGATTCAGACCGCACGGACCGCCGTAGGGTGGGCTCAGTCCGCGATCGGCAGGTAAACCCGGTTCCCCGCCTCAGCGAACTCCTTCGACTTCTGGAGCATCCCCGCCGCGACCTCCTCCTGCGACGCGCCTTCAGCGCCGGCACCACCGAACCGCTCTGTGATGCTTTGGCTAATCTTCATGCTGCAGAACTTCGGTCCGCACATCGAGCAGAAGTGGGCCGTCTTGGCAGGCTCGGCCGGCAGCGTCTCGTCGTGGAACTCCCGTGCCGTGTCCGGGTCGAGGGCGAGGTTGAACTGATCCTCCCACCGGAACTCGAACCGGGCGTCGGACAGCGCGTCGTCCCACTCCTGCGCGCCTGGGTGCCCCTTGGCGATGTCGGCTGCGTGGGCGGCGATCTTGTAGGTGATGACGCCGGTCTTGACGTCGTCACGGTTGGGCAGACCCAAGTGCTCCTTGGGCGTGACGTAGCAGAGCATGGCCGTGCCCCACCAGGCGATCATCGCGGCACCGATGCCGGAGGTGATGTGGTCGTACGCCGGCGCGACGTCCGTCGTCAGCGGGCCGAGCGTATAGAACGGAGCTTCATCGCAGATCTCCTGCTGAAGGTCGATGTTCTCCTTGATCTTGTGCATCGGGACGTGTCCCGGGCCCTCGATCATGGTCTGTACGTTGAAACGCTTCGCGATCCGGTTGAGTTCCCCGAGCGTCCTCAACTCCGCGAACTGCGCCTCGTCGTTGGCGTCCGCGATCGAGCCCGGCCTGAGGCCGTCGCCGAGGGAGTACGTGACGTCGTAGGCGGCGAGGATCTCGCAGAGTTCCTCGAAGTTCTCGTACAGGAACGACTCCTTGTGGTGCGCGAGGCACCACGCGGCCATGATCGAGCCGCCGCGCGAGACGATGCCGGTCTTGCGGTTGGCGGTGAGCGGCACGTAGGCCAGGCGCACGCCCGCGTGGACTGTCATGTAGTCCACGCCCTGCTCGGCCTGTTCGATGACCGTGTCCTTGTAGATCTCCCAGGTCAGTTCCTCGGCCCGGCCGTCGACCTTCTCCAGTGCCTGGTAGAGCGGCACGGTGCCGATGGGGACGGGGGAGTTGCGCAGCACCCACTCGCGGGTGGTGTGGATGTTCCGGCCGGTGGACAGGTCCATGACGGTGTCGGCGCCCCAGCGGGTCGCCCAGGTCATCTTCTCAACTTCCTCCTCGATGGAGGACGTCACGGCCGAGTTGCCGATGTTGGCGTTGACCTTGACCAGGAACCGCTTGCCGATGATCATCGGCTCGATCTCCGGGTGGTTGACGTTGGCGGGCAGTACGGCCCGGCCCGCCGCGATCTCCTCCCGTACGACCTCCGGTGCGACGTTCTCCCGGATGGCCACGTACTCCATCTCGGGCGTGATCTCGCCCCGGCGCGCGTACGCGAGCTGCGTGACCGCCTTGCCGTCGCGGCCGCGGCGTGGCTGGCGCGGCCGTCCGGGGAAGACTGCGTCCAGGTTGCGCAGGCCGCCGCGCGGCGAGGTGTGCTTGACCCCGTCGTCCTCTGGACGGACGGGCCTGCCCGCGTACTCCTCGGTGTCGCCGCGGGCGATGATCCAGTTCTCCCGCAGCGGCGACAGGCCCCTGCGGACATCGGTGTCGACGAGCGGATCGGTGTACGGGCCCGAGGTGTCGTACAGCGTGACCGACTGCCCGTTGGTGAGGTGCACCTGGCGGACCGGCACGCGCAGATCGGGGCGTGAACCCTCGACATACGCCTTGTGCCAGCCGATGGACTTCCCGGCCTCCCCGTCGCCCTCACTGTTGCTGGAGATCTGCGTGGAGGCAGGCGTGCGTGCGTCCTTGTTGGTCATGAGACCTACTCCCTACGCCGGCATTACCCGGTAACAGGTTCGGCGGTCGACGCAGCGGCTTCCGTCCGCCGACGTTTCGTGTGAAACATCACTCGACTTTCGGTGACGTTTCATGTGAAACATCGCTAGGACAGAGGTCAGCGCCCTCTCAGCCCGGTGCTCCGAGCTCCCGCGTGTACAAAAGGTGCCTCCACGCTAGCGGCAATCCGGGCGCGGTGAACAGAGGGCCCCGCTCGTTCTTGCGATGATCGGTCGGTGACCACGACGCAGCACCCCCCGTACCCACTGCCCGAACCACGCCGCGGATCCGGCCCCGGACAGGGCGCCGGAAACGGTGACGGCCGCAGAGACGGCGGTCACGATCGTCGCGATGACCGTGGCGTCGGCCGTGGTGAAGACTTCGCGGACATGCGGGGCAGCGGGCTCGACGACGGACGTGGCTCCGGCGGCGGAATCGGGCAGGGCCCTGGTCCCGGAGGGGACGGTCACGGGCCCGGTGGCGGTTACGGGCCGGGCTCCGGGATCCGGCCCGGGCATACCGGTGAGGGGCACGGCCCCGGACCGGGCCCCGACGCTCACGGAAACGGGCCCGGTTCCGGTCCTGGTGGCCCCGGGCACGGCTCGGGCTTCGGTTCGGGTGGGCATGGCCCGGGTTCCGGTCCCGGCGGGCATGGCCGGGGTCCCGGTCCCAGCGGGCATGGTCCGGGACCGAGGCCGGGTCCGGGTTCCGGCGGGCACGAGTCCGGAGCAGGTGGCGACGGTCACGACCATGGTCCGGGTGGCGGTCACGGACCCGACTCCAGCGGCGGCCACGGGCCCGACTTCGGCAGCGGTCCCGGCCCCGGCAGCGGTGGCGGGCACGGGCATGTCCACACGCACAGCCACGGCCCGGCGGCCCCCGTCTCCCAGCACCTGCGCAAGCTCATCGCGGCGATCCTCATCCCGTTCGGCGCGGCGGTGCTGGTGGGTCTCACGGTGCTGTGGCCGGGCGGCGCCCCGCCGCATGAGCGCACCGGCGTCGGCTTCGACCGCCAGACGCAGGACGCCACGGTCACCAAGGTGGTCGAGCTGAGCTGCAAGGACGTCAACGCCTCCAGCGTCCCCCCGACCGGCGACACCTCCACCGCCGAGGGTTCCACCGCGGCGCAGCAGGCCAACGGCACCTGCAAGCGGGCGACGGTCCGGGTCGACAGCGGCAAGGACAAGGGCCGTACGTTCACCGAGATCGTCCAGCCGGACCAGTCCCGGCAGTTGCGTGAGGGCCAGGAGGTCGTGGTCGCCTACGAGCCCTCCGCGCCGAGGGACCTGCAGTACTCGGTCACGGACGTCAACCGGCGCTTCCCCATGGCGCTGCTGGCCGGCATCTTCGCACTCGCCGTCGTGGTCGTCGGACGGATGCGGGGCGTCATGGCGCTGCTGGCGCTGGCGATCAGCTTCCTGGTGCTGAACTTCTTCATCCTGCCCGCGATTCTGCAGGGCTCGAACCCGCTGGTCGTGGCGGTGGTCGGGGCGAGCGCCATCATGCTCATCGCCCTCTATCTCAGCCATGGCCTGTCGGCCAGAACATCCGTGGCGGTGCTCGGCACCCTGGTCTCGCTGCTGCTGACCGGCGTGGTCGGACTGCTGTTCATCGGCTGGGCCGCGCTCACCGGCAACACCGACGACAACACCGGGCTGATCCATGGGCTGTATCCGGGGATCGACATGAGCGGTCTGCTGCTCGCCGGCGTCATCATCGGTTCGCTCGGTGTCCTCGACGACGTGACGGTCACGCAGACGTCGGCGGTCTGGGAGCTGCACGAGGCCAACCCGTCGATGGGCTGGCGCGGGCTGTACCGGGCGGGCCTGCGCATCGGCCGCGACCACATCGCGTCCGTCGTCAACACGCTCGTCCTCGCCTACGCGGGTGCCGCCCTGCCGTTGCTGCTGCTCTTCTCGATCGCGCAGAGCGGCGTGGGGACCGTGGCCAACAGCGAGATCGTCGCGGAGGAGATCGTGCGCACGCTGGTCGGCTCGATCGGCCTGGTCGCCTCGGTGCCGGTCACGACGGGCCTCGCGGCCCTTGTCGTCTCGGCCGACCGTTCGTCCCCGGACAGGGCACCGGCGATGTCGGCCCCGGACACCCGTCCGGCCCCGTCGCCGGTACGCGGCGGGCGGGGGCGGCGCCGCAAGCGCTGACGCCCGGCATCGCGGTGACGGCGCCCGAACACCAGCATCGCACCGCGGGAACGGGGCCCGTAGCGGGTCCGTGCGCCGCACGTTCCATGCGCAGGCACCCCCGGGGACACAGGGCACAGAACCGTTCCTGCAACGCCCGACAGCGCCGCTGAAGCGTTACGCCAGCCCCCGCCCGGCGGCGTTGCCGTAACGCTCAGCCCGCGCTCTGTTCCTCCGCCAGGATGCGGTCCAGCGCCTCGTCGAGGTGGGCGTCGAAGTCGCCCAGCGAACCCTCCTGGCCCAGCGGCACCAGCTTGTCAGTGCGGTCGAGGAAGGCCACGAGCGGCGCCGACGAGGAGCGGAACAGCGCCTGGTCGGCGCCCACCTGAAGCCGGATCAGGACCTCACCCAGCACGTCGGCCTCGACCGGCGAGACCCGCACGTCGCCGTCCCCACACGGCCGCCCCACCCCGTCGATCAGCAGCTCCCGGCCGAAGGTCCAGGTCACCGGGGCATCGCCGGGCAGATGAAAGGTCAGCCGGACGGCATAGGGATCACAGGGCTCGTAACGCAGCTCCACCGGGATGCGGAAGGAGAGCTCCTCGGACACGAGAAAACTCATCATGACCTCTGCCTGTACGGACTCGCGCATCGCCTACCCCGTCACTTGCGGTCGACTGGCAGGGAACGGATCCCGGCGCCCTCGCCGGGAACGAACCCCCTGACACTGCAGGCATCTTGCTGAACGTACACACCAGATCACAAGGAGTGAGTTTTCAGATACTGATAGAGAGGGCGAGCGACCCCAGAAGCCGTCCCACCTCGGTCTGCAGCTGATACGCCGCGGGGAGCAGCCGATCGGCCTGATGGAAGGGCAGGGAGATGGCCATCGTCGCGGCCGTGGTGCCGACCGTGATCGGGATCGCCGCGCAGACGGTGCCCAGGGCGTACTCCTGTCGCTCGATCACCGGTTCCATCCGGCGCATCCGGTCCAGGCGCCGTAGCAGACTGTGATTGTCACGCACCGTGTACGGCGTGATGCGCTGCACGGGGTAGCGGTCGAGGTGGTCGCGGCGGGCCTCCTCGTCGAGCTGCGACAGCAGGCACTGCCCGATGGCGTGCGCGTGCCCGGTCTCGCGGAAGTCGGCCCACTCCTCGACCGCCGGGATGCCCGGGGTGTCGGAGACGCACATGACGTCGACCTCGCCTTCGCGGTACACCGCGTAGTACACCGGCACGCCGATCGCGTCGCGCCAGTGCGCGAGCGCGTCGACGACCACGCTGCGACGTTTCTGCTGTGCTCCGCTGCTGCTCAGCCGCTCGGTCGCCGCGCCGAGGAAGAACAGCCCTTTGTCGCGGCTCAGATAGCCCTCGTGCACGAGGGTGCGCAGCAGGTGGTACGTCGTGGGCAGCGCCAGCCCGGTCTCGCGGGCCAATTGCTTGGCGGGGGCCCCGTATTCGTGCTGTGCGACGGACTCAAGGAGGCGCATCGCGCGCTGTACCGACCCGATGAAGGTTCCGGAGGCAGGCGCCTCCGGCGGCGGGGCGGGTGAGGGCGCCGGAGCCGGGGCCGACCGCTGGGCCGGTGGCGTCGTACGCCGTTGCCGGTGTGTCGCCGCGGGCTGCGGCTGCATGGGGAGGCCGGGCCGTTCGGGGGGCCAGGTGTGGTGGTCCTGGGTGGGGACGTCGGATGCGTCTGGCTCTGCCGGTGCGGTGTCAGCCGTGGCCAAGGGTCACTCCCGAAGCGCGAAGGGGCAGCCCGTGCTGGAGCACGGGTGGGGGTGTACGCCGCTCGCGGGGGATCGTCCCCGCGTCGAGTTCCGGACTCTAACCGTCCGCCACCGCACGCGGACGGCCCGGCCGGAAAACTTCCCTCCCCCGAGGGAACCGCTGGTTCCTTTTACCGGTCAGAGCCCAGGACGCTCACCAGTCGCCGCGCGACGACGAGCTCGACATGAACTTCCGTACGACGTAGATCAGTCCGCCGACCAGGGCGACGAAGACCAGCGCCTTGAAGAGCAGGCCGATGACGAAGCCGACCACGCTGGCTATCAGCCCGCCGAACACGACCAGGGCGATGACCGGCACCGCGATCCACTTCACCCACCACGGCAGTCCCGTGAAGATCTCTCGCATCGCTCTCGCCCTTACCTTTCTCGCCCCGCCTGAGTGCCGGGTCCTGTCGGTCTCTGGATGTCCTGCACTCGATGCTAGAGCCGCGAGGTGTCCCGGCGGGGCCCTCGCATCCCTTGTCCTCCCCTGACCTGTCCCCTAGGGAATCCGGAGGTCACGGCTCAGCTCTCGGGCGGAGAGAACACCACCAGGACCCTCAGGTCCTCGCTGATGTGGTGGAACTTGTGGGCAACTCCGGCCGGCACGTACACCACGCTGCCGCGCGCCACCTCCGTCGTCTCCATGCCCACGGTGATCGCCGCACGCCCGCTGACGACGAAGTACACCTCGTCCTGGCTGTGCGGCTTCTGCGGGTCGGGCTCACCCGCGTTGAGGGCGTACAGGCCGACCGACATGTTCCGCTCCCGCAGGAACTGAAGGTACGCCCCCTCGTTGGCGGCGCGTTCCGCCTCCAGTTCGTCCAGTCGGAATGCCTTCATCGCCTCGTCCGCCCTTACCCCTCTGCTGCTGTGCGTTCGCATCTGCCACGATCAGACACATGATGAATTTCGTAGTCAAGACGATCGCCAACGCGGGCGCCCTGGCGGTCGCCGTATGGCTGCTCGACAAGATCACCCTGACGGGTGACAGCACGGGCAAGAAGACCGGCACGCTGATCCTCGTCGCACTGATCTTCGGCCTGGTGAACTTCCTGGTCAAGCCCGTCGTGAAGCTGCTGAGCCTCCCACTGCTCATCCTGACGCTCGGCCTGTTCACGCTGGTGGTGAACGCGCTGATGCTGCTGCTCACCTCGTGGCTGGCCGACAAGCTCGACCTCAGCTTCCACGTGGAGGGCTTCTGGACGGCCGTCCTGGGCGGCCTGATCATCTCCGTCGTGTCCTGGGCGCTGAACGTCGTCCTGCCCGACGGCAAGGACTGAGCGGCGATGACCTATCGCGTCTGCTTCGTCTGCACCGGCAACATCTGCCGCTCCCCGATGGCCGAATCCGTCTTCCGCGCGCGTGTGGCGGAGGCCGGGCTCGACGGCCTGGTCGAGGTCGACAGCGCCGGCACGGACGGCTGGCACGAGGGCGACGGCGCCGACCCGCGCACGGTGGCCGTCCTGGAGGAGAACGGCTACGACAGCACCCATACGGCCCGGCAGTTCCGGTCGTCCTGGTTCTCCCGCCTCGACCTCGTCATCGCCCTCGACTCCGGCCACCTCAGGACGCTGCGCCGGCTCGCGCCGACGGAACAGGACGCGGCGAAGGTGCGGCTGCTGCGGTCGTACGCCCGCCCGTCGCCCGGCCACCACCCCTCAAGGAGCGCTTCGCACGCCCCTTCTGCATGGGATGAGGGTGACCTCGACGTTCCGGACCCGTACTACGGGGACGTGGACGGCTTCGAGGCGTGCCTGGAGATGGTGGAGGCGGCGAGCGCCGGTCTGCTCGCCGCGGTGTGCGAGGACGTGGAGGGGCTAGCGGCATGAACGACTCCCCTGAGGGTGGCGTCAATCGCGCGGCCACGGGCACCGGCGAGGGCACCCGCGCGGTACGGGCCGGGCTGCCCGAGCCGGTCAAGCACGAACCGGCCCTGCCCGGGCCGGCCTTCGCCGCCCACTACCACCTGCCGGGCGATCCCACCGGCCCGTACAACTACGGCCGGGACAACAACCCGACCTGGACCCTCCTGGAACGCGCCATCGGCGAGCTGGAGGCGCCCGGGCAGGACGCTGCCGAGACGCTGGTGTTCGCCTCGGGCATGGCCGCGATCTCGTCGGTGCTGTTCTCGCAGGTGCGCGCCGGTGACACCGTCGTCCTGCCCAGCGACGGCTACCAGGTCCTCCCTTTGGTGCGCGCGCAGCTGGAGGCGTACGGCGTCGAGGTGCGCACCGCGCCGACCGGCGGCGACGCCCAGCTCGACGTCCTCGACGGCGCGCAGCTGCTGTGGATCGAGACGCCCTCGAATCCGGGCCTCGACGTGTGCGACGTACGGCGGCTCGCGGAGGCGGCACACGCGCGTGGCGCCCTCGTCGCCCTCGACAACACGCTCGCCACGCCCCTCGGGCAGCGTCCGCTGGAGCTGGGCGCCGACTTCTCGGTGGCCAGCGGCACCAAGCAGCTCACCGGGCACGGCGACATCCTCCTGGGATACGTCACCGGCCGTAGCGCCGAGGCCATGGCCGCCGTACGCCACTGGCGCAAGATCGTCGGTGCGATCCCCGGGCCCATGGAGGCCTGGCTCGCGCACCGCTCGATCGCCACGCTCCAGCTGCGCGTCGACCGGCAGAACGCCACGGCCCTGGCGGTCGCCGAGGCACTGCGGGGGCGGCCGGAGGTGACTGGGCTGCGTCATCCCGGGCTCCCCGACGACCCCGCGCACAAGGTGGCCGCGCAGCAGATGCGGCGCTATGGGTCCGTGGTGTCGTTCTCGCTGCCCACGCGCGCGCGTGCGGACCGTTTTCTCGACGCGCTGCGGCTCGTGGACGACGCGACGAGTTTCGGCGGGGTGCGCTCCACGGCCGAGCGGCGCGGACGCTGGGGCGGCGACGCGGTGCCGGAGGGTTTCATCCGGCTCTCGGTCGGTGCCGAGGATCCCGAGGACCTGGTGGCGGACGTACTGCGTGCCCTGGACGCCTCGGCGGACTGACCGCGGTCACCATGCGCCTGGCCGTGTCCGGCCGCGTACGACGGGCGGTCCGAGCCTCCCCCCTCGTGGCTCGGACCGCCCCGGTTCTGCGCGCGAAGAACCGTGCGAACAAGGCTAGTTGACTCTCTGTAAGTGTCCAATCACCGTAACGACAGAGACCTATCGACTTATTTATAGTTGGGCGCGGCCGGGGGGCCGGGAGAAGGGCCGCGTGAGGGGAGGGTGTGCCGTGGATCTGGCGTTGCTGCGCACCTTCGTCACCGTGCACCGGGCCGGCTCATTCACCCGTGCCGCCGCGCTGCTGGGCCTGTCCCAGCCGGCGGTGACCTCGCAGATCCGCACACTGGAGCGGCAGCTGGGCCGGCCGCTGTTCCTCAGGCAGGCGCGCGGGGTGACGCCGACGACCATCGGTGACGAGCTGGCCCACAAGGCCGCGCCGCATCTCGATGCCCTGGTGGAGATCGCCGAGACCGGGCTCGACGACGAGTCCTCCTTACGGACGCTGCATCTGGCGGGGCCGCCCGAGTTCACCGCCGAGCGGGCTCTGCCCGCCCTCACGGAGCTGACCGGCGAGGACGGCCAGGGCTTCGCGCTGCGCGCCTCCTTCGGGAACGCCGAGGAGACCTTGGAAGGGCTGGCCGCCGGGCATCATGATCTGGCCATCAGTACGGCCCGGCCGCGCGGCGCCCTGCTCACCGCGACTGCGCTGTGCGACGAGGAACACGTCCTGGTCGCCGCCCCGCGCTGGGCCGAGCAGGTCGACCCCGAGAAGCTCAGCGGCAACGGAGCGCCCGCCCTGGACCACGTCCCGGTGGTCGAGGTGCACGAGTCACTGCCCTTCGTCTCCCGCTACTGGGCCTCCGTCTTCGACTCCCGCCCGGCCCTGCCGGGTACCGTCGTCGTCCCCGACCTGCGCGCGGTGCTCGCCTGCGCGGTCGCGGGCGCCGGTCTCGCGGTGCTGCCCCGCTATCTGTGCGCGACCGCCCTGAAACGGGGTGACGTCGTCGCCCTGCACGAGCCGGCGGTGCCGCCGCTGCGGACGTACTTCCTGGTGGTCCGCACCGGCACACTGGCGATGCCGCACATCGCGCGGACCCACGAGTGGCTCCAGCGCGCCGCCGCCGACTGGTACTGAGGAGGCAGGCCGAATGGCACTGAGAAGGCGTGACGCACCGGCCCCGACCGGTGACGTTTCGCGATGTTTCACGTGGAACCAGCCGGGCCACATTTCATCCATGACCGTCCGACCCGTGGTCAAGCGCACCGCCCGCGCCGTTCTGCTGGACGGCGACAACCTGATCCTGATCAAGCGCTCCAAGCCCGGTGTGGATCCCTACTGGGTCACACCCGGGGGCGGGGTCGAGCCGGAGGATCCGACCGTCGTCGACGCCCTGCACCGCGAGGTGTACGAGGAGCTCGGCGCCAAGATCACCGCGGTGGTGCCCTGCTTCGTGGACACCGTCGAGCACATCGGCGAGGACGGCGGCGCGACCGGTGTGAAGGTGCAGCACTTCTTCGTCTGCCGGCTGGAGTCCATGGACCCGTCCCTGCGGCACGGGCCGGAGGTGGACGAGCCGGCCGGTGAGTACGAGATCGTGCGCGTGCCGTTCACCCGGGTCGGGATCGCCTCGGTCCATCTCGTCCCGCTGTCGCTGCGGCACTATCTGGATGGCAACATCGAGGGCGTACGCGCCATGCACGCGCCCGACCTGGGCTGACGTCCGCCGTCGGGTCAGCTCACGGCGGTGACGAGCTCCTCCACCGAGTCGTGGCGGATGCGCTCCGACGGGATGCCCGCGTTCCTCAGGGCGTCCACACCACTGCGGATCATGCCGGGCGGGCCCGAGAGGTAGGCGTCGTACTCGTTCCAGGGGCCGTAGGCGCGGATGGCGTCGGGGAGCTGGCGGTGCGCCTGTTCGTCGACGATGGCGCGGACCGACAGCCAGTGGTGGGCCTGCTGAAGCCGGAGCATCGTGTCGATGTCGTACAGGTCGTTGTCGGTGCGGGCGCCGTAGAACACCTCGACCGGTCGCCGGTGGCCGTGCTCGGCGACGTCCTCGATGAGTGCCTTGATCGGGGCGATGCCGGTGCCGCCGCCCAGACACAGCAGTCCGCTGTCGCTCCGGTGGTCCACGGTCATCGAGCCGGCGGGCGGGCCGAGCCGGATGATGTCGCCGGGGCGGGCGCGGTGTACCAGGGCGTTGGAGACCCAGCCGGCCGGGACGGCCTTCACGTGGAACGACAGCAGTCCGTCGGAGCGGGGCGCCGTGGCGAAGGAGTAGTGCCGCCAGACCCGCGGCCACCAGGGCGTCTCCATGCTCGCGTACTGACCGGCGAGGAAGGGGTAGGGCTGGTCGGGGCGGACAGTGAGGACCGCGATGTCGCGGGTTCTCAGGTCGTGCGTGACGATCTCGGCGTGCCACCAGGCGGGGGCGCGCAGTTCGTCCGTGGCCGCCGCGTCGATCATCACCTGGGAGATCTTCGTGTAGGCCCGGACCCAGGCGGCCTCCATCTCGGCGTTCCAGATGGCGGAGGCGTGCTTGCTGAGTGCTTCGATGAG
Source organism: Streptomyces sp. TRM68367 (assembly GCF_014495685.1). Classification (GTDB taxonomy): domain Bacteria; phylum Actinomycetota; class Actinomycetes; order Streptomycetales; family Streptomycetaceae; genus Streptomyces. The sequence continues at coordinate 97,184 of NZ_JACTVI010000021.1, read as the reverse complement.
GCATTCGCCCACGGCCGGGTAGTGCTCGGCACGGGTGCCGTACTTGCGGTGCCCGCGGCCCAGGTTCTCCAGGTACTCGACGAGGATCTGGGTGTTGTCGATCTGGTCGGCCGCCGTGAGCAAAGCCTTGAGCAGCCGGTCCCGCTGGGTGTCCATCGCGGCCGGGAACAGCGACCGCAGCTCGGGGTGGCGTACGAAGAGCAAGGCGTAGAAGTACGAGGTGACCTTGTCGGCGACCGGGGTGATCTCGGCCATGGTCCGGCGGATGAGGATGGCGTCGGGGGATGCCGTTGCGGGCGGAGCGGACCCCTGGGTGGGGACGCGCTGGTCGGACACTGCCGGGTCGGGTGCTCGCCGGTCGGCGACGGCCGGGGCGGCGGGTACGGAGGCGGGCGGGGCAGGTGGCGTGGCAACCCGGGCGGTCGCCGGGGAGGTCGTAGCGGAGGCGGCCGGTGAGGCGGCGGGGGCCGGGGAAGGTGCGAGGGGCGTCGAGGCCGGGGCGGGCGTCGGTATGGAGGGCTGTTCGGTGTCGTCCGTCGCGGGGTCGGGGTCGGGGTCGGGGTCGGCCGAGGGGCGGCCGACCGGGCGTATCGCGGCGGGGCGTCGCCCCTCGGACGCGCCGGACTCGCCACCCGGTGCCGGCGCCGGCTGCTTGCGCGGCGTGAACCAGCCGCCCCCGCCGCCTGAAGTGCCGTTGTCGGCCGACGTGGTGGTCGGAGCGTCCATGGTGTGCCTCGCCTCGAACATCTTTCGGTCGGTCTGCGCACTTCCTCAGTGGAAGGTGCCTGCGTTCCCCCGCGGACGGAATCCGTGCGTCCGGTGTCGCGGCCAGTGCGGCCACATTCAACCCGCATTCCGGCTCCGTACGGACAAGTAAGGCGAGAGTGTGACATTGGCCGCAGTATCTCGCCGAGCATCCCACCCCATAAGGACGCCTCGGCCGCATAACCGGAAACGCGGGTCTTCGATCTCTCCGTCCCGTTAGGCTGCATTGCCCTGCTCGCGGCCCGCGCGGGATGTGTGCATCTCATCGGGGACACGAACCGGAGTCGACCATACCGGCCAGCCCAGCGCACACAAGTCCCCCATCCCCCGGCACGAATGAGAGCGAGAGGCGAACCATCAATTCCGGCGATTACCGGACACGCCGTACCAATTCATAGGCTTCCCACAGATCCTTCCCCGCGTAGGAGTGCGTCGCAAGGCCGGACAGGTGACGATCCGCATTGACCGCGACGGAGACCGGCACCGCGCCGAACAGGTGCAGGTCCGACAGCGAGTCGCCGTAGGCAACGCAGTCGGCACGCGTCACCCCGAACTCGGCGCACAGCCGGTCGGCGATCCGCACCTTGGCCTCCGCGCTGAGAACTCCCGCCGGATCCACGGGCTGGGAGAACGGCAGGGACGGGAAGCGGGACCCGTGGGCCGCGTGCGCGCCCCAGCCGAGGAGCCGTTCCACAAAGAAGGACGGGGACAGTGACACGACCGCGCAGTAGTCGCCCTGCCGTCTCAGCTCCGTCCAGACATCGCGGATCCGCTCCAGCCAGGGAGCGGTGTCGAAGGCCGCGGTCACATGGGCCTCGGTGAGATCCGCCCAGAGCGTGTGCACTCGCGTCGCGTACTCCGGCGGGCCGATCTTCCCCGCCGAGATCGCCTGGTCGAGCGCCACCGTCTCGGCCTCCAGCCCGAGTTGCCGGGATATCTCCACGGGCGCGGAACTGCCGTACAGCAAGGTGCCATCGAGGTCGAAGAGGTGAAGTCTCGTCATGGGCCCCGAGGTTAACGGGCGTACCGTCCGCTTCCGACGAGAGGAGAGAGCCCTCACCGGTTCTCCTGTGTTTCACGTGAAACGTCCGACGTGGGTCCCTGGCCTGGGTGGGTCCATGAGGTGGGTCCGTGTCCTGGGAGTTGGCCATGACATGGCCAAAAGCTCGCATGCTTCCCCGGAAACAGGTGGACGCCGGCAGCGCCCGTCGGACAGCCTGACCTGCGTGCCGACTCCTTCCCTTGACGCTCTGCCCATCCGCCGTCTGACGCTCCGCGATCTCACGGCCTGCGCCGACTTGTCCGAGGACCGGGGGTGGCCACGGGAAGAGCACAAGTGGAGCTTTCTGCTGACGGCCGGAACGGGGTACGGCATCGACGCCCCCGACGGCGGCCTCCTCAGCGCCTGCGCCGTCACCATGTACGGCCGTCAGGAGCGTCCCGACCTCGGTGCGATCGGCATGGTGCTGGTGGCCGAACGGTATGCGCGCAGGGGCGTCGGCCGCCGGCTCATGCGCCATGTGGTCTCGGTGACGGGAACCACGCCCCTGACTCTGCACGCCACGCCGAACGGGCGGCCCTTGTACGAGGAACTGGGCTTCAAGGTCACCGGCCGGGCGCAGATGCTGCGCGGGCACTTCGCACCCGCCGGACCGGGGGCGGAGACGATGACGGGCGCGGAGACCACGTCGGGGGCGCGGGCGGCGGCCGGTGTCACCACACGTGCCGCGACCGCCGAGGACCTCGCCGGGATCCTCCGGCTCGACGAGGAAGTCTTCGGCGCCGACCGCACGCACATCATCACGCGGCTGCCCGCCTTCGCCGACCAGCTGCGCGTCGCGGAGGAGGACGGGCGGATCACGGGATACGCGGCCGCCTGGCCCAACATGGACACCCACGTCGTGGGCCCGCTCATCGCCCACGACACGGCGACGGCGACGGCGCTGATCGCCTCGCTCGCCGCCCACACCGACCGCCCGCTGCGCACGGACATCGACGTACGGCACGAAGAGCTGTTGGCCTGGGCGCAGCAGCGCGGTCTGGAGCCCGTCGCCTTCAACGCGGTCATGACGTACGGGATCACGGAACTGCCCGGGGACTGGCGCCGCCGTTTCGCCCCGGTGACGGTGGCGGCCGGCTGACGGGCTCCGATACGGCTACGCCGGTTCCCGGGTTGTCGGGAACCGGCGTCGGCGCTGTCGTCCTTGAGTCCTGCCGAGCCCTGCGGCTGATGCACTCCGGGCGCCCCGGTGCGCTGCGTTGGCTCACTGGTGGACGGCGGTCCGCCGCTCGGCCGGCACGGCGCCGTGGACGAGCGTGCTGTGGGCCGTGTCGCGGCGCTCCAGGGCGGCCGAGAGGAGGGCCAGCGCCAGGGCGGCCGCGACGAGGGCGGCGCCGACCCAGTTGGGGGCGGTGTAGCCGAAGCCCGCCGCGATGACGAGTCCGCCGAGCCAGGCGGACAGGGCGTTGCCGAGGTTGAAGGCGCCGATGTTCACGGCCGAGGCCAGGGTCGGGGCGCCGTGCGCATGGTCGAGGACGCGCTTCTGCAGCGGCGGGACGCTGGCGAAGCCCAGGGCGCCGATCAGCACGATGGTCACCGCGGCGGCGATCTTGTCGTGCGCGGTGAGCGTGAACAGCGCGAGCACGACGGCCAGGGCGCCGAGGGAGACGTACAGCAGGGGCATCAGGGCGCGGTCGGCGTACCGGCCTCCGATCAGGTTGCCGCCGACCATGCCGAGGCCGAAGAGGACCAGCAGCCAGGTGACGGAGCCGTCGGCGTATCCGGCGACGTGGGTCATCATCGGCGCGATGTAGGTGATGGCCGCGAAGACGCCGCCGAAACCGAGGACGGTCATCGCCATGGCGAGCAGGACCTGAGCGTTCTTGAAGGCTGCCAGCTCGTGGCGCAAGCGCACGCCCTCCGGCTTGGGCATGTCGGGGACGAGCCGGGCGACGCCGGCCAGTCCGATGACGCCGAGGGCGGCGACGATGCCGAAGGTGACGCGCCAGCCGACGGACTGACCGACGAGTGTGCCGAGCGGGACACCGACGACGTTGGCGACGGTGAGCCCGGTGAACATCATCGAGATGGCTCCGGCCTTCTTGTCCGGGGCGACCAGGTCGGCGGCGACGACCGAGCCGATGCCGAAGAAGGCACCGTGGGCGAGCGAGGCGACCACGCGGCCGATGAGCATGACGGCGAAGGCGGGAGCGAGGGCGGAGAGCAGGTTGCCGGCGATGAACAGGCCCATCAGCAGCATCAGCATCCGCTTGCGGGAGACCTTGGTGCCGAGCACGGTCATCAGCGGGGCGCCGAACATGACGCCGAGCGCATAGCCGGTCACCAGGTAGCCGGCGGTGGGGATGGAGAGCCCGTAGTCGTCCGCGACCTGAGGCAGCAGGCCCATGATCACGAATTCGGTCGTGCCGATCCCGAAGGCCCCGATCGCCAGGGCCAGCAGCGCGAGAGGCATGGGAGAGACACCTTCCCAGACGATTGCAGGAGCGCTTAACTCCGATCACATTAATTGCAGGCGCTGACTACATGCAAGCGCGGGCAATTGCGATGCTGCTCTATCCTGGAGAGAGCCGCTCCGGGACGGAGGAAACGCCAATGACAGCGACGGACCCCGCACTCACCGCCCTCGCCCAGGGCTGGTGCGCCCTCTCCCTGCTGCACGGGAGGATCGAGGCGCACATCGAGCGCGCCCTGCAGGCCCGGCACGATCTGAGCGTGCGCGAGTACTCCCTGCTCGATGTGCTCAGCCGGCAGCACGACGGCGACGGTGGCCACCTGCAGATGAAGCAGGTCGCGGACGCAGTCGTCCTCAGCCAGAGCGCCACCACCCGACTGGTGACCCGCCTCGAGGACCGCGGACTCCTGGAGCGCTACCTCTGCCCCACCGACCGCCGCGGCATCTACACCAACGTCACCGACGCGGGCCTGAAGCTGCTGGAGGAGGCGCGGCCGACCAACGACGCCGCCCTGCGCAAGGCCCTCGACGAAGCGGCCAGGAACCCCGAGCTCGCCCCCCTCGTCCGGGTCGTGGAGACACTGAAGGTGCCCGCACAGGAACCGAAGATGCCCGCATAGGGTTCGGGCATGGCAGACCTCACGATGCGTGCCGCCACCGCGGACGACGTTCCCGCGATCGTCGCCCTGCTCGCGGACGACCCGCTGGGCGCCCAGCGCGAGTCACCGGATGACCTGGCCCCGTACCTGGCGGCCTTGGAGCGCCTCAGCGACGACCCGAACCAGCATCTCGTCGTGGCTGTACGCGAGGGCCGTGTTGTCGGCACGCTCCAGTTGACGATCATTCCGGGCCTCTCCCGGCGCGGCGCCACCCGCTCGATCATCGAAGGCGTACGTATCCACGCCGACGAGCGCGGCAACGGCCTGGGCAGGCAGCTCATCGAGTGGGCGATCCTCGAATCCCGGAGTCAGGGCTGCCAGTTGGTCCAGCTGACCTCGGATGCCACCCGCACCGACGCCCACCGCTTCTACGAGCGACTCGGCTTCACCGCCTCACACGTGGGCTTCAAGCTCCAGCTGTGACCAGCCTGCTGTGACAGCCCTTCAGACAAGGGAAGCGTCCTGTTTCACGTGAAACAGGACGCTCACCGGTCGCCACGGCCTCTAGCCGATCCCGCGCCACCCCTCCGGATCCACCCCGCCGGGCACAGGAGCTCCCTCCTCGTACGGCTGACGCGTGAACACGAACGACCCGAGGTCCAGGTGGCTCACGGACCCGTCGGGTCGCCGTACGGCCTCCAGCAGCTCTCCGGCGTAGTAGCCCTCCAGGCCCGTCCAGGTGCCATCACCGTTCGGCTCGAAGCGGGAACGCCTGCCGTTGCCGGACAGCGGTTCCAGGGAGACCAGCCCGTCGGACGCCACACGCAGCGCGAAGCCGTGTGTCCCCCAGTACCACTGCCCGGCCAGCTCCAGCACGGACGGCTCGACGTCACGCAGCGGACACCACGGCTCGGGGATCCGCGGCTCCGCCTCGGCGACGGTACGCACGAGGTCGGCGGCCACCGAGAAGAGCGTTGGCCCGGAGGTGCAGTTGGCCAGCACGACCGCGGCCACGTCGTCCGCCTCACTGATGAGGAGGCTCGCCAGGAAGCCCGGCAGCGAGCCGGAGTGCCCCACGAGCAGCCGCCCGCTGCGGTGCAGGACCTGCATGCCGAGTCCGTACGTCAGGCCGTCGGCCAGATCAGCCGTCTCCGCCGGGGCGGCGGGCGTTCGCATCTCCCGCAGGGTCCACGCGCTCAGCACACTGTCGTCGCCCTGGATCAGGAACACGGCGAAGCGTGCCAGGTCACCTGTCGTGGACCACAGTTGGCCGGCCGGTGCCATCCGGCCGAGGTCCTCCGCGGGCTCGGGCAGCATCACATCCGCCCAGGGGTGCACCGCCCAGCCGCCCGCGTGCGGCGCCTGCGGTCGTACGCTCGTCCGGTTCAGCCCCAGGGGTTCGAGCACTTCGCGCCGAAGCACCTCCTCCCAAGTGGCCCCGCGCAGCTTCTCGACGAGCGCGCCCAGCAGCGTGTAGCCCGGATTCGAGTAGTGGTGGCGTCGGCCGACCGGATGCAGAACGGGCCGCTCACCCAGCACGTCGGCGAGCTCGGGCCGCAGGGACCCGGGCGTCCGCTCCCACCAGGGCCCGGGCGACTCGGCCGCCAACCCGCCCGTGTGCGCGAGCAGTTCGGCGATGGTCGCCTCCCCCGCCCCCGTGCGCGGCAGATGCTTCTCAAGCGGATCTCCGAGATCGAGCAGGCCCTCGTCGCGCAGCCGGAGCACGAGCACGGCCGTGAAGGTCTTGGTGATCGAGCCGATGCGGTACTGCACCTTCTCGTCCGGCCCGTGCCCGTCCACCGAGGTCCGCGCACCCGTCCACACCGACGCTCCGCCCCGCACGACGGTCGCGACCAGCGAGGGCGCCCGTCCCTCGGCCTGGGCGACGGCGATCCGGTGCAGCAGCGCGCGCCGTGTGCCGGGCAGCAGTTCTTCCTGAGGTGTCGTCATGCGCCCAGTCCATCTGCACCGGCACCCGCGGTCGAGCGCATTTCGCCCGGGGCGGCCGAACGCGTGCTGCCACGTAGGCCCTCAGTGGGCTGGCTTGCCTTCCTCCGCGTAGCGGGCCAGCCCTTCCGCCATGCCCTGCATGAACTTCTGGAGGTAGCGCGGCATGACCCAGCGCAGCAGCCAGCTCGTCTCGTACTCGCCGGACCAGTGGACTCTGGTCTGCGGATGCTGGACATGGCGTTCTGTCTGTCAGCCGCCAGGCGAGTGTTGGTCGGGGCGGGCGCGTTCCAGTTGAGGACGGCATCCTCGGTCACCGCGCACAGCCCGATTCAACAGGGACTCGACGGTGACGAACTGGCGTGGATCAGCGGCCGGTCGAGCCGTCGATCAGTTCGCGGAGGATGTCCGCGTGGCCCGCGTGACGGCCGGTCTCCTCGATCATGTGGGTGAGTGCCCAGCGGACGCTGGGAGCGGGGCGGTTTGGCTGCGGTCGAGGGACCGGTGCCCCGAGGTCGTTGCACCGGTCGAGCACTTTGTTCGCACTTCCGGGGCGAAGTCGGTGGTGCCCCCCTGTACGGGCGAAACGTCCGCCACGGTCGGGCCTCATGCAGCAGTCCGAGCGGCACCGACCCGGCTACTGCGCGTCGCATTCGCGGTTCTTCTGGGGGCTGCGGCTGTACCTGGTGTGCGTCCCGGCCGGGATGCCCATCCTGTGGGCCCTGGCCGACCCGAAGCTCGGCGAGCGGGAGGTGCTGGCCGCGATGCTGGAGGTCGACGCCGACGTCGTGCGCGAACGTCCCGGCCTCCTCCTGATCACCGACAAGGGTTTCGCGTCCAAGCCGTTCGAGCGGTCACTGTCCGCACAGGGCATCACGCTGCTGCGGCCGTCCCGCAAGAAGGAGGTAATGCCGCGGCGAGCCGATGCTCAAGAAGGTCCGCCAGCTCATCGAGTCGGTCAACGACACCCTGAAAGGCCAACTCGACCTGGAACAACACGGCGGACGGACCATCGAGGGTGTCGCCGTGCGCGTCGCCCAGCGCGTCCTGGCACTCGTCGCCGCGATTTGGCACAACTTCCAGACCGGCCAGGCGGTGAGCCGCTCACTGACCGCCTTCGATCACTAACCGTATTCGGACAGACTCGTCTAGTTGTCGTAATCCGTCGAACCGGCCGGACGGCTCACCCGTCCCGTGCGCCTGATCCGGCGCACTGCGCCACAGCGCCCTGCAGGTCTGGGGCGGTTCTTCGTCTTGGCCCATGGGGACAGAAAGAGGACACGTTCGCGGCCCCTCAGTCGAGACAGAACTCGTTGCCCTCGATGTCCTGCATCACGATGCACGACTCGTTGTCGCCATCGGCAGGCAGTAGTCGCACGCGAACCGCGCCGAGCGCGACCAGTCGTGCGCATTCGGCCTCGAGTGTGGCGAGGCGCTCTTCACCCACGAGCCCGGTACCGACCCGCACGTCAAGATGAAGCCGATTCTTGACGACCTTGCCTTCGGGAACGCGCTGGAAGAACAGTCGCGGGCCCACACCTGAGGGATCAATGCAGGCGAACGCTGAATCCTGTTGCGCAGGCGGCAGTGAGCGATCGAAATCGTCCCAAGTAGCAAACCCCTCCGGCGGCGGCGGTACGACGTACCCCAACACCTCGCACCAGAAACGAGCGAGGCGTTCAGGTTCTGCGCAGTCGAAGGTAACTTGGAACTGCCTGATCGACGCCATCAGTCCACCTTAGTGGCGCGCATGGACGGTCAGGTCTGGGCCATGTCCACGAACCGCGAGTAGTGCCCCTGGAAGGCGACCGTGATCGTCGCCGTCGGACCGTTACGGTGCTTCGCCACGATCAGGTCCGCCTCGCCCGCGCGCGGCGACTCCTTCTCGTAGGCGTCCTCGCGATGCAGCAGGATGACCATGTCGGCATCCTGCTCGATGGACCCCGACTCACGCAGGTCCGAGACCATCGGCTTCTTGTCCGTGCGCTGCTCGGGACCACGGTTCAGCTGGGAGAGCGCGATGACCGGGACCTCCAGCTCCTTCGCCAGCAACTTGAGGTTCCGGGACATGTCCGAGACCTCCTGCTGACGGCTCTCTGCCCGCTTGGAGCCGCCGGACTGCATCAGCTGGAGGTAGTCGATGACGACCAGCTTGAGGTCGTTGCGCTGCTTGAGCCGCCGGCACTTGGCACGGATCTCCATCATCGACAGGTTCGGGGAGTCGTCGATGTAAAGCGGGGCCGCCGAGACGTCCGGCATCCGCCGCGCCAGACGCGTCCAGTCCTCGTCGGTCATCGTCCCGGACCGCATGTGGTGCAGGGCCACCCGCGCCTCGGCGGACAGCAGGCGCATCGCGATCTCGTTGCGCCCCATCTCCAGCGAGAAGATAACGCTGGGCAGGTTGTTCTTGATCGATGCCGCCCGCGCGAAGTCCAGCGCGAGCGTGGACTTGCCCATCGCGGGTCGCGCGGCGATGACGATCATCTGTCCGGGGTGCAGGCCGTTGGTGAGCGAGTCGAAGTCCGTGAACCCCGTGGGCACGCCGGTCATCTCACCGCTGCGCGAGCCGATCGCCTCGATCTCGTCGAGCGCGCCCTCCATGATGTCGCCGAGCGGCAGATAGTCCTCGCTGGTGCGTTGCTCGGTGACCGCGTAGATCTCCGCCTGGGCGCGGTTGACGATCTCGTCGACGTCGTCGTCGGCCGCATACCCCATCTGCGTGATGCGTGTCCCCGCCTCGACCAGGCGGCGCAGGACGGCGCGCTCATGGACGATCTCCGCGTAGTACGCGGCGTTGGCCGCCGTCGGGACCGTCTGGACGAGGGTGTGCAGATACGCCGCGCCGCCCACCTTGTTGATCTCGCCGCGCTTGGTCAGCTCGGCGGCGATCGTGATGGGGTCGGCCGGCTCGCCCTTGGCGTAGACGTCGAGGACGGCCTGGTAGATCGTCTCGTGGGCCGGCTTGTAGAAGTCGTGGCCCTTGAGGATCTCGACGACGTCCGCGATGGCGTCCTTGGACAGGAGCATGCCGCCGAGGACCGACTGCTCGGCCTCCAGGTCCTGGGGCGGTACACGTTCGAACGACGGGCCCGCGCCGTCCCACACTCCGTCGTCCTGGCCGCGGTCGTGCTGCTCGTCGCGACCCCGGGGCCCGTCGCCGCGGCGGCGGGAGGCGGGCAGACGATCACTGGGACCGCTGTCGGCCCACGGGTCGTCCAAGGGCTCGGAAATGCTCACCGAGCCACCTCCTCCCGTCCGCCGAGCGGACCTAGCCGTGCCCCTCTTTTCTACGGCACGGCACTGACAAATTGAGAGGCCCAACTCCGGTTGTGACGCGCCGGTTTTATGGCGGTTTGAAAACCGGCGGACGGAGTGGGCGCCGGACAACCGTAGGCCCGTCGGCACCGTCAGCCAATCTGGTTATCCACAGGCCATGTGGACGACGGCTCAGATGCTGTGGAGAACTCCGCGAAACCTGTGCACGGCCCGGTGGACAGCCTGTGAACAAGCTTCTCCACCCTTCCGGAAAAGCGGGCTTGACCTGCTGCATTGCCATCCACCGGCTGTGCAGAACAAAAACTTCCCCAGTCGGCTCAAGATCGTTCCGAACCGTACACGGCAGGCGGCGCCACGCAAGGGTGAGTAAGGGTCATAATTGCTTTGCACTTATTACCTGTGGACGATTAGATTGGTGCACATGACACAGGCCCCTGCGCGCCCCCGGTCCGTCCGGCGCCGGCACGACCGGGAGATCGTCGCCCTGGCCGTCCCGGCCTTCGGCGCACTCGTCGCCGAGCCCCTCTTCGTGCTGGCCGACAGCGCGATCGTCGGCCATCTCGGGACCGCACAACTCGCTGGACTCGGCGTCGCCTCCGCCCTCCTGACGACAGCCGTCAGCGTCTTCGTCTTCCTCGCCTACGCCACCACCGCGGCCGTCGCCCGACGCGTCGGTGCCGACGATCTCCCGGCCGCCATCCGCCAGGGCATGGACGGTATCTGGCTGGCCCTGCTGCTCGGCGCCGCCGTCATCGCCGCGGTCCTGCCCACGGCACCGGCCCTGGTGGAACTCTTGGGCGCCTCGGACACGGCCGCCCCGTACGCGACCACCTATCTCAGGATCTCCTCGCTCGGCATACCGGCCATGCTCGTCGTGCTTGCCGCGACCGGCGTCCTGCGCGGACTGCAGGACACGAAGACACCGCTGTACGTCGCCGTCGCGGGCTTCGTCGCCAACGCCGCCCTCAACGCCGTCCTCGTCTACGGCGCCGATCTCGGCATCGCGGGCTCGGCCTGGGGCACCGTCATCGCACAGTGCGGCATGGCCGCGGCGTATCTCGTGGTGGTCGTCCGCGGCGCGCGTCGGCACGGGGCCTCGCTGCGGCCCGACGCCGCCGGGATCAGGGCCTTCGCACAGGCCGGGGCACCCTTGCTGGTCCGCACCCTCTCGCTGCGGGCCATCCTGATGATCGCCACGGCCGTCGCGGCCCGCCTCGGTGATGCCGACATCGCGGCGCACCAGATCATCCTGTCCCTGTGGAGCCTGCTCGCCTTCGCCCTCGACGCCATCGCCATCGCGGGGCAAGCCATCATTGGGCGCTACCTCGGGGCGGGGGACGTCCAGGGAGCCCGCGACGCCTGCCGCCGCATGGTCCAGTGGGGAATCGCGGTGGGCGTCGTCCTCGGTCTGCTGGTGCTGGTCAGCCGGCCGGCGTTCCTGCCCCTGTTCACCAGTGACGCCACGGTCAAGGACACGGCACTGCCCGCTCTGGTGATCGTGGCCGCGGCGCAGCCGATCTCCGGCGTCGTCTTCGTACTGGACGGTGTCCTGATGGGCGCGGGTGACGGACCGTACCTGGCATGGGCGATGCTGGTCACGCTGGCGATCTTCACTCCGGTGGCCCTGCTCGTGCCCACATTGGGTGGCGGGCTCACCGCGCTCTGGGCGGCCATGACGCTGATGATGACCGTGCGCATGCTGACCCTGTGGCTGCGCACCCGCTCGGGCCGCTGGCTGGTGACCGGCGCGACACGCTGACCGTTTCACGTGAAACCCCGCGTTTCACGTGAAACGTGCGTGCATGAACGAGGGGACCCCGCCGGCCGGGACGCTGTTGGTTTATTCGGCCCCTGTTGTGCCCCGCCGAGCGTCAGTTCGGCGGGGCACAGTGCTGCGAAGTGGCTGGTGCGGGTGTGGGCTCGGGGTGTGTCAGGTGGGCGTCGATTCGGGCGAGGTTGAGGGCGGCTCCGGTGAGCTGGTGCTGGAGGCTGGTCTTCGTCAGGCCCCGGTAGCGGGATCTGCGCAGGCCGCAGCGCCCGACGGCTTGGGAAATGGTGCCCTCGACACCGGCACGGATCTTGTAGCGCTCCTTCCACGCATCGGTCTGCTGTTCAGCGCGGATGTGCCGGATGGCGTCGTGCTGGGCTTGCTGTTGCCGCAGCATGAGTTCCCGGTGGTGGCCGGTGGTCGAGCTGACGCAGGCACGCAGGTGGGGACAGGGGCCGCAGCGGCTGGCGGGGAACCTGACGCGGACGACCGGCAGGCCCTTGGAATCGTTTCGGGGATACCAGTCCGTGGCGGTCACACCGCCTGGGCAGGTCACCTGATGATGTTCCCAGTCGACGGTGAACGCATCCAGCCCGAAAGCTCCCTTGGCCTGGGACGATGTGTTGCCGACCAGTGGCCCGTGCAGCTCGACGCGGTGCCGGGTGCGGGCGGCGAGGACGGTGGGCGGCGGTGGGGTAGCCGGCATCCACCCAGTGCTCGGCGGGCAGGCAGTCCCGGGCGGCGAGGGAAGCGTGGATCTCCTCGTTCATCGCGTTGTCCGCGAAGGTTGCCACGGTGGCGACCACGTTGGTGACCAGGTTCGGAACGTCGTCCTCGCCGCAAGTCTCAGTGAGGTGGACCTTGTATCCGTCCCACATAGTGTCCCGTTTGACGCCGACACGGGCCTCCAGGTCATAGGAACTGACCAGGCGCGTCGCGCCCGGCGGCCGGTCTCTTGGGCCCCTGCGCATCACCTCGCCATCCACCTGGTGGAAGTGCTGGACCCAGACCTGGCGCAGGACCTCCACCTCGTCAAGTGCACGCAGTGCTGCGGGGGCTTCAACGGCGAAGACCTCTTCCAGCAGACGTGTCCCGTCCCGGCCGATCCGTGACCCCACCTCGTCCCGCTTCGCGCGGGCCTTGGGGAACCGGGAGTCCTCGGCCCTGGTGGCGTAGTGCCTGAACCCAGTCCGGCTCCGCCACCCGGGACAACCAGTCCGGAGCGGCCTGCGCGAGCGCGTTCAACGCCGCACGCAGAGTCTCGGCCACCTGCTCCAGCCGGCACAACTCACGCGCCGACGACAGCACATGCGAGGAGTCGGTCCGGGCTCGGCCCGCGGTCTTGAGCAGCCCCTTCTCGCGGGCTGCCACCAGCACACCGTCCATGGCCCGGCGCCCGCCATCGGCCCCGGCCAACCGGTCCCTGAACTCCGACAGCACCGAGAAGTCGAAGCCGACATCGTCGAGTTGAAGCACGAGTGCGTACTTGAAGTCGATCCGTGCCCGCCCCGCCTCCGCGCCCTGGCGGTCGGTCAGCCCTTCCACGAACTGGAGCACCGACACCAGCGCCAGCCCGGCCGGAGACCAGGCAGGCCGGCCTCGTGAGGCGAACAGATCCGCGAAGTCCTCGTCCCGGATCATCGGCCCCAGCTCGTCCCGGACCCGGATCGCCAGGCTTCCCTTCGGGAACGCCGCCCGGGCCACCCGCACCGTCTCCGCCGGAATCTCCCCCGGACCCTTCGGCTGCATCGGCATCGACACCCACCCCACACAACAACGTCGGTCTCCACGACCACAACCGGATCGTGGAGACCGACGTCACGCGAGGGCCGAATAAACCAACAGCGTCGTACCGAGGGGCCCCTCGCTCACTGCTTCAGCGAGCTTCAGCGCTCAGGCAGCGACGACCTCGATGTTGACCCTGGCGGCAACCTCGGGGTGCAGACGCACGGACGTCTCGTGAGCGCCCAGCGTCTTGATCGCCGAGGCGACCTCGATGCGGCGCTTGTCGACCTCGGGACCGCCGGCGTCCTTGATCGCCGAGGCGATGTCGGCCGGCGTGACGGAACCGAAGAGACGACCGGCCTCGCCGGCACGGACGGCAAGACGGACCTTGACACCCTCGAGCTGGGCCTTGATCTGGTTGGCCTGCTCGATGGTCTGGATCTCGTGGATCTTGCGAGCACGACGGATCTGCTCGACGTCCTTCTCGCCGCCCTTGGTCCAGCGGATCGCGAAGTTCCGCGGGATCAAGTAGTTGCGGGCGTAGCCGTCCTTGACGTCGACGACATCGCCAGCGGCGCCGAGGCCGGAGACCTCGTGGGTGAGGATGATCTTCATGTGTCGGTCACCCTTCCCTTAGCGCGCGGTGGAGGTGTAGGGCAGCAGCGCCATCTCACGGCTGTTCTTGACGGCCGTGGCGACGTCACGCTGGTGCTGCGTGCAGTTGCCGGTCACGCGGCGGGCACGGATCTTGCCGCGGTCGGAAATGAACTTCCGCAGCATGTTCGTGTCCTTGTAGTCCACGTACGTGACCTTGTCCTTGCAGAAAGCGCAGACCTTCTTCTTCGGCTTGCGCACAGGCGGCTTCGCCATGGTGTATCTCCTGTGTGATCAAGAAGTTGGGGTACGAACCCGCCCTCAGAAGGGAGGCTCGTCCGAGTAGCCGCCACCGCTGCCGCCGGAGCCACCGCCCCAGCCGCCGCCACCGCCCTGCTGGCCACCGGCGGGAGCGCCGGTCGCCCACGGGTCGTCGGCGGGAGCGCCGCCGCCCTGCTGGCCGCCGCCGGGGCCACCGCCCCAGCCGCCGCCACCCTGGCCGCCTCCACCGCCGCCGTAACCGCCCTGGCCACCGCGGCCGGTGGTCTTGGTGACCTTGGCCGTGGCATTGCGCAGGCTGGCGCCGACCTCGTCGACGTCCAGCTCGTAGACCGTGCGCTTGACGCCCTCGCGGTCCTCGTAGGACCGCTGCTTCAGCCGGCCCTGCACGATGACGCGCATGCCTCGCTGGAGCGACTCGGCGACGTTCTCCGCCGCCTGGCGCCAGACCGAGCAGGTCAGGAAGAGGCTATCGCCGTCCTTCCACTCGTTCGTCTGGCGGTCGAAGGTGCGGGGAGTGGACGCGACACGGAACTTCGCGACGGCCGCACCGGAGGGGGTGAAGCGCAGCTCGGGGTCATCGACAAGGTTGCCGACGACCGTAATGACGGTCTCGCCTGCCATTGGGGGAACCTCTCGGCGGGTTTGCTGCTGGCTGCTTGGCTGCTACTCGAAGCCCGGGATCAGCTGAGCGGAACGGCTCAGTGGGTCTCGGGACGGAGGACCTTGGTCCGGAGGACCGACTCGTTCAGGTTCATCTGGCGGTCGAGCTCCTTGACGACCGCAGGCTCGGCCTGCAGGTCGATGACCGAGTAGATGCCCTCGGGCTTCTTCTTGATCTCGTACGAGAGACGACGACGGCCCCAGGTGTCGACCTTCTCGACCTTTCCGCCACCGTCACGGACGACGGAGAGGAAGTTCTCGATCAGCGGGGAGACAGCGCGCTCCTCAAGATCGGGGTCGAGGATGACCATCACCTCGTAGTGACGCATGTGGAACCCACCTCCTTTGGACTCAGCGGCCACGGTCGTTCCGTGGCAGGAGGGTCGTGATGCGTACGCAACAGTGCCTGTCAGTAAATCAGCCGCCACTGACAATCGGGGTCGGTGGACGGTTTCCCAGGTCGGCAGGGATGACCTGGCTCTGCTTGGGCAGACACCGGTGCAGACGGTACAGACTACCCGCACACCGGCCTGCGGTTGAAATCCGCACACGAGGGCGGCCAATCTGTACACATCGGGTGTGCATGGCGCTACGATGCGCCGTCTTCCGCAGGAGGTGCCCCATGGCACAGGCATCGCGACCCAACACCGCCGGAGGCCTTTTCGCCACGGACGGCAAGCCCCATCCGCTCCAGGACACGCTGCTCGCGGTGACCCTGGTGCTGGGCATCACGTCATTCGTCGTAGCGCTCGTAGACGACGACCTGCACCTGCTCAGCTCCTGGGCCGGCCTGGTGGGGATCTTCACCGGCGCGTACGGCCAGTGGATCTCGGAGACGACCCGCGAGCGCTTCGGCCTGATCCTGGGCCTGGGTGCCGCCGGCATCGGCTTCTTCCTCGGCATGGCGCACGGCGGCCTCTTCGGCTGACGCCTCCCGCGCCCCCTTCCTGACACCGCGCACGCCCCGGTCGCCGCGACAGGCCGGGGCGAAGGTTCTGTATGCCCAGCCGGGACGCGCGCAAGGCGCAGTAGGCTTCCGCGAGAGCCGGAGCCCCTGTACCCATGGGGACACACCAGCCCGAGGAGCGCCCCGAATGAGCCTGACCCTGAGGACCATCAGTCGCGAGCAGCATCTGGCCTACATCCAGAGCCTGCCGTCGGCGAGTCACATGCAGGTCCCGGCCTGGGCGGACGTGAAGGCGGAATGGCGCTCGGAGAACCTGGGCTGGTTCGACGAGCGGACCGGCGAGCTGGTCGGCGCGGGTCTGGTCCTCTACCGGCAGTTGCCCAAGATCAAGCGCTACCTCGCCTATCTGCCCGAAGGCCCGGTCATCAACTGGTTCGCGCCAAATCTCCAGGACTGGATGGAGCCGATGCTGGCGCATCTGAAGCAGCAGGGCGCTTTCTCCGTGAAGATGGGCCCGCCGGTGGTCATCCGGCGGTGGGAGGCCGCGTCCATCAAGAAGGGGATCCAGGACCCGGACGTGAAGCGGCTGCGCGACATCGAGGCGGACTTCATCGAGCCGCGCGCCTTCGAGGTGGCCGACAAGCTCCGTCGTATGGGCTGGCAGCAGGGCGAGGACGGCGGCGCCGGCTTCGGCGACGTACAGCCCCGCTACGTCTTCCAGGTGCCGCTGGAGGGCCGCTCGTTGGAAGAGGTCCACAAGAACTTCAACCAGCTGTGGCGGCGCAACATCAAGAAGGCCGAGAAGGCCGGCGTCGAGGTCGTCCAGGGCGGTTACAACGACCTGCCGGAGTGGCAGCGGCTGTACGAGATCACGGCCGCGCGCGACCACTTCCGGCCGCGCCCGCTGTCGTACTTCCAGCGCATGTGGTCGGCTCTCAACACCGAGGACCCCAACCGCATGCGGCTGTACTTCGCCCGGCACAACGGCGTGAACCTGTCGGCGGCGACGATGCTGATCGTCGGCGGGCACGTCTGGTACTCCTACGGCGCCTCCGACAACATCGGCCGTGAGGTCCGTCCCTCGAACGCGATGCAGTGGACGATGCTGCGTGACGCCTACGCGCTCGGCGCCACCGTGTACGACCTGCGCGGCATCTCCGACTCGCTGGACGAGACCGATCACCTCTTCGGCCTGATCCAGTTCAAGGTGGGCACGGGCGGCCAGGCCGCAGAATACCTCGGCGAGTGGGACTTCCCGCTCAACAAACTGCTCCACAAGGCGCTCGACATCTACATGTCGCGCCGCTGAGCCCCGGCCGTTGCTTCGATACGTTCCACAGCTTCCAAAGCTCTGATACACCGCACCTCTGATACACCGCAGCCACGAGAAAGGTTCCAGGTCCGGCCATGGCGCTCACGCTCTACGTCGACACCGCGCGCTGGCGGGCGCACCACAAGCACGTGCAGGAGCAGTTCCCGGGGCTCGTGCCGGTCTGCAAGGGCAACGGCTACGGCTTCGGGCACGAGCGCCTGGCGGAGGAGGCCACACGGCTCGGCTCGGACATCCTCGCCGTCGGCACGACGTACGAGGCCGCGCGGATCAAGGACTACTTCGGCGGTGACCTCCTGGTGCTGACGCCGTACCGGCGCCGCGAGGAGCCGGTGCCGCTGCCCGACCGGGTGGTGCGCTCGGTGTCGTCGGTCGACGGCGTGTACGGGCTTGTGGGCGCCCGGGTGGTCATCGAGGTGATGTCCTCGATGCAGCGGCACGGCATCAGCGAGCAGGACCTGCCGCAGCTGCACGCCGCCATAGAGAACGTCCGGCTGGAGGGCTTCGCCATCCACCTGCCGCTGGACCGCACCGACGGCTCCGACGCCGTCGAGGAGGTCATCGGCTGGATGGACCGGCTGCGCGCGGCCCGGCTGCCGCTGCACACGATGTTCGTCAGCCACCTGAAGGCCGAGGAACTGGCCCGGCTGCAGCAGCAGTTCCCGCAGACGCGGTTCCGGGCCCGGATCGGCACGCGGCTGTGGCTGGGGGACCACGAGGCCACCGAGTACCGCGGCGCGGTCCTGGACGTCACGCGCGTCTCCAAGGGGGACCGCTTCGGCTACCGGCAGCAGAAGGCGGCCTCCGACGGCTTCCTGGTGGTCGTGGCGGGCGGTACGTCGCACGGGGTGGGTCTGGAGGCCCCGAAGGCGTTGCACGGCGTCATGCCGCGTGCCAAGGGCGTCGCGCGCGCGGGTCTGGCCACGGTGAACCGGAACCTTTCGCCGTTCGTCTGGGGCGGCAAGCAGCGCTGGTTCGCCGAGCCGCCGCACATGCAGGTCTCGATCCTGTTCGTACCGTCGGACTCGCCGGAGCCGAAGGTGGGCGATGAGCTGGTGGCCCATCTGCGGCACACCACCACGCAGTTCGACCGGCTCGTCGACCGCTGAGAGGGTCCGGCGACGGCCGCAGCCGAGGCCGGCACGAGGACGACCGAAGGGCCGTACACGGGACTTCCCGTGTACGGCCCTTCGCATGACACCGGGGCCTGCCCGCCGCGCGCGTGCCGTTCGCTCAGAGCGAACCGCCCGTCGCGCCCCGCCTGCCCCACTCCACCTGCGTCCCCTCGAAGTGCGCCGCGTGCCGCGGGGGATGGGCCGCCGGTCCCCACACGAACACGTCCTCCGCGCCGTCGAGTACCCCGCCCGAGGGGTCGTCCTCGCCGGACCGGCGCACCGGGTCACGTTCCGGCAGGAGGATGTCGCGCACGACCATGACGCACAGGTACAGCGTCCCCAGCAGATGCAGCCCGATGGTCCAGTGGTAGCCGTCGGTCGGCAGGCCCTTGTGGGCGTCGCCGCTGGTCGTGTACGCCAGGTACATCCAGATGCCCAGGAAGTACGCCACCTCGCAGGCCTGCCAGACCAGGAAGTCCCGCCACTTCGGCCGGGCGAGGGCGGCCAGCGGCACCAGCCACAGGACGTACTGTGGCGAGTAGACCTTGTTGGTGAGGATGAACGCCGCGACGATCAGGAAGGCGAGCTGGGCGAAGCGCGGACGGCGCGGCGCGGTGAGCGTGAGCGCCGCGACACCCACGCAGCACAGCAGCATCAGCAGCACGGCCAGCGTGTTGACGGTGTCGGTGCTGAGCGGGTCGGCCGAGTTCTGGGCCAGGATCAGCCAGAAGGAGCCGAAGTCGACGCCTCGTTCCTGGCTGAACGTGTAGAACTTCGACCAGCCGTCGAAGGCGAAGAGCATCACCGGCCCGTTCACCATCACCCAGGCGACGGCCGCGCCGGCCAGGGCCGTACCGTACTCCCGCCACTTGCCCGCCCGCCAGCACAGCACCAGCAGCGGGCCGAGCAGCAGGAAGGGATAGAGCTTGGCGGCGGTGGCGAGGCCCAGCAGGAGGCCGAAGGTGAGGGGGCGGCCGCGGGACCACATGAGCAGGGCGGCGGCCGTCAGGGCGACGGCCAGCAGGTCCCAGTTGATGGTCGCCGTGAGCGCGAAGGCGGGCGCAAGGGCGACCAGGAGGCCGTCCCAGGGGCGGCGGGCGTGCGTGCGGGTCACGCAGACGGCGATGACGGCGGTGCACACCATGAGCATCCCGGCGTTGACCATCCAGTACCACTGTTCCTGGTCCTGGATGCTGCCGCTGCCGGGGGTGAGCCAGGAGGCGACCTCCATGAACACACCGGTCAGCACCGGGTACTCGAGGTACTGCATGTCGCCGGGGAGCTTGTCGAAGTACGGCACGAGGCCCTCGGAGAAGCCGCGCCCGGCGTACAGGTGCGGGATGTCCGAGTAGCACGCGTGTGTGTACTGCGAGCTGGTGCCGAAGAACCAGGCGCCGTTGTAGCAGGGCGCCTTCTGGACCAGGCCGAGGGCGAACATGCCGATCGCCACGAGCATGATGATTCGCACCGGCGACCACCAGGACGTTCCGAGCAGGGCACGCCGTCCGACCGGTCCGCCGATCAGCTCACTGCCGGCCGCCGCGACCGGATCCTCCTTGGTAGGCCGCACCTGGTCCGCATCGTGCACGCTCACTGGCGTCGATTCTGCGCTGGGCATGTCGCACATCCTGCCGTATGCGTCTGAGAACGAAGTCACCTCAGGCCATAACAGGCGGGGCGCCTCCGGCGGCCATCACTTGCCCGTCGAGGCCCGCGTGCATGAGGAAGCGCCCTGTTTCACGTGAAACAGGGCGCTTCCTCACTGCCTCCTCATGGGGTCACGTCAACCCGTTCCCCCGCCGAAGAGGCCTCCTCCGCTGTCGTTGCCGTTACTGGTTCCGACGTCACCCCCGCCATCCGTTGGCGCGGGTGTGGGCGTCGTACCGCCGTCGGCGCCTCCGGTTTCCGTACCGCCTCCGCCGTCGGCGTTCCCGCCGGTGTCGCCCTCGCAGCCGAAGAATCCGCAGTCCGTCGGGGTCGGCGTGGGGGACGGGCTCGGGCCGGTGTCGCCGGGCTCGGGGCTCGGCTCGGCCGGGGGCGTGGTGGGCGGCTGGCTGAAGGACGGCGTCGGGGACGGCGCGCCCTCCGCGTCCTGGACCTTGCCGATCTTCTCGCCGTCCGGGAAGCCGGGGTCGGGCTGGCCCTTCAGCGCGGCCTTCATGTACTCGGTCCACACCTCCGTGGGCACGTCACCACCGTGGATGGAGTCCTCGCCCGCCGTGCCGTTCATGGACAGCAGCTTGCTGTTCTTGGGGTCCTCGCGGAACATCGCGACCGACGTCGACAGCTGCTGGGTGTAGCCGACGAACCAGGCCGACTTGTTCTCGTCGGTGGTACCGGTCTTGCCGGCCGCCGTACGGCCCAGGGCCTTCGCGTTCTTACCCGTACCGTTCTCGATGACGTTCTCCAGGAGGTCCGTGACGTTGTGCGCCACGATCTCCGGCATCGCCTGCTTGATCGTCGGCTTCTCGAAGCCGGGTACGTCCTGGCCGCCCTTCTTCACCGACGTCACGGAGTACGGGTCAGCCTGCTTTCCGGACGCGGCGAACGTCGCGTAGGCGTCCGCCATGCGGATCGCACTGGGAGTCGACGTCCCCAGCGCGAACGACGCGTTGAGCTTGGCGAAGCTTTGATCCAGGATGCCGGACTTCTTCGCCACATCCATCACGTTCGACATCCCCACATCCATGCCGAGCTGCACGAACGGCGTGTTGATGGACTGCTCCATCGCCTTGCGCAGCGTGATGTAGCCCCAGGCATGGTCACTTTCGTTCTGTTGCCGGAAGACCTCGCCGTCCTTGGTCCTGACGTAACTGCCGTCCTGGTCCTTGATCTTGATGTCGTCGTTGCCGTTGTACTTGCTCAGCGGCGAGACACCGACGCCGTCGCTCTTGTACGTGCCGTGGTCCATGGCTGCGGCCATCACGAACGGCTTCCACGTCGAACCGACCGGGACACCCTGGGTGTCGGCGTTGTTGTTGAAGTGGCCGTTCTCGTATCCCGCGCCGCCGTAGATCGCGACGATCGCGCCGTCGTTGGGCTTGACCGACGCGGCACCGAACTGCACGTTCTTGTCCTGGTCCCGCTTCTCCGGGTCGAGACGACCCTTCTCGATCTTCTTGACGGCCTTGTTCAGCGCGTCGACCTTGTCCTTCTCGAAGGTCGTCTTGATCTGGTATCCGCCCTTGTCGAACTGCTGCTCCGTGATGTCGGAGTGTGCCAGGACGTACTTCTTGGCGACGCTGACCAGGTAGCTGATCTGGCCGGTCATGCCCTTGGTCGCCTTGCGTCCCTGGGGCATGGGGTACTTCGAGGTGGCCGTCTGGTACTGGGCCTCGGTGAGTTTCCCGTCCTTGCGCATCTCGCCGAGGATCCAGCGCCAGCGTCCCTCGGAGCGCTGGCGGTTGGCCTCGCGGCTCGCGGCGGGGTCGATGCTCTCGTTGCCCTCGGGGTCGTAGTACGTCGGGCCCTTGAGGAGGGCGCCCAGGAAGGCGCACTCGCTGGGCGTGAGGTTGACCGCGTCCTTGCCGTAGTAGGTCTGGGCAGCGGCCTGGAGGCCGTATGCGCCACGGCCGTAGTACGAGGTGTTCAGGTAGCCCTGGAGGATCTCGTCCTTGTCGAGCTTCGTCCCCACCTTGACGGAGATGAACAGCTCCTTGAACTTCCGGGTGAGGGTCTGGTCCTGGCTCAGGTAGGTGTTCTTGACGAACTGCTGGGTGATCGTCGAACCGCCCTGTGTGTCGCCGCCCCGGGCCATGTTGGCCAGTGCACGGGCGATACCCATGGGATCGACACCCGAGTCCTGGTAGAACGTCTTGTTCTCGGCCGAGATCACCGCGTTCTGCATGGCCTTGGGGATCTGGCTGATATCGATGTTCTGGCGGTTGGCACCGGCGCCCGTGGCGGCCATCTGGGAGTCGTCGGCCCAGTAGTAGACGTTGTTCTGCGACTTGGCCGCGGTGTTCTCGCTGGGGATGCCCACCATGGCGTACCCGATGCCCGCCACGGCGACCAGACTGCCGAAGAACCCGATGCACAGCCCGGAGACGAGCCGCCAGGACGGCACCCAGCGCTGCCATCCGTACTTGCCCGCGCGCGGGTAGTCGATCAACCGCTTCCTGTCGGGCGGCGCGGCACGACCTCTGCCCCGCCCGGGGCCGGCCGGCCCGCCGGGAGCGGCGCGGCGGCCGTGGCCCGGGTCGGCCGCCCGGCGTCGGCCGCCCCCACTTCTCTGTGCCGCCCGCCGGGCTTCGGCGCGGCCGCCGTACGGGCGCTCTTCACCTCCCGCGTTGTAGGGATCGGATCCATAGGAGCCGGATGGAGACCCAGTGGCGCCCCGCGGTGCCGCGCGGCGACCGGAGGACGAGCCGGACTGGCCGCGTCGGGCCGCGGCACGTCCGCCTCCCTGCGGCTGCGGCGGTTTGCGACGGTGCTCGCTCATCGAACGACTACTCCTCGGGCAGGCGCACCCTTGCGCGCCTGGAGACGGCGGCTGGTTTCCGGTCCCCCCGAAATACGGATGCGGTCGGCTCCCCCACTCATTGGTCCCGCGTGCACCCGTACTGCACCGAGGACGACGACGCTCCCTGGCGTCACTTGGTTCCCGGTGGTCTTCATGGCGCACAGACTACGCATCGGCAAAACCTGCCTAGCCCCAAAGTTCACCCCAAATCAGGCAACCTGCGTCCGATGAATCGGTGATGTGATCCCGTTCACCGCCCTCCCACTTGTCGCCTCCGGATGGTCGTTCTATCGTCGTGATGTATCGAGTCGATACATCAGCTCGGCATAAGCAAGTCCGGTCACACATCCGTGCGGGCGCGTCCGCGGCAGAGAGGAGGCGACGATGAGCCGGCGTTCCGGGATCCTCGAATTCGCCGTACTCGGCCTGCTCCGCGAATCCCCGATGCACGGCTATGAGCTGCGCAAGCGACTCAATACGTCACTGGGTGTGTTCCGGGCGTTCAGCTACGGGACGCTGTATCCCTGCCTCAAGGCTCTGGTCGCCAACGGCTGGCTGACCGAGGAGCCGGGGCACACCACCGAGGACGCGCTCGCCGCGCCGCTCGCGGGCCGCCGCGCCAAGATCGTCTACCGGTTGACGGCCGAGGGCAAGGAGCACTTCGAGGAGCTGCTCTCGCAGACGGGACCGGACGCGTACGAGGACGAGCACTTCGCCGCCCGCTTCGCCTTCTTCGGCCGGACGCCGCACGACGTACGCATGCGCGTGCTGGAGGGCCGGCGCAGCCGTCTGGAGGAGCGCCTGGAGAAGATGCGCCTCTCGCTGGCGCGGACCCGGGAGCGCCTCGACGACTACACGCTTGAGCTCCAGCGCCACGGGATGGAGTCCGTGGAGCGCGAAGTGCGCTGGCTGAACGAGCTCATCGAGAGCGAGCGGGCCGGGCGGGACCACAGGGGTTCCGCTTCCGGGGGGCCCGACTCGCCGGACACCACATCTGGAGCGCCGGGCGGCCTGCCCCGGTCCGGGGACGAGCCCCGGCCGGATACGCCCGGCGACACCGCCACGTGAGGTCCGCTCCAAGGGCCTCACTCGTACACACAGGGAGCAACCGGAATGGGTTCGGTTCGCGTAGCCATCGTCGGCGTGGGCAACTGCGCCGCGTCGCTGGTGCAGGGAGTCGAGTACTACAAGGACGCCGACCCGGCGTCCAAGGTGCCAGGCCTGATGCACGTCCAGTTCGGCGACTACCACGTGGGCGACGTCGAGTTCGTCGCCGCCTTCGACGTGGACGCCAAGAAGGTCGGCCTCGACCTCGCGGACGCCATCGGCGCCTCGGAGAACAACACCATCAAGATCTGCGACGTGCCCCGCACCGGTGTGGCGGTCCAGCGCGGCCACACCCTCGACGGCCTCGGCAAGTACTACCGCGAGACCATCGAGGAGTCCGCCGAGGCCCCGGCCGACGTCGTCCAGGTCCTCAAGGACAAGCAGGTCGACGTGCTCGTCTGCTACCTGCCGGTCGGCTCGGAGGACGCGGCGAAGTTCTACGCCCAGTGCGCCATCGACGCGCGCGTGGCGTTCGTCAACGCGCTGCCCGTGTTCATCGCCGGTACGAAGGAGTGGGCGGACAAGTTCACCGAGGCCGGCGTGCCGATCGTCGGTGACGACATCAAGTCGCAGGTCGGCGCGACCATCACGCACCGCGTCATGGCGAAACTGTTCGAGGACCGCGGCGTCGTCCTGGACCGCACGATGCAGTTGAACGTCGGCGGCAACATGGACTTCAAGAACATGCTGGAGCGCGACCGCCTGGAGTCCAAGAAGATCTCCAAGACCCAGGCCGTCACCTCCCAGATCCCCGACCGGGATCTCGGCGAGAACAACGTCCACATCGGCCCGTCCGACTACGTGGCATGGCTCGACGACCGCAAGTGGGCCTACGTCCGCCTGGAGGGCCGCGCCTTCGGTGACGTTCCGCTGAACCTGGAGTACAAGCTGGAGGTCTGGGACTCCCCGAACTCCGCCGGCGTCATCATCGACGCCCTGCGCGCCGCGAAGATCGCCAAGGACCGCGGCATCGGCGGCCCGGTGCTGTCGGCGTCGAGCTACTTCATGAAGTCCCCGCCGGTCCAGTGCTTCGACGACGAGGCCCGGGAGAACGTGGAGAAGTTCATCAAGGGTGAAGTCGAGCCGTAAAAGGCCTGCTCTTGCGGCCTGTTGAGGGTTCCCGGGTCGTATGGCCCGGGAACCCTCCCCGTATGTGAGGCTGTGCCCCATGGCCGTCGTCCGCGATCTGCGCGTCCTGCTCCGCTTCCGGAACTTCCGACGTCTGCTCGCCGTACGGCTGCTCTCCCAGGGCGCCGACGGCGTCTACCAGGTTGCGCTCGCCGCCCATGTCGTCTTCTCGCCGGAGAGGCAGGCCTCGGCCGCCGAGATCGCCTCCGCGATGGCGGTCCTGCTGCTCCCGTACTCCCTGGTGGGCCCCTTCGCCGGAGTCTTCCTGGACCGCTGGCGCCGCCGCCAGGTCCTGCTGTACGGCAGCCTGCTGCGCGCCCTGCTGGCCTCCGCGACGGCCCTGCTGCTCCTCAGCCAGGTCCCGGACTGGCTCCTCTATCTCTCCGCTCTGTGCGTCACCGCCGTCAACCGGTTCGTCCTCGCCGGTCTGTCCGCCTCGCTGCCGCGGGTGGTCGACGCCGAGCGCCTGGTGATCGCCAACTCCCTCTCCCCGACCGCGGGAACTCTCGCCGCGACGGCCGGCGGCGGCATCGCTTTCGTGGTACGGATCCTGATCGCGGACTCCGATGCCGCCGTGCTGCTGGTGGGGGCGGTGCTCTACCTGTGCGCGGCACTGATGTCGCTGCGCATGGCGCGGGAACTGCTGGGACCCGAGCCCGAGTTGGTCCGGCCCCGGCTCGCGGCGGCCCTCTCCGGCACCGCGCGTGACCTGGTGGCAGGCGTACGGCATCTGGGCGGGCCGGCGCGCCGGGAGGCCGCCTGGGCGCTCGCAGCGATGACGCTGATGCGGTTCTGCTACGGCGCGCTGCTCGTCATGGTGCTGATGCTGTGCCGGTACGCGCTGACATCGACGACCGACGAAGGGCTGGCCCTGCTGGGGCTCGCGGTGGGGGTCTCGGGGGCCGGATTCTTCGCGGCGGCCGTGATCACGCCCTGGGCGGCGGGACTGCTCGGACCCGGCCGGTGGATCGCCGTGTGCGCCGCCGCGGCAGCGGTGCTGGAGCCGGCCCTCGGTCTGCCGTTCGCCACGGCGCCGCTGCTCGTCGCGGCGTTCGTCCTGGGCCTGACCACGCAGGGCGCGAAGATCGCCACGGACACGATCGTGCAGTCCTCGGTCGAGGACGGCTTCCGTGGCCGGATCTTCTCGGTCTACGACGTCCTGTTCAACCTCGCGTTCGTCGGCGCGGCCGGAGTGGCCGCCCTGATGCTGCCGCCGGACGGCCGGTCGGTGCCGCTGGTTGTCACCGTCGCCGTTATCTACGGGTCGGTTGCTGTGGCTATGGCCCGTTATGAGCGGCAGTAAGTGTCACATCAACGACACAG
The DNA here is from genome assembly GCF_014495685.1 of Streptomyces sp. TRM68367. GTDB lineage: Bacteria > Actinomycetota > Actinomycetes > Streptomycetales > Streptomycetaceae > Streptomyces. The sequence continues at coordinate 70,723 of NZ_JACTVI010000021.1, read as the reverse complement.
AGTCCCTCTGAGTTACAGCGTTGTCAGTAGTGGCCGGTACTTTACCTGCGTCACATATGGCGCTCTGTTCGCGCCACTCACCTATGTTTCGAGGGGGACCCCCAAGTGACCACTCCGCCGCCCCAGGGCAACCCGTTCGCACAGGGCCAGCAGCCCTACGGCCAGCCCCAGGGCCAGGCCCCGTACCCGCCCCAGGGCGGCTACCCCCAGCAGCCCGGTCAGCCGGGGTTCCCCCAGCAGGGCGGCGCAGCTCCGTTCCAGGGAGCTCCCGTCCCTCCGCCCGCTCCGACCCGGCGCGTCAGCAAGAAGGTCCTGCGGATCGTCGCACTCATCGTCGTCGCGATAGCCATGGCCGCCGGCAAGTGGTACTTCAGCCAGAGCGACGCCGAGACCACCTCCGTGGGCAGTTGCATGCACAACGAGGGTACGCAGACTTCGCCCGACCTCAAGTCGGTCGACTGCACTTCCAGCGACGCCCAGTTCGAAGTCGTCGCAAAGTTCGACAACACCAGCAACGACAGCAAGTGCAAGGCCGTCAAGGAAGCCGAGATCGCGTACTACCAGAAGGGCGACAACCACGATGTCGTGCTCTGCCTGAAGCAGGTCAAGTAGGACGCACTCCATGGGTGAGGGCGGTGTTTCACGTGAAACACCGCCCCTGTGCGTGTCCGGCCGGGGTCATGTTTCACGTGAAACATGACCCCGTTTCACGGCCTCAGTTCTGCTGCTCGGCCCACCACTCCTTGAGCGCCGCCACCGCGGCGTCATGCTCCATCGGCCCGTTCTCCAGGCGAAGCTCCAGCATGTGCTGGTAGGCACGGCCGACAACCGGGCCGGGCTTGATGCCGAGGATCTCCATGATCTGGTTGCCGTCGACGTCGGGGCGGATCGCGTCCAGTTCTTCCTGCTCCTGGAGCTTGGCGATGCGCTCCTCCAGGCCGTCGTAGGCGCGGGACAGCGCGGCCGCCTTGCGCTTGTTGCGCGTCGTACAGTCCGAGCGGGTCAGCTTGTGCAGGCGGTCAAGGAGAGGGCCCGCGTCCCGGACGTAGCGGCGCACCGCGGAGTCCGTCCACTCACCCGTGCCGTACCCGTGGAAGCGCAGGTGGAGTTCGACCAGCCGGGAGACGTCCTTCACCAGCTCGTTGGAGTACTTCAGCGCGGACATGCGCTTCTTGGTCATCTTCGCCCCGACCACCTCGTGGTGGTGGAACGAGACCCGGCCGTCCTTCTCGAAGCGGCGCGTGCGCGGCTTGCCGATGTCGTGCAGCAGCGCGGCCAGGCGCAGCGTCAGGTCGGGGCCCACGTCCTCCAGCGCCATCGCCTGCTCGAGAACGATCAGCGTGTGCTCGTAGACGTCCTTGTGCCGGTGGTGCTCGTCGCTCTCCAGGCGCAGCGCCGGCAGCTCCGGGAGGACGTGATCGGCGAGTCCGGTGTCGACCAGCAGCGACAGGCCCTTGCGCGGATACGCGGACAGGATCAGCTTGTTCAGCTCGTCCCGCACCCGCTCGGCGGAGACGATCTCGATGCGTCCGGCCATCTCCTTCATGGCGGTGACGACCTCGGGAGCCACCTCGAAGTCGAGCTGGGCCGCGAACCTCGCGGCCCGCAGCATGCGCAGGGGATCGTCGGAGAAGGACGCCTCGGGCGTGCCCGGAGTACGCATCACGCGCGCCGCGAGGTCGTCGAGCCCGCCGTACGGATCGACGAACTCCTTCTCCGGCAGCGCGACGGCCATCGCGTTCACGGTGAAGTCACGCCGCACGAGGTCCTCCTCGATGGAGTCGCCGTACGACACGTCCGGCTTGCGCGAGGTCCGGTCGTACGCCTCCGACCGGTAGGTGGTGACCTCGATCTGGTAGCCACCCTTCTGCGCCCCGACCGTGCCGAAGGCGATCCCGACCTCCCAGACGGCGTCCGCCCACGGGCGCACGATCTTGAGCACGTCCTGGGGCCGGGCGTCGGTCGTGAAGTCCAGGTCGTTGCCGAGCCTGCCAAGCAGCGCGTCCCGGACCGAGCCGCCGACCAGGGCGAGCGAGAACCCGGCCTCCTGGAAGCGGCGGGCGAGGTCGTCGGCGACGGGGGCGACCCGCAGCAGTTCACTGACCGCGCGGTGCTGCACCTGGCTCAGGGCACTGAGGTTGTCTTCGTTGGCGTTCGGCACAACAGAAAAGGGTACGTGGCCCGGGTGACCGCCAGCGCACCCATTAACGACCTGCGGACACCTCGGCGGATACACACACAAGACCTGCCCTTGCGACGGACGAAACCGCTCCCCTTTATAGGGAGACATACGGGACACCCCGCCGCCGTCCCCTGATCTTGTAGAGCACTCCGCGGCACTTCCCCCCAGCCCGCATCGTTACCATGCGTGGACGCACATTCCGACGACCACTGACGACGACGAGGGACGGGCGAACGCGTGGCCGAGGCGGCAGACTTCCCGGGGACGAGTCCCTCACCTGCCCGCCGGTGGCTGCGGCGCACCGGAGCGCTGCTCGCCGGGGCGCCCCTGCTGGCCGGACTGCTCCAGCTGCCCGCCGCGACGCCGGCGGACGCCGCAGGTCAGGGCAGCGTGCAGACCGCCACACAGGCCGCCGCGCGCTCCGGCTCGGTGTCCGTCTCGGTCGACACCCTCACCCCGTCCGCCCCCACCGACAGCGACACGCTGACCGTCTCGGGCACGGTGACCAACAACGGCAAGCAGAACGTCACCGACGCCCATGTGGGCCTGCGCGTGGGCCCCAGGCTCACCACCCGCTCGGGCATCGACGACATCGCCAGAGACGGCGACGACGTCCAGGGCGCCGCCGGCCCGGAGATCGGCGGCAAGTACGTCACGAAGTTCTCCAGGCTCACCCCGGGCGTCGCACAGCCCTTCAGTATCTCCGTGCCGGTCGACGAGCTGGACCTCGGGCAGGACGGCGTCTACCAGCTCGCCGTGTCCCTGTCGGGAGAGACGTCCGCGCAGCCGTGGAACCAGGTCCTCGGCGTCCAGCGGACGTTCCTGCCGTACCAGCCGGACGAGGCCGACACCAGGACGAAGACGACGTATCTGTGGCCGCTCATCTCCAGCGTCCACATGACGGCGGAGACGGGATCGAACGAACAGCAGACGCCGGTCTTCCGCAACGACGACCTCGCCGAGGAAATCGCCCCGGGCGGCCGTCTGGACCAGATGGTGCAGCTGGGCGAGGATCTCAACATCACCTGGGTGGTCGACCCGGACCTGCTGGCCTCCGTCGACGCGATGACGCGCGGCTACCGGATCCGCGGCGAGAACGGCACCACCACGCCCGGCACCCACCAGGCGATCGCCAAGCGGTGGCTCGCCGAGCTCCAGCAGGCGGTGGCCGGCAAGGAGATCGTCGCCCTGCCGTTCGCCGACCCCGACCTCGCCTCCCTCGCCCACAACGGCACGAACGTCACCGGCTCGCTGAGCCAGCTCAAGAGCGCCACGGACGTGATCGTCAACACGGTGGCGACGATCCTCCACGTGACACCCGTCACCGACTTCGCCTGGCCGGTGAACGGCGCGATCGACCCGTCCATCGTCAAAGTCGCCACCTCCGCGGGCGCCGACAAGGTGATCGCCCGCAGTGACAGCCTCCGGGAGACCGGCGGCCTGCCGTACACGCCCTCCGCGGCCCGCCCCATCGGCGGCGGCACGACGGCGGTCGTGGCGGACGCCCGCATGTCGACGGCGTTCCAGGGCGACCTGACCCGGGCCTCGTCCGCCACGCTCGCGGTGCAGCGGTTCCTCGCCCAGAGCCTGACGCTCGACCTGCAGACCGACAAGCAGCGCAGCGTCGTCGTCGCCCCGCAGCGCATGCCGACCGCGAGCCAGGCCCAGGCGATGGCCCAGGCCCTGACCGCCCTCCAGCAGGGGACCTGGTCGGAGTCCCAGGACCTCACCGCCGCCGCCAGGGCCAAGCCGGATCCCGGTGCCACCACGAAGGTGCCGCCGGCCTCCGCGTACCCCTCCTCGCTGCGCAAGCAGTCGCTGCCCCGGCGGGCGTTCGGCCAGATCGCGCGCACGCAGGACAAGCTCGACAACTTCAAGGTGATCCTCAGCAACGAGTCCCGGGTCGTGACCCCCTTCGGGCGAGCCATGAACCGTGAGATGTCCACGTCGTGGCGGGGGCACGGCAGCGAGGCGAGCAGCTTCCGCTCGGGTGTGGAGTCCTACCTCGACGACCTCGCCAGCCAGGTCCGGCTGATCCCGAAGTCGGAGACGAAGCTCTCCGGCCGCAGCGCCACCATCCCCGTGACCGTGCAGAACAATCTGGTGCAGGGCGTCGAGCACCTCGTGCTGCGGCTCAGCTCGAAGAACCCGACCCGCCTCAAGATCGGTGACGCCGCCTACGAGGAGCAGCGCGTCGCGGTCAACGGCGGCCACAGCCAGTCAGTGAAGTTCACCACGTCGGCCAACGCCAACGGCCGGGCCACGGTGGTCGCCCAGCTGTACACCCAGGACGGCCGGGCGTACGGCAAGCCCGTCACCTTCGACGTGCGGGTCACCGAGATCACCGTCACGGTGATGCTGGTCATCGGCGGCGGCGTCCTGCTGCTCGCCCTCGCCGGCTTCCGGATGTACACCCAGCGCAAGCGCGCCGCCGCCCGCGAGGCCGAGGGGGACGGCCCCGGCTCGGCGGGCACGGCCGCCGAAGGACCGGAGAACCCGGAAGACCCCGCAGAACGTCTGAGGGAGGAGTCCGCGGCAGACGCACGGGCAGATGACCCCGAGCAGCCGAGTGACCCGACACCGAACACCGCAGTGGAAAGCGCCGACCCGTCCGGCACGGGTGAGAGAGTGGACCGTTGAGGATGTCGTGGCCGGTGGGCCCGGGACGATGAGGTGGGGTAACCATGAACGCGCCGTACGACGGTGACCGCGGCGAGGCCGCCGGGCCGCCCTCGGGCTACCCCGAGCAGGGCCAGCCCGGAGGTCCGGCGGCCGAGCCCGGCCAGGTGCCGCCGCAGCCGCCCGCGGACATGTACCTCCAGGACGCCTACGACCAGGACCCTTACCGGGCGCAGGACCTCTCCGCCCAGGACCCGGTCGCCGAGGCGCTCTACGACCGCGCCGCGCACCCCCCGCCGCCTCCGGGCACGTACCCGCAGCAGCCGCTGTACGGCCGGCCGCCGCAGTCACCGTACGCCCCGGACCCCCGGGTGTGGGCCCAGACCCCGGCGCCGGAGCCGGAGGGCCCCACGCAGTACCTGCCCTACGGCGACGACCCCCGCACGACCCAGTTCGTGGGCGTGGACGACCTGGTCACCCACTCCGGAGACCAGCGCCACGAACCGGACGCCTTCGCTCATCTGTTCAGAGACCAGCAGCAGGGCGGCGGATACCCGGGCGCGCAGCAGAGCGGCACGTACCCGCCCCACCAGCCCCCGTCGGTCCCGGGCCCGTCCCCGGCGCCGGCCCCGGGCCCGTATCCGCAGGCCGCGCCTTCTCCCGCGGCCGAGGTTCCGGCCGCCGCACCCGCACCCGCAGCCGTCGCTCCGAAGAAGGGCGGCCGCGCCGCCGGCCTGCTGAAGTCCAGCGCCGTGATGGCGGCCGGCACGATGGTCTCCCGCCTCACCGGCTTCATCCGTTCCGCGCTGATCGTCTCGGCACTGGGCGTCGGCCTCCTCGGCGACACCTTCCAGGTCGCCTACCAGCTGCCGACCATGATCTACATCCTGACCGTCGGCGGCGGCCTCAACTCCGTCTTCGTGCCGCAGCTCGTGCGCGCCATGAAGGAGGACGAGGACGGCGGCGAGGCGTACGCCAACCGCCTGCTGACCCTCGTCATGGTGGCGCTCGGCACGCTCACCGCGCTGTCGATCTTCGGCGCGCCGATCCTGATCCGCCTGCTGTCCGACCCCGTCGCCAGCGACCCGGCCGCCAACGAGGTCGGCATCACCTTCGTGCGGTACTTCCTGCCCTCAATCTTCTTCATGGGCGTCCATGTGGTGATGGGTCAGATCCTCAACGCCCGCGGCAAGTTCGGCCCGATGATGTGGACCCCGGTCCTCAACAACATCGTCATCATCGTGACGCTGGGCATGTTCATCTATGTCTACGGCACCGCCGCGGACTCGGGCATGAGGGTCACGAGCATCCCGCCGGAGGGCCAGCGGCTGCTCGGCGTCGGTGTGCTGCTCGGCCTCGTCGTACAGGCCCTGGCGATGATCCCGTACCTGCGCGAAACCGGCTTCCGGCTGCGGCTGCGCTTCGACTGGAAGGGCCAGGGCCTCGGCAAGGCCGTGACGCTCGCCAAGTGGACCGTCCTGTTCGTCCTCGCCAACCAGGCCGGCGCGGTTGTCGTCACCCAGCTGTCCACCGCGGCCGGCAAGGAGTCGCCCGTCGACGGCACCGGCTTCGCCGCCTACGCCAACGCCCAGCTGATCTGGGGCCTGCCACAGGCCATCATCACCGTCTCCCTGATGGCCGCCCTGTTGCCCCGCCTCTCGCGCTCGGCGGCCGAGGACGACTCCGGCGCCGTCCGTGACGACATCTCCCAGGGCCTGCGCACGACGGCCGTCGCGATCGTGCCGATCTCCTTCGGCTTCCTCTCGCTCGGCATCCCGATGTGCACGCTGATCTTCGGCTCCTCGGGCACCAGCGAGGCCACCAACATGGGCTTCATGCTGATGGCCTTCGGCCTCGGCCTGATCCCGTACTCCGTGCAGTACGTCGTCCTGCGCGCGTTCTACGCCTACGAGGACACCCGCACCCCCTTCTACAACACGGTCATCGTGGCCGCCGTCAACGCCAGCGCCTCCGCCCTGTGCTTCTTCCTGATCCCGGCCCGCTGGGCGGTCGTCGGGATGGCCGCCTCGTACGGCCTGGCCTACGCGATCGGCGTGGGCGTCGCCTGGCAGCGGCTGCGCAAGCGGCTGAGCAGCGACCTCGACGGCGCCCGCGTCCTGCGGACGTACGCCCGGCTGTGCATCGCCTCGGTGCCGGCCGCCGTGCTGAGCGGCGCCGCCTGCTACAGCATCGGCCACACCCTCGGCCAGGGCGTCGCGGGCTCCTTCGCCGCGCTGCTGGCCGGCGGGGCCGTACTGCTCGGAATCTTCTTCGTCGCCGCCCGCCGCATGCGCATCGAGGAACTCAACTCGCTCGTCGGCATGGTTCGTGGGCGCCTGGGGCGCTGAGAAGGGGGGTAGGCGCACAACCATCGTCCGCCACCGTGTGTCGTGCATAGCGGCGGATTGTGGGCACAATTGGTTTCGGCGTCGGACGGCGCGCAACGGGTGTCGGACGGCGCGCAATGGATGGGGAGGCAGGAACGACGGTGGCGGAACGGAGCACGGCTGCCGTCGACGTGGCAGACAACAGCGGCGAGAAGTCGCTGACCGCACAGGCGGACCAGTCCACGGCCGACGGGGTGGCCAAGAACCGGGAGCGGGACACGGACAGCGACGAGGCACAGGAGAGCACCGGGACTGCCGAGACCGGGGGTTCCGGGAAGGCCTCACCGCCCGAACTGCACAGCGGTCACAAGCTGGCCAGACGCTATCGCCTCGAGGAGTGCGTCACCCGTCTGGACGGATTCAGCAGCTGGCGAGCCGTGGACGAGAAGCTCCGCCGCGCCGTCGGCGTCCACGTCCTGCCGGCGGACCACGCACGGGCCCGCTCCGTCCTGGCAGCGGCCCGCTCCGCCGCCCTGCTCGGCGACCCCCGCTTCGTCCAGGTCCTGGACGCCGTCGAGGAGAATGACCTCGTCTACGTCGTCCACGAGTGGCTCCCCGACGCCACCGAACTGACCACGCTGCTCGCCTCCGGTCCGATGGAGGTGTACGACACCTATCAGATGGCCAGTCAGGTCGCCGCCGCCATGGCCGCCGCCCACCGCGAAGGCCTGGCCCATCTGCGCCTGAACCCCAACGCCGTGCTGCGCGCCTCGACCGGTCAGTGGCGCATCCGCGGACTGGCTGTCAACGCCGCGCTGCGGGGCATCAGCTCCGACACCCCGCAGCGCACCGACACCGAGGCCATCGGCGCCCTGCTGTACGCGGCGCTCACCCAGCGCTGGCCGTACGAGAGCGACGCCTACGGCCTGTCGGGCCTGCCCAAGGACGTCGGCCTCATCGCCCCCGACCAGGTGCGCGCCGGCGTCCACCGGGGCCTGTCCGAGCTCGCCATGCGCGCGCTCGCCAACGACGGCGCCACCGCGTCCCGTCACGAGTCGCCGTGCACCACACCGGAGGAAGTGGTGAAGGCGATCGGCGAGATGCCCCGCATCCGCCCGCCGGAGCCCGCGTTCACCGCCCCGCCGGACTACCAGCACACGACGTACCAGCAGGGCACGTACGGCCGCCAGACGCCCCGCCCGGGCGCCACCCAACCGGTCCCGACCCCGCCGCCCCCGCTCCAGAGCCGCACCGGCCAGGCCCTGAAGTGGGCCGTGTCCGCGCTCCTGATCGCCGCCCTCGGCCTCGGCAGCTGGCAGCTCGCGGACGCACTCATGGAACAGGGCAACAAGTCCGACGACACGAACCGGACGCAGACGACGGACGGGGGCGACAAGAGCGGCGACAAGACGAAGCCGGTCAAGCCCATCAGGATCCAGGGCGCACAGGAGTACGTCGCCAGTGGCGAGGCCCAGGCGCCCCAGGACGTCGACAGTACCTACGACGGCGACAGCTCCACCTACTGGCGCACGAAGCGCTACAACGAAGGTCCGGAGCTCGCGCCGTACAAGCCAGGGGTGGGTATCGTCTACGATCTCGGCTCGACGAAGGAGATCTCGACGGCGTCGGTAGGGCTCCGGTATCCCGGGAGCCACACGACCGTGCACCTCTACGCCACCGACGGGCTGTCCCCCTCAACGGGGATCGACGGTATGAAGGAGATCGGAACCGCCACCACCAGCGGCACCTCTCTCACGGTCAAGGCCTCGAAGTCGCTGAAGACCCGATATGCACTGCTGTGGATCACGGCCGTGCCGAACGCGCCCGCCGACGGCTACAGCAGCGCCGGCTACAAGCAGGCAGTCACCGATGTCCAGTTCAAGGGCAGTAGCTGACCGACCGCGAGGGGAGGGGGCGGAGGAGGCCCGATGGCAGATGACACCGCACACGGCGACGTAAGCGATCAGGACCTTCTGACCCGTCATGTGGAGGGCGACCCCGACGCATTCGGTGAGCTCGTGCGACGACACCGGGACCGACTCTGGGCGGTGGCCCTGCGGACGCTGGGAGACCGCGAGGAGGCCGCTGACGCGGTGCAGGACGCTCTCGTCTCCGCCTACCGGGCCGCGCACACATTCCGCGGCCACGCGGCCGTCACGACGTGGCTGCACCGCATCACGGTGAACGCCTGCCTGGACCGCGCCCGCAAGGCTGCCTCCCGGAAGACCGCGCCGGTCGATGACACCGAGCGCCTGGATCAGTTGCTGGAGCCGCACGAGTCGGCCTCAGCGCCCGCGGAGCGCAAGGATCTGCACCGCCAGCTCATCGCGGCCCTGAGCACCCTGCCCCCCGACCAGCGCGCGGCACTCGTCCTGGTGGACATGCAGGGCTACCCCGTCGCCGAGGCGGCCCGGATCCTCGACGTGCCCACCGGCACAGTGAAGAGCCGGTGCGCCCGCGGCAGAGCCAGACTCCTGCCGCTCCTCTCGCATCTACGGCCGGAAAGCGGCAGCGAGGCAGAGAAGCCCGACGGAGAGCGGAACCGGACGCAGGGGACATCCGTCCCATCAGCAGCGGGCCCGCGCCGAGCGGATCCGCAGGACGCAGGACCGAGTGACTCAGCTGTAGTGAAGGGCGGAGGTGGGCGAGCGTGACGTCGACGACCGACATGGCCGGGCACCCGGATGTCGCGGAGATCTCCGACCTCGCCGAAGGCATCCTCCCGCCGTCCCGCACCACCGACGTACGGCGGCATCTGGACGAGTGCGAGCTGTGCGCCGATGTCTACACCTCGCTGGAGGAGATCCGGGGACTGTTCGGCACGCTTCCGGGCCCGCCGCGCATGCCCGACGACGTCGCCGGGCGTATTGACGCGGCCCTCGCTGCGGAGGCCCTGCTGAATGCCACGGCGGCCGAGTCCGAGGACGCCCCGGCTCTGCTGAGTGCATCCCGCTCCGCTTCCGAGGAGGACGAGGGTGGGCATGTTTCACGTGAAACACCGGCACCGGCCGATCGCCCGTCCGGGCATGCCCGGGCCTCCACCACCGGTCCGGGCCGCAAGGAGCGCACACGTCGCGGACGCCGCAGGCTCGCTGTCCTGGGGGCCGTGTTCACCGCCGCCGCCCTGGGGCTGAGCTCTGTGATCGTGTCGTCCCTCAACGACAGTCCGTCCGGCGATACGGCGCACGGCAACGCGACCGCTCCGGCGGACACCTTCTCGGCGCGGAAGCTGGAAAAGCAGGTCACCGATCTTCTCGCCAAGGGCAAGAGCGCAGCGGACGGCTCTCGCACCCCGCACAGCCTCGGCATCGAGGGCACCGAGGGCCCCAGCACCCTCAAAGACACCGTCCCCGAGTGCATCCGCGAGGGCATCGGCCGCAACGACGCCGCCCTGGCCACCGAGGAAGGCACCTACAAGGGGACCGCCGCGCTGCTCGTCGTGCTGCCGGATGCCTCAGACGCCACACGGGTCACCGCATACATCGTGGATGCGACCTGCGTGAAGAAGCCCTCGTCCGCCACGGCCAAGGTTCTCCTGCAGCGCTCCTACGCGGGCTCCTGACCGCCCCTCCACACCCCGTTCGCCCCAGGCGGTGTCCGGTACGACATCGCCCCGGGCGGGCACACGGGACGCTGTCCTCATGTGCGTGAGACGCCGTCTTCGTGTGCCCGGGCACAGCGGGAATGCGCGCCCCTTAGGATCCGTTGGGTGGGGTGAGAGTTCTGAGAGAGGCTCCCACCGGTCCGACGACGCAGTCCCCAGAGACGAGGAATCAAGCCGTGAGCGACGTCCGTAACGTGATCATTATCGGCTCCGGGCCCGCCGGCTACACGGCGGCGCTCTACACCGCGCGCGCGTCGCTGAAGCCACTGGTGTTCGAAGGTGCCGTCACCGCCGGCGGCGCACTGATGAACACCACCGACGTGGAGAACTTCCCGGGCTTCCAGGACGGCATCATGGGCCCCGAGCTCATGGACAACATGCGCGCCCAGGCGGAGCGCTTCGGCGCCGAGCTCGTCCCGGACGATGTCGTCGCCGTCGACCTGACCGGTGAGATCAAGACCGTCACCGACACCGCGGGCACGGTCCACCAGGCCAAGGCCATCATCATCGCCACCGGCTCGCAACACCGCAAGCTCGGTCTGCCCAACGAGGACGCCCTCTCCGGCCGCGGCGTCTCCTGGTGCGCCACGTGTGACGGGTTCTTCTTCAAGGACCAGGACATCGCCGTGATCGGCGGCGGCGACACCGCGATGGAGGAGGCCACGTTCCTCTCCCGCTTCGCCAAGTCCGTGACGGTCGTCCACCGCCGCGACACCCTGCGCGCCTCCAAGGCGATGCAGGAGCGCGCCTTCGCCGACCCGAAGATCTCCTTCGTGTGGGACAGCGAGGTGGCCGAGATCCAGGGCGACCAGAAGCTGTCGGGCCTGAAGCTGCGCAACGTCAAGACCGGCGAGCTGTCGGATCTGGCGGTAACGGGCCTGTTCATCGCGATCGGCCACGACCCGCGCACCGAGCTCTTCAAGGGCCAGCTGGAGCTGGACGAGGAGGGCTACCTGAAGGTCGACGCTCCCTCGACCCGCACGAACCTGACCGGTGTCTTCGGCTCCGGTGACGTGGTCGACCACACCTACCGTCAGGCCATCACCGCGGCCGGCACCGGCTGTTCCGCCGCTCTCGACGCCGAGCGTTTCCTCGCCGCCCTCGCGGACGAGGAGAAGCCCGAGCCCGAGAAGACCTCTGTCTGACCCCCCTGTCCGCCCCACGCACCAACAGTTAAGGAGCCCGCCGTGGCCGGCACCCTGAAGAACGTGACCGACGACTCCTTCGAGCAGGACGTCCTCAAGAGCGACAAGCCTGTTCTGGTGGACTTCTGGGCCGCCTGGTGCGGTCCGTGCCGCCAGATCGCGCCGTCCCTTGAGGCGATCGCCGCCGAGTACGGCGACCAGATCGAGGTCGTCAAGCTGAACATCGACGAGAACCCGGGTACGGCCGCCAAGTACGGCGTCATGTCCATCCCGACCCTGAACGTCTACCAGGGCGGCGAGGTCGCCAAGACCATCGTGGGCGCGAAGCCGAAGGCCGCGATCTTGCGCGACCTTGAGCAGTTCATCGGCGAGTGATCAGCCGGACCGACTGAGCCGGCGCACCGGCGGTCGATGTTTCACGTGAAACACGAATGGGCCAACCCCCTCGGGTTGGCCCATTCGCCGTACCGGAGCCGTCACAGCGGCCTCAGTGCCGGCTCCTTCTGTACAGCCCCCAGCAGCCGGTCGAGTGCCAACTCCACGTCCTCCTTCCAGGACAGGGTCGACCGCAGCTCCAGCCGCAGGCGCGGGTACGTCGGATGGGGCCGCACCGTCTTGAAGCCCACGGCCAGCAGATGGTCGGCGGGCAGGACGCAGGCGGGCTCTTTCCAGCGGGCGTCCCCGAAGGCCTCGATCGCCTTGAAGCCCCGCCGCAGCAGATCCTTGGCGACCGTCTGGACCATCACCCGCCCCAGCCCCTGGCCCTGGTACCCCGGCACGATGAACGCGGTCATCAGCTGCACGGCGTCCGGTGAGACAGGGCTCGTGGGGAACGCCGTCGATCGGGGGACATAGGCGGGCGGGGCGTAGAGCACGAACCCCACCGGCACCTCGTCGACATAGACGACCCGCCCGCAGGAACCCCAGTCCAGCAGGACCGCGGAGATCCAGGCTTCCTTCTCCAGAGCGGGCGTGCCCGCCTTTACCGCGGCTTCGCCGCTGACTGGGTCCAGCTCCCAGAAGACACACGTGCGACAGCGCTTGGGAAGGTCCTGAAGGTTGTCCAGCGTGAGCGGTACGAGCCGACGCCCCATGAAGGCTGTTCCTCGCTTCCTTCTCCCGCCGCTTCGTGGGCGGCCGTCAGAGCGCTCCGTTCCCTGAGCAAGCTGCCGATGAAGCCACCGACCGCGCCCAGCCCCAACCCCGCGCTCACCAGTCCGGTGCGGCTCATCGTTCGCATGGCCCCTGCCTCCCCACTCAGAGGTACTGCCAGGTGGATGCGCCATACCCGAATCGCATCGTATCCACGATGCGATTCCCTCGATACCGTATGAAAGCAAAGTGCGGGCCGTGTTCCGGTACGCACCGGACACGGCCCGCGTGGTCGGCCGGCGGAGCGGATCGACCGCTCCGTCCGCCGGGGGCTCAGGACTCGGTCTCTTCGGAGTCGCCTTCCAGGAGGCTCTTCTGTAGAACCGGTCCCTCGCCGGGGGCCAGAGAGCTGAGGATCCGTTCGAGGTCCTCCATAGAGGCGAACTCGACGGTGATTTTTCCCTTCTTCTGGCCCAGGTCGACCTTCACCCGGGTCTCGAAGCGGTCCGAGAGCCGCGTCGCCAGATCGGTCAGCGCCGGGGAGACCCGGGTGCCGGCCCGCGGCCCCTTGGCCCGCTGGGACTTCTGCGGCCGCGACCCCATCAGGGTCACGATCTCCTCGACGGCCCGCACCGAGAGTCCCTCAGCCACGATCCGATGGGCCAGCCGGTCCTGCTCCTCTGAATCCTCGACCGACAGCAGCGCCCGGGCGTGCCCCGCGGAGAGCACTCCGGCGGCGACCCGGCGCTGGACCGCCGGAGAGAGCTTCAGCAGACGCAGGGTGTTGGAGACCTGCGGACGGGACCGTCCGATCCGGTCGGCCAGCTGGTCGTGCGTGCAGTTGAAGTCCTTCAGCAACTGGTCGTAGGCGGCCGCCTCTTCCAAGGGGTTCAGCTGGGCGCGGTGCAGGTTCTCCAGGAGGGCATCCAGGAGGAGCTTGTCGTCCTCCGTGGCCCGCACGATCGCCGGGATGGCCTCCAGCCCGGCCTCGCGGCAGGCCCGCCAGCGGCGCTCGCCCATGATGAGCTCGTAGCGCGCAGGGCCCAGCTGCCGGACGACGACCGGCTGGAGGAGGCCGACCTCCTTGATGGAGGTGACGAGCTCGGCCAAAGCGTCGTCGTCGAAGACCTCCCGCGGCTGCCGCGGGTTCGGCATGATGGCGTCGAGGGGGATCTCGGCGAAGTGGGCACCGATGGGAGGCGCGGGCGTGGCCGCAGCACTGTTCGCCGGCGGCTCCTCTGTTTCACGTGAAACAGGCGGCAGTGTGGCCACCTTCGCCGCGGCCACCCCACGGTCGGTCGACAGCACAGGAATCGCCGCGGGGGACGCGGGAGCGGCATCCCCCGTCGCAGCCGGAGCCGCTGACTTGTCTGCCGGGCCAGGGATCAGTGCGCCGAGACCACGGCCCAGCCCCCTCCGTCGCTCACTCACTGCGTCCCCTCCACCATGCTCGGATCGTTCTGCTGTGCGCCGATGTGAGCGTGCGTGGCGTCATAACTGACGCCGACGCCCTTCAGCGCGATCTCTCGTGCCGCCTCAAGATAGGAGAGGGCACCGCTCGATCCTGGATCGTAGGTCAGTACCGTCTGCCCATAACTCGGCGCCTCGGAGATACGGACCGAGCGGGGAATGCTCGTCCGCAGCACCTCGTCGCCGAAGTGGTTGCGCACCTCGTCCGCGACCTGGGACGCGAGCCGCGTCCGGCCGTCGTACATGGTGAGCAGGATGGTCGACACGTGCAGGGCGGGGTTGAGGTGGCCCCGCACCAGGTCGACATTGCGCAGCAGCTGACCCAGACCCTCCAGCGCGTAGTACTCGCACTGGATCGGGATCAGGACCTCCTGGCCCGCGACCAACGCATTGACCGTCAGCAGGCCGAGCGACGGCGGGCAGTCGATGAGGATGTAGTCCAGCGGCTGCTCGTACGCCTGGATGGCACGCTGCAGCCGGCTCTCCCGCGCCACCAGGGACACCAGCTCGATCTCCGCACCGGCGAGATCGATCGTGGCAGGGGCGCAGAAGAGGCCTTCCACATCAGGGACTGGCTGGACGACTTCCGAGAGCGGCTTGCTCTCGACCAACACGTCGTAGATGGACGGGACTTCGGCGTGATGGTCGATCCCCAGGGCCGTGGACGCATTGCCCTGCGGGTCAAGGTCGATCACCAGAACGCGGCCTCCGTGCAGGGCCAGTGACGCGGCAAGGTTGACGGTCGTCGTCGTCTTGCCCACGCCACCTTTCTGGTTGGCGACCACCATGACACGGGTCTGCTCGGGCCGTGGCAGGCCCTCGCCGGCGCGGCCTAGAGCCTCCACCGCCAGTTGGGCAGCACGACCGATGGGAGTGTCGTCCATCGGAGGCGGTGTTTCACGTGAAACATCCGCCCCCATCGACTCGGTACGGGGACCGGGGACCGGATCGGTCATCGGTCCCGCGATGTTGGCGTCGGACCGCAAGGATTCACTCTCCTCGACTTCAGGCTCGCAATGAACAGAGCCTCCCATGCCTTCGGGGTCGTGAACCAGTGAGGCCTGACGTTCTGTGGAGAAATCCACTTCTGTGGACAACTCCGTACCCCTCACGGGGGGCGGAGTGCCGTCGGGAACAGGGTCCTCTCCGAGAGAGCCGAGAGGCTTACGGTCGCGGGGTTCGGCAGCAGCGCGGCCGCGACTGATGATGCCGTGCAGCAGTGAGCGACGTTTCACGTGAAACACGATGCACAGCGGCTGCGACCGAAGCGTCGCGACACTCCGGCATGCGTAGGTTTGCCAGCTTGTGTGGAGTACGTCTCGTCGTCAGGACGGATCAGCGCCCTTCGACGGGCCCGGCCCGTGTGAGTCAGCGCCGCCGACGGGTGCGACCAGTGCGAGCCGCCTTCGCCCGCTTCGCCGCGAACCGCACACCGCCGGGGCTCTCCCCGACCTCGACCCGCACCACCGTGGACAGAGGGTCCACAATCCCCTCGCCCACATGCAGGATCGATGTCTCCGCAGCACCGAGCTTGCTCAGCGCGGTGGCCGCGGCCTTGAGCTCCTCCTCGGCAGTGTCACCCTTGAGCGCGAGCATCTCGCCGTAGGGACGCAGCAGCGGGATGCCCCATGCGGCGAGGCGGTCGAGCGGTGCGACAGCTCGCGCGGTCACCACGTGCACCGCCGGCAGCTTCCCCATGACCTCCTCGGCCCGGCCCCGCACCACCGTCACATGATCCAGGCCCAGCAGCTCCACGACCTCGGTCAGGAAAGTGGTACGACGCAGCAGCGGCTCAAGAAGGGTGATCTTCAGGTCGTCGCGGACGAGTGCCAGCGGAATACCGGGCAGACCGGCCCCCGAGCCGACATCGCACACGGTCACCCCCTCGGGCACGACCTCGGAGAGCACCGCGCAGTTCAGCAGATGCCGCTCCCACAGACGCGGAACCTCACGCGGCCCGATCAGTCCGCGCTGCACACCCGCTTGCGCGAGCAGCTCCGCGTACCGGACCGCATCCGCGAACCGCTCGCCGAACACCTCGCGTGCCTGCTCGGGAACAGGGGGAAGCTCCGCTGCCTCCGTCACGGGGACCGTCCTTCCGTACGCGCCGACGCACCGGGCGCCGACACCAGAACCACCAGAACTATCAGGCTGACAAAGTTCGGCCCCGCCTGCGCTACAGACGGGGCCGGTGAGGCGTAAGGGTCGATCAGGCGGGAAGCACGACGACGAAGCGCTGCGGCTCCTCGCCCTCGGACTCGCTGCGCAGGCCCGCGGCCTTGACCGCGTCGTGCACGACCTTGCGCTCGAACGGCGTCATCGGCTTCATCCGCACGGCCTCGCCGGTGTTCTTGACCTCGGCGGCGGCCTTCGCGCCCAGCTCGGACAGCTCCGCGCGCTTCAGGGCGCGGTAGCCGGCGATGTCGAGCATCAGACGGCTGCGGTCCCCGGTCTCCCGGTGCACGGCCAGGCGGGTCAGCTCCTGTAGCGCCTCCAGCACCTCACCGTCACGGCCGACCAGCTTCTGCAGGTCACGGGAGCCCGTGTCACTGATGATCGAAACGGAGGCGCGGTCGGCCTCGACGTCCATGTCGATGTCGCCGTCGAGGTCGGCGATGTCGAGCAGGCCCTCCAGGTAGTCCGCCGCGATCTCGCCTTCCTGCTCCAGGCGAGTCAGGGTGTCTGCACCCTCGGCAGCGGCGGAGGTGGTGCCTTCCGTCACGGGATGGACTCCTTCTTACTTCTTGGACGGGGACTTGGGCCGCTGCGGGCCCTTGCGCTGACCGGACTGGGCTTTGCTGCGGCCACCGGAGCCGGACTTCTGGGCGGCCTTCTTGGGGGCGCCGGCAGGCTTGGCGTCCTCGGGCTCGTCGGACTTGCTCAGCGAGGTGGTGGGTTCGCCGGCCGCCTTCGAGCCGCCTGACTGGCGCTGGGACTTGCTCTGGCGCTTGGGCTGCTGACGCTTGGGGGTGGCTGCCGTGGCCGGCGTACCGTCCTCGGTCTGTACGGCGACCGCGCTGTCGCTCTTCTCGACGGTGCCGTCGGTCTGGGCGGCCAGGCCCGCCTTGCTCAGGCCGTTGATGAACTTCCGCTCGTACTCGTTGCGGTCGCGGCCCTTGGCAACGATCGCCTTGACGATGGCCTTGTCACGGCGTCGGCCGACCTTGCCGTGCTGCGTGACGTGCTTGTGCAGGCGCTCCAGATAGGCGGCCTGGGCCTTCGAACCCGGGGTCGGGTTGTTGTGGATGACGTACATCTGCTGGCCCATGGTCCACACGTTGGTGGTCAGCCAGTAGACGAGGACACCGACCGGGAAGTTGATGCCGAAGACGGCGAACATGACCGGGAAGACGTACATCAGCATCTTCTGCTGCTGCATGAACGGCGTCTTCACCGTCGTGTCGACGTTCTTCGTCATCAGCTGGCGCTGGGTGTAGAACTGCGACGCCGACATCAGGACGATCATGACGGCGGTGATCACCCGGACATCGGTGAGGGAGGCACCGAGCTCGGCGACCTTGCCGGCGCTGTCCGTGAACTTCGCGGCGAGCGGGGCACCGAAGATGTGTGCCTGACGAGCACTCCCCAGCAACTGCTCGTCGATGACGCCGATCGTCTTGCCGGTCGCGATGCTGTTGAGCACGTGGTAGAGGGCGAAGAAGAACGGGGACTGCGCCAGGATGGGAAGGCACGAGGAGAGTGGGTTGGTGCCCGTCTCCTTGTACAGCTTCATCATTTCTTCGGACTGACGCTGCTTGTCGTTCTTGTAGCGCTCCTGGATCTTCTTCATCTCGGGCTGCAGCGTCTGCATCGCCCGGGTCGCCTTGATCTGCTTCACGAAGAGCGGGATCAGGCAGATACGGATCAGAATCACCAGGGACACGATGGACAGGCCCCAGGCCCACCCGGAGTCGTCACCGAAGAGGGCGCCGTACACCTTGTGGAACTGGACGATGACCCAGGAGACGGGTGTCGTGATGAAGCTGAAGAGGCTGGCAATCGTGTCCACTAATCATGCTCCTTGGGCATGGGACGGGGTCTCTGCGGCCGGGCTCGAAGGGGTCGACGGACTCGTGGGAGAAGTCTGTCCCTCGGTGGCCGGTTCGGCGGCGGAGTGCCCGCCCTTGCGTGCACGCCAGGCGTCACGCAGCATTTCGTGCCACCGCGGGCGCTTGCGCGGCGGAACATGGTCCACACCGCCCAGCGACCACGGATTGCACCGCAGGATGCGCCAGGCCGTGAGAGCCGTGCCCTTGATGGCTCCGTACCGGTCGATGGCCGTGTAGCCGTAGTGAGAGCACGACGGGTAGTACTTGCAGACCGGCCCGAGCAACGGACTGATCGTCCACTGGTACAGCTTGATCAAAGCCAGCAGCGGGTACTTCATCGCGCGCCCCCTCCCAGCAGCCGCTGCAGAGCGGCATCCAGGTCTCGGGCCAGCTGTGCATGGTCGGCGTCACCCGCACCGGGCAGCGCTCGTACGACTACCAGGCTACCGGGCGGCAAAAGGGCGACTCGGTCCCGCATCAGATGGCGAAGTCTGCGCTTCACCTTGTTACGGACCACCGCGTTGCCGACGGCCTTGCTCACGACGAAACCCGCACGCGTCGGGGGAGCGCTCTCCCCAGGCGCATGCGGGTCCGTGGCACCGCTACGAAGATGGACGACGAGGCTCGGGCGGCCGGCCCTGCGGCCCCGTCGTACCGCGGTCGCGAAGTCCTCGCGCCGCCTCAGCCGGTTCTCGGTGGGCAGCACGACGTCATGACCTGACCGGGATCAGGCGGACAGACGGGCGCGACCCTTGCTGCGGCGGGTCGCGAGAATCGCGCGGCCGGCACGGGTGCGCATACGCAGCCGGAAGCCGTGGGTCTTGGCGCGACGACGGTTGTTCGGCTGGAAGGTGCGCTTGCTCACTCGGGGGCTCCAGATTGAAATCGGTGGTGGCGGGATGCCGTCCTGGCTGTCACCGTGCGCCCACGAGTAGCTCGCGTTACGCCCGAGTGCACCGCTTACCGATCACCCAAATGATCTGTGCCCATCGGAGGCAGGCGGCAGCAGCCATCGACAACTCGACCTGGTTACGGTACGCGCGGCTGCGCCATCGGGTCAAACCAGCGGTCACGCCGAGACACTATCCACAGGCTGGGGACAACAACTTGAACCGCACCCGTCGCCCTGACTACCGTGGCTTAACTCCGATTCGTTCCCGTGACCCCTTGGTCTGGGCTCCACCCCATTTGAATCCCGACCCGTCCCGCATCACACGTTCGTGGGACCTGTGAGAGAGCGTGCCCTGTGGCTGACGTACCTGCCGATCTTGCCGCAGTGTGGCCACGAGTACTGGAGCAACTTCTCGGTGAGGGCCGTGGCCAGGGTGTGGAGACGAAGGACGAGCACTGGATCCGGCGCTGCCAGCCGCTCGCGCTGGTCGCGGACACCGCCCTGCTCGCCGTACCGAACGAATTTGCGAAAGGCGTACTGGAAGGCCGTCTCGCCCCCGTCGTCAGCGAGACCCTGAGCCGCGAATGCGGCCGCCCGATCCGCATCGCGATCACCGTCGACGACTCCGCCGGCGAGCCCGCCGCCCCACAGGCACCCCCCGCACGCCCCCAGCCGCGTTACGAGGAGCCGGAGCTCCCCTCCCAGAGCCGCGACCCGCAAAGCCGCGAGAGGCGCGACGCACAGGTCCGTGACCCCCAGGGCCGCGACGGCCACGAAGGCCGCGACGCATACGAGGGACGGAACGGATACGAGGGCTACGGCCGCCACCGCGCCGACCAGCTCCCGGGTCCCGCCGGCGACCAGCTCCCCACCGCCCGGCCCGCCTATCCGTCGGAGTACCAGCGCCCCGAACCCGGCGCCTGGCCGCGCGCGACACAGGACGACTACGGCTGGCAGCAGCAGCAGCGCCTCGGCTTCCCGGAGCGCGACCCATACGCGTCCCCGCCGCAGGAGCAGTACGGCCCGCCCGCCCAGGACACCTACGGCTCGGCGCAGGATACGTACTCCTCCTCGCAGGACGGCTACCCGTCGGCACCCCAGGACTCGTACGGCCCGCCGTCACAGGATTACCGCCCGCAGCCGCTGGAGCGGCCCTCGTACGACTCCCAGCGCTCCGACTACGACCAGTCACGCGGCGACTACGACCAGCAGAACGCCCGCCGCGAACTGCCCGAGCCGCCGCCCGGCTCCGGCCACGTCCACCGCGGCGGCCCCGTCGGCTCCAGCCTGCCCACCACCGGTGCCCCCGGCCCGCTGGCCGCACAGCCGGCACCGGCCACCGGACCCGGCGAACCGACCGCACGCCTGAACCCGAAGTACCTCTTCGACACCTTCGTCATCGGCGCGTCCAACCGCTTCGCACACGCGGCCGCGGTCGCCGTCGCCGAGGCACCCGCCAAGGCCTACAACCCCCTCTTCATCTACGGGGAGTCCGGGCTCGGCAAGACGCACCTGCTGCACGCGATCGGGCACTACGCGCGCAGCTTGTACCCCGGCACGCGCGTGCGGTACGTGAGTTCGGAGGAGTTCACCAACGAGTTCATCAACTCCATCCGCGACGGCAAGGGCGACAGCTTCCGCAAGCGCTACCGCGAGATGGACATCCTGCTCGTCGACGACATCCAGTTCCTCGCGGACAAGGAGTCGACGCAGGAGGAGTTCTTCCACACCTTCAACACCCTCCACAACGCCAACAAGCAGATCGTCCTGTCCAGCGACCGGCCGCCCAAGCAGCTGGTGACCCTGGAGGACCGGCTGCGGAACCGTTTCGAGTGGGGCCTGATCACCGACGTCCAGCCGCCCGAGCTGGAGACGCGCATCGCGATCCTGCGCAAGAAGGCGGTGCAGGAACAGCTCAACGCCCCGCCGGAGGTGCTGGAGTTCATCGCTTCCCGGATCTCGCGCAACATCCGCGAGCTGGAGGGCGCGCTGATCCGGGTGACGGCGTTCGCCTCACTGAACCGGCAGCCGGTGGACCTGGGCCTGACGGAGATCGTCCTGAAGGACCTGATCCCCGGCGGCGAGGACACCGCCCCGGAGATCACCTCGACGGCCATCATGAGCGCGACCGCCGACTACTTCGGGCTCACGGTCGAGGACCTGTGCGGCACCTCGCGCGGCCGCGCGCTCGTGACCGCCCGCCAGATCGCCATGTACCTGTGCCGCGAGCTGACCGACCTGTCGCTGCCGAAGATCGGCGCGCTCTTCGGCGGCCGCGACCACACCACGGTGATGCACGCCGACCGCAAGATCCGCAATCTGATGGCCGAGCGGCGCTCCATCTACAACCAGGTCACCGAGCTCACCAACCGCATCAAGAACGGCTGACGGCCGCACACGCACGTCCCTGAGGGCGCCCCCGGAGGAGATCCGGGGGCGCCCTCCTTCATGGCGCGGTCTCCCGCCGTTCCATGGTGCGGTCTCCCGCTGTTCGAATACCTGCCGGGTTACGGGCGCTCTCCACAGATTCCGTGACTTTCTCGCGTCCACACCCTGGGGACTGGGGAGTTGTCCAGATCGCGTCCACAGGCTGTGCTGTCGAAAGACCATCGGGCCAGCTCAGGCGCCTGTGGAATCGTGGACAAACGATCTCCACAGACTGTGGACAAAGCGAAGATCCACAAGCTGTGCACGAAGTTGTCCACCACCAACCCACAGGCTGGGGTCAGTTGTCCCCAGCGATAGGCGACTTCTCCACATGCCTGTCCACTGTTCGGCAACATGACGCGCCCCCTCACCGACTCGAGTGAAAGCCGTCACACCAACTTGCCGGGTTGGGCTGTGGGCAACATGGGTAAAGCTGGGGACGGCGCTGGGGAGAACTCGCCTCACCCTGTGCACGGCGTGTGCAGAACTTTCCGTTCTCCACAGCGGGACTGAGTTGTCCACTGCCCCCGCCCACAGGCCCCGTGGACAAAATTACCGCCTTGAGCTGGGAAAACGTGGTTATCCACGGTATCCACAGGCCCTACTACTACGAACGACTAGAGAGAGCCCGGAATCCGTATCGAAGCGGGTCCTGTGCACAACTCGCTCTCCGGCGCCCTGCCGCCCCGCGTCATGACTTGACCCCGAGAGGCACCTACTGTCAGTGCGGTGCGTCAGACTGGTCCCCGGTGTCCTTCCCTTCACAGGGGCCGGCGACACCGAGTCAGACGACGAAGGCGAAGCAGGGCGAGAACGCCGGCAACAGCGGGAGGCGGCTTACGGTGAAGATCCGGGTGGAACGCGACGTACTCGCGGAGGCAGTGGCCTGGGCGGCACGCAGCCTCCCGGCCCGTCCGCCGGCGCCTGTCCTCGCCGGCCTGCTCCTGAAGGCGGAGGACGGCCAGCTGAGCCTGTCCAGCTTCGACTACGAGGTCTCCGCACGCGTGAGTGTGGAGGCGGAGGTCGAGGAGGAGGGCATGGTCCTGGTCTCCGGGCGCCTGCTCGCGGACATCTCCCGCGCCCTGCCCAACCGGCCGGTGGAGATTTCCACAGACGGTGTACGAGCGACGGTGGTCTGCGGCTCCTCGCGGTTCACACTGCACACCCTGCCTGTGGAGGAGTACCCGGCGCTGCCGCAGATGCCGAACGCCACGGGCACGGTCCCCGGCGAGGTCTTCGCCTCCGCCGTGCAGCAGGTCGCCATCGCCGCGGGCCGCGACGACACGCTGCCCGTCCTCACCGGTGTGCGCATCGAGATCGAGGGTGACACGGTGACGCTGGCCTCCACCGACCGCTACCGCTTCGCGGTCCGCGAGTTCCTGTGGAAGCCGGAGAACCCGGACGTGTCCGCGGTCGCCCTGGTGCCCGCCAAGACACTCCAGGACACGGCCAAGGCGCTGACCAGCGGTGACCAGGTGATCCTGGCGCTGTCCGGCTCCGGCGCGGGCGAGGGCCTGATCGGTTTCGAGGGCGCCGGGCGCCGTACGACGACGCGTCTGCTGGAGGGCGACCTCCCGAAGTACCGGACGCTCTTCCCGACGGAGTTCAACTCGGTCGCCGTCATCGAGACCGCGCCCTTCGTGGAGGCCGTCAAGCGCGTCTCGCTGGTCGCCGAGCGCAACACCCCGGTGCGGCTCAGCTTCGAGCAGGGCGTCCTCATCCTGGAGGCCGGCTCCAGTGACGACGCACAGGCTGTGGAAAGGGTGGACGCGCAGCTGGAGGGCGACGACATCTCCATCGCCTTCAACCCGACGTTCCTGCTGGACGGCCTGAGCGCGATCGACTCCCCGGTGGCCCAGCTGTCGTTCACGACGTCCACGAAGCCGGCCCTGCTGAGCGGCAAGCCGGCGGTGGACGCGGAGGCGGACGACGCCTACAAGTACCTGATCATGCCGGTGCGGCTGAGCGGCTGAGCGGTCGGCAAGGTGGCCGTTTGTCCACAGGGTGCGGACAAAGCCGCAGGTGGCGGTGAGCGTATGAGCGCTTGTGCCCACAGATGTGCGTGAGCGTCCGGGTTTAGGCTCGGACGCAGGTTCGGATGTGTCGGCAGCACCTGTGGATACGCCCGTGCCTCAATGCCACGTCGCACACCCAAAGGAACACAACTGATGGAGCTCGGTCTCGTCGGCCTCGGCAAGATGGGCGGCAACATGCGCGAGCGGATCCGCCGCGCGGGCCACACCGTCGTCGGATACGACCGCAACCCGGACCTCGCCGACGTCCACAGCCTGCAGGAGCTTGTGGGCAAGCTCAGCGGCCCGCGCGTGGTCTGGGTGATGGTCCCGGCCGGTGCACCGACCCAGTCGACCATCGACGAGCTCGCCGAGTTCCTCGAACCGGGTGACGTGGTCGTGGACGGTGGCAACTCGCGCTGGACGGACGACGAGAGGCACGCCGAGGAGCTGGCCGCCAAGGGCATCGGCTTCGTCGACTGCGGCGTCTCCGGCGGCGTGTGGGGCCTGGAGAGCGGCTATGCGCTGATGTACGGCGGCGACAAGGAGAACGTCGCCAAGGTGCAGCCGGTCTTCGACGCGCTCAAGCCGGAGGGCGACTTCGGTTCGGTGCACGCGGGCAAGGTCGGGGCGGGCCACTTCGCGAAGATGGTCCACAACGGCATCGAGTACGCGATGATGCAGGCCTACGCCGAGGGCTGGGAGCTGCTGGAGAAGGTCGACTCCGTGACCGATGTCCGGGAGGTGTTCCGCTCCTGGCAGGAGGGCACGGTCATCCGCTCCTGGCTGCTGGATCTCGCGGTGAACGCCCTCGACGAGGACGAGCATCTGGACAGGCTGCGGGGTTATGCACAGGACTCCGGTGAGGGACGCTGGACTGTGGAGGCGGCCATCGACCACGCGGTGCCGCTGCCGGCCATCACCGCGTCGTTGTTCGCGCGGTTCGCCTCCCGGCAGGATGACTCGCCGCAGATGAAGATGATCGCGGCGCTGCGGAACCAGTTCGGCGGCCACGCGGTCGAGAAGAAGTAAGCAGGACCCGAGGGTTGGGGGAGGTCGGCACACGACCATGCACGTCACGCATCTGTCGCTGGCCGACTTCCGCTCGTACACCCGGGTCGAGGTCCCGCTGGACCCGGGCGTGACCGCCTTCGTGGGCCCCAACGGCCAGGGCAAGACGAATCTTGTCGAGGCCGTCGGCTACCTCGCGACCCTCGGCAGTCACCGCGTCACCTCCGACGCCCCCTTGGTGCGTATGGGCGCCGACCGCGCGGTCATCCGGGCGCAGGTCCGCCAGGGCGACCGGCAGCAGCTGGTCGAGCTGGAGCTGAACCCGGGCCGCGCGAACCGCGCCCGCGTCAACCGGTCCTCGCAGGTCAGACCCCGTGACGTCCTCGGGATCGTACGGACCGTGCTGTTCGCGCCCGAGGATCTTGCCCTGGTCAAGGGGGATCCCGGTGAGCGCCGCCGCTTCCTCGACGAGCTGATCACCGCCCGTTCCCCGCGGATGGCGGGTGTCCGTTCCGACTACGACCGGGTCCTCAAGCAGCGCAACACGCTGCTGAAGTCGGCCGCGCTGGCCCGCCGCCACGGCGGCCGCCAGATGGACCTGTCCACGCTCGACGTCTGGGACCAGCACCTCGCGGGCGCGGGCGCGGAGCTGCTCGCCCAGCGTCTCGACCTGATCGCCGCGATCCAGCCGCTGGCCGACAAGGCGTACGAGCAGCTGGCTCCCGGCGGTGGTCCGGTCGCGCTGGAGTACAAGCCGTCCGCGCCCGGCGAGGCACACACGCGCGAGGACCTCTTCGAGCAGCTGATGGCGGCCCTCGCCGAGTCCCGCAAGCAGGAGATCCAGCGGGGCGTCACCCTCGTAGGACCCCATCGAGACGATGTGAATCTCAAACTCGGTCAGATGCCCGCCAAGGGGTACGCCTCCCACGGCGAGTCCTGGTCCTACGCGCTGGCGCTGCAGCTGGCCTCGTACGACCTGCTGCGGGCCGAGGGCAACGAGCCGGTGCTGGTCCTCGACGATGTGTTCGCCGAGTTGGACGCCCGGCGCCGTGAGCGGCTGGCGGAGTTGGTCGCACCGGGTGAGCAGGTGCTGGTGACTGCGGCGGTCGGCGACGACGTACCGGATGTGCTGGCCGGGGTGCGGTTCGCGGTGTCGGAGGGGGCGGTGGAGCGCGTATGAGCGGCGAGGGCCCCGCTCCCGACAAGCGGTCCCATGCTCCCGGGAAGACCCCCGAGCCCTCCGGTGTGGACCTCGCGCGCGTGGCGCTGAGGGCGGCGAAGGAGGCGGCACGCGCGCGTGGGGCCGCGGCGCAGCAGAAGAAGCAGGCGCGGCGCGGCGGTCTGCGCTCCGGCGCGCGCGCCGACGGCCGCGATCCCATGGCGCTCGGCGCCGCCATCAGCCGGCTGATCAACGAGCGCGGCTGGGAGGCTCCGGCCGCGGTGGGCGGCGTGATGGGCCGCTGGCCGCAGATCGTCGGCGAGGACGTGGCCAAGCACTGTGTGCCGGAGAGGTACGACGAGGACGAGCGGGTCCTGGTCGTGCGCTGCGACTCGACGGCCTGGGCGACGAATCTGCGGCTGCTCGCCCCGACGCTCGTCGCCCGCCTCAACGAGGACCTCGGCCACGGCACGGTCCGGATGATCAAGGTGCAGGGCCCGGGCGGTCCCGCCCACCGGTTCGGCCCGCTGCGTGCCCCGGGCAGCACGGGGCCCGGTGACACCTACGGCTGACACATGGCCCCGCCGCCGGGGCACTCAGCCGGGGCACTCAGCCGCGCGGGCCTCTGCCCCGCCGCCCCCGAACCGCCGCCCCAAGCGTCGCGCCGACCTCGGCCGGCGTGCCCCGGACCGCCTCTCCGGCCTCCGCCGGACCCTCCCTGCCGCCGAGTGACCGACTTCACATCGGCAGCCGTCTGGGGCCTCCTCGAAGCCCCCGCGACGGCCCTGTTGCAGCACCGCACGCGGTTGCGAATGTCGACCTGACTCCCAAGTAGCCAAGGGTTGACGCCCCGAAGCGCTGAGTGGCGTTGTGAGCCTCTTGGAGCCCCCATCCGCATATCGGGAGTCGGCCGAGGATGGTTCAGGGCGGCACATGCGGACTCAGGTACCGGCAAACCCCCATCACTGTCGGCGCTACCGGTAGACTGGAAGACGATCCCGCCCCGAACGTGGGGACCGTCCGGGAAAAGCTGAGCAACGCTGATCAAGGCTTACCAACGCAACATGCCGCAGCCGCTCCGGCAACCCGCCGACGAGCCTGGCTCGTGCTGTGCCAGAAAGGGCGCTTCGTGGCCGATTCCGGCAACCCCAACGAGAACATCCCGTCCACCGACGCCGGCGTCAACGGCGCGGTGACCTCGTCGAACGGCGAGGTCACCGCCTCGTACGACGCCAGTGCCATCACCGTCCTCGAAGGGCTGGACGCGGTCCGCAAGCGACCCGGTATGTACATCGGCTCGACCGGCGAGCGCGGACTGCACCACCTGGTCCAGGAGGTCGTCGACAACTCCGTCGACGAGGCGCTGGCCGGCCACGCGGACACCATCGACGTCACGATCCTCGCCGACGGCGGCGTGCGGGTCGTCGACAACGGCCGTGGCATCCCGGTCGGCATCGTCCCTTCCGAGGGCAAGCCGGCCGTCGAGGTCGTGCTGACGGTCCTGCACGCGGGCGGAAAGTTCGGCGGCGGCGGCTACGCGGTCTCCGGCGGTCTGCACGGCGTGGGTGTCTCCGTCGTGAACGCCCTGTCGACCAAGGTCTCCGTCGAGATCAAGACCGATGGCCACCGCTGGACGCAGGACTACAAGTTGGGCGTCCCGACGGCCCCGCTGGCCAAGCACGAGGCCACGGACGAGCACGGCACCACGGTCACCTTCTGGGCCGACCCGGACATTTTCGAGACCATCGAGTACTCCTTCGAGACGCTGTCGCGGCGTTTCCAGGAGATGGCGTTCCTCAACAAGGGCCTGCGGATCAACCTCACCGACGAGCGCGAGTCGGCGAAGGCCACGGCCGGCGCGGACGAGGCGGGCGAGGACGAGAAGCACGAGGTCAAGAGCGTCTCGTATCACTACGAGGGCGGCATCGTCGACTTCGTGAAGTACCTCAACTCCCGTAAGGGAGAGGTGGTCCACCCCACCGTGATCGACCTCGAGGCCGAGGACAAGGACAAGAGCCTGTCCCTCGAGGTCGCCATGCAGTGGAACAGCGGCTACAACGAGGGCGTCTACTCCTTCGCCAACATCATCCACACCCACGAGGGCGGTACGCACGAAGAGGGCTTCCGGGCCGCGCTGACGTCGCTGATCAACAAGTACGCGCGCGACAAGAAGCTGCTGCGGGAGAAGGACGACAACCTCACCGGTGACGACATCCGCGAGGGTCTGACCGCGATCATCTCGGTGAAGCTGAGCGAGCCGCAGTTCGAGGGCCAGACGAAGACGAAGCTGGGCAACACCGAGGTGAAGACCTTCGTGCAGAAGGTCGTCTACGAGCACCTCAACGACTGGCTGGACCGGAGCCCGAACGAGGCCGCGGACATCGTCCGCAAGGGCATCGCGGCGGCCACCGCGCGCGTGGCGGCTCGCAAGGCCCGTGACCTGACGCGCCGTAAGGGTCTGCTGGAGACGGCGTCCCTGCCGGGCAAGCTCTCCGACTGCCAGTCGAACGACCCCACCAAGTGCGAGATCTTCATCGTCGAGGGTGACTCCGCCGGCGGCTCGGCCAAGTCCGGCCGCAACCCGCAGTACCAGGCGATCCTGCCGATCCGCGGCAAGATCCTCAACGTCGAGAAGGCGCGCATCGACCGCATCCTGCAGAACCAGGAGATCCAGGCGATGATCTCCGCGTTCGGCACGGGCGTGCACGAGGACTTCGACATCGAGCGGCTCCGCTACCACAAGATCATCCTGATGGCGGACGCCGACGTCGACGGCCAGCACATCAACACCCTGCTGCTGACCTTCCTGTTCCGCTTCATGCGGCCGCTGGTCGAGGCCGGGCACGTGTTCCTGTCGCGTCCCCCGCTGTACAAGATCAAGTGGGGCAAGGACGACTTCGAGTACGCGTACTCCGACCGCGAGCGCGACGCTCTGGTCGAGATGGGCCGCCAGGCCGGCAAGCGCATCAGGGACGACTCGGTGCAGCGCTTCAAGGGTCTCGGTGAGATGAACGCCGAGGAACTGCGCATCACGACCATGGACCAGGAGCACCGCGTGCTCGGCCAGGTCACGCTCGACGACGCCGCTCAGGCCGACGACCTGTTCTCGGTCCTGATGGGCGAGGACGTCGAGGCCCGCCGCGCGTTCATCCAGCGCAACGCCAAGGACGTCCGCTTCCTCGACATCTGAGTCGGTCTCAGCTGACCGCACCAGGAAGGACCTTCACCAGCAATGACCGACGAGACTCCAATTTCCTCCGTTGGGCCTGTCACGCCCGAAGGCGAGCCCCCCCTGGCGCTGCGAGTCGAGCCCGTGGGGCTCGAGACGGAGATGCAGCGCTCGTACCTCGACTACGCGATGTCCGTCATCGTCTCCCGCGCGCTGCCGGACGTCCGGGACGGCCTCAAGCCCGTCCACCGCCGTGTGCTGTACGCGATGTACGACGGCGGCTACCGCCCCGAGCGCGGCTTCTACAAGTGCGCCCGTGTCGTCGGCGACGTCATGGGCAACTACCACCCGCACGGCGACTCCTCGATCTACGACGCGCTGGTCCGCCTCGCGCAGTCGTGGTCGATGCGGATGCCGCTGGTGGACTCCAACGGCAACTTTGGCTCCCCGGGCAACGACCCGGCGGCGGCGATGCGCTACACCGAGTGCAAGATGGCGCCGCTGTCGATGGAGATGGTCCGTGACATCGACGAGGAGACCGTCGACTTCACGGACAACTACGACGGCCGCTCCCAGGAGCCGACCGTCCTGCCGGCCCGGTTCCCGAACCTGCTGATCAACGGCTCGGCCGGTATCGCGGTCGGTATGGCGACCAACATCCCGCCGCACAACCTGCGGGAAGTCGCGGCCGGCGCCCAGTGGTACCTGGAGAACTACGAGGCCTCGCACGAGGAGCTGCTGGACGCCCTGCTCGAGCGCATCAAGGGCCCCGACTTCCCGACCGGCGCCCTGGTGGTGGGCCGCAAGGGCATCGAGGAGGCGTACCGCACCGGCCGCGGCTCGATCACGATGCGCGCGGTCGTCGAGGTCGAGGAGATCCAGGCCCGCCAGTGCCTGGTGGTCACCGAGCTGCCGTACCAGGTCAACCCGGACAACCTCGCGCAGAAGATCGCCGACCTGGTGAAGGACGGCAAGGTCGGCGGTATCGCGGACGTCCGGGACGAGACCAGCTCCCGTACCGGTCAGCGCCTGGTCATCGTGCTCAAGCGGGACGCGGTCGCCAAGGTCGTGCTGAACAACCTCTACAAGCACACCGACCTGCAGACGAACTTCGGCGCCAACATGCTGGCGCTGGTCGACGGTGTGCCGCGCACGCTGTCGCTGGACGCGTTCATCCGGCACTGGGTGAACCACCAGGTCGAGGTCATCGTCCGCCGTACGCGCTACCGGCTGCGCAAGGCCGAGGAGCGGGCGCACATCCTGCGCGGCCTGCTGAAGGCCCTGGACGCCATCGACGAGGTCATCGCGCTGATCCGGCGCAGCGACACCGTCGAGATCGCGCGCGGGGGCCTGATGGACCTCCTGGACATCGACGAGATCCAGGCCAACGCGATCCTCGAGATGCAGCTGCGCCGGCTGGCCGCTCTGGAGCGCCAGAAGATCGTCCAGGAGCACGACGAACTCCAGGCGAAGATCAACGAGTACAACGAGATCCTCGCCTCCCCGGTCCGCCAGCGCGGCATCGTCAGCGAGGAACTCGCCGCGATCGTCGAGAAGTACGGCGACGACCGCAAGACCATGCTGGTGCCCTACGACGGCGACATGTCCATGGAGGACCTGATCGCCGAGGAGGACATCGTCGTCACGGTCACCCGCGGCGGCTACATCAAGCGCACCAAGACGGACGACTACCGGGCGCAGAAGCGCGGCGGCAAGGGCGTGCGTGGCACGAAGCTGAAGGAAGACGACATCGTCGACCACTTCTTCGTCTCGACCACGCATCACTGGCTGCTGTTCTTCACCAACAAGGGCCGCGTGTACCGGGCGAAGGCGTATGAGCTTCCGGACGCCGGCCGGGACGCGCGCGGGCAGCACGTGGCGAACCTGCTCGCCTTCCAGCCGGACGAGGCGATTGCCGAGATCCTCGCGATCCGCGACTACGAGGCGACGCCGTATCTGGTCCTGGCCACCAAGGCGGGTCTGGTGAAGAAGACGCCTCTGAAGGATTACGATTCGCCACGCTCCGGCGGTGTCATCGCCATCAACCTCCGTGAGCAGGAGGACGGTTCCGACGACGAACTGATCGGTGCCGAACTCGTCTCGGCCGACGACGATCTGCTGCTGATCAGCAGGAAGGCGCAGTCGATCCGGTTCACGGCCTCGGACGAAACCCTGCGGCCCATGGGCCGTGCGACCTCGGGTGTCAAGGGCATGAGTTTCCGCGAGGGCGACCAGCTGCTCTCGATGAATGTTGTTCGACCCGGTACGTTCGTGTTCACTGCCACCGACGGTGGGTACGCGAAGCGGACCGCCGTCGACGAGTACCGCGTCCAGGGGCGCGGCGGCCTCGGTATCAAGGCCGCCAAGATCGTCGAGGACCGCGGTTCGCTCGTCGGTGCGCTGGTGGTCGAGGAGACCGACGAGATCCTCGCCATCACGCTGTCTGGCGGTGTGATTCGTACGCGAGTCAACGAGATCAGGGAAACCGGCCGTGACACCATGGGCGTCCAACTGATCAATCTGGGCAAGCGCGATGCCGTGGTCGGGGTCGCACGCAACGCCGAGGCGGGACGCGAGGCGGAGGAGGTCGACGGCGACGTGGCCGTCGACGAGACCGACGAGGGTGTCGCGACCACCGGCACGGACGAGGGTGAGGCGCCCTCGGCCGAGTAGCACGAGGAGTGAGTCAGCGTGAACGGAGCCACGGGCGCCGGGTCGACCGGTACCTCCACGGGTACGGAGGCGGACGGCGGCGGCCGTGGCTCCGCCGCGCATGCGAGCGATCCGCACACGACCAACCTGAAGGCGGTCACGTCGCCCGCAAAGGACTCCGCGAAGGAATCCGAGAGGGACTCGCCCTCGTATGACACGCATGGATCCCAAGGGGGAACTGTGACGGACACCCGAGGCCCGCAGACCCAGCAGCAAGCAGCTGGAGCGGGTCCGTCCGCGCCGGGCGCCCAGCCGCCCGCGCAGAGCGCCGCACCCGACCAGGCGGCGTCTCCACTGCCCGGCGAACGGGGGCCGCAGCAGCCCGCAGCGCCGTACCACCCGCCGCAGGCCTATCCGGCCCAGCCGCAGCCTCAGCCGCAGGCCCAGCCGCGTGCTTCCCGTGCCATGCGCCGCCCGCGCACCGGTGCGAGCACCACGCCGCGGGTGCGCAAGGCGCGGCTGCGTGTGGCGAAGGCCGATCCGTGGTCGGTGATGAAGGTCAGCTTCCTGCTGTCGATCGCGCTGGGCATCTGCACGATCGTTGCGGCGGCCGTGCTGTGGATGGTCATGGACGCCATGGGTGTGTTCTCCACCGTCGGCGGCACGATCTCCGAGGCGACGGGCTCCAACGAGTCGAACGGTTTCGACCTGCAGTCGTTCCTGTCGCTGCCGAACGTCCTGCTGTTCACGACGATCATCGCGGTCATCGACGTCGTCCTGGCCACCGCCCTCGCCACGCTCGGCGCGTTCATCTACAACCTGTCCGCGGGCTTCGTGGGCGGCGTGGAGCTGACGCTGGCTGAGGACGAGTGAGTTGCCTGACGGTCCCGTGACAATCGATTTTGGGACTGCCCCCGTCGTGCGCTAATCTTCAGGAGTCAGCGCGCGGGACACATACCGCAGAGCGCGGCGGGGCTATAGCTCAGTTGGTTAGAGCGCATCCCTGATAAGGATGAGGCCACAGGTTCAAATCCTGTTAGCCCCACAGACGAAGATTCAGAGAACGGGCGTTTCCTTCAAGGGAAGCGCCCGTTCGGCGTTGTGGGCTCGGCATGCGGTGCGGTGAGGTTCAGCCCGGGGGCGATGTTTCACGTGAAACACCGCCCCCGGGTTCGTGCTGCACCGGTCCCTCCCCTCGTGGGGACCGGTACAGAACGGCGGGGCGGCGTCGATCCATGCCGGAGCGGCGCAAGCTCATGTCTGACAGCTCATGCGACGCGAACGTCGCCGTCTCGTAATTCCGGCGGAAACTGACCGCGGACCTGCGGCATCGTGAGGTATCTCTCCGAGCGCTGAGCTGGTGGTCGGGCAGGCGGAGCGCGGTGAAGGCGCTACCGCTTCAGGATCCTGCCAGCTGGTGTTCACATCGAGGAGGCCGCCGTGTCCGGACCACGGCGTTACCGCAGGTCAGCCCTATAGGGTGAGTTTTCCGGTCCGGATGCCCAGGTCGAGGGAAGTGAGAGGTGGAGGCCTTGAGTTCCGACTCAGGGGCACGCACGGCCCTCGCGGAGCGTCTCGCGCTGCTGTACAAGGAGGCCGGCAACCCGCCCCTGAAGCGCGTGTCCGAGGCGGTCGCCCGGTTGCAGCGGGTCGATGAACGGGGTCGGCCCGTACGGGTCTCGGTTCAGCGGATCAGCGACTGGCGGCGGGCGAGAAACGTGCCGGCGCAGTTCGCCGCCCTCGCGGCGGTACTGCACGTCCTGGTCCCCGAGGCGCGGCGCCTGCGGCCGGTGCCGGTGACCGCCGGCCTGTACGACCTGGCCCAGTGGCAGCGCCTGTGGGAGCGCGCGGTGGCCGATCCCGCCGACCCCGGGGCATCCCCGGAAGAACAGGCTCCCGTCGACGCCCCGGCGGTCCCCGGCGGCGTCTGCCCCTACCGCGGCCTGGCCTCGTACCGGCAGGAGGACGCCCGGTGGTTCTTCGGCCGGGAGCGGAGCACCCAGGTCCTCCTCGCCCAGCTGCACGCGGTCGAGGAGACGGGCGGCCTGGTCATGCTCGTGGGCGCCTCGGGCGCCGGCAAGTCCTCCCTGCTGAACGCCGGCCTGGTCCCTGCGCTGCGGGAGCGGGAAGTCGTCCAGCTCGTGCCGGGAGTCGACCCTCTCAAGGAGCTGACCGGCTGTATCCACGAACTCGCGGACGCCCTCTCGGCGGAGGCGCCCGGCACGAGTGAGTTCGGGGCAGCGGTCCGGGAGGCCGTTGCCGCGTGGGCGCGTCGCCTGGGGACCGCCGATGCCTGTCCGGTCGTCATCGTGGACCAGTTCGAGGAGGCGTTCACGCTCTGCGCGGACGAGGCGGACCGGCGTACGTTCGTCGAGATCCTCCACGCCGCGGCCTCGCCGGCCGGCCCGGACGAGCCCGCGCCCGTACTCGTGGTCCTCGGCATACGCGCCGACTTCTACGAACGCTGCCTCGGATACCCCGAACTGGCCGACGCGTTGCAGCACCGGCACATGGTGCTCGGGCCGCTGACCACCACGGAGCTGCGGGAGGCGGTGACAAACCCGGCCAAGGCCGTCGGGCTGGAACTCGAACCGGGGCTGGCGGAGCTGATCGTCCGGGAGGTGAGCAGCGACGGCCCGCGCGGGGCGCACGACGCCGGGGTGCTGCCGCTGCTCTCCCATGCCCTGCTCGCCACCTGGCAGCGGCGGAAGTCGGGACGGCTGACAGCGGCCGGCTACCGCGCCGCTGGCGGCATCCAGGGAGCCGTCGCGGCGACCGCCGAGCGGGCCTGGGCGGAGCTGGACCCGGCCGCCCGTACGGCAGCCCGGCTGCTTCTGCTCCGGCTGGTCCGGATGGGCGAGGACACCCAGGCCACCCGACGGCGCGGGACGTGGCGCCAGCTGGCCAAGGAGTCGGCGGACCCCGGCAAGACGCAGGAGTCCCTCGAGGCGCTGGTGCGCGCCCGGCTGGTGACCCTCGACGCGGACACCGTGGAGATCACCCACGAGGCGTTGCTGCACGCCTGGCCGCGGCTGCGCGACTGGATCGAGGAGGACCGGGGAGGCAACCTGCTGCGCCAGCGGCTGGAGGAGGACAGCAGGGCCTGGGATGCCTCGCACCGCGACACGTCCCTGCTGTACCGGGGGTCCCGGCTGGAGCAGGCGCACGGCTGGGCGCGGTCCGCCGGGGACGCCGCGCTGACCCGGACCGCGGTGGAGTTCCTCGCCGCGTCCGTGAAGCTGCGCAGGCGCACGGTGTGGATCGGCCGCGCCGCGGTGTCGGCCGTGGTCGTGCTGGCGATGCTGGCCGTCGGCGCGGCGGTGATCGCCTGGCAGCAGCGCAACGACGCGGTGTTCGAGCAGGTGGTCGCCGAGGCCGACCGCGTCCAGTACACGGACCCGTCGCTGTCCGCCCAGATCGACCTGGTGGCCCACCGCCTGCGGCCGGACGACCAGGGCACGAACAGCAGGCTGATCTCGATCGTCAACGCGCCGCTGGCCACCCCGCTGCGTGGCCACACCGGCGCCGTCTACCTCACCTCGTTCAGCCCGGACGGCCGCACCCTGGCCACGGCCAGCTACGACCGGACCGTCCGCCTGTGGGACGTCCGCGACCGCAGTCAGCCCAAGCTGCTCGGCAAGCCTCTCACCGGCCACAGGAGCTGGGTGAGCAGCGCCGTCTTCAGCCCCGACGGCCACACCCTCGCCACCGCCGGCGACGACGGCACGGTCCGGCTGTGGGACGTGACGGACCCTGGCCGCCCGACCCCGCTCGGCGCGCCGCTGACCCGGCACAAGGGCACGATCTACCTGGTCGCCTTCAGCCCGGACGGCCGCACCCTGGCGTCCGCCGGCGAGGACCGGACCGTACGCCTGTGGGACGTGGCCGACCCGGGCCGGCCCGAGGCGCTCGGCGCGCTGACCGGCCACGCCGCCGCCGTGCGCTCCGTGGCGTTCAGCCCCGACGGGCGGACGTTGGCGTCGGGCGGCGACGACGACACGGTCCGGCTGTGGGACGTGGCCGATCCGCGCCGCCCCGAGCCGCTCGGCAGGCCGCTGACCGGCCACACGGACCTCGTGCACTCCGTGGCCTTCAGCCCCGACGGCCGCACGTTGGCCAGCGGCAGCTCGGACAACACCGTCCGGCTGTGGCGCGTGACCGACCCGCGCCGTGCCACCCGCCTCGGCACACCCCTCACCGGCCACACCGGTCCCATCTGGTCCGTCGCGTTCAGCCCCGCCGGCAGCACGCTCGCCGCCGCCAGCGCGGACAGCACGGCCAGCCTGTGGAACGTCAGCGATCCGGCGTACCCCTCGCAGGTCGGCGAGCCGCTCGCGGGCAGCAGCGGCGAGATGTACGCCCTGGGCTTCAGCCCCGGCGGCCGCACCCTCGCCACCGGCAGCGGGGACAGCAAGGTCCGCCTGTGGTCGATCCCGACGTCGGACATGATCGGCCACAGCGGGGCGTTCCGCCCGGACGGGCGGGTCCTCGCCACGGCCGCGCGCGACGGCCGGGTCCGGCTGTGGAACGTGACCAAGCCCGGCCGGCCCGTGCTGCTGGGCGATCCGTTCATGTCCGGGGACGGCGGTCAGCGCGCGATGGTGTTCTCCCCCGACGGCCACACCCTCGCCGTGCTGACCGGGAACCGGTCGGTGTACCTGTGGAACGTCACCGACCCGGCCCGCCCGGTCTCCCACGGGCCGCCGATCGAGCTGCGGACCCGGTTCATGGGCCCCGACGCGCTGGCGCTCAGCCCCGACGGCCGCACGCTGGCCACCGCCTACGACGACCGCACCCTTCAGCTGTGGAACGTGGCCGACCCGTCCCGTCCCCTTCCGCTCGGCGGGCCGCTCACCGGGCACAGGGGCTACGTCAACGCCCTCGTCTTCAGCCCGGACGGCCACACGCTCGCCAGCGGCAGCGCGGACAGCACCATCCGGCTGTGGAACGTGACCGACCCGTCCCGCGTCGAGCCGCTGGGCGACCCGCTCACCGGGCACGCCGGCCCCGTCAACACGCTCGCCTACAGCCCGGACGGCCGCACGCTGGCCAGCGGCAGTGACGACGACACCGTACGGCTGTGGAACGTCACCGATCCCGGCGAGGCGACCGGCCTCGGCTCGCCCCTGACCGGTCACACCGAGGCGGTCGCGTCGCTGACGTTCAGCCGGACCGGCCACACCCTGGCGAGCGGCGGGAACGACAACACGGTCCGGCTGTGGAACGTCACCGATCCCGGCGAGGCGACTCCCATTGGCCAGGCGATGAGCCCCAACGCCAAGACGGGCACGTTCCTGGCGTTCAGCCCCAAGAGCGGCATGCTCGGCGTCTCCACCGGCACCGACACCGTCCGGCTGTGGAACCTCGACGTCGACCGGGCCATTCGCCACATCTGTGCGACCACGCGGGGCGTACTGACGCCGGAGAAGTGGCACGAGTATCTGCCGCGCCTGTCGTACGAGCCTCCGTGCAAGGAGTGAGGAGGCCGGAGCGGGTCGGTCGGGCAGGTCGGCCGGTCGGGTGATTCGGCTCACAACTTCCTGATGTGGCTGAGTAGTTGGCTTCGGGGTACAAGCAGCCTTGTTACTGTGGGCCGCAGCCCGATCGCTGGTGCATCCCCCGTCGCCAGCGATCGGGCGTTTTCGTGTCTGGATATCTGACGGGCCGTCAGCTACGGTCGGCCTGCCGTGCCGCTTTCCGATGCTTCCGAAGGGTGAGTGCAGTGCAGACACGTCCCCGGAGCCCGCAGCCGCCGGGCGATCCGCGCTGGGTCGCGATGTTCTACCAGTCGTCCTCGGCCTCCTGGCGGGTGGGCGCGCAGGCACCCCACCGCGCTCCCGTGCTCTATGCCGTGGGTGAGATGGCCCAGGCCCTCCGGGCGCGCGGGGACGAGGTGACCGTCGACCTGTGGGGGCCCGACAACGGCGCATGGCAGCGGGTCGAGGCGTCCGCCGCCGCCACGGAGGCTACTGTGCCTACGGCTCAGCAGGCGCCCAGCGGTGCCAGGGAACCGAGCAAGCTCGCCGAGCGCATGCACGACCGGCGGCACCAGGTGCTGATGGCAGGGCTGAGCAAGGCCGGGCTCTACGACCTCACGCCCGACGACGAGACGGCCGTGCGGACCCTCGTCGACACCCTCGACGAGACCACTGTGCGCAGGGTGGCGCACTGGCTCTCCGCCGCCGGCAGCGCCTGACCGTGCGCTCGCCCACCCCCGTACGCTCGGTTCAGCGGGCCGTCGGCAGGGCAGTCACGATCGTGTACGTGTCGTGACGGTCTCTCGGCAAGTGGGGGTGCGCATGAAGATCTCGGTGAACCGCGACCTGTGCTACGGCTCCGGCGACTGCGTCTACCGCGTTCCGTCCGTATTCACCGCGGCGGACGGCTTCGGTGCCGTCATTCCGGGGCGGGAGAACGCCGGGGACGACCCGGAGGTACGGGAGGCCGCCGAGAGGTGCCCGTCCCAGGCCATCACGATCGGCGAGTAGCACCGCACCCGCGTCGGTCTGCGGCCCCGTCAGCCGAGCGGCCGGGTCGCTGTCAGCCGGCGGCCGGATGGCGCCAGCCGATGGCGGACATTGCCCGGGCCCTGGCCTCCACGACGGCCATACGCGCGGCCCGTTCCGCGGGATCGACGTGCGAGGCCTGCCCGGTCACCTGCCCGTCCCACTTCCGGTACAGCAGCCCCACCTCCTCGGTGAACCACCCCCGGCTCACCGCGTTCAGCGCGAGCAGCAGCCCGGTGTCCTCGGACGCGGGCAGCGCCATCCACCCGCCGAGGGCGACCAGCAGTTCCCGCCGGACGCACAGTGTCGCCGGATGGACCTGGGCGCGGAAGTCGTTCGCCGCCCAGAAGTCGAGTACGGCGCCGCGCTCGATCGGGCCGTCGTCCGGGTCGCCCGGGAAGCCGGCCGTCGTCCCGTCGGGCAGCAGGTCCAGGGCGCGGGAGGTCGCCCACCCGAGCGCGGGGTCGGCTTCGAGGGCCGCCAGATCGCGGTGCAGGGCGCCCGGCGGGAGCTGGTCGTCGGCGTCCAGGACCTTGACGTACGCGCCGTCGGCGTGGGCCAGGGCGATCGTGCGGGCGACACCGGGGCCGCCGGGGCGCCCCTGCCGGAAGACCACCCGCACGTCATCGGGAATGTACGGGCGGACGAGGTCCGTCTCCCCGTCCTCCTGGATCACCCAGCGCCACTCCCAGCCGTCGGGCAGAACCTGCTCGCACAGCGACTTGTACGCCTCCGGCAGGAAGCGGGCCGACGGCGCGTGAACGGCCGTGACGACGGTGACGCGCCGGCTCACGGCAGCACTCACCACCTTTCCAGGAACGCGGTGAACAGCAGCTCCGTGCGGTCGCCGGGCAGCGTGATCTCGGTAAGGTCCACGACGCAGTCGTGGATGTCGTACGACGTCTTGCGGAGCAGGAGCACCGACGTGTCCGCCGGCAACTCCAGTTGCCGCGCCTCCGCAGGCGTCGGCGGGCGGGCGGTGACCCGCTCCTCGATGCGGTCCACCTCGATGCCGACAGTGCGGAGCTGGTTCTGCGTGCCGCCCGGCCACGGCTCCTTCGAGTCGTCCAGGAGGTCGGGGTTGGCCGCGATCATGTCGCGGACGAGATAGGACGTGATGAGGCTGAACGGCGCCGTCTCGGCCGCACAGCGCGTCCGGAAGGTGCGTTCGAGGAGCACGGTGCCCACGGGGACGCTGAACGCGTCCGCCACTGCCTTGGGGGCCCTGACCTCGCGGTACTTCGCGTGGAAGACGAGATCCCGGGTCTCAACGCCGGTGTCGTGCTCCGTGGCTCCGGTCGCGGCACGCTCGGCCGACGGCCGGCGGGCGCGGTCCTTCTCCCACTGGTGCCGCCGGTTGTCACGGACGGCGCGTGTGCGGGGAGGGCCCAGATCGTCTGTGATCGCCTCGTACGCCTTGGGCACTGGTGCTCACCGATCCGTTGTCGGGCCCTCTCAGGGCTGCGTTCTCCGCCGGACAACCCCAGCCCAGCCTAGTCCGGCCATGCGAGCCCTGTCCGTCGGAGCCGATCCGTCCACACCCCGACGGGCGAGCACGCGGTGATACGGCCCGTACGCCGACGCTAGTACGCCGGGTTACTCCCGCCGTCAGACGCCCTCGCCGCTGCCGCCCGGCACGGTGTTTCACGTGAAACTAAGCCGACCCGCACGCCGGGCTTCCCTTGTCGTCCATGTAGTCGCCTCCGCCGGCTGGCTCGGGCTCACGCTCGGGCTGCTCGCGCT
Organism: Streptomyces sp. TRM68367; assembly: GCF_014495685.1. Lineage (GTDB taxonomy): Bacteria > Actinomycetota > Actinomycetes > Streptomycetales > Streptomycetaceae > Streptomyces. The sequence continues at coordinate 30,664 of NZ_JACTVI010000021.1, read as the reverse complement.
CGGGATCACCGCCGCCACCACCGGTTCCGCGGTGACCGTGGAGGCCTCCGTCCGAGCCATGAAGCTGTTCGCCGACTGGCTCCTGCTCCCCGTTGCGCTTCTGACGCTCCTGAGTGGCCTGGTGCTGTCCCTGGGCACCCCATGGGGGCTGGCCCGGCACCGTTGGGTCTACACGAAGTTCTGGCTGACCCTGGGCACGACCACCGCCACGGTCTTCGCCCTGCGCCCCGGGGTGAACGACGCGGTCGCCGCCCTCGCCGCGGACGGGCCGCTGCCCGACCCCGGTGATGTGCTGATGGGACCGATCGTCTCGCTGTCCGTCTATGTCTTCACGACGGTGATCTCGATCCTCAAGCCCTGGGGGCTGACGCGGCGCGGCCGGCGCCTGCGCGCGTCGTCGTCGGCCCGCAAGGCGGCGGTGCCCGCCGAGCGCGTCCGCCAGACGGTCTGACATACGTGACCGCACGGCCCGCCACTGACCCACGAGTCCAGCCAGCACGAAGGCCCAGACACGCGAAGGCCCAGACACGCGAAGGCCCAGACACGCGAAGGCCCAGACACGCGAAGGCCCTGACACGCGAAGGCCCGGCAGCTCCCATGAGCCGCCGGGCCTTCGCCGTGCGGGTGGTGCGGTACGCAAGCTCGCCGTGACGGTCGTGACCGTTGTGAAGTCGGGACGACCGGGCCTGTCAGCGCTGGAGGGGGACGAGGGGGGCGCGGGGCTCTGTCGGGGGCGTGCCGGGGCTGACGCAGGGGGTGAGGGCCGGTTCGGCCGCTGTCGCGTCCGTGAGGGGCCGGTGACGGCAGCTGGGGGACGAGCCATGGGCCTCGGCGCGGATGCGCTGCTTCATCGTGGGGGGCAGCGCCCTGGCAAGGGACCAGGACCAGCGGGACTTCGCCGGAATCCGCACGGGCTGCATGGCGTCGGCGCTGCCGCTGTTGCTGTTGCGTGCCGTCTCGGTCTGCGGTAGGGCCGCCGCGGCGTTCGTGGTGACGAATCCGAGCGCCGTGCACAGCGCAAGGAAGGCGGTGACGATGGCGGTCCACAGCTTCATGACCTTGTTCCGGGCCATGGCCCCTCACTTTCGGGTTGGGCGATTTGCGTACTTTCCTCATGATGTGTATGAGGGCCGCGAAGTGGTGGACCGACGCCCGTGGTGCGTCGATGTTCAGATGAACACCACCCGGATGGCCGCAAGAGGGTCGAAAAAGAGGGGAGACGGGAGGAGAGTGGACAAAGTAACCGTCCGTGGGGGTGTGATCACCCTCCGATCGGAGCGGCTCCCTCCGCTTCGATTGCGCTGTCCGGGAGGGGAGTTGAGTGACCGACTCAGGTCACCGATCGATATCGATCGGTGTGTATAGTCGGGCGCCAGAGGTCCCCTACGTCAAGGAAAGACGAGGTCGCGCGGTGAAGAAGCTTCTCCTGGTCGCACTGGCCGCCATCGGCGGGCTCCTCGTGTACCGCCAGATCCAGGCGGATCGCGCCGAGCAGGATCTGTGGACGGAGGCGACTGACTCCGTGCCCACGGGTTCGTGAGTCCCGACATCCGAGTGTGAACAGACCCCGGCCGTTCTCGCGGTCGGGGTTTTGTGTGCGCACACACCGGCGCTCGTGGGCATTTGCGGGGATTGGACGGATGACGCGCGCCTCGGCGGGGCAGGATGGGCGACGGTCCCACAGTCCGGCGATGACGAGGGGTGGCGCGTGAGCGTACGGCGACGGCGTGCGGCGTGGTGGCGCGCGGTGGCGTGGCGCGGTCGTGCGTCGGCGGCCGTGCGCCTGGCCGTCGCGGCGTCGGTGATGGGGACGACGGCCGCCCTGCCGGGCCAGACAGCCCTGGCAGCCACGTCCGATGCCTCCGGCGATTACGCCTTCGCCCGGGACGCCCGGCGCATCGAGGGGGCCAGGACCACCGGCGATGCCCTACGACTGCGGCCCGGCGCGACCTACCGCAGCTCCCTCCCGGGCACCGGCGAGGCCTACTACCGCCTCGAACTCGACGCCTCCTCCACCGCGTACGTCTCCGCCACTGCCGTGCCCGCCCCCGGTACCGAGGTCTCGGCCCTCGACGGGATCAAGGTGTCCCTCCAGGACGCCGACGACCGCACCTGCTCCATCGACACCGAGACCTTCGGCTCCAGCCGCAGCCCGCATCCCGTCGCGGCCTGGGCCAGGCGCGAGATCTCCCGCCCCGCAGCCCCCTGCCAGGCCGCCGGCACGTACTACGTCGTCGTCGAGCACGCTGGTACGCGGGACGCCTCGCCCGGCGCCTGGGATCTGGAGCTCGCCGCCGTGACCGAGCCACGACCGGCCCGGGTCGGTGCGACGGAGGCGCCCGAGGAATGGGACTCCGCCTCGCCCCAGCCGCTCGCCGGCGACCCCGAACGGCGCCCGGGCGGCGCCGGCTTCACCAGGGCGGCCACGCTCGGTCAGGGAGTCTGGCGCGACGACATCGAGCCAGGCCGCACACACTTCTACAAGGTGCCGGTCGACTGGGGACAGCAGCTCTACGTCACCGCCGAAGTGGGCAGCACCGCCGGCGCCACCGGCGCCCGCCGCGACTACGTTCCCGGGGCCCTCGGCCTGGCGCTCTACAACCCGGTGCGCGGACACGTCGACGACCTGCGCCTCGGCTACGACGGCCGCCAGAAGTCGACGGCCCTGAGCCCTCTGCCGCCCGTCGAGTACGACAACCGCTACTCCGTCCGTGGCCAGGTCAGCGCGATGCGGTTCGCCGGCTCCTACTACCTCGTGGCCCATGTGTCCGACGAGGTGGCCGACAGCATCGGCGACGGACCGCTCGCGCTGACCCTGCGCGTGCGGGTACGCGGCACGGCGCAGGCCGGCCCCGGATACGCGGGGGAGTCCGTGCCGCAGCGCCTCTTCGAGGCCCCCGTAGGAGCCCGGAAACCGGCCGCAGCGGGCGGGGTCGTAAACGGGCCCGCGGGCGGCGGCAGCGCGATGGTGGCGGTCGCCGTGGGCGGGATCGGCGCCGGGACCGTGCTGCTCGCGGGGCTGGGCGTGTGGACCGCGGTGGCGCGGCGCAGGGCCGCGACTGCTCGCTGACACCACGAAACAACGGGCCCGGGACCTCAGGCCGACGGGGCCTCAGATCTGCGTCCAGGCCCAGAAACCCACGGCGTAACAGGCCAGCGCGAGCAGCAACAGCGGGACCGCCACCTTGGCCGGCGGGCCGGGGCGACGGCGGCGCCGACTCCGGCGGGGCTGCGACCGCGGCGCCGCGAGGGACGGCGAAACCGCTCCCGCGGAAGGTGGAACCTGCGGGTCCTGAGCGGTGTAAGAAGCCGTAGAGGACGCTGTCGAGGCGTCAGCGTGCTGGTAGGGCGTCGGCGTCGGGGCCTGCGCGGGATGCGGCTGCGGAGAGGGTGTCTGCGGATGGTACGGCTTGGGGGACAGCACATGGGTGGAGTCGTAGGGCGAGACCAGCGCCGGCTGCTGCGGGATGCTCTGCGGCGTCTGTGCCTGAGACTGTGCGTGGTGCGGTGCCCGAGCCTGTGCGTATGGCTGGGCCGGTGTCCGAGCTCCTCGCGTCCGGCCCTGCCTCTCCTCCCGCGGCGCTTGTGGAACCGGCGGCGGGGTGGCGGGCTCACCGGTCCGGGGAGGCGGCAGGTGGAAGCTGCCGGTGTCCGACATGCTGACCGGCGGCGCCGGAACGGGAGACGCCTCCACCCGCCCGCCGCCCTGACGGGGATCGGCCGTATGCGTCGTGCTCGTCGTACCCGTCCTCTCGGCCGGTACGACACCTGCACCGGATCCGGACGGCACGTCTGACCCGCCCGGCGGCGACGGCTCACCGCGCCCGTCCGGCGGCCCCACCGCCTCCGACCCGGAAGCCTCAGCCGCCCCCGCAGCGCCGGCGGACGTCTCCGTCCTCGGCTCCAGCCCCGGTGCCCGTTTCAGCGGACCATCGGGGGCGAATCCCGATGGGAGCGGCCCGAGTTGGTCGAAGATCTCGATCAGCTCGTCGTCGGGCCCCGGCTCCGGGAGGAGCTCGGCGGCCGCGGCGAGCGCCTTGCGCGCCCCCGTGGCGGTACGGAAGCGGGCCTGTGGATCCGGCTGCAGCAGCGTGGCCACGACCTGCCACAGCGGCTCGGGAATCCCCTGCGGCGCATTCGGCGTCCCGTGCGCCGCGAAGTACTGGATGAGCGCCTTGGCGTCCGGCTTGGCGCCCTCCAGCAGATACAGGGCCACCAGCCCCACGGCGAACAGATCGGCCGGGAAGTCCGGCTCGGCGCCCATCATCTGCTCGGGCGCCAGATAACCGGGCGTCCCCACCACGAGGTTGGTCTCCGTCAGGCGCGGCTCGCCCAGCCGCATCGCGATACCGAAGTCGGACAGCCGCAGCCGCGGCCGGCCCGTACCGGTGGCCTCCAGCAGCACGTTGGCCGGCTTGATATCGCGGTGCACGACACCTTCCGCATGAACCGCGGCCAGCCCGGCCAGCAACTGGTCGAGCAGCGTGCACACGAAGGCCGGCGGCAGGGGACCGTAGTCCCCGACCACATGGGCCAGCGAACCCCCGGCGATCAGGTCCATGGTGAAAAGGACCTTGTCGTCGTCGGCGGCCCAGCTGGCGGGCGCGAGCACATGGGGATGGTCGATCCGTAAGGCCTGCTCCCGCACGAACCGCAACAGCGAGTGCGCATCGCTCTGCTGCAACACCTTGGCGGCCACATAGCGGCGCCGACGATGGTCCCAGGCGCGCCAGACGGCGCCGACCCCACCGCGTCCGATCGGGTCGACAAGTTCATACCGACCGGCGAAGACCTCACCCATGGCTGTGCGTCGCTCCTCCCCCTGCGCTCTCCCCCTTGCTTCCCCCTCGACGAGCGATACGACTCCCCTCCCGCCCCCCAACACCACCCCGGCGGGTGACACGCCCCCTCGTGTCACCCCCGGCCCCGGACCGGCTGTCGAACCCCCTTCGGCAGCCGACCGCCGGATCAGCTCTGGTGGGACTGGTAGTGCGCCACCGCGTCGGAGGTGCGGCCGGCGCCGTACACCCGGAGGAACTCTGCCAGCTCCGGGTGCGTCGGGGCGAGAGTGTCCGCGGCCTCGATGATGTCGCCCGCCGCCGCCACCGAACGCAGCAGCGACTGGATCTCACGCACCACCCGCTTGACCGTGGGCGCCCCCGAACTGCTCGTCGTCTGCGTGGTGTTGTTGAGCACCGAACCCCCCTGCGACTTCTTGATCTCCTCCATCCGCTCGGTCGCCTCGGCGGCACTCACACTGCCGTCGGCGACCTGAGCCGCGAGGTCCTGCAGCAACTGCACTCGCTGGACCACAGCGGGGTTGCCGATCTTCGCCCGCTGGCCGCTCATCAACTGCGACAACATCGGAGCGGACAGTCCCAGTACCCCCGCGAGACGAGCCTGGTTGAGACCAAGATCGTCGATAAGCCTACGGAAGAGCGCCCCCAACGGCTCCCCGTACCAGTTCCGCTGCAGTTCCCGCGCTCTTGCGGTGGCTTCCTGCTGTGCGGCGTCCATTGCGTCTCCCCATCGCTTCCCCAAGAACTGCGGTTCGCTGTCGCGAACCACGCGGAGCATCTTACGGAGAGTGGTTGGTCACGGGGACCCCCAATCCTTTTGCGAGAACCCGGGGGAGACCCGGTACTCTGGTCTGCGGCGCCCGCCGGAACGTGGTCTTTCCGGACGGACGTTCCTCTTCCGGGGCCTTAGCTCAGTTGGTAGAGCGCTGTCTTTGCATGGCAGATGTCAGGGGTTCGACTCCCCTAGGCTCCACAGAGGAAGACCCCTCTGACCTGCGGAAGCGCGGTTGGAGGGGTCTTTTTGTGCCGATTTCCCGTGCTGAGGTGTCAGCACAGTGGTGCTGACAAACGTATGTGGGGCCCGTGGTGCGGGTGGCAGCGCGGCTGTGGAGGAAGGTCTCGGGCGTGGCCCGGTGGCCGGCATCGGACCGTGAGCCACGGCACGAGCCCGCCGCTCGGTGCACCGCGCCGCCGTTGCCCGCATCCGTCCGGGCATGACGGACACTGGTGAGAGAGGGAGGTGCGACGGTGCTGCTGGTAGTCCGTGAACGGCTGGGCCAGGCCTTGTTCCGCCGTGTCGCCGGCCCCGACGGACCGGCGGTGCGTGCCCGCATCCACCACATGCCCGGCCCGCGCTGGTTCGGACCGGACCGCCCGATCCGCACCGTTCACGCTGACGCCTCGATGTTCATCGGAGGGCTGAGCGCACTGCTGCTGCAGTCCCTGCATCCGCTCGCGATGGCGGCGGTGGCTGGGCACTCCGGTTACCGAGGCGACCCGTGGGGCCGGCTCCAGCGCACCAGCACCTTCCTCGCCGTGACGACCTACGGCACCGCCGCGGACGCCCAGCGGGCCGTCGACCACGTCCGCGGCATCCATGAACGGATCCGCGGCACTACGGCCGGGGGCGTCCCGTACCACGCGGCCGATCCGCACCTGCTCGGCTGGGTGCACGCCGCCGAAACCCACAGCTTCCTGCGCGCCCACGAACGCTACGGAGCCCGCCCGCTGGACGCCGCAGACTATGACGCCTACGTCGCCGACACCGCGCGCGTCGCCGAGGCGCTGGGGGCCATCGACCCACCACGCGACCGCCGCGAACTGTCCGAGCGGCTGACCGCCTACCGCCCGGAACTGCGGGCCACACCTGAGGCCCGCTCTGCCGCCCGCTTCCTGTTGTTCCAGCCTCCCCTGCCTCTCGTGGTAAGGCCCTTCTACGGCGTCCTGGCCGCGAACGCCGTCGCGCTGCTCCCGCCCTGGGCCCGCGGCATGCTGTGGCTGCCCCGGGTGCCGGTCGTCGAGGACCTCGCCGTACGCCCCACCGGCCAGGTCCTGACCCGGACCATCCGCTGGGCCATGAACCCACCGCGCCAGCCTCGTCCGACGTGAGCCCCCGGCGTCCCATGGCGCCGATGGGCCTGAAGGCGGCTTCGAGCCGGCACAGCTTTCCCAGGCGCGAGGTGCGCCAGTCGCGGGCAGTCGGCCATCAGGCGGTATCAGAGGGACGTGGACGGCCCAGGGCGAGCAGGGCGGTGTCGTCGTCGAGCCCGTGGGCAGGCGGCCGGCGGTATCGGCGCCGCGGCGTGAGCTCGGTCCGACGGCGCCGTTGGCCGGCCTGCAGGGGCCTTGGGGGCGACGTGGAGTCGCTGCAGACCACCGACGTCCGCCGGATGCCGGAGTGGATCGTGTGAGTGGGCGGGCAATGTGGCACCGATCTTCCATGCGCATCGTCACCGGGACGACCGGGAACGTCAGGTCCGCCGTCGTGCGACGTCTGCGTGCCGAGGGCACGCACGACCGTGTCAGCCCGGCCCGGCGGCTGCACGTCCCGGGGGCGGTCTGGTGATGCCCGTGGCGTCCAGCGCGGATCCGGCGCGGCCGGGACCGTCACCCGTGCTCGCACTGTTCGCCGCCGCCCATGGCGGGCCGGCTCTGGCGGTCACCGCTGTCGGGGGGCTGCTGGCGCTCCGCGGCGACCTGCATCCGCTCCACGCCGTCGCCGTCACCGCGGCGTTGTTCACCGGCCAGCTCACGATCGGCTGGGGCAACGACCTGCTCGACCGTCGTCGCGACCTCGCCGTCGGCCGCACCGACAAACCGCTGGTCACCGGCACTCTCGCGGTCGGGCTGGTGGTGCGAGCCCTGGCCTGGGCCGCCCTCGCCTGCCTGGTTCTGTCCGTGCTCGCCGGCTGGCGTAGTGCCCTCAGCTCCTTCCTCATCACCGGCGCGGGGCACCTCTACAACCTGGGGCTCAAGTCGACCCGGTGGTCGTGGGCGCCGTACGCCTGCGCCTCCGGGACGCTGCCCTCGGTCGTCGCCCTCGCCGAGCCCACCCCGCACTGGGCGCCGTTCTGGATGACCGGTGCGGGCGCCACGCTCGGTGTCGGAGCGCACCTGCTCAACACGCTGCCCGACCTCGCAGACGACGAACGCACCGGTGTCCGCGGCCTTCCGCACCGGATCGGCGAGCGCCTCTCACGCATCCTGGCCGCCGTGCTGCTGTCCGTGGCCTCGCTGCTCGCTGTGTTCGGCCCCGCAGGTGTGCCCCCGGCGTGGGCGTGGGCAGTCCTCGCACTCGTGGTCGTCCTTGCGGCGTTCACGCTGTTCGCTCGAGGTCGTTTCCCCTTCCGGGCCGCGGTGTTCATCGCCCTCCTCGACGTCGTACTGCTCGTGGCGGTCGGCTGATGGTGCCGACACCCACCCACTGGGACCTCGCCGTGGTCGGCGCCGGACCGGCCGGCGCCGCCACGGCCCTCGGCGCGCTGCGGGCCGAGCCGGGCCTGCGCGTCGCCCTCCTGGACCGGTCGGACTTCCCCCGGGACAAGGCCTGCGGCGACGGGGTGGCTCCGCATGTCCTCGATCTGCTGAGCGAGGTGGGCGTGACAGGTCTGGTCGACGACCGGGCGCCGGTAGACCGGCTCCGTCTCGGCCGCGGTGGTCTGGTAGCCGAGCGGCGGATGGCCCGCCCGGCCTGGGTGGTACCGCGCCGCGTCCTCGACACCCGCATGGTCGACGCGGCGGTCGCCGCAGGCGCCCGGCTTCTCCGGCACCGGGTCCGTGACCTGCGGCAGTACGGCGACGCGGTGGTCCTGGACGGCGAGATCTCCGCCGCGGTCGTCGTCGGCGCCGACGGCGCCCACTCGGTCGTCCGACGCGCGCTCGGCCTGCCCGGCGGGCCGGTGGCCCTGGCGGTGCGCGGCTACGCCCCGATCGCAGCCGGGCGGCGCGGCGCGCAGGTCATCGAGTTCGCCGGCCGTCACCAGCCGTCGTACGCATGGTCCTTCGATCTCGGTGACGGCCGCGCGAACGTCGGGTACGGCGAAATCGTTCATGAGAACCGTCCCGCGCCGAGCCGGGCCCGGTTGCTCGAGCGCATCGAGGCTCTCCTGCCCGGCGCGACCGAGGGCGGGGAGCACTGGGTCGGCCACCACCTGCCGCTTTCGACGGCACGCTGGCGCCCGCCCACCGGCCGCCTGTTGCTCGCGGGCGACGCCGCCGGCCTGGTGAACCCGCTGACCGGCGAGGGCATTTACTACGCCGTCGCCTCCGGCATCGAGGCCGGTCGCGCGGCAGTCGCGGCCCGGCGTGTCGGACGGCCCGAGGCGGCGGGGGATCAGTACGCCCACGCCACCCGCCACATTCTGCTGCCCCACCTGCGGCACACTGCTTTCGCCGCCCGGCTCGCGCGCAGCACACGCGTCCTGGAGGCCGGGCTGCGCGCGTCGGCCGCCGACCAGCGCGTCTTCGACGACCTCGTGGAGCTCGGCCTGGCCCGAGGCCGGCTCACCCCCGCCATGGCGCTCGGCCTGGGCCGGGCGCTGGTCGCGTCGTTCCGCCACACCAGCCGACTCCCGGAGCCACCATGACCATGCGTGTCCTCAGTGTCCGCGGCGCCCTGCCTGAGCACCGCTACCGGCAGGAAGAGATCACCAGGTCCTTCACCACCGCCCTGACCGAGGGCAGGGTCAACCGCGGCGTCGTCGAGCGCTTCCACCGCAATGTGTGTGTCGCGACCCGGCACACCGTGCTGCCGCTGGCGGAGTACGCCCGGCTCGGGGACTTCGGCCAGTCGAACGACGTGTTCATCCGGGCGGGCGTCGAGCTCGGCGGTCGCGCGGTCGTCGACGCGCTCAAGGTTGTCGGGCTCACCCCGGCCGACGTCGACTACATCGTCTCCTGCACGGTGACCGGCCTGGCCGTCCCCTCGATCGAGGCCCGCGTAGCCGCGGAGATCGGGCTCCGCCCCGATGTGGTGCGCCTGCCCCTCGTCGGCCTCGGCTGTGTCGCCGGAGCGGCCGGCATCGCCCGCCTGCATGACCTGCTGCGCGGTCGACCGGACGGTGTCGCGGTGCTGATGTCGGTGGAGCTGTGCTCTCTCACGCTCCAGCGCGATGACACCTCGGTCGCCAACCTCGTGGCCAGCGGTCTCTTCGGGGACGGTGCCGCGGCGGTGGTGGCCGTCGGATGCGAGCACCCCCTCGCGCAGTCCGACGAGCCCACTCGTCCCGAGGTGCTCGCCTCCCGCAGCCGTCTCTACCCCGACTCGGAACGCATGATGGGCTGGGACGTCGGCTCCGGCGGCTTCAAGATCGTGCTCGACGCCTCAGTCCCCGACCTGGTGCGCCGGTACGCCGGCGAGGACGTCCGCAGCTTCCTCGCCGAACACGGATTGACCGGCGACGACATCGGCTGGTACGTCGCCCACCCCGGCGGCCCGAAGGTCCTGGAGGCGCTGCAGGACGCCCTCGGGGTCGAGCGGCACGCCTTGAGCGTCACCTGGGATTCGCTGCGCCGCATCGGCAACCTGTCCTCCTCCTCGGTGCTGCACGTCATGGCGGACACGCTCGCCGACCGTCCGCCGACGCCCGGCTCCTACGGGCTCCTGCTCGCCATGGGCCCGGGCTTCTGCTCCGAGCTCGTGCTCCTGCGCGCTCCGCGAGGTGGGCGGTGAACAGCGAGTTCCTGTTCACCGCCTTGGTTGTGGCCATCGGCCTGGAGCGGGTCGCCGAGTTGGCCCTGTCCCGGCGCAACGCCGCCTGGAGCCTGACGCGGGGCGGCGTGGAGTCCGGGCGGGGCCACTACCCCCTCATGGTGATGCTGCACACGGGGCTGCTCGTGGGCGCGCTCACAGAGGTGTGGACGCGACGGCCGGACGCCGTAGCGGGCCTCGCGTGGGCCATGCTCATCCTCGTCGCGGCCTCGCAGGGGTTGCGCTGGTGGTGCATCGCCACCTTGGGCCGACGGTGGAACACCCGCGTGATCGTCGTGCCCGGAGCCCCACGTGTCATCAGCGGCCCCTACCGATGGATCCCCCACCCGAACTACGTCGCTGTTGTGATCGAGGGGCTCGCGCTCCCGCTGGTGCACTCTGCCTGGGGCACAGCCCTGGCCTTCACCGCCCTGAACGGGTTCCTGCTCGCCACCCGCATCCGCACCGAGGACGCCGCCTTGACGCGGCTGGCCTGAGGAGGCGCGCGTGGACCTGCTCGTCGTCGGCGGAGGACCCGCAGGCCTGGCCACGGCACTGCACGCTGCCAGGGCGGGGCTCGACGTCACCGTCTGGGAACAGCGCGCCGGCACCGTCGACAAGGCCTGCGGCGAGGGACTGATGCCGGGCGCCGTCGCCGCCCTGGCGGCGCTCGGTGTGCACCCGCCGGGGCAAGCCCTGAGAGGCATCCGGTACGTCGCAGGGCCGCGCCGGGTCGACTCCGATTTCCGCGCGGGGCCGGGGCGCGGGGTACGCCGAACGACGCTGCACGCGGCGCTGCGTGAGGTGGTGCTCGCCTCGGGGGTGCGGATCGAGCAGCGCACCGCGCGCCGCATCGAGCAGGGGGAGGACGGCGTGTTGGCCGACGGTGTTCGTGCCCGGCACCTCGTCGCGGCCGACGGTCTGCACTCGCCGATCCGCCGTGCCCTGGGCCTCGATCGGCGGCGTCCGGGCCACCTTCGGCGGCATGGGCTGCGGCGCCATTACGCCCTCGCCCCTTGGGGCGACCACGTCGAGGTGCACTGGGCCCGCGACGCGGAGGCCTACGTGACCCCCGTGTCCGACGATCTCGTGGGCGTCGTCCTGCTCACCGCCGCCCGCGGATCGTACGACGACCACCTTGCCGCTTTCCCCGAGCTGAGGGAGCGGCTGGCCGGGGCCGAGCCGACCGGACCGGTGCGCGGGGCGGGCCCGCTCCGCCAGGACGCGAGCGCGCGTACCGCCGGCCGGGTGCTGCTCGTCGGCGACGCGGCCGGCTATGTGGACGCGCTGACCGGCGAGGGCGTAGCGCTGGCGCTCGCGCAGGCGCCGGCGGCTGTGCGGGCAGTGACCAGCGGGGATCTCGCGGCCTACGAGCGGGAGTGGCGGCGGCTCACCCGGCGCTACCGCTGGTTGACCCACGCGCTGCTCTGCTCGACCAGGGTTCCCCCGGCCCGCGCAGCGCTGGTGCCCATGGCACAGAGGTTGCCGTGGCTTTTCTCCGCCGTCGTCGACGTGCTGGCGCGCCCGGCTGGGAAGCGCGATCATGCGGGACGGCCGCGTTGGAACACGTAGCAGTCGGTCGACGACGGCGGTGATCTTGCGAGGGCGTCACCTGTGGGTAAGTCCCGGGCCGTACGGCTGCGGAGACTGAATCCTCGCGAGGACGATCAACGCTCGTGGCCATAGCCAATGCTCGTGGCCCCTAGCCCGCCTGAACGTCACCGCGGTCACCCTGCCCGGACCACGCGCCCCGCTGGATGATCAGCAGACCCCACCGCGCAACCCAGGAGAAGGCGGAGCCTGCTCCGATGCAGGCAGAGCGGTAGCGTTCCGATCCTGCCTATTCCGGGCGCCGGGGCGGTGACTTCCAACAGTGGGCGGGGAACCGGTTGTTCGGCAGAGACATCCTGTGCTCCCAGTGAAGTTCATCCAACGCTGCTGAGGGCGGGCCTTCGTCAGCTCCGGTGGATGCCCGGCCTCCACCGGTGGCCTTGGCCTTCCCCACATCGTTCGATACCAGACCAAGTAAGGACGAAGAGTAGGGCTGACCGATAAATCTTCATCACCTCCAGCTCGACCTCGACCGGTCCCACCATCAGGAGAGCACCCTGGCGCTGAACCTTGATCCGGCGCGGTTCGTCAGACGGGGAGTTCGGCACGAACGGTTTCGCACGGCCCCGGGCATCACCCCGGCGAGCGGTCGGCCGCGTTTCACGTGAAACGCCCCCCGGGGATGGCCACAGGCCACCCGCCCAGAGCGCACAAAAGCAGGGCGGGAGACCCGTGAGCGTTCAGGTCTCCCACCCCGCCGCGCCGTCCGATGCGCAGGACGTCAGGGGCGCTCGTCGCGGTTGGCGGCCTCCTCGTCGGCCTGCTTCGCCTCGACCTCCGGGTCGAGCACGGACTGCCCGCTGCCGTCCACCGACGCCAGCCGGCCCGACTCGGGAACCTCCGTCGCCGCGGGCGGCTCCACCAGCCAGTCCGGGTTCGCCTGCTTGTCCCACCACTTCCACGCGGCGAAGGCACCACCGGCGAGCGTGCCGGCCACCGCCAGCACCTTGACCGCCCGGCCGGCCCTCGCACGCCGCTCGTGCCTGCGAACCAGCTTCTGGATCTCCTTTGCGGTCACCTGACCGCGCAGCGCCGCCACCGCGGCCGCACTGCGCGCGGCGGCCTCATCCTTGACGGGCCCGGCCACGGCCACCGCCTGCTCGATCCTCGGCCGGGAATAGTCAGCCGCCTGCCGGGCGGCCCGGCGCGTACGGGCGGCAGCCTCGTGCGTAGCCAGATCCACCTTCGGCGGCACATGTGTGCGCGCCTGCTCCAGACGCGGCGCGACATGAGTGCCGTACTGGGCACGGGCCTGGACGCGGGCCTGTTCGGCGGCCTGCGTCACCTTGGGCGCCAGCCGTACGCGCGCCTCGTGTGTGTAGTGCGCGGCCCTTTCCTTGGCTGTGTCGGCGTAGGGCGCCACCACTTCCGCGGCGTGCAGCACGCTGTCCTTCGCCGAACCGGTCGCGGCGCGCACGCTGTCGATGCGGGTCACGGGTTCCTCCTCCTCGGTGGCGTACGGTATTTCGACTTTCCACCCTTTTACGGATCATGCCTGCCCAGCGCCTGCGGGGCATGTGAAGGGCGGGCATACGGGTGCTGATCGAGTTGATCGAGTGCAAGAGAGGGCGAATAGGGGACAACAGGACCTCGCCGTCGACAATGCCACGGATCCCCGCGCCGCGCCCCCGTCGCGGAAGCAGCCGAACGATTTCTGCCAGCGATCCGCCCGGTTGCGGACCGGTGAAGAGGAGACGGGCGACGTGAGCGGCCGTACGTGCGAGGATCGGGTTGGCAAAGAAAGACAACGGAAGGCAGATCGTGGCTGAGCAGCTCTACGCCACCCTGAAGACCAACCAAGGCGACATCGAGGTCCGGCTCTTCCCGAACCACGCGCCGATCACGGTCAAGAACTTCGTCGAGCTCGCCCAGGGCGAGCGGGAGTGGACCCACCCGGCCACTGGTCAGAAGTCCACGGACAAGCTCTACGACGGCACGGTCTTCCACCGGGTGATCAGCGGATTCATGATCCAGGGCGGTGACCCGCTGGGCAACGGCACCGGCGGTCCCGGCTACCAGTTCGAAGACGAGTTCCACCCGGACCTGCGCTTCGACAAGCCCTACCTGCTGGCAATGGCCAACGCCGGCCCGGGCACCAACGGCTCGCAGTTCTTCATCACCGTCGCGCCTACGGCCTGGCTGAACCGCAAGCACACCATCTTCGGCGAGGTCACCGACGCGGCCAGCCAGAAGGTCATCGACGCCATCGCCAGCACCCAGACCAACCCTCGCACCGACCGCCCCCTCAACGACGTCGTCATCGAGTCGGTCGTTGTCGAGACCCGCGAAGGCTGAACCGGAAACCCGGTCGCCAAGAGGGAACTAAACGCCCCGCTCATCCGTAAGGATTGGGCGGGGCGGCGCATTGCATACACGACACGGTGCGCCATGACGAATCAGGGGAACCTCATGGACCAGGCAGCAGGCGGCAGCCCGCAGGACGCCCACAGCAGCCTGCCCTCCTGCTACCGCCACCCCGACCGCGAGACCGGCATCCGCTGCACCCGCTGCGAGCGCCCGATCTGCCCAGAATGCATGATCAGCGCCTCCGTCGGCTTCCAGTGCCCGAACTGCGTCCGCGACGGCTCCGGCACCGGCCACGCACCGGGCGCCTCCACACCCCGCACCATCGCCGGCGGCACCATCGCCGCCGACCCCCGCCTGCTCACCAAGATCCTCGTCGGGATCAACGTCGCGGTGTTCATCGCCGTACAGGCCTCGCCCTCACTCGTGAACCACCTGGCGCTCGTCGGCGCCTGGCCCCCGGCACCCTGGGGACCGACCCAAGGCGTCGCCGAGGGCGAGTGGTACCGCCTGATCACCTCGATGTTCACGCACGAGGCCATCTGGCACATCGCCTTCAACATGCTCGCCCTCTGGTGGCTCGGCGGCCCCCTCGAAGCCGCCCTCGGCCGAACCCGCTACCTCGCGCTCTACTTCACCTCCGGCCTGGCGGGCAGTGCGCTGACCTATCTGCTGGCCTCCGGCTCCACGGCCTCCCTCGGCGCCTCGGGCGCCATCTTCGGCCTCTTCGGCGCCACCGCCGTCCTGATGCGCCGGCTCAACCAGGACATGCGGCCGGTCATCGCCCTGCTCGTGATCAACCTGATCCTGACCTTCGGCTGGAGCAACATCGCCTGGCAGGCCCACATCGGCGGCCTCGTCGCCGGCCTCGTGATCGGCTACGCCATGGTGCACGCGCCGCGGGAACGGCGGGCGCTGATCCAGTTCGGCACCTGCGCGCTGCTCCTGGTCGCAGTGGTGCTCATCACCCTGCTGAGGACCGCCCAGCTCGCCTGAACACGGCCACAGGACGCGTTGTCCACAGTCGGTCGCGGATCTTGTGCATACCGTGCGGGAACAGCTGTGCCCCCTGTCGCCGACCTGGGTTTCCGCAGGTCAGGCAGGGGGCGGCGCTGTGCCGGGGTGGAGATGTGACAGTCGTACCGGCGTCAACGCGTTGCCGGTTATCCACAGATCGTCTTTCTTTTTCCCCAGGCCGGGTGTGGATATTTCTGAGGCTGTGGATAACTCAGCGGATAGTCCTGGGCAGAGCTGCGTTCACCGGGAAGCGGCCGTTACTTCCACTGCGTCGAGACGGCGAATCCGGCCGCGATGAAGCCGAAGCCCACCACGATGTTCCAGTTGTCCAGCTGGTCGATGGGCAGCGTGCCGTCGGTGACGTAGAAGACGACGATCCAGGCCAGGCCGATGAGGAACAAGGCCAGCATGACGGGCGCGACCCAGGCGCGGCTGGTGAGCTTCAGGTTCGTCGCCTGCTTCGCCGGCGGCGGTGAGTAGTCGGCCTTCTTGCGGATACGTGACTTCGGCACGAGGGTCTCTCCTGTCGATGCGCTGTGTGGCCGCGCAGGGAACTGGGTTCGGGCTCGGGGCGGCGTACAAGGGACTGTGAGCGCTCCCCCGGGCGTCCGTTAGCGTAGTGCTTCCGTGGCGCCGAAGGAGATAAGGGTACGTTGAGCAATTCTGCCGACTCACCCGGGACGGATGCCAGCCCTGCCCCCCGGCGCCGTGTGAGGCCCGTGCGGGTGCTCACGGCCGGTGTCTTCGCTCTCGCCGGGCTCATTTTCTTCACCAGTTTCAACACGGCCAAGGGCACCAATATCCGCACAGACTCCTCCTTGCTCAAGCTGTCCGACCTCATCCATGAGCGCAGTCGTGAGAACGGTGAGCGGGATGAGTCCAACGGGGCGCTGCGTGCGGAGATCGAGGCGCTGGCCGAGCGGGACAACGGCAGCACGAAGGCGGAGGACGACAAGCTCGCTGCGCTGGAGAAGCGTGCGGGTACGCAGAAGCTCCGGGGTGAGGGGCTGACGGTCACGCTGAACGACGCTCCGCCGGACGCCAGGGCCAAGCTGCCCGGCTATCCCGAGCCGCAGCCCGACTACCTGGTGATCCACCAGCAGGACCTGCAGGCCGTGGTGAACGCGCTGTGGCAGGGCGGGGCGCAGGGCATCAAGGTCATGGACCAGCGGCTGATCTCGACCAGCGCGGTGCGGTGCGTCGGGAACACCCTGATTCTCCAGGGCCGGGTCTACTCGCCGCCGTACAAGATCACGGCGGTCGGTGATCCGGAGAAGCTGAAGAAGGCGATGACGGCGTCTCCGGCGATCCGGAACTACATGGTGTACGTCAATGTGTACGGCCTCGGCTGGAAAGTGACCGACGACGGGCCGGTGACTCTTCCCGGCTACTCGGGCACAGTGGATCTGCACTACGCGAAGCCCATCGACTAGTGCCGCGACGGGGCGAACGTTGCCTGCCGGGGCACTAGCACGAGCAGCACGAGTAGCCGCCGGGGGGACCTGTGCCGTGCGCATGATCGTCCGGACCGTCAGCGAGCTGTGTATCACCGTCGGCACCGTGATCGTGCTGTTCGTGGTCTATGTGCTGTTCTGGACGGGGGTGCGGGCCGATGACGCCATGGGTCACCAGATCGACGTTCTGGAGGACCGGTGGTCGAAGGGTGCGGTCGCGCCGGGGGACGCGGCGGCCGCCGGGCCGGGGAAGCCGGCGCCGTATGAGAACGGCAGGCCTTTCGCGATCATGTACATCCCGCGGCTCGGTTTCACGTGGAACAAGCCCGTGCTCGAAGGCACCGCCACCGGCACCCTGAAGAAGGGGCTCGGGCACTATGTGCATACCGCCCAGCTCGGCCAGAAGGGCAACTTCTCCGTGGCCGGGCACCGGCGCACCTACGGGGATCCCTTCAAGGACTTCCCGAAGCTGCGGCCCGGTGACGCGGTGGTGCTGACGGACGGGACGACATGGTTCACGTATCGGATCGACAAAGGCCCGTACAAAACTCTGCCGACGGACATCGAGGTGATCGACCCTGTGCCCCGTATGTCTGGGTACACGCGTCCGGGCCGCTATCTGACCCTGACGACCTGCGAACCGGAGTGGGGGCACAGTCACCGGCTGATCGTGTGGGCGCACCTGGATTCGACCGAGCCTGTGGAGGCCGGGAAACCTCGGGCGCTGCGCCGTTAGTCTGGTGGCGTACGGCGTGAGTCTGGTGCCGTGGTGCAACGGAAGGGACGGCATGTACGGCTGGTTCTGGCGGCATCTGCCGGGAAGCATGTGGGTGAAGGCGTTGATCTCACTCGCGCTGGTCGTGGCTGTGGTCTATGTCCTTTTCCAGTACGTGTTCCCGTGGGCCGAGCCGCTGCTTCCCTTCAACGATGTGACGGTGGACAACCAGTGAGTGCGCGCATTCTCGTTGTCGACAACTACGACAGTTTCGTCTTCAACCTGGTCCAGTACCTGTACCAGCTGGGCGCCGAGTGTGAGGTGCTGCGCAACGACGAGGTGTCGACGGCGCACGCACAGGACGGCTTCGACGGTGTACTGCTGTCGCCGGGGCCGGGGAAGCCGGAAGAGGCCGGCGTCTGCATCGACATGGTGCGCCGCTGCGCGGCCACGGGCGTGCCCGTGTTCGGGGTCTGTCTGGGGATGCAGTCGATGCAGGTGGCGTACGGGGGTGTCGTGGACCGGGCGCCGGAGCTGCTGCACGGCAAGACGTCGCTGGTCGAGCACGAGGGCACGGGCGTCTTCGCGGGCCTGCCGTCGCCCTTCACGGCGACCCGCTATCACTCGCTGGCCGCGATAGCGCCGACCGTGCCGTCCGAGCTGGAGGTCACGGCCCGTACGCACGACGGCATCATCATGGGCCTGCGCCACCGCGAACTGCCTGTCGAGGGCGTGCAGTTCCATCCGGAGTCGGTGCTGACCGAGCATGGGCACCGAATGCTGGCCAACTGGCTGGTGGAGTGCGGCGACCAGGGTGCGGTGGCGAGGTCGGCGGGGCTCGCCCCGGTGGTGGGCAGGGCCACGGCGTGACCGCCCTGCGCCCCGAGCGCGAGTCCGGCACCTCGTACGGGCAGCAGCCGTATGGGGCGCCGGGCGTGTTCGAGGACTGGTCGTCGGACGCCGGGGGGTATGGGGCGGTGCCGGAGGAGCCGTACGGGGCCGGGGTGTACGGAGCGGAGCTGAGCGGGACCGGGGCGTCCGGGGCGGAACTGAGCGGGGGTGAGTCGTATGGCGCGGAGCTGTACGAGCCCCCGGTGGACGACGAGACGGTGGCACTGCGGATACCGGATCCGCCGCCCGTCCCCGGTGCCGACTCGATATCCGCCGCGGCGCCGACGGGGCGAAGAACCGGGCGTGGCCCCGCCCCCGGTGGGCGTGCGGCCCGCAGGAAGGCCGCCAAACGGCGGCGAGGGCGGCATTGGGGCGCCCAGCAGGCCGCGCAGGCCGCGATGGGCGCGGAGGCCGCCGAGAGCCCGCAGGAGCCCGGCAGGCCGCTCTCGCGCGTGGAGGCGCGCCGGCTGGCCCGGGCGCGCAAGCCGAGCCCGGGGGTCGTCGCGAGCCGGGTGGTCGGTGAGGTGTTCATCACCACCGGTGTGCTGATGCTGCTGTTCGTCACCTACCAGCTGTGGTGGACGAACGTCCGGGCGCATGCGCAGGCCGGCAAGGAGGCGAGCAGCCTCCAGGACGACTGGGCGAACGGCAAGCGCAGCCCGGGGGTTTTCGCGCCCGGTCAGGGCTTCGCGATCCTGCACATCCCGAAGCTGGACGTGGTGGTGCCGATCGCGGAGGGCATCAGCAACAAGGGGGTGCTCGACCGGGGCATGGTCGGCCACTACGGCGAGGGGGCCCTGAAGACGGCGATGCCGGACGCCAAGACCGGCAACTTCGGGCTTGCCGGTCATCGCAACACGCACGGCGAGCCGTTCCGGTACATCAACCGGCTCAAGCCGGGGGATCCGATCGTCGTCGAGACGCAGGAAAAGTACTTCGTCTACAAGATGGCGTCGATGCTGCCGGTGACGTCACCGAGCAACACGAGTGTTCTCGATCCCGTGCCCCCGGGGTCGGGCTTCACCGGACCCGGCCGCTACATCACGCTCACGACGTGCACGCCGGAGTTCACCAGCAAGTACCGGTTGATCGTCTGGGGCAAGATGGTCGAGGAACGGCCGCGCAGCAAGGGCAAGCCGGATGCGCTCATCAGTTAAGGGCAGATGACCAGTGGCAGCGACCACCGACACCGATCACGCAGAGCACCCCGACGTGCCCGCACGCGCGCCGCGGCGCCGGGGCGGCCGGATCGCCCTGGCGGTCAGCGTCTTCGGCGAACTCCTCATCACGGCGGGCCTGGTACTGGGCCTGTTCGTCGCCTACTCGCTGTGGTGGACGAACGTCGTCGCCGACCGCGCGGCGGACCAGCAGGCCGACAAGATCCGCGACAACTGGACCCACGAGGCGGGCCGTCCCGGTGGCCCCGGTGCGCTGGACACCGGGACCGGCATCGGCTTCCTGCACGTCCCAGCGATGACCAAGGGCGAGATCCTGGTCGAGAAGGGCACGTCGATGAAGGTCCTCAACGACGGCGTGGCCGGCTACTACACCCATCCCGTCAAGGCGACCCTGCCCATGTCCGGCAAGGAGGGCAACTTCTCGCTGGCCGCGCACCGGGACGGGCACGGCGCGAAGTTCCACAACATCGACAAGCTCAGGAAGGGCGACCC
The DNA here is from genome assembly GCF_014495685.1 of Streptomyces sp. TRM68367. Lineage (GTDB taxonomy): Bacteria > Actinomycetota > Actinomycetes > Streptomycetales > Streptomycetaceae > Streptomyces. The sequence goes on along the minus strand of NZ_JACTVI010000021.1, from coordinate 10,514 downwards.
GATCGTCTTCGAGACGAAGGACAAGTGGTACATATACAAGACCTACGCGATCCTTCCCGAGACCTCGAAGTACAACGTCAAGGTCCTCTCCCAGATCCCGAAGGAGTCGGGCAAGAAGAAGGCGGGCCGCTACATCACCCTGACGACCTGCACGCCGGTCTACACGAGCCGGTACCGGTACATCGTGTGGGGGGAGCTGGAGCGGGTGGAGAAGGTGAACAGCGAGCGGACGCCGCCGAAGGAACTGCGGTGACAGACCCCCTGCAAGGGGGTCTGTCACCTAGCATGACGGAGGCCCGAAGCCGCAACCATCCTTGGCTACGAAGAGGGCCACTTCCGCGGTGTGGAGAACCTTCGCCGACCCGACGAACTTCTGGACGTCCGAGCTGGTGATATTGAGGTAGGGGGCGTACCTCTTGCACTGGACGACGACGCGTCGCCCGTCGGCCGTGCCACTTCGCTGTCCCGGAGCAGCATGGCGATGTTGAGGACGGCTCGACGAGAGTAGAGAGTGAGGCTCGAACGAGGCTGTGGATAACTTCCGGGATAGCGTGACAGGATGTCACGCTTGCATTCTGCGAGGTCACGGCCCTGAAGTGTCACCATTCCGTTCGTCTTCAGCTCTTCGAGGTGCCGCGACTTGAGCTGACGGATGGCCTCGACGGTGACCCCGAAGTACGCCGCCACCATCGCCGTGGTCACGTGCATCCCGTCCGGCAGCAGCGGACAGTGCCTTCACTCTGTCGAGTACGTCCGTACGGTCCAGCACACCGCTGCGCAGGGACTTCGACTCCAGCAGCGCCGATTCGTTGATCACGTTCTGCCCTTCCGTTCGTGGTGTGGCCGTAGGGCCAGGGCAGAGCTCCTATACCCCACCCCTTCCGATCAACGAGTCATGACATATGAAGACACCAATGACTTGAACGGTATGAATGACGCGATGGCCCGGCTCCCCCACAGGGGAACCGGGCCATCACCGTTCGGCAGAGGTGGGCGTCAGCCGCCCTCGGGGCCGGTTACGCCGCCGAAGATTCCGCCGTTGCCGTTTCCTCCGTTGTTGCCCCCGCCGCTGTCGCCCCCGCCGTTGGACTGGCCCACGGTGAACAGGTCGACCCGCGTGCCCCGGTCGACTGTGCTGCCCTGGCCCGGGTTCGAGCCGAACACGAGGGCGTTGCCGTCCTGGGAGCCGCTGATGTTCCCCACCTGGAGACCGGCGTCCTCGATCAGCTTCCTGGCGGCGTCGAGGGGCTGGTTGTTGACGTTCGGAACCTGGACCTGCTCCTTCTGGGCCTTCTTGCCGATCTGGATCGTCACCGCCGAGTTCTTGGCGACCTCGGTGTTGGCCGCCGGGTCGGTGCCGATGACCTTGCCGACGAGGTTGTCGTCGTTGGTGTCCACCTCGACGCAGTTGCCGACGAGCTGGTTGGCCGTCATCTGGGCCCTGGCCTCGTCACAGGTCCTGCCGGTGACGTCGGGCACGGTCGATTTCTCCGCCTCCTTGGCGACGGTGAGGGTGATCGTGCTGCCCTTGTCCTGCTCGGTGTCGCCCTCGGGGTCCTGGGCGGTCACGACACCCGGCGTGCGGTCGGACACCTCGGTCTTCTGCTCGACCTTGAAGCCCTTGCCCGCCAGCTGGTCCCTGGCCTTCTCGAAGGTCAGACCCGTGACGTCGGGCACCGTGACCTTCGGCGCCCCGGTGGACACCACCAGGTTGACGGTCGACTGCTTCTTGACCGTCGTGCCCTGCGTCGGGTTCTGCGAGCAGACCTTGCCCGTGGCCTGCTCCTCGCAGGGTTTCTTGGTGACGGCGACCTTCAGGTCGGCGTTGTTGGCCAGGGTTCTGGCCGCGCTCTCCGTCTGGCCCACGAAGTTCGGGGCGGCCACCGTGTCGTTGCCCACACCGCCGCCGCTGAACGCCCACCGGCCGATGAGGATCGCACCGACGAGCACCAGGACGCCGGCCACCACGAGCAGGATCGTCGAGGTGTTCGACTTGCGCTGCTGCCGGCGCCGGCCGGAACCGTCGTCGTAGCCGAAGCCGCCGTCGTCGGGGTTCATCGGCGGCATCATCGACGTGGCGCCGGCGTCCGGTGTGGCGCGCAGGGCCGTCGTCGGCTTGTCGTCGGGGTAGCCGCCGTAGCCGACCGAGCTCATCGCTGCGGTGGCGGCGACCGGCTGGCCGTCGAGGCAGGCCTCGATGTCGGCGCGCATCTCGTCGGCCGACTGGTAGCGGTAGTCGGGGTCCTTGACCAGCGCCTTCAGCACGATCGCGTCCATCTCGGGCGTGATCTCGGGGTCGAAGACGCTCGGCGACTGCGGCTCCTCCCGGACGTGCTGGTAGGCCACGGCCACCGGGGAGTCGCCGACGAAGGGCGGGCGGACGGTCAGCAGCTCGTAGAGCAGGCAGCCCGTCGAGTACAGGTCGGACCGGGCGTCGACCTGCTCGCCCTTGGCCTGCTCGGGCGAGAGGTACTGCGCGGTGCCGATGACGGCCGCGGTCTGGGTCATGGTCATGCCGGCGTCGCCCATGGCGCGGGCGATGCCGAAGTCCATCACCTTGACCTGGCCGTTGCGGGTCAGCATGACGTTGGCGGGCTTGATGTCGCGGTGGACGATGCCGTTTCTGTGGGCGTACTCCAGGCCCTGGAGGATGCCGACGGTCATCTCCATCGCGCGCTCCGGCAGCAGTTTGCGGCCGGAGTGCAGCAGCTCACGGAGGGTGGAGCCGTCGACGTACTCCATGACGATGTAGGGGATCGAGACCCCGTCGATGTAATCCTCGCCCGTGTCGTAGACCGCGACGATCGCGGGATGGTTGAGCGAGGCGGCCGACTGGGCCTCCCGGCGGAACCGGGCCTGGAAGGACGGGTCGCGCGCGAGGTCCGCTCGCAGCGTCTTCACCGCCACGGTGCGGCCGAGGCGGGTGTCATGCGCGAGGTATACCTCCGCCATGCCACCACGGCCGAGCACCTGGCCCAGCTCGTACCGGCCGCCGAGGCGACGTGGCTCTTCCATCAGAATTCTTGCGCGACTGCCGCAGCCTTCTGGCTGGCGGCGGAGCCGATCCTCGCACTCCGGCGCGAAGCGCCGCAGCTTTGGGAACGGTGCTCCTAGGGCCGCGCCTCCTCCTTCCTGGTGGTGTAGGCGTATCCGTCGCCTCGCTGAAGAAGGCGCAGGTTGCTGTGACTGGTGTCGGCGTATCCACCTGGAACGGGGACGCGATGGATGCCGGTAGCGCGAACAGTGACACGCCCTGTGTACTTACCTTGATACTTGCCGCGCGGAATGCGGGCCTGTACCAGGTCACCAGTAGCGAAGCCGTGATGCTTTTTCTGCCGGGGCAAGTACAACCGTGGAAAGCCGTGTTTGTCCGTGCGGGTGCGGGCATGGGAGCCGCGTCCACAGGCCAAGGTCACGAGCATGTCTTCCGGATACCGCACGATACGGCCTGCATCGGCGATCTCTCCGACTGCGAGCGCGTCAAGGGTGTGCGACTTCGCGATTCCCTGCATGATGCGGTTGTACTTGGTACGCCCCCCTGACCAGGCATGGATTGGAATCCCCAGGGACTTGAGCCTTTGCCAAAGCTGCCAGCGGGTTGCGTTCATGGCTGCGGCATCGGCCAGAGGCGCCTTCGCATGGCTGAGAAGGTGTGCGAGCCGTGCGGGCCGGTCTGCCAGGAACTCCTTGACCGGCCGGGCTGCTTTGACCTGATTGCAGGCCTTACAAGCGAGGGTCAGGTTACTGATCCGGCTGGACCCGCCACGAGCACGAGGATGAATGTGTTCGACATGGAGCGGAACGTTCTTGATTCCACAGTAAGCGCAGGTTCGACCCCACTTTTCCAACAGGTACTCGCGGACTTCGTATCCGACGAAGGTGCCCTGCTGGTACTCCCAGCTTTCCAAGTCTTCACGGCCAAGGCTGAGAGCATGCGTGCCGAAGGACACCCGCTCGACGTGGAGTTCGGTGACAGGGAAAACGGCCGGTCGTGATCGGTTGTCGAACCGAGGAGCGCGGTACCGGAGATTCTCGGTACGTCGTCTGCGACGATGGTTTGCCCGTCGCCGCATGCTGTTGCGGATCTGTTCGCCCCGGTGGCGGAGTTCCATCGCATACAAGCCGTGACGGTCTGTTGTGACTTCCCCGGAAACCGGATCGGCATGCGTGTTATCGGTGGTCACGGCGATGCCCGTGCCCTTTGGCCCTGGGTCGATGCGTACGGCGACTCCGACTACTTCGGAGTCTTCCAGAACGCGGTCCTTCAAGCGGATGGCGAACGGCGTGGACTTAACGACCACGGCTCGCCCCTTGGCTAGCAATGCGCGGGCACGAGCCGGGTGGCAGGGCATCAGCGGGTGGCCATGACGATCGAGTACCGCAACCATCTGCGCCCCTGTTGCTGCCTGGTCCGCGCCTCCGATGCCGCCCTTACGGGCTGCTTGAACTCCCTCCACCGCCGCATCCGCGGCGATGTCAGGGTGTCGCCGTACGCTGGGAGGTGACATGCGTACGGTCTCCCCTCGCCCATGTTCCATGCCGGCTGCACTACCCGAGAAGGCAGTGCGCCCACAGCCCGTTTCGCCCCTGCTCCCGGGGTTGTCTGCTGCCGTGGGTTCCAGAGCCTGCCGCTGAGGAAGCACGGCAGGGTGGGTCTGCTCACCTGCATGAAACGTAGTCACCAAACACCTCCGTTCGCTGATGACTCAGGCTGGTCAGTCATGGGCTTGACCACACGGGGTGGGCAAGCCCCGGTCGGCAACCGGCCGGGGAGCGACTGACAGCTACCTACCAGCCCTCTTGTATTGCTGCTGTCGCGCATACCGTACCTGGCTCGCCCGATGTGACCTTGCCACATTGGTCACCCGATACAGGACCGGTATCGCAACGTGCATCGATGTGAAGCAGACGTGAGCGGGGTCACTACTTGCTGTTGATGACCGCCTCCATCACCTTCTTCGCGATCGGCGCCGCGAGGCCGCCGCCGGAGATGTCGTCCCGGACGGCCTTGTCGTCCTGGATCACGACCGCCACGGCCACCGGCGAGCTGCCGTCCTTCTGCTTGGCGTAGGAGATGAACCAGGCGTACGGGTTCTTGCTGTTGTTCTCACCGTGCTGGGCGGTACCGGTCTTGCCGCCCACGGTGACGCCGGGAATCTGCGCGTTCGTGCCCGTGCCCTTCTCGACGACCGTCTCCATCATCGACTGCAGGATCTGGGCGTTCTTCGAGGACAGCGGCTGGCTGAGCTCTTCCGGGTCGGTCTTCTCGAGGGTGTCGAGGTTGGGTGCCTGGAGTTCGTCGACCATGTACGGCTTCATCAGCTTGCCGTCGTTGGCGACGGCCGAGGCGACCATGGCCATCTGCAGCGGGGTCGTGGCGGTGTTGAACTGGCCGATGGAGGACAGCGCGACCTCGGAGGGGGCCATGTTGCTGGAGAAGACGGACGCGCTGGTGCGGACCGGCGTGAACTGCTCGGAGGTGAAGCCGAACTTCTTGGCCTCCTCCAGCATCTTGTCGTTGCCGAGGTCGGCGCCGACCTTGCCGAAGACGGTGTTGCAGGAGTACTGCAGGGCGACTCGCAGCGTGGCGTTCTTGCAGGGGATGTTGCCCTCGTTCTTCAGCTCGGTCCTGGTGCCCGGCATGGTCCACGGCAGCGGCGAGTTCGTCTTCTCGTCGGCCGAGTTGTACAGACCGTTCTCCAGGGCGGCCGCCGCGGTGACCACCTTGAACGTGGAGCCGGGCGGGTAGACCTCGCGCAGCGCCCGGTTCAGCATGGGGTCGTCGGGGTTGGACTTCTTCTGCAGCTTCTTCCAGGCCTCTTCGTCGGAGGTGCCGCTGCCGGCGATCGTGGAGGGGTCGTACGAGGGGTAGGAGGCCAGCGAAAGGATCTTGCCGGTGGACGGCTCGATCGCGGCGACGGCACCCTTGGCTCCCTGGGCCTTCAGGCCGTCGTACGCGGCCTTCTGCGCGGCGGCGTTGAGGGTGGTGACGACGTTGCCGCCCTCCCTCGGCTTGCCCGTGAGCATGTCGAGGGTGTTGCGGAAGAACAGCCGGTCGTCGTTGCCGGTGAGGATGCCGTCCTCGATGGACTCCAGCTGGTTGGCGCCGTAGGCCTGCGAGACGAAGCCGGTGACGGGCGCCCACATCGCGCCGTCCTTGTACGTGCGCTTGTACTTGAAGTCGCCCGAGGTCGTCTCCGCGTGGCCGGTGATCGGGTCGCCACCGACGATGATGTCGCCGCGCGGCGAGGCGTAGCGCTCGATGGCGACGCGGCGGTTGTTGGTGTCGGTCCTCAGTTCGTCGGCCTGCACGTACTGGAGCCAGTTGTCGCGGACGAGCAGTGCCAGGACGAGCAGGCCACAGAAGATCGCGATCCGGCGCAGGGGCTTGTTCACGGGCGGACCACCTGGGTCATCTCGGCGTCGGGGTTGGGGGCGGGGGAGGGCGCCGGGCGCCGGGCGGTGTCGCTGATGCGGAGCAGGATGCCGATGAGGGCCCAGTTGGCGATGACGGAGGAACCGCCGTACGCGACGAACGGCAGGGTCATACCGGTCAGCGGGATGAGGCCCATGACACCGCCGGCCACGACGAAGACCTGGAGGGCGAAGGCTCCGGACAGGCCGACGGCCAGCAGTTTGCCGAACGGGTCCCGGGCCGCGAGTGCCGTGCGCACGCCGCGCTCCACGATCAGGCCGTAGATCAGCAGGATCGCCATGACGCCCGCCAGCCCCAGCTCCTCGCCGAAGGTGGCGAGGATGAAGTCGGAGTTGGCGGCGAAGCCGATGAGGTCGGAGTGGCCCTGGCCGAGCCCGGTGCCGAGGGTGCCGCCGGAGCCGAAGGCCCACAGGGCCTGCATGGACTGCTCGGTGTGGCCGTAGACGCCCTGCCTGCTCAGCGTGTACTCGCGCATGGGGTTGAGCCAGGCCTGGACGCGCTGCTGGACGTGCGGCTCGAAGGAGGCCACGCCGACGGCGCCGGCCGCGGACATCAGCAGGCCGAAGACGATCCAGCTGGTGCGTTCGGTGGCGACGTACAGCATGACGACGAACATGCCGAAGAACAGCAGCGACGTACCCAGGTCGGTCTCGAAGACGAGGATCAGGATCGACATCGCCCAGACGACGAGGATGGGTCCCAGGTCGCGGCCGCGCGGCAGGTACAGGCCCATGAAGCGGCGGCTGGCGAGGGCGAGGGCGTCCCGCTTCACCATCAGGTACCCGGCGAAGAAGACGGCGAGGATGATCTTCGCGAACTCGCCGGGCTGGACCGTGCCGAGGCCGGGGATGCTGATCCAGATCTTGGCGCCGTAGATGTCCGCACCGAGACCCGGCACCAGCGGCAGCACCAGCAGGAACAGGGCCCCGGCCATGGAGATGTAGGTGTAGCGCTGCAGGACACGGTGGTCCTTGAGGAAGATCATCACCACCGCGAACAGGGCGAGCCCTAGCGCGGAGTACATCAGCTGGCGGGGGGCCGCCTCGACGAAGGTGCTGCTCGCCTGCAGTCGCTTCGACTGGTCGAGCCGCCAGATCACCACCAGGCCGAGGCCGTTGAGCAGGGTCGCCAGCGGCAGCATCAGCGGGTCCGCGTACGGCGCGAACTTCCGTACGACGAGATGGCCGACTCCGGCCAGCAGCCCGAGGCCCAGCCCGTAGCCGAGCAGGCCGGAGGGCACCTGGTCGTTGATCGCCAGCCCCACGTTGGCGTAGGCGAACACCGGGATGGCGACGGCGAACACCAGCAGCGCGAGCTCGGTGTTGCGCCGGCTCGGTGCTCCGATCGCGCCGATCGTGGACGTGTGGTGCGTCGACGTGTTGGTAGTACTGCTCATCTTGTGACAGGGCCTCTCACGGCTTGCCTACTGCTTACCGCACAGCGAGACGACCTTCTGCTCTTCCTCCGACAGGGTGGGGCCGGGGGTGGGCGTGGGTGCGGTCGGGGTGGTCTTCGGCGGATTCGGCGAGCCCGGGGACTGGCTCACCGAGGGATTCGGTGTTGCCTTGGACGTGATGGAGGTGCGGGTGGTTCCCGTGGTGCCTCCGGCCTCGCCCTCGCCCGTCTTGGCGTTGCTGCTCTGCGCGGCGCGCCGCTGCGACTCCTTCATGCACGCGGAGGCCTGCACCGACAGTTCCTCGATCTTCGCCCGGGCGTTGTTCAGGTCGCCCTCGGCGATGGTCGCCTTCACCAGCTTCTGCTGGTACGGCGGGAGGTACTTGAGTTCGATCTCGGGGTGGTCCTTCTCCACCTCGGACAGCGTCAGCCAGGCCAGGTCCTGGCTGATCCCCCGGTACAGCGCGATGTGTTCGCCCTTGGTGCCGACGTAGTACTGGGTCTGCGTCCAGCGCCAGCCTCCGTACAGGCCGCCGCCGATGAGGGCGAGGGCGAGCGCGCTGTAGACGGATCTTTTGAGCCACTTGCGGCTTTTGTGGGGTTTGATGAAGTCGTCGTCGCCGTAGCCGAAGCCGTCCGCCGGGATGTAGCCGGTGGTGTCGCCGCTGCCGGGCGGGCCGAACTCGCCCCCACCGCCCGGTCCGTGACCCTGGCGGCCGAGGCCCGCGGCGCGGCCGGCCGGGGTCTGCATGATGCCGTTGTCGTGCAGCGTGTGCTGGGTCTCGGCGACGGCGCCGACCACCACCGGGGTGTCGGTCAGGTGACCGGCGAGGGTGTCGCCGGTGTCGAGGTCGAGGACGTCGGCGACGATGACGGTGATGTTGTCCGGGCCGCCGCCGCGCAGCGCCAGCTCGATGAGGTTCTGGACGGTCTCCTGGGGGCCCTGGTAGCTGGCGAGGGTGTCCTCCAGCGTCTGGTGGGAGACGACCCCGGACAGCCCGTCGGAGCAGATCAGATAGCGGTCGCCGGCCCGCACCTCGCGGATGGACAGGTCGGGTTCGACGTGGTCGCCGCTGCCGAGGGCGCGCATCAGCAGGGAGCGCTGCGGGTGGGTGCCCGCCTCCTCCTCGGTGATCCGGCCCTCGTCGACGAGCCGCTGCACCCAGGTGTGGTCCTGGGTGATCTGGGTCAGGACACCGTCGCGCAGGAGATAGGCGCGGGAGTCGCCGACGTGCACCAGGCCGAGCCGCTGGCCCGTCCACAGCAGCGCGGTCAGCGTCGTCCCCATGCCCTCCAGTTGGGGGTCCTCCTCGACCATCGCGCGCAGCTGGTCGTTGGCCCGCTGCACGGCCGTGCCGAGCGAGGTGAGGATGTCGGAGCCGGGCACGTCGTCGTCGAGCGAGACGATGGTGGAGATCACCTCGGAGGAGGCCACCTCGCCGGCCGCCTGGCCGCCCATGCCGTCGGCGATGGCGAGCAGGCGCGGACCGGCGTAACCGGAGTCCTCGTTGCCCTCCCGGATCATCCCCTTGTGCGATCCGGCGGCGAAGCGCAGTGACAGACTCATGCGCACCTCGCCCGTCGGCTCCGGGTACAGCCGGTCGTGTCGAGCCACACTGCCCACCCTCCGGTCGGGAGCACGCCGGGGCCCGGGGAGGGGACCGCCGCAGCGTGCTCGCTCCGCTCGCGCTCACTCATGATGTAGCACTACTTCCGCAGCTCGATGACGGTCTTGCCGATGCGGATCGGCGCGCCCAGCGGAATCGGTGTGGGGGTCGTCAGCCGGGTCCGGTCCAGGTAGGTGCCGTTGGTGGAACCCAGGTCCTCGACGATCCACTGGCCGTCGCGGTCCGGGTAGATCCTGGCATGCCGGCTGGAGGCGTAGTCGTCGTCCAGCACGATCGTCGAGTCGTGCGCCCGCCCGAGCGTGATGGTCTGGCCCTGGAGCGTGACCGTGGTCCCGGTGAGGGTGCCCTCGGTCACGACCAGCTTGGAGGGGGCGTTGCGGCGCTGGCGGCCGCCCGACTGCTGGCGCTGCTGCGGAGGCGCCGACGCCTGCCGGCCGGCCTGCTGCTGCCGGCCGGCTTCCCGGCGCGATCCGCGCTGGGTGACGCGGGTCCCGAACAGGTCGCTGCGGATGACCTGCACGGCCACGATCACGAACAGCCACAGGACGGCCAGGAAACCCAGCCGCATGACCGTGAGGGTCAGCTCTGACATTGCCCCCGCTTCACCCTTCGGCTTGCCTATAGATAACGGTGGTGCTGCCCACGACGATCCGCGAGCCGTCGCGGAGCGTAGCGCGGGTGGTGTGCTGCCCGTCCACCACGATGCCGTTGGTGGATCCGAGATCCTGGATCGTCGAGGGCGTTCCGGTCCGGATCTCGCAGTGCCGGCGGGAGACGCCGGGGTCGTCGATCCGCACGTCGGCTTCGGTGCTGCGGCCCAGCACCAGCGTCTGGCGGGAGATCTGATGGCGGGTGCCGTTGATCTCGATCCAGTGGCGGACGCGTCCGCCGGGCGCGGGCGCGGCGGGGGGCCGCTGGCCGCTCGCGGGCTGCGGGTAGCCGTAACCGCCGGGGCGTCCACCGCCGGGCGGCGGCGCGGACGGCAAGGGCGGGGCGCCGGCGGGAGCGGCGGGCGGCGGATAGCCGTAGCCGCCGCCTGCGGCCGGGGCGCCGGG
>NZ_JACTVI010000209.1 GCF_014495685.1 Streptomyces sp. TRM68367 | reverse complement strand
GGTCTACCGGGCACTGACCAGCACACCGACCGAACGAATCACTCATACCGACCTGGCTCCAGCGGCTTGACAGCCATAGGAGCATCCGGACCTCTCGGGAGGTCACGCCGTACATCCCGAAGGAGTGGCGCAGCCGGTCCGTGGCCGCCGACACGTCGAAGGCGTCCTGGCCGGGGCGGAGCTTGAGCCGCAGGACCAGGCCGGTCCGAGTGGGCCGCAGCCGCAGGATGCGCGGCACCCGGGACTCCGGCACCGGCCGGTTGGCCACCCGGGCCAGCGCCAGCCGCCAGCGCGAGGGCGGGACCGTCAGCCCACAGGCGTCCATGACCGAGGCGTACCGGACCAGAACCCGCAGCGTGGCAAGGACGACTCCAAAGCTCAGCCAGTACCAGGCGGGGCGCCGCCACCGCAGGAATCCCGCAGCGGCGACGACCACAACCACAGCGACCATGAACCACGTCATGATCAGGCCGCCTCAGATGCCGAACCGGTAGCGGCCAGCGAGGTGACGGCGACCGCGCGGAAGGCGATCCCGTGCCGCTTCTGACCGTTGAACTCGTTCTCCCACGGCCGGGCGATCAACCCCGTCAGGGCCACCGGCGTGCCCATGGCCAGGTCACTGGAGATACCAGGCTCCGGGACAGCGACGGAAAGGATCTCGACTTCGTCGTTGGCCGCGAACATCACGTCCACGGTCATTAGCTTGACGCCGTCGGCGTCGGTGGCGATCTCGCCGGTCCGGCGGTCACGGACCTTGGGCTGCGGGGCCTTGGCGACCATCACAGTCGCGGCGGACGTGTCTACGGGAATCTGGCGCATGATGGAACTCCCTTGAGAGGGGCGGGAGCGGCGTACTTGCTTGGCGGTGGGTCGCCGCTCCTGTGAACGTGGTTGGAATGCCGCAGCAAAGCTGCGGAGTGCTTCACGCCACCAACTGGTGCGCACCAGAAGGTTGCATCTGGTGCGCACCAGATGTCAAGCGCTGTCGCGAGCCGGGCACCTCAACTCGCCTGACTGCGACGGTTCCAGGAAAGCGCGCCAGACAACGTCCCGGTAGACAACAGGGGTTAACACGAGACCGGTTAACCCCTCCCTACCTGCGCCGATGTGAGGCATCCTGCTGTTACGGCTCAACAACCCCAGGAGGAACGGCAGTACGACATGAGTGGACTCAGGGCAGCAAGAACGGCACGGGCCTGGTCACAGGAGCAGCTGGTGCGGGAGATCGAGCGCCATGCACGTCAGCACATGCTCACCGTCGCCTCAACCGCGAGTTTGCGAGTGTACGTCTCGGAATGGGAGAACGGCCGACGAACGATCTCCAGCTACTACGCCAAGATCCTCCGTGCCCTCCTCGGCATCACTGACGCCGAGCTCGGAGGCGGAGCGCAGCCGCCGGCACCCGCAACGGCGGACGGCTACGACGAGCTGATGGAGCGGATCGACGAGGCGCGGAACGTCAGCCTGACCATGGTGAAGACGTTCATGGACCAGACTGAACTGCTCCGGACCATCGACCGGCAGATGGGCGCCGCCAGCCTGGTCGACCAGATGACTGCCCACCTGACGCGGCTGGAGGACGCCCTTACCTTCGCCGTACTCCCGGAGACCCGACGCCCGGTCGCCCTGGCCCTGACCGGTGCGGCAACCCTCGCGGCCTGGCAGGCCCTTGACGTCGGAGCCGTCGAACGAGCCTGGCGTCACTACGAGCTGGGGAAGCGCGCCGCCCAGGAGGCCGAGGAACCGATGTACCTCGCCCACGCCACCGCCGAACAGGCCTACGTGCTCTGCGACGCCGGGCGCCCGGAAATGGCAGTGCACCTTGTTCGAGAAGCACAGCGTCTCGGAGGACAGGGCATGTCTCCGCGCCTCACGGCGTGGCTACACGCCGCCGAAGCGGAAATCTGCGCCCGAGCTGGGCTCCAAGAGGACTGCCGACGGGCTCTCGACCTCGCGATACGTCATCTGCCCGCAGGAGATGAAGCCCGCGATCCGGACATGCTGAGCATCTTCCTGAACGAAAGCCACCTCACCAGGTGGCGCGGGAACGCACTTGCCCTGATCGGCGACGGCGAAGCCGTGGACAACCTGTACACGGCACTGGAGACGACCGACCCCACGTTCGTCAGAGCGTCAGCCGGGCTCCATTGCGACTTGGCCCAAGCCCACCTGGCCCGCGGGGAACACGACCAAGCCCGAAAGCACCTGCGGCAAGCCCGACTCGCGGCGAGCCGAACCAAGTCAGTACGTCACAGGCGCCGGATAGAGCAGCTCACCCAGCGGTTGTAGGGGACGCGCCGGACCCTCGTGAAGCGAGCACATGGAGAAGGGCGACCAACGTGCCGGACCCCATCAGCTCACCACGAGCCATCAGGCCCGGAATGTCAGACAGCGGAACCCAGGCGATATGCCCCGCCTCTTCCAGATCGGTCGGCTCCCCAACGAGCTTCGCTCCCTCACCGACGAAGATGTCGTGAGGCGAGTCGACCATGCCGACCATGGGCTGGTAAGTGACCACGTGCTCCAGGGCGTTCGGCCGCCACCCGGTCTCTTCCTCGACCTCACGCAGTGCAGTCTGGAGGGGGTCTTCCCCCTGGTCGACGATGCCGCCCGGCAGCTCCCAGCCGAAGGCATCAGGGACGAAGCGGTACCGCCACATCATGAGCACGCGGTCTTGGTCGTCGATGACGGCAGCGATAGCCACATGATGAAGCCTGACCACATGGTGCTCGAAACGGTCTACGCCGGGCGGCTCAACGTCGACGAGGCTCAGCTTCACCCATCGGTTGTCATACAGCGTCCGCTCACCGTGGATCTGCCATGGCTCGACATCCGCCGGCGCTTCCGTGGTCACGGATCGATCCGGCACTCGGTACGAACTACGGCCGTGCACCTCGACGACGCCCTCGGCAACCAGCTTGGCCAGCACTTGGCGCAGGGCCGTGCGGCCGATCTCCAGGTCCTCCGACAGGGTCCGTTCGGACGGAAGCTTGGAACCCGGCGAGTACCTGCCCTCAGCGATCCACTCACGAATCGTGCGGTAGACCCGCTCCGACTTCGGTCCCATCCGGCGAGCACGCTCCTGTCGTCCTGCTATGTCGGCCAGCACAACTGTAGCCGGGACCTACTGACGTGAGTAGGTGAGCGTCAGTGCCCGTGATCAGTACTGATCAGGCCAGCGCGGTAAGAGTTTCCCTACGTTCATCAAGTGCCCGCGCACGGCGCGGGCGCGCGCCGCCTCTGCGGCGCGGCCTGCCTCCTGTCTGCGCCCCGGCTGGCCGCGCCCGGCGGCGCGCTGGCGAGCTGCGGGCATGAGGTGGGAGAAACCCTCTGTGGCTGGGGCGGTCGGCTCCACGGCTTTAGGCAGCCACTTTGGGGCGAGCCTCGAAGATCATGGCCCCAACGTCGTGCTTTACCGGGCAGGTCCACAGACTGCCCGACGCGCCGGAAGCTTACGGGGCCATGATCACTCGCCCCAAAGCAGCTCCAGCCCAAAGCCGCTCCACCGACCTCACACGGCTCGACAGGCCGCCCGGTCGGGACCGCCCAGCTAGGGAGCGTGGGTCAGTAAAAGGACTCCTGGAATGCCGTGCCTCGTGGTGGAGTGGGGCTGTCGGGCGCTGCTGAAAAAGGCGTGGCTGCCCGTCAGTCGTGATGCGACGATCAGTTCCGCATCTTGACCAAATCCGCGTCCCGGAGGTCCGCATGGACATCGCCTCACTGCTGCCGATGACCACGCCCCGGTTGTCGCTGCGTCTGTTCACTCCCAGCGACGCCGACGACCTGTACGCCTACCAGAGCCTGCCGAGCGTGGCGCGCTACTTGTACCGGCCGGCGCACACGCGGGAGCGCAGCGAGCAGGTTGCGGCCGAGCGCGCGGCGCACTCGGTTTGGTGCGCCGACGGGGACAAGCTGGCGCTTGCTGTGTGCCGACGCGATGAGCCCGGCATCCTTGGCGAGGTGACGCTCACCCTGGCCAATGCCCGCGCCGCCCAGGCTGAGATCGGCTGGACTCTCGACCCACGTCACCAGGGGCACGGCTATGCGACCGAGGCGGCCATGACGCTGGCCAGGTTTGCCTTCGACAGGCTGGGCGTGCACCGGCTCTACGCACGGCTGGATGTGGAGAACACCGGGTCTGTGCGGGTCTGTGAGCGCCTCGGGATGCGTCGGGAGGCGCACCTGGTCGAGAACGACCTCGACGGGGATCGCTGGGGCAGCGAGTACATCTACGCGGCGCTGGCCGCGGACATTGAGGAAGTTCCATCGTGATTCGTGCAGGTCAACGGTCCTGGTGTGACGAGTGGTTGGGGTGCTCGCGCAGCTCATCACGGTGATCAT
>NZ_JACTVI010000208.1 GCF_014495685.1 Streptomyces sp. TRM68367 | reverse complement strand
GCGGCCGTCCTCGTGCCCCGCACCCACCCCCCTCAAACCGCTGACCAGCCGCGATGAGCACAGGCAGGGCTATCTACAGCTGCCGTAATAGAGGGCGACCGGCGCCTCTTCCTCGACCTCGACGAGGTCGGCCACCGTGCGCTTCTGCGCAGACACCTCGACCGGACGCGCCTGGCCGTACTCGTTGAGGCCCCGGAACCAGAGGCGTACGGCTGGTGCGGCGGGCGAGTCCACGAGGTCGTGGTGCCACTCAAAGCAACCAGGCCGTCGACATGGCCGCCACTGCCAGCCCCCAGCCGGGCCCGTGTCCTGTCTGCGGCCCAGATGCAGACGCCTGCCTCTTCGTCGGTTCTTCTGGCTGCCCTCTACGGTGACCCCCGCCGCCAAGACGTCTTGCTCTTCCGGCACCTGCCCGGCCTCCTCGAACGGCTCGGCAACCCGCCGTGGTGGTTCATCCGCTTCCGCGACCCGGACCAACACCTCCGCGTACGCATCGCCCTCCCCGACCCGGAAGCCTTCGCCGACACGGCCCGAACGGTGAGTGCCTGGGCCGACGAGCTACGACGCATCGGCCTGCTGGCCGACCTGCGCTATCCCACCTCCTACCGGGAGATGGGCCGCTGGGGCTCCGGCTCCGCATGGGAGGCAGCCGAGAATGTGTTCCGGGCGGACTCGTGCGCCATCCTGGCCCAGCTCACGCAGCCACAGCGTCCCGGACCGCGCACGCTGGTAGCGGCCCAGACGGTCGCCATCACCTCCGCGTTCCTCGGCACCATCGAGGCCGGAATGAAGTGGCTGATCGACCACGTCCCGCCGACAGCCCCCGTGCCCGTTCCACGCCCGCAGTTCACCGAGGCCGTACGGTTCGCCGACCCGAGCGACGACTGGTCAGCCCTGCGGAGCGTCCCGGGCGGAGACGCCATCGTGTCCGGATGGGCCGACCGGGAAGCGGCACTCGCTGCCTACCGGCCGCACCTGCCCGGCCCGGACACCCAGGGCATCGCCGTCGACGACGTCCTGACCTCCCTGCTGCACGTTCACTTCGTGCGCCACGTCGCCGTGAACTTCCCGGAGGAAGAGGTGTGCCTCTACCTGGCGCGTGCCGCTGCCCTGGCCTGGACCGCCCGCACCAGGGGGAGGGCTTCGTGACCGCCCACCCCGCGCTCGGCCTGGTCGACGCCATCGCTGCTCAGCTCGCCGACCCCGACACCGTGCCCCTCGGCACCAGGATACTGTCCCCGGACCGGCAGCACCTCGCCTACGGCCCGCCCGGAATCGCGCTCCTGCACATCGAGCTGGCCGCGAACGGTCTCGGCCCGTGGCAGCGCGCCCACGACTGGCTCGCCGCCGCCTCCCGGAAGCCGCTCACCAGCGGCCCGGACAGCCACCCGTTCTACGGAGTGCCCGCCTTCGCCCATGCCCTGGCCTGTGCCGCCGACCACCTTCCCGGCTCCTACCAGCGCGCCCTCGACGTGATGGACGGACAGATCGCAGTCGATGTCGGACGCCGTCTCGACGCCGCACATCGCCGCATCGACGCCGGACGCCTGCCGCCGCTCGCCGAGTTCGACGCCGTCCGGGGCCTCACCGGATACGGCGCCTACCTACTGCGCCGAAACCCCGGCAGCTCCACGATGCGCGCCGTTCTCGACTACTGCGTGCGCCTCACCGAACCGATCACCCACCACGGCGAGACTCTGCCGGGCTGGTGGGCGGAGACCGGGCCCTCCGGCAGCCCGGACGACCGATTCCCCGCTGGGCACGCCAACAGCGGTATGGCCCACGGCATCGGCGCGTTATCTTAGGTTGTCAAGTATTGTTGCAGGTCAAAGACTCAGTAGTCGACAAGGCACGTTAGGCACATAGTGAAAGGGGCTTGCGTTCTGGAGAAGGACAGCGGGCGGAGACGCGGGCCGGCGCACAATGCTTTGGCGGCGGCCCGCACTCTATTTGCGCAGTGACGAATGCGAGGCCCTGATAAGTCACGTGGCCGCACAGGCGGACGATCCGCCGCCGCGCGAAGGGGATGACCACCGATGACGTCGCGTAGGGTCCGCCCTTGATGATGGCGGCGTCTTCGCCCGGCGGGGCTCCCGGCACGCTGCTGCGTGTCGGTCCGTCGGAGCCGTGACGCCCACGCATCCGCGCGGGTGTCTGGCGCGATGGGGTCAGGTGAGTCGCCGTCCCATCTTCGCCGACTGCCGGTTGTATCCCTTCGTGTCCCACCACTCTTCCAGATGGGCATGGACGAGGTGCACGAGCTGCCGCAGTCGGTCGGGAGGGGGCGCGGGCGAGGTGAGCACATCCACCCAGGACTTGTCGTCCCAGGGCAAAGCGACCACCCAATGCTCATCCGGGTGGCCTTGGCGTCCCACGGTCAGCCAGTACGTCAACGTTGCGCTGCGGTCCGGATGGTGTTCGACCGACATCTTAATGACGTCGAAACGGAGTCCGTCAGCGGTGACATAAGAGCTACTCAGGGCCTGCTCGGCTGGTGTCTGTTCCTCCACCGGGACAAACCACCCTCTCACCTCGGTCCGCGCCTCAGCGTGGTGTCTAGCAGGGGGCAGCAGCGCTGGCGACGGCCGGCTGGTTGACCTTGTAGGCCGTCAGGAGGTCGTTGGTCCCGGCCGGGGTACCGATGATAGTGCGGAACTTCTCCACTCGCGGGCACTGATTGAGGTAGGTGGAGTAACCGCCACGGCCATTGGGGTCTCCGGACCAGATGGCGGCGTTTATCTTCCGGTCCATCGTGCTGTTCCAGCCGTGCCGCGCCTTGATGTGCTTCCAGCCCCACGTGCTTGTGCCACAGCGCAGAGTGAAGAACTGGGGCCCTCGATGGTACTTCTTCAGGACGTAGTTGCGGCTGTGGCTCCTGCACTTGGCGTCAAAGCTGTCGGCCGCTGCTGTGACGGTCTCCCCGGAGGCGGAGGACGCTGCGGACGCGGAACCGGCCGCCGGGATCAGCAGGGCCGACATCGCGGCAGCAGCAGCCAGCGCTGCCTTGACGGAAGTGTTGAAAGGCATGTGTTCCCCTCTGTTCTCCCCGTGGTCAGCGGGGAGTTGGTGTGAAGCGCGCCTCATTGGTGACGCGGCTCCACCGTTGCATCGCTGACTGCACACCGTCAACCTAATTCCTATCAGTCCGTCCAGGCGCAGGTTTCACAACTGAGCAGGCCAGCCCCTCACACCACACCGGCACCTGCGATTTCGGCTTCTCCGCTGACGACGTTCCCCCGGGCCCCTTTGCGGCCAGTGCTGTCCGATCGCCCTGGGCATGGCCTTGCCCGGTCTCGTCCCGGGGCCAGCGCCTCACCGACACGCGAGCGGGCGATGACCCACTCCTGCCAGTCCCGCTCGGCCACGGCCGGATCGGCCTGGATGCGCTCGGGTTCCTCCTTCAACTCGCCAAAGTTTGGGGCGGGTTAACCCAAGTTGGCATAGCCCCCTCGTCGTCGTCTTCCGGCATCGTGCCGTCATCCCTCTCGGTTCTGATCACGCATCATGTTGCGCAGGGCCTGCCGGGCTGCGATCAGGTCGTCCTGAGCCCCGGTGAGCTGGTTCTGCAGGCCGTCCCGGTCAGCTTCGGCGCGGATCAGCTTGTCGGCGAGCTCCTGGTTGGCCGCGGTGAGTTCGTTGATGCGGGAGACGAGTTCAGCGTGGCCTGCTTGTCCGACTTGCTGTCCGAGGCCGCGCTGGACGGCGGCTTTGAGCCGGTCCCGCTCCTCCCGCAGGGCCCGGAGTTCGGCGCGAGCCAGTTCCAGGTCGGTCGCCATGCTCGCCGGGCTGGCTGCGGCACCGGTCTTGCGCTCCCGAGCCTTGCCTGTGGTCTGGGCCTTGCGTGCGGCCTCGATGTGCTCGCGCACGCCCTCGGCGTAGACGAGCCAGTTCGATACCTGGGCGGCCTTGGCGACGCCGAGGAACGTGATCGGCTCGCCCTTGGCCTTCATGTCGTCCACGACGGCGAGGACCTTCGCCCGTTTGGCTAGGCTGTCCTTCTTCCTGGCCTCGCGGAGCACGTCGGCGGGGGTGCGCTTGGCGGTCACGTTCCGACCTCGTCGGCAGGGCGGACGACGGGCATGGGCAGGGCGACCGGTCCGGAGGCAGCGGAGCCGGCGCGCAGGCGCCGCAAGATCTTGCTGCCCTCTTCGACCTCGTGGCGTTCCTCGTCGGGCATGGACTCCATCTTCGCTTTCATCTTCTTGATCACGTTCAGGTAGTCCGCGATCTCGCCTTCCATGCCCTTGATCGTGTAGTCGGCCGCGCCCATCGCGCGGGCCAGCTCCAGGTTGGCCTTCAGGCTGCGGACCTGGTCTTCGATGGCGGGCAGGTGCGAGGGGTCAGGGCGATACGACCCGCAACCGGAGCACTGGAAGCGGATCGGGCAGGCATTGCCTCCGGCCTTCACGTTGGACGGCTCGACGCAGTTGCCCCAGGGCACGGCGACCGACCGCACCT
>NZ_JACTVI010000207.1 GCF_014495685.1 Streptomyces sp. TRM68367 | reverse complement strand
TCCTCCATCTCCTCAGGTGTCACGCCCGAAAGAAGATCACACCCTACCCACGCACGAACAACCGGGGTACCTAACAAAGCCCTATTAGTGGTCTGCGTCGTAAATCCTTCGGGGGTTGATCATGCTGCCGCTGCGGCGGAGGATTCTTGCTGGTGATCGGCGGTGTGCCGGTCGAGCCTGGCCAGCAGATCGTCCAGGTCGGAGGTGGTGAACTTCCACTGGAACGGCTGTGCCGCGGCGCTGTAGCGGTCTTCGAAGGCTCGGAGCCGGTTCTCGACCTCGTTGAGGTCGGTGAAGTCGTTGGGTGAGACGACCTTGCGCTGCACGACTGAGAAGAAGATCTCCACTTGGTTCACCCAGGAGGCGTGCACCGGGGTGTGTACCAGCACCGCGTTGAGAAACGCCGCGGCCAGCCGGTCCGCTGCTGCCTTGCCGCGGTGGGAGGAGCCGTTGTCCACGACCCAGAACACCCGCTTCGCGCTGGCGTAGGGCTCCTGGGCCATGACCTGGGCGACCAGGTTCATGAACGGGTCGATGCCGGTGCGGGGTTCGCACCGGCCGAACACCTTGGCCTGGTGGACGTCGTAGGCGGCCAGGTAGGCCAGAGCGCCACCCCGGTGGTAGGTGTGGTTTACGCGCATGGCGCGGGCCTGCCCGGGGGCGAGGGTGGGTGGCAGCGGCAGCGGGCCTGGATGGAGGTCTTCTCGTCCGCGCTGATGACGTACTCGTCGTCGCCGAGGGGCCGGCCCTGCCAGGTGCGGGCGTACAGGTCCAGCACGCGCTCGGCCTTGGGCCGGAACTCGGGGTCGGTGATGAAGATCGGACTGGTACTGCCAGGGCTTGAGTGCGTCGTCCCTGAGCCAGCGGCGCACGGTGGAGGCGGAGACGGGGCCGGTGATGCCGCGTGCGGCGAGTTCGGCGGCCAGTTCTGGGCACGACCAGCGCGCCAGAGGCACCCCGGTCTCGGCGGGCAGGCGGCAGGCCAGCGCTTTGGCCTCGGCCACCTCCAGTGCCGTGTACGACGGTGGCCGGCCCGACCGCTCGCGGTCGCTCAGACCGGCCAGGCCCTGCGCGGCGAACCGGCCGCGCCAGCAGCGGACCGTGTCCAGATGGAGGCCCGTCTCACGGGCGATGCGCGCATTGGAGCGCCCCCTGGCCGCGTGCAATACCACCTGCGCGCGCATCCGCAGCCGGTACTCGGTCTTGTGGCCATAGGCCATTTTTTTCAGCCGCTCGCACTCGGCGGCGCGCAGGGCTATCGGGCGGGCTGCGGCAACATTCAAGGCAGGCAGGCCGATCGGGAGAAGCGGATCACGACGGGCCGTAGCCTTCCGTATCCGACCACCGGCCCGTCGGGCAGGATGGCTGCCATGCCCACGCCTTCGGAACACACCCGGCTCTCGCTGGAGGCGCGCCTCGGCGAGCGTGCCCGCACTGCCTGGCCGCAGCTGAAAGGGCTGCGCGTCCGCCACCGCGGCGCCTTCGCCTACGTGGAGGCGGAACTGGCCGACGGCGAACGGGTCAAGCTGATGCGGCTGCGCTATACCGGCGCCGTCGGCAGGTGGGGCTTCACCCTCTACTACGCCAGCAGCGACCGCTACGAAGACTCCCTGCTGACCACCGGCGGCCTTGCCGGCAGCCCCGAAGACGCCCTCGACTGCTCCTGCAGGGTCCACCTCACCGCCCCCGGCATCTGACCACCCAGTTCTCGTATGGCTGCCGTCACCTGACATGTAGCACTGCGTAGCACTGGTGAGTGCTGAGGATTGATCACGGTACGGCAGCCTGATCGGTCAGCGGTGGTTTTCAACGTTTACTCAGTTGCAGTGAACCTCATGCGACTCCAACACTCGAGGCCATGAATGATTTCGTGATCCGCGCGGCGATGACTGCTGACGCATCGTTCCTGCAGGACATGCTCGTTGAGGCGGCGAACACGCCCAGTCACCCGGGGCGGAGCCGAGCGGACACGTTGGCCGCCCCGGAGGTTGCGCGCTACGTCAACGGGTGGCCGCGTGCTACCGACCTCGGTGTGGTGGCCGTCGAGGTCGACGGGCGCGCCGTCGGTGCGGCATGGCTGAGGTTCTTCACCGAGGCTGAGCCGGCCTACGGCTTCGTCCATGCCGACATCCCCGAGCTGGCGATCGGCGTTGTCGCTGATTGGAGGGGGCGCGGTGTGGGTCGTGCGCTGCTGCGGGCGCTGGCCGACACCGCCCGACAGCACGGCTTGGAGTACATCAGCCTCAGCGTGGAACGCGCTAATCCTGCTGCCGCGCTCTACTACGCGGAGGGCTACCGGGTGGTCGAGAGCCGCGACCATGCCGACACCATGCTGCTTGATCTGCAGTAGGCCCGGTGCAGACGACATGCACAACACAGACTCCGAGGCCAACCCCCGAAGGACTTCCGGAACAGACCACTTAGACCTTGGCCTGAGTGCCGGCGGCGTACGAGCCGGTGTCGCCGTAGCCGACCATGAGGTCCGATCAGGAACCCTGTTCGCTCTGCAGCCCCAATGCTCGGTACGACAGCGGCTCCTCATCGCGAAGGCTCCCTCTCGGCGACGCCGCCCGAGGTTTATGACGCGCCAACTTGCTACCAGACTCCAGGCACCTCAGATTTCCCTCAAGCCCCACACGCCTCGTGATTTCGCTGAACTAGCCTCCCTGTCCATAAGCACTGGCCCAGTCATTGCTCGTGCGGCTGGCCGGAGATCCCCTGGCCCCGAAGAGGTAAACCGCAGATGCAGCACCGGATGAAGAGCAGTTCCAAGAAGACCGTGATCATTGCGGCGGCGGGCACCAGTGTGCTGGCCCTGACCGTGCCGATCACGGCGTTGGCGACCACAACCGAGTCCGGTTCGCATGCAGCCGGATCACATTGCACCGTCGATGTATCCGGCGGTCCTGTGCAATGTTTCCCGACCTATCGGGCAGCCATCGCGGCAGCCACCGACGGCCGGGTCAAGGACGCTCCGCTGGACGTCCGCACAGCCGTCACCAACCCGGCCTTCCAAAAGAAGATCGACGTTGCGGGCACCGCCGCCGAGCTGCGGGCCGATGCGGAGCCGGCCGCGGAGTCGTCCGTCGTCATCGGCACGGAGTACCTGGACGCGAACCACACGGGCAAGTCCATGAGTTTCACCGCCGAGAGCAAGTGCACCCCCGACGGGCCGGGCTTCCAGGTCGACCAGGTGCCCGCCGAGTTCAACGATGCCATCAGTTCGTACCAGACCTTCAACGACTGCCAGGCCCGGCACTTCGCCGACCCCGGGCTGAAGGGCGACTCCACCAGCTGGCAGATCGGCGGTCAGCTCTCGGTCGGGGACGGTGTGGACAACCTGACGAGCTCCATCCAGTGGAACTACGCGGAGTCGCCCACCGCCGCCCAGCTCTTCGCGGACTGCGACGACAAGATCGCGACCTGCAAGTTCGAGCACAAGGGCGACGTCACCTACAGTTACGGCGGGGTTCACGAGGTGGCCCGCGCGTACAACTGCACCAGCATCGAGCAGCAGAAGAAGATGAGCTGGTGGGACACGACCGGTGGCAAGAACTCCCTCAGCGTCGAGCTGGGAGCCAGCTACAAGATCGGAAATGCCCTGGTCGGCACGGAGTACAGCCTCAGCTTCAAGACCACTTACGGACACGAGTGGACCTGGGAGAGCAGGGTCTCCGACGAAACGGACCTCACCGTCCCGGCCGGGGAGGTCGGCTGGGTCAACCGGAACACCAAGATGCAGACCGCGGGGGGTGAGTACACGGTGACGTACAAGGACCGCAAATGGGGTCACTACATCTGGTACATCCGTGACTTCGTCGCCACCGGTCCCGTCCCCCAGGAGATGGGTGTCGTCGACTGGGTCTCCCGCCCCATGACGGCGGCGGAGAAGGCCGATCACTGCAAGGACGGCGCTGCCGTGGTCGCCGCCATTCCAAAGAAGACCATGACCACATCCAACAAGAGCCTGCCCAGCACCGCTCACGTCCTGTCCGGCCCGCGTTGATCCGACCGGCCTGACCCCCGCCGCAGATGCCAGGCCGGTCCAGCAGTCGCTCCTGGTAGACGGCCGGGCCGCCGAAGAGGAGCTGGGAGGACTTGGCGCGCCGGAAGTCCAGATGGGCGGGGATATCGGCGAACTGGCCCGCTACCGCAGGCCCGGGGGCAGCTTCGTTTCGGTGAACGTGGGCTATGTTCCCCACAGCGCCGATGACGTCGCCGGTCTGATCGCAAGCTGGCGGGAGCGGATCGCCACGGATGACCGTTTGCGGCTGGCTATGAGCGTCGAAGACGTCGAAGCCGCTGGGCGTGCAGGTGACGTGGCAGTGGCCTTCGACCTGGAGGATTCCGGTCCGCTCGATGGACAGTTGGACCGAGTGCGCCACGTCTACGATCTCGGTGTCCGCACAATGAGCCTTTCCCAGTAAGCGCCCGTCGCTCGCTGGGATCGCGATGTTGGCGCTGGGTCTTCAAAGTTGAGCGGTGCGGAGGTGTCCGCGGGCTCGGCGGGTGGTGACGCAGCGTGTCCGTAGCCGTTGGTTGTCGGCATTGCGGAAGCCGAACGCGTTGCGGGCGACGAGCTTGATCACGCGGTTGACACCCNGACGCAGCGTGTCCGTAGCCGTTGGTTGTCGGCATTGCGGAAGCCGAACGCGTTGCGGGCGACGAGCTTGATCACGCGGTTGACACCCTCGCTTTTGGCGTTGCTGTGCCCGGTGTCGATGAACGCTTCGATCTCGGACCACCAGCGGTCGACGGTGGTGGCGAGCTGGCGGACTTCGGGGATGTCGGAGTCCGCGCACCACGTGAGGAACTTCCAGCGGGCGTGGCCGACTTGGTGGCGGTCGGCGCCGGTTCTCGCCAGGGCGAGGAGGTTGCGGAGGTTTTCCTTGGCGATCCATGCCGTCAGCAGGGTCTGGCCGATCGTCCCCTCGCCCAGCAGCGTGTTCCACATCGTGGCGAACTGCTCGTCGGTGAGGTCCTCGCGATTGCGCAGAAGGCGCCGCCTGGCTTTCCACTCCGGGTCACTGGCGCGTCCACGTCGGCCGCGCATCTCGGCGGTGGTGCGGCGCCGGACCATGGACAGCATCTTGTTGGCGAGCTGGACGACGTGGAAGTGATCGACCACGACGGTGGCCTGCGGGAGACCGGTGCAGACGGCGGCGCGGTAGGTGGCCGACATGTCGATGGCCACGTACTCGATGCTCTTTCTCCAGGTCAGCGGGGTGGTGGCGAGCCAGGCGAGCACATCGGCGACGGTGCGGCCCTCGACCTGGCCGAGCAGGCCGCCGGCGCCGAGCGCGTCGACGAACCCCGTGTGCCACCGATCGCGCGTCAGCATCCACTTGCCCGTGGCGGGGTCCTGTTCCCAGCGCGGCCGTCCGCGCCGGGTCTCGTCGATGCCCAGCACCTTCACCTCGGGCAGCGGGGCCTCGGTGACCTCGTGTGCGACGGCGCGGAAGGCGTCCATCACGGTGGGCCAGGACAGACGCAGATCCCGGGCGGCCTGGATGACGGTGGAGGCGGCGTCGCGTATTCGCCGCCCGGCAGCACCGCGCAGCCGCATGGTGATCCGCGCGCCGGCCGGTAGCTGCGGGATCTGCTCGGTGAAGGACCGGCGCGGGCAGCCGGCCTCCCGGCACCACCAGCGGCGCTTGTGCCAGCGAAACTCCAGCCCGCTCTCGCCGTACGGCAGATCGCGGGGCCGGGTAACCGCCGAGCCCTTCACCCTGGTGGCGAACACCCCGCAGGCCGGGCACGCCCGCGCCCTCTCATCGGCCGTGGCCAGGTGGACCCGGCGCGTCCCGTCCGCCAGCCGCTCGACCCGGACGACGGACACCCCGTCGAGGTCGAGCAGCAACGTCGTATCGTTGAGCAAGCCCGTGGCTCCTGCATGATCGTTCTGCCTAGAGAACAGAAATGATCACGCAGGGCCACGGGCACCTTGCGTCCAGGGCCAAGCCGCCCGACCCAACACGGAGCGTGACGCTGTGTCAGCAAGCCGAACCAGCGCACCGCTCAACTTCGAAGACCC
>NZ_JACTVI010000206.1 GCF_014495685.1 Streptomyces sp. TRM68367 | reverse complement strand
CCCTCGCCAGCACGGCAGGACTCACCCACCCACCGGAGATCAAGACAGCGAGTTATTAATCGGCAAGCCCTAACTACACGGCATTGGGTCTAGTGCCCCGGCAGGCAACGTTCGCCCGTCAAGGAGCAGCCTGGGCTTCCGCACCCTGGCCGAGGCCGAACTGACGCCGGGCCTGCGCCGCATCCGCGCCGTCGAGGCCGAGCACGGCCTCGACCGGTGGCCGCGCGTGTGCATGCGCCGCGACCACCCGCATGCGCGGGACGAGCACCCGCCTGAGTCTTCTAGGCGCCGTACTTCTCCCGCAGCTCCACTTTTCTGACCTTCCCCGACACCGTCATCGGGAAGGTCTCCAGGAGCTGGAGCCGGCTGGGGATCTTGTAGTGCGCCAACTGGCCGTCGCAGAAGGCGCGCAGCTCCTCCAGGGTGAGCGGAAAGGCCGCGTCGGCCGGGATGACGCAGGCGAGCACCTCCTCGCCGTACCGCTCGTGCGGCACGCCGACTACCTGCACGTCCCGGACCTTGGGGTGGCCGTACAGGAACTCCTCGATCTCGCGCGGGTAGATGTTCTCCCCGCCCCGGATGATCATGTCCTTGATGCGGCCGACGATCTCGACGTACCCGTCCTCGCGCATCACCGCGAGGTCGCCGGTGTGCATCCAGCGGCCGGGGTCGACGGCCTCGGCGGTCTTCTCGGGCTCGTTCCAGTAGCCGAGCATCACGCTGTAACCGCGGGTGCACAACTCGCCTGCGCTGCCGCGTGGTTGGGTCACCCCGGTCGACGGGTCGACGACCTTGACCTCGATGTGGGGCAGGACGCGGCCCACGGTGCCCGTGCGGTGTTCCAGGTCGTCCTCCATCCGGGTCTGCAGGGAGACCGGGGACGTCTCGGTCATGCCGTAGCAGATGGAGACTTGCTCCATGTGCATCTCGGCGACCACCCGTTTCATCACCTCCACCGGGCAGGGCGAGCCCGCCATGATGCCGGTGCGCAGGGAGGAGATGTCGTACGACGCGAAGTCGGGGAGGTTCAGCTCCGCGATGAACATGGTCGGTACGCCGTACAGGGACGTGCAGCGCTCCTGCTGGACCGCGCGCAGTGTCGCCGCCGGGTCGAAGGACGGCGCCGGGATGACCATGCAGGCGCCGTGCGAGATCGCGGCGAGGTTCCCCATCACCATGCCGAAACAGTGGTAGTACGGGACCGGAATGCAGATCCGGTCCTGCTCGGTGTACGCGATCAACTCGCCCACGAAGTAACCGTTGTTGAGGATGTTGTGGTGCGAGAGGGTGGCCCCCTTGGGGAAACCCGTGGTACCCGACGTGTACTGGATGTTGATCGGGTCGTCGCAGGACAGCTCCTCGTAGGGAACAGGCGTTCCCCGTGCGATCAGCGCATCCCAGCTCGGGTCCCCGATGAACACGGTCTCTGTCAACTGCGGGCACCTGCTCCGCACCTGCCCGACCATCGCCCGGTAGTCGCTCGCCTTGTGGCTGAGGGAGGCGAACAGCAGGGAGATACCGGCCTGGTTGAGGACGTACTCGACCTCGTGGGTGCGGTAGGCCGGGTTGATGTTCACCAGGATGGCGCCGATGCGGGCCGTGGCGTACTGCACCAGGACCCACTCGGGACAGTTGACCGCCCAGATGCCCACCCGGTCACCCTTGGCGACCCCGCTCGCGAGCAGCGCGTACGCCAGCTCGTCGACGTCGGCGGCGAACCGGGCGTAGGTCCAGCGCCGCCCGGACGGGACGTCGACCAGCGCCTCCCGGTCCGGCCAGGCGGCCACCGCCCGGTCCAGGCCGGCCCCGATCGTGTCGCCGAGCAGGGCGGTCTCGCTCGTCCCGTGCGTGTACGACAGTTCCGAGGTCACCTGAAGTCCTCCTCGCGGTACTCGTCCGCGGACCCCGCGGCTGTGGCCTCGCGCAGCTCGATGCGGCGGATCTTGCCGGAGACGGTCTTGGGCAGCTCCCCGAACTCCAGGCGGCGCACCCGCTTGTAGGGCGCGAGGACCTGCCGGGAGTGCTCGAACAGCACCTTCGCGGAGTCCGGGCCCGGCTCCCAGCCGTCCGCCAGCACGACGTACGCCTTCGGTACGGCCAGCCGCAGCTCGTCCGGCGCGGGGACGACGGCCGCCTCGGCCACCGCGTCGTGCTCCAGCAGCGCGCTCTCCAGCTCGAACGGGGAGATCTTGTAGTCGGAGGCCTTGAAGACGTCGTCGGCGCGGCCGACGTAGGTGAGGTAGCCGTCGGCGTCGCGCGAGCCGATGTCGCCGGTACGGTAGTAGCCGCCGCCCATGGCCTCGGCCGTACGGTCCGGGTCGCCGTGGTAGCCGGTCATCAGACCGACCGGGCGGACGGACAGGTCGAGCGCGATCTCGCCCTCCTCGGCGCCGGGCGCGCCGGTGACCGGGTCGAGGAGTTCGACGCGGTAGCCGGGGCTGGGGCGGCCCATGGAGCCCGTCTTCAACGGCTGGCCGGGGCTGTTGGCGACCTGCACGGCGGTCTCGGTCTGCCCGAAGCCGTCCCGGACGGTCACGCCCCAGGCCCGCCGCACCTGCTCGATGACCTCGGGGTTCAGCGGCTCACCGGCGGCCACGACCTCGCGCGGCGGCGTGCACAGCTGGGTCAGGTCGGCCTGGATGAGCATGCGCCACACCGTCGGCGGGGCGCAGAACGTCGTCACGCCCGCGCGGTCCATCTCCGCCATCAGCCGGGCCGGGTCGAAGCGGGTGTAGTTGTGCAGGAAGACGGTCGCCTCCGCGTTCCACGGGGCGAACAGGTTCGACCAGGCGTGCTTGGCCCAGCCGGGCGAGGAGATGTTCAGATGCACGTCGCCGGGCTTCAGGCCGATCCAGTACATGGTGGTCAGGTGCCCGACCGGGTAAGACGTGTGGGTGTGCTCGACCAGCTTGGGGCGGGCCGTGGTGCCCGAGGTGAAGTACAGCATCAGCGGGTCGTCGGCCCGGGTGGGGCCGTCCGGCGTGAAGGCGTCGGTGGCGTCGTACGCGGTCTCGTACGGCTGCCAGCCGTCCGCCGCGCCGCCGACCACGACGCGCGTGTAGCCGCCGGGCACCTCGGCGAACTTGCCGGTGTCCGCGGCGCGCACGATCGCGTGCCGCACCCGGCCGCGCTCCACCCGGTCCCGCAGGTCGGCGGGGCCGAGCAGCGGGGTGGCCGGGATGACGACGGCGCGCAGCTTCATCGCGGCCAGGGCCGTCTCCCACAGCTCGGCCTGGTTGCCGAGCATCACCAGGATCCGGTCCCCGGCGGCCACTCCCCGCTCGCGCAGCGCGTTCGCGACGCGGTTCGAGCGGGCCGACAGTTCCGCGAAGGACAGCCGGGTCTCCAGGCCGTCCTCCTCGACGATGTGCAGCGCCGTCCGGTCGTTGCCGTCGGCGATGACGTCGAACCAGTCCAGCGCCCAGTTGAACGCGTCGGGCCGCGGCCAGGCGAAGCCCTCGTAGGCGATGGCGTAGTCCTCGCGGTGCTGCAGCAGAAAGTCGCGTGCCTCGCGGAAGCGCTCCGTGGCCGTCGTCATCTGTCCTCCTTGTTGCCGGACCATTGCCGGGCGGCTCCCAGCCATCGTGTAATCCGTGATGCAGGTCTCACTACCCCCGAACGGGGGTGCGCGGCACACGGGTGAACCGTGAGGAATGAGCGGGCACGTGACAGCGGACGCAGCCGACGCGGTGGAGATGCGCAGCGCCCTCGACAGGCTGCGCCGGGCCACCGGGCTCCCGGTCGCCTTCGGCGGCCTCATGGAAACCGGACGGCAGCAGGTGCGCATCAGCGAACTCAGCGGCACCACGACGGGCGCGCTCAGCTCGCTCGCGGTGACCTCCGGCAACGGCCTGGGCGGCAAGGCCGTGGCGCTCGCCCGGCCGTGCGTGGTGACGGACTACTCGGTCTCGCGGCAGATCAGCCACGAGTACGACGCACCGGTCGCCGCGGAGGGCCTGCGCTCCGTGCTGGCCGTACCCGTGGTGGTACGGCGCCGGGTGCGCGGTGTGCTCTACGGCGCCCTGCGCACCGCGCAGCCGCTGGGCGAGCGCATGCTGGACGCCGCCGTCGAGGCGGCGCGGGACGTGGCGCGGGCGCTGGTCGTGCGGGAGGAGGCGCGGACGGCCGCTGCGGAGGCCGGCACGGGCGCCGCGTGGGAGCAGGTACGCGAGGCGCACGCAGCGCTCCGCGCCCTGGCCCCGCGGATCGCGGACCCAGCACTGCGGGAGGAACTGCTCGCTGCGTGCGGGCTGCTGACGGCCGGGGCGGAACCGGCGGACGGAGTACGGCCGGTCGAGGAGGCACGACGGCGGGACGGGGGGCGGCGGGAGGGGGTACGGCTCACGCACCGGGAGGTGGATGTGCTGGCGTGCGTGGCCACCGGCGCCACCAACGCCGTCGCCGCCGAGTGGCTGGGGGTCGGCGCCGAGACCGTGAAGGGATACCTGCGGTCCGCCATGCGCAAGCTCGGCGCCCGCACGCGCGGCGAGGCCGTGGTCGCTGCCCGCCGGACGGGGTGGTTGCCGTAGGTTTGCGCCGGTTTACCGCCTCTGGCCTCACGAATTCACGGCACCAGGAGCTTCAGTGACAGCCAGTCACTTCATGGAGGAAGGGTGCTTCCGACCTGCGATGATTCAGCT
>NZ_JACTVI010000205.1 GCF_014495685.1 Streptomyces sp. TRM68367 | reverse complement strand
AATGATCACCGTGATGAGCTGCGCGAGCACCCCAACCACTCGTCACACCAGGACCGTTGACCTGCACGAATCACGATGGAACTTCCTCGTTGGTGAAGAGGTCTTCGGAGCTGAGGTTCAGCCGCTCGGCGCACAGCAGTAGGTCGGCCAGAAGCCGGGCGATGACCTCGGTCACGTCGGACGTGGCCAGGGCCGCGAGTTCGCTTTCGTCGGCGAACCGGCCGAAGTCGAAGGGCTCGAATTCGCCGCGCAACTCCCAGACGCGGTGCTGGAGAAGGTCGAAGTTGAGGTTGCGGCGGGCCCAGTAGTGCAGGACGTCGCCGAACAGCGTGGTGACGGTGGTCTCCGCCTCGCTGCGGAAGGCGGGGCTGGTGCGGAGCACGTCCCACCCGGCCGCCCACTGGTCTCGGCCGTAGATCAGGAGGGCGCGCATGCCACGGACGGCGGGGTCCTGGTTGAAAACGCTGCCGCCACACGAGGTGTCGAGGTATTCCCACACGGCGGCTTCGCCGCGGTTGGTGCGATTCTTGATGCGGGACGGAGTGTCCATGATCGGTTGCCTTTCGGGTGAGGCCGGACGGCAGTTCGCCGGCTGGAGGAGGCGGTGAGCCGAGACCAGGACGCGGGCGGGCGTGCGCGTGTCCGCGCCCCGGACTCAAGGGAGGGGTCAGAACCCGGGGAGGTGGGCGTGCGCGTTGTCGCGGATCCACGACGCGGCGAACTTCGCGCAGTCGGCGGACTCCTCGGCGATGTTCCCCGGCACGTGGGAACCGCTGTATAGCGTGCGGATCTGGTCGCCGTCGGCGTTGTGCAGGGTGATCGTCCACGGTTCCTCGTGGGCGTCGATCGGCCGGTCGGCGCTTTCGCCGGACTGGACGAACAGGCGGGGGCCGGTATGGACGTCCTGGCTGGTGGCCGTGGTGTCGAGCGGGATCACGCGGTAGGTGATGCCGCACTCCCACATGGGGGACGACGGCAGGCCGTAGGCGCCGAGGGCGGCGTGCAGCACATCGCCCTCGGTCGGCGCGGGCTCGTCGACGGGGCGCAGCTCGATGTAGCTGCCGGGCAGAGCCACGGTGTAGGTACAGGACGCATCGAGGAGGATCCGCGCAGACGGAACCTTCTGCCACAGGCCGAGGACGAATTCGACGCGGTCGGCCGACAGCGGGGCGGGGTGATCGATCGCGTCGCCGTCGTGGGAACTGGCATACGTTGCCGTGTAGTTGACGGCGTGCGCGACGGGATTGGCCGGAGCGATCACGGTGCCTCGCTCGGGTACGGGGTGCACCTCGCGGTGTGCCGTGCCGAGGGCCAGTCGGTGGGCGGCGGCAACGACCTCGTAGGCGGCCGTCAGGGCCTCCTCCTCCCGGAGGGCCTGCTCACGGACCGTCCGGCCAGCGTCAGCGGCTTCGATCCACTTGCTGCTGAAGTCGGCAGGAAGAAGCCGCTGTTCGGAGCGGCACTGAAGGAGGCTGCCGTCCGCCTTGCTGATCTGTCGCCTGTGCCTCGCTGCCGCCCTCTGGCGGAGCGCCAGCACGGCCGTGGCCAGATCCAGCTGATGACGCGCGGCTGTGACTCGCTCGCGGGCTGCGGTGCGCATCGCGTGTGTCTGCATGGGGTGCTCTTTCGCTTTGGTGGGTTCGGCTCCGGTGCGCGGCTTTGCCCTGCCGCGCACCGGAGGAGTACGGGGGTGGGACGTCAGTCGAGTGCGTCGGCCAGGGAGTCGAGGAGAGTCCGCAGCGAGTGCTGTACGTCTCCGTCCCCCGCTATCTCCTCGCCCGTCAGAGAGGTGAAGAGGGTCCGCAGCGAGAGGCCCAGGCCCTCGGCTCCGGCTGCCTCCCACACGTAGGAGAGGAGGTCGGCGCAGATCTCTCCGGCCAGTTCGGGCGCGTAGGTGGCGTTGAACGTCTCCCAGCCGTCGGGCGTCGCGGCCCAGCCCGGCGTGACGTTGCCCTCGCCGTCCGTCTTCGCGCCGTCCTCACCCACCCAGCGGAGGGCGTAGGCCAGGAGGGCGTGCCCCCGCTCCGGCGGCGTCGACTTGATGAGTTCGGCGTAGTCGGTAGGCGCCTTGATGTCGAGAGGCCCTGTGAAGTCCATGGGTGGGCTGCCTTTCACGGTTGTGGGTTCGGTGCCGGAGCGCGGTTTGCCCTTCCGCGCTCCGGCTGGGAATCGAGACGGTCGGCTCGCGCAGCCTGACGAAGGTGAGGGGCTGCATCCGAAGCCGTTGACCCCGCGTCGACATAGGTAAATTTATCTTTCGGGTGGGTGGGGGTCAACGGCGTTTCGGGTCACCGGCCCCCCGAACTGCCGGGTTCGTGGATGAATTCCCGGGTAGCCGCCCTGCCGGAGTGAGCCAGGGCGTGATGTGGCCGGGGCGTATCCCTTGGTCCGGTCAGCTGCGGGCGAGTTCGACGATCTGCTTCAGGGTCAGGTTCTTCTTGAACGGCTTGCCCAGACGCTGCTCCGCCCCGGCCCACTCTGCGAAGATCTCGCGGTTGATCCGCGCGGACGCGATCAGGTCGGCCCGCTTGGCCAGCGGGCACGCTCGGCAGCTGAGCCGCCCCACGTGCTCGTAGGCCGGATGCCACGGGATGCCGTGCTCGCGATGGGCCTTCCAGACTTCGTCCGTCTTGAGGTGGTGGACCGGCAGCCAGGTCGTGACGTCGCGCAGCGTCTTCGCGGTCATACGGTGCTGCTCGATAACCGGCTTCTTGGCGCGGGCCCGGGACTCCTCGGCGCGCATGCCCATCGCGTACCCGGCCCGGATGGGGCGGCCGAGCCGAAGTTCGGCGGCGACCTCGTCGACGTAGTCGCGGCCGACGGCGGTCTTCAGATCCGAGGTACAGAACCTGGCAAAGAAGCCTGGAAAGTTGCCGTGGTCCATGATCCGGTCCCACAAGGACGGCCACCGCTGACTGCGGCGGACGACGAACGGCACTCCGTACAGGTCGGCATGGCTGCGGGCCACTTCGAGCGCGCCGGGCCACTCGATCAGGTGCCCGTTCGGCGTACGGCCGAGATCACAGTGCAACACCCTGACCTTGTGCAGCTGGCCTGCCTGGTCGGCCTGCGTACACACCTCGTGCACGAGGACGCCACTGTCCTTTCCGCCGCTGTCGCCGACAATCACGACGTCGTTGCGATCCCAGTCGAACCCGGCGGCCGGCGCGGGCAGGGGCGGCGGAGCGAAGAGTTCGAGCTGTGCGCCGCACGCGCTTCCGCACGGCGGAGGGGTGCTGAGGTTTCGGGGCATGGGTCTCTCCCAGATGGAGGTGTTCGGTGGGGCTGCCCGGACCCTGGGCAGCGAGGGGGTCAGTCCCGGCTGCCTGGCATCGCCGAGGTGGCGCCTGCCAGGCAGCCGGCTGGATCAGCGCGGCGGGATCTGGGCCGCGTAGGCGGTGATGACCGAGTGCGCCGCCGCCTCGCTGAGGCGCAGGATCTCCAGGTCGCACACGGCGGTCATGTCCGGGCCGGACAGTTCCAGGAGGGCGATCCCCTCCACCTGCCAGCGCCCGGACAACTCCGAGCTGTAGATCGGCGTGTCAAACGCCTCCTCGTCATAGCCCGGCATCGGGCGGCTGTCGACCACGCCCAGCAGTCCCGCGGTCTGGTCGTCCAGCCACCGGGCGGCCTCGCCCTTGAAGTCGGTCGGGTCGTGGAAAGCGGCCAACTCGCTGTCCGGGGCGCTGTCGACGGCGGCGAGGACGGTGGGCGCCAGGGCGAGCGGCAGAAGCTTGAATCGGAGGCTGTGCCCGTGGGGGTAGTAGGTGTTGGACCACCTGACGGAGGTGGCCCCGTGGGTGAACGTGACGTCCACCCACGGCGACTCGGTGGGGCGGGAACGGGTCACCTGGGGCCGGATGCCCCGGGTGAGCAGGAGCCGGATCGCCAGGCGGACGGTGCGGGTGTGCTGGACGGTGCGGGCGGTATAGGCGATGCGTTCGCGGGCGTCGTGCCGGGGGTCTGAGAAGGCCATGCGGCGCTCCTTTGGCTTGTGGGCGCCGGGCCCGGTTTGCCCTCCGGGCCCGACTGAAAGGGGAAGTGTGCGGTGGGGCCGCCTCCGGGACGGCCCCACGGGGTTTACAGAACGGCGGCCACGCGCTCGCCCAGCCACTGGGCGACGTTGCAGCTCACCGCGTTTCCGGCCTGGACCGTCCGGGCGGCGTCGCTGGTCCCCGTGACGATGTAGCCGGGCGGGAACCTTTGCGCGCTCATCTGCTCGCGCCACTTCAGCATCCGGAAGTAGCAGTCCTCGATCCGTGCCGCCTGCCGCAGCAGACCGGCCGAATCGTGCGTGGAAAGGGTGTGCAGCGGCTCGGACGTCGGCTTGGCCTTCGCGCCCTTCCGGTACGGGATGACCAGCCCATGGTGATTGCCACCCGCCATGACCGCGGACAGCGGCCGGTCGATCTTCCGCGCCTTGCCGTGGTTGCGGAGCTCGATGACGAACGGCGGAGCCGCCAAATCCGGCGACGACGTGGCGTAGGGGAAGCTTCCGGGCGGGACGAGCAGCCCTTCCCCGATCTTCGCGCACCTGGACGGAAGCGGAGCCAAGTCCGGCCGGAACGCACGCCCGTCGTGGCCACCATGGTTGACGGTCACTAGCGAGGGGGCCTCGGGGAACATCTCCAGCCCTGCCTCAATGAGGAAGTTCCATCGTGATTCGTGCAGGTCAACGGTCCTGGTGTGACGAGTGGTTGGGGTGCTCGCGCAGCTCATCACGGTGAT
>NZ_JACTVI010000204.1 GCF_014495685.1 Streptomyces sp. TRM68367 | reverse complement strand
CCTGCCCAAAATCAAGGCCCGCCTCGAATCCAGCCAACCCGAAGAACACCCCACCGCCCGCCGCAACCACCCCAGCACCCCCTGGCACCAAGCCACCGACGCCCTCGACACCGACCTCGCCGACGACACCCACGCCCAAGCCCACATCACCGCCCTCGGCGAACTACTCGAAGCCACCACCCAGAAGGCACCCGCCAACCTGCGCGCCGAACTCCAGGCCGCCTCCAAGGCATTCGCCCGAGCCCAACGCTCCCAGATCCGGGCGGAAGACCGAGCCGCCCACGCCCTGCGCAGCGCGGCACGCGACATCGTCCACACCGCCACCGGCCCCGACGGCAGCGCCCTGGCAGCCCTGGTCGCAGCCCTCGTCTGGGCCACCATCGTCGCCGGACGCTGGCACGAAGCGAAGAACCACGCCCACCAGGCCGACGCCGCCCGCCAAGCCGTCCAGCACCTCCAGACAGCCGCCGACCACGCCCTCGCCCCGACGCTCGCCGAACTCACAGCCCGGCCACCCAGGGATCAAGCCCGCCGCGTTCTCGCCAGCGACGTACGAGCAGCCGTCCCCGACCACGCCGATCGCATCCTCGCCGACCCGGCCTGGCCCGCGCTCGCCACCGTCCTCGCCGACGCCGAAGCCCGCGGCCACAAACCCCACCAACTCCTCAAGGAAGCCGCCGCCCAGCGCGAGCTGACCACCGCCCGCCAACCCGCCCGCGTCCTCATCACCCGCATCCAGCACACCGGCCGCAACCCAGCACCCCACCGCCGCGCCGAAGCTGCCCGCCTGCAGTCGACCATGGCAGGCTCGATCCCCACTCAGCAGACCGGAAACAGTCCGCTCTCCTCGGTGGCTCCATCGCCTACCAAACAGCAGCACCGACAGCGCCGATAGACACCGTCAGAACCGCAGGGGTTGCGTTCCTCCGGGATCGGAGGAACGCACGACGCTTTCCCGGATCACGCTATCGCTAGCGCGCAGAGCCGCCGTCAGTTCTCCTCGCAGCTCGTCCGGGAGGATCCCAGCACCGAGGGCGCAGGCGCGCACCAGCGCGCGACAGTCCTGCACTTGCCGGTCCGTGGCGATCTCGGTGAACAGAGGATGAGCCAAGTTCTCGCGGGCCGCGTAGCCGTCTTCGGCGTCCGTCGTCCTGCGGTGGAGGTCCTTGACAATGCGGTGCGCGGTGAGCGCCCCGGCGGAGCCGATCGCGTCGAGGACGGTAAGTCCGAGCCGGGTGTCGAAGACGGTCATCCCAGGTTCGGTCTTCCTTCCGAGGTAGGCCGTCACCAGGTCCGCCATGTGGCCGTCGATCGGCTGCCCGGCGTCGCGGCGGCATAGAACGGTCAGGCATGCCGTGACGGCTTGCTCCCACGGATCGCCGGGCATCGTGTCGGCAAGGAGGACAGCTGCCCACGCCGTGTCACCCGCAGCGAGGGCGGCGAGCACGGCGACCTGTCGACCGTCGAGCATCCGCTTTCCGATGCCATGGTGGACTTCGATGTGCGCCAGCGCCTCGGCCCATCGCCCCTCGGTGGTGAGGGTGCGCGTGCCGTCTGCGAGGAGGACGCGCCACAGCCATGCGCGAACCTCCTGGCGGTCTTCACCGGTCGCAGTGAGGTCCGCAGGTACGTTGACGCCTTCGAACCGGGCGGCTGTGCCCGCCTCGACGGCCTTGTACAGGTTGAGGAGTCGCTGACGGCCCTCATCGGCGTGGCCAGCGCGGATCTGGAGGCGAGCGAGATTGACGACCGGTTCCAGTCCTCGGATCGCGCTCATGCCGGGGAGGGGGCAGGCGTGGAGGTAGGCGGCGGCGTGCTGGTGGCACATCTCGCGGGCGAGGTCGGGGAGGTCGAGGTCGGAGGCGATGAGCGCGGCCTGGTTGTAGACGGCCGATGCGAGCCCCTGGTCGGTCTCTTCCACCGCAGTGTCGGCCAGATCGACGAGTGCCCTTACGCGTGCAGGCAGGGGCAGGCAGGCGGGACGGAATCGGGCGACGAGTGGGAAGCGCTGGGCTATGCGGCCGTGCGGGTCCATGGATCCCCCGGGGTCGAGAGTGAGGACTGCTGAAGCGACGGTGCCCGCCAGCCGTGTGCCGACGGGCGCCGTCCGCTACGCGTGGGGCGTCATCGCCAGTCGACGACGATGCGGTTCAGCGGCGTGTCGAGGGCGAAGAGACCCGGGCGCCGCTCGATCTGGGGGGCGTCGAGGGGCTGGATCTCGAACGTGGCCTCACGGCCTCGGTACTCCCTGTCCCAGGTACGGATGGTGTCGGCGACCTTCGCGGCCAGCTCGTCGCTGCCGGGGCCGTGGCCGATGACGCCGAACTCCCAGAGCTTGCCACTCTCGGGAGTCTTCTTCTTCGACAGGCGCCGGGCGAGGTATGTGACGGCACCCTTGTCGACGACTGCGGTCGACGAGGGGTAAGGGTCCTCACTGAGCAGAGTGCCCTTGGCGCTCTGGGGGAACAGCATCCGGATCAGACCGGAGGACAGGGAGCAGGTGACGAACAGTTCCATCCACTCCGGCGACTCCATGGCGCGGACCGTCATGCCGGTCCACTCCTCGGTGCGCGGCTGGTCAAGTACGCCCGCGAGGGCGTCGGCGTCGATGTTGAGCCCGGCGGGGGCCTGGAGTCGTACGGCGCCGTCCGTACTGAGAGGGATCACTCGGCGGTCGTCGTCAGCGATGCCCCGCCGAAGCGGCATGAAGGTGTTCATCTCGCTGCCGAGGGACACCCACCGGCCGTCGCGCTGCTCGTAGGCGATGGAGCGGGAGACGGTGCCCTTGAGGCGCTGGGGGACGAGGAGCCGGCCGCCGGGCGCGAGCTGCTGCAGCCAGGCGTGCGGTACGCCGTGCGCGCCGACGGTGGCGATGATCCGGTCGTACGGCGCTCCTTCGGCGTAGCCGAGGGCCCCGTCGCGGGTCACGGCCTCGACGTTGGTGATTCCGGCGGCGGCGAGGTGCGTGCGGGCACCCTCCACGAGGTCGTCGTCGACGTCGAGGGTGGTCACGTGTCCGTTCTCGCCGACCAGGTGGGCGAGCAGACCGGCGTTGTAGCCGGTGCCGGCACCGAGTTCGAGGATGCGCTCGCCGGGCTGGGCGTCGAGCTGGTCCAACATGAGGGCGACGACGCCCGGTTGGGAGGCGCAGGAGATGGACGTACCGTCGGTGTCGTACTTGATGTGCACCGGTGCGTTGGCGTAGGCGTCTTCGAGCGACTCCTCGGGCACGAACACGTGGCGGGGCACGGTCCGCAACGCGGTCTCGACGGCGGGCGTGCGGGCGTGTCCGTCCGCACGGAGCTGGTCGACAAGGACGTTGCGGAGGCGCTCGGCGTCCGCCGTGGGGGTGGTGATCGTGTCGGTGTTCACCGCGCTGACGCTATCGATGTCGGCGGTTGCCTCGGTGGGCGACTCGGTGTGGTCACTCGTTCCCATGACTACCTCTCGTGCGATGTGGGACAGGGCGCTCTGGTCGTCCCGGAGGAGACCGGCGCGGTTGGCGTGGAAGATCACGTGATGGGCAATGACGGCTCGCAGGCCACGAGTGAGGGCGCCGCGGCCTGCGAGTTCGGCGAGCGTGGCTCCGGCCCGTTCGAAGGCAGTCACCCATTCCGCGTGCGCGTGGAGTGGGCCACCCGGGTGGCAGAGGCTGTGGGCGTCGGCGATCATGAGCTTCTGCATGGCCGACGACAGTTCGGTAGCTCGTTCGGGTGGTGGATTGGTGGCCGGTCGAAGGGCCACGGCCTTCGCCCATACGTCGCCCTGTTCGAACCAGTCAAGTCCAGCACCGCGCATCATGACGCTCGCCAGCAAGACGGTGGTCTCCCGGCGTCCCAAGTGCATCGGGCTCGGCTGGTAGGTGAGCAGGTGGAGGGAGTCGCTGTGGAACAGTTCGTGGGCGGCGTCCATGGCCTCCGGGCCGCCGAACGTGTCGGTCTCGGGCTCGTAGATGCCGGGCAGGCACGACATGGCCACGCCGTCGCCGATGAGATCGCTCAGGAGCGACTCGATGGCTGGTGAGGGCTTGTCGGCGAGGTAACGCAGCGGCCAGGGCTGCTTGTTCATGAACCACCAGCCGCTGAGCTGCCCGTCGGCCTCGGCCTCGATCAGGGCGGGGCCGAGGCGTTCGGCGATGGTGCGCCGGGCGCTCTCGCGGTCTAAGAAGGTGATGTTGTGCTGCTGCCAGCGGTCGGGAGGCATAGAGGTCCTTCGGTCGGTGGATCAAGCGATGAGGAGGCATGCATCCCAGGCGGACCGGGGTGGTGCCGCGGTGCCGGGAGAGAGGAGGGCCAGGGCTATGCCGGCGACGCCGTCGAGTAGGCCGGGGCCGCCCTTCTCGTCCTGAATGAGCGCCGTGGCCATGAGTTCGGGGTCGGTTCCTGGTGGGATGACCGCAGCCAGAAGGGCCGGGATAGCGGCGGGGAGTTGGCCCGCGGTCGAGGGGTGGGCGTCGTCGGCTGTACGCGTGACAGCGTGGGCGAGGCCGGCGAAGCCGTGGCAGAGGCCGTTGTCCGTCGTGGCCTTCAGCTGCTCGGGATCGGTGAGGGCTGCCACGAGCGCGTTCTCCGCGTCGATCTGGCGGCTGGTATCGCCGAGGGCGAGCGCGGCAAGTTGCTGGGCGCGGGCGAGGCCGGCGGTGCCGTAGCACCAGGAGGGCCGCCTGGGTGCTGACGAGCCGAGACGCCCCCTGCGCAGCTCGCCCTGAGTGACCCAGTGAGGAAGTTCCATCGTGATTCGTGCAGGTCAACGGTCCTGGTGTGACGAGTGGTTGGGGTGCTCGCGCAGCTCATCACGGTGA
>NZ_JACTVI010000203.1 GCF_014495685.1 Streptomyces sp. TRM68367 | reverse complement strand
GAACCGATCAACTCATCGAAGCGACCCATACCGCATCAACGAGCCCAACTACCGCAAGAAACCCACTAATTCATCGACAGGCCCTGAGTCCGGTGTTTATACCTTGCTCGCGACCACCATGTAGTTCTCGGCCTCAAGATCGAACGTGCTCAGTTCCGTTTGGAGTCCGACCCGGTGCAGCTCGACTTCGAGTTCCTCGTACCGGTAGGGCCAGCAGGACAGCAGTTCCGAGCGGACAAGAACCAACCCGGTCGCATCAACTTGCGCGATCGCAATCTCGATGTGGTGCTCCTCCTCCCAATGCGGTGCAATCTC
The DNA here is from genome assembly GCF_014495685.1 of Streptomyces sp. TRM68367. Taxonomy (GTDB): domain Bacteria; phylum Actinomycetota; class Actinomycetes; order Streptomycetales; family Streptomycetaceae; genus Streptomyces. Next base: position 4,695 of record NZ_JACTVI010000203.1, on the reverse strand, counting down.
CCAGCGGTAGACCACGACGGCATCGCGACCGTTCCGGCGGACGAGTCGGTCACTGATCTCCAGCCGGGAACCTCTGGCCCTCACGAGTTCCCAAGTGCGGGATGTGAGTACCAAGCGCCCGCCGGGGCGCAGAAGCCGTGACATCGACTCCAGAGCAGCACCCCTGCCTGTCGCGCCCGTGGCATGGTGAAGCGAGTTGCCAACGCAGAACACCATGTCGAACGTGTTGTCCTGGAAATGGTCGGGCAACTCTTCCCAGTTCGCCCGTACGGCCCGGACGGATGCCCCGAACTCCTCAGACAACTCTGCAGTCCGACGAACCATCGCCTCGCTGGCGTCAGTTGCGACAACCTGTATGCCACGACCGGCGAGGCCAACCGCCAACTGTCCGGTTCCGCACGAACAGTCGAGGACGTGAGCGTTCGACGGCAGGAGATTGAGGACGTCGTCGAACGACGCAGCGAACTCGGCTGGAGGCAACTTTGCATCCGAGATGAGCCATTCGTACACCTCGGCAAGCACGTCATAGCCTGTCACAACCACTACCTCCGTCACGCGGCAGACTCACGGTAGGACGTCAGTCCATCAGCGGAGCAAGCCGGGCACCAATGGTTTTCGTAAGGATGGCTCTGACGGTGTTTGTGGGTTGTCAGTTGTCCGTCTGAGTGGATGTCACCGGACCAAAACAACTCGGTGCAGTGGAGCCCAAAGAACTGCTTATGAACACCCCTGGGTTCCGAGGCGGTGCCGGATGAGATGCACGATCACGCGGCTCACGGCGTGCTCCCACTGGGAATGTCGGTCACGATGTCTCCAAGTGGCTGGGGGACGCGTCGTCGCTGTCCGCCGGGTCGGGTTGGAAGAAGCGGATGTAGTAGACCGGTCTCCGGGGTGATGTTGAACATCACGCACAGGTGTTGCGGGTCGGCGCCGGTGACGGCGGCCTCTTCGAGAATCCGGTCCTCACGGAGTCGCTGGTACTACAGGAGGGGTTTGAGAGCTCGGCGTCGGCGTTGTTCGTAGTGGATTCGTCGGGCGACGGCTTGGTGGGTTCGGCGCCATAGGGACTGGGCGGCGATCACGGCCGGGTGGTGCTGGACGTGCCAGATGGTCTGGTGGAGCAGGCGGCGGATCTCCTCGGCGGTGTAGTCGATCAGTTCAGGACGCTGTCCAGGGGCAGTGGCAGGTGCAGGGGCGGCCACGCTATGGCGCTGTCGGCGTCGGGGGTGGGGGCGTCGTCGGTGGCGTGGTCGCGGGGGGACGCGGCGCGGACGGTGGCGGGTGAGCGGGGGCGGCGGCGTGGCCCGCCGTGTCGCACGATGTTGATCCACACCAGGGCTTCTTCACCGATCTCCGGGTGCACGTGGCTTAGCCGACGGTGGATCCACTGGTCGAGGGGATCGGGACGGTCGTCGTTGAGGAGTTCGAGGGTGGCGAGGACTTCGGTAACCCGGAGGACGGCGCGTCGGCTTTGCTGGCGTGGCAGCGTGGCGACGGTGCTGGCCTTGATCGTCTCGTGCGGGCCGTGAACGGCGGTGAGCAGGTACAGGCTCTGTTGCACGCGCTCGCGTAGACCTGGTGACCAGCCCTGGGCGTCGGCGTGGTTGTCGGCCTGCGCGGCGACGTAGTCGGTGAAGGCGGGGTCAAGCGGCGCCACGTCGGGCACAGTGACGCGGGACATGTCCCGCGCGGCCTCGAACAGCCGGTCTTGTCGCCATCGTGGAACCGTCCAGCAAAGGGCTCTGGGCTGGTGCCGAACAGTGGCGGGGGAGGTTCGTGATCGGGGACGGCGTGCGGCGAGATGGACGCGGCGGATCTGGTCGGCGAGGAACAGCTGCTGCCCTGTGGTGGCCGCGGTGGTGAGGTCGGGACGTTGCCAGGTGCGCGGTATGGCGCGGGCCTGGCAGTGGCACAGCCGGCACACGCCCTTCTTGAGCGGGAGGGTGCGGCCGCAGGTTTGGCACCTGCCGGGCTGATGACCGCGGTTGCGGAAGGAGTTGCAGGCCGCGCACAGACCCCTACGACGCCAGATGCCCCAGGCGAAGCAGTCGCTGCAGCTGTCCGCGGACACAACGCGCGGGTGGCAGCGGCGGCAGTAGCCGCCGGCGTAGTGGTTGTCGCTGCCGCACGTTTTACAGACGGGCGGAGGAAGACTGGGATGCAGGCAGCTGAAGCAGCGCCGTCGGCCGTACTCCGCGACCTTCTCGCCGCACTGCGTGCACGGCCGCGGCTGCAGGTTCACAGCGGCGGCTCCGTCCGGCCGGCCCGGCGCTCGATCGTGGGGCGCTCGCCGGTGACCGCCGCATGGCCCGGTGCGGTCGCTGTTCGCTGGGCGCGGGCCTTCTCCGGCTCCGGGACCAAAAGGTCGTTGGGCTCGCAGCCGAGCACCTCGCAGATGACGTCGAGGTCGTCCAGGCGGATCGTGACCGGCTGCCCGGCCCACAGGTTGGACATCTTCCCAGCGCTGATCACCAGGCCTGCGTCGGCGAGCATCGCCTGCAGCTGCGAGGACTTCCAGATGTCACGCTGCGCGGCGGCCAGCCGAAGGTTCCATTTCATGACGGCTCCTGTTCTCGGCTATCCGGTGAACCGGGAGGCGACCCGCTGGCCGGCGGCGGGATCCGCACCCGCATGTTGGTCTTGCCTCGTGGGCGGTTGATCTCATCGACCGGGCACTGCACCAGCACGCCAGTCGCCGCGTAGATATCGGCCTGATGCCGCACCTCCAGGAACTCGAAGTACGTCGCCAGGGCCTGCGCCTTGCGGACCTTCGTCAGCGTGGCCAGCCGTCGCTGGTCCTCGCCGAAGAACCGGTCGAGGGCAGTCGGGATCAGCTCCCAGAGCGGGCGGCCGCACCAGCTGCGTACCTCCATCAGCGCATCCACATCGCCGGAGATCGTTTCGTCGGCGATCCCGGCCGCAGCCCGGGCGAGCACGAACTCAGACAGCAGGTCCTGCTCGAAGTCCGCTATGTCCTGCGGCGACTCCAACAGCGGTCGAGATCGGATTGGTGCCACGACAGCGAGCGACATCCCGCCCCCTCAACTTCGCCATACCCAGCGGAATCTCAGGATGCTGGATAGAAGCTCATGAATTCTGAGACTTCCTCGCTGTTCACCCTTGAGGGTGACAGAGGGCCGTCGACGCACTCCGCAGGAACGGGGGCACCGCCCGCGGGGAGCGGGGCGATGGGGAACTCAGGCGCACATTCACAACGAGCACCTCATCAGCGAGCCGGATCTTCGCCCGGTGCAGATCGTCGAGTCGAACCTTCAGCGCCTCGGCCTCGACAGGATCGGACCGAAGTTCGTGCGGCGACTTCATGTCACAGCCCGGTTTGACGACAATCTTTCCGGCTTTGGTCTCCCGCAGATCGGCCTCTTGAAGTTTTCCGAACGCACTCGGCGTGTTTGGTGTGCTGACCTGAGGTTTTGCGTCGTGGGCATGTGTGCGACGTAGGTGCTGCAAGTGTCGGCGTACAAGTGACCGCCTCCTGCACCACTGCGAGTGGTGCCGCAAGAACCGGCACGTCGGCAAGGGCCTGGAGATCCCGGCCCGCGAGAAGCTGAGCCATGTCCGGCCGACGGACGAGGACGAGCGCTGGGCGGTCAGCCGTCGCCTGATGCACGACGACGACCTCGCCATCGAGGACCGATTCGCCGGGCTCCTCGTCCTGCTCTATGCCCAGCCCCTCACTGTGGTCTCGCAGCTGCCGGTCACGGCGGTGATCGTCGAAGGGTCGCAGACGTCGCTGATGCTGGGCGACACTCCCCTGCTGCTGCCTGATCCCGTGGACAAGCTCGCCCGGCGGCTCGTCGCTCGGCGACGGGGCCACACCACGATCGGCACGACGGCAGACTCGCCCTGGCTCTTCCCCGGCGCCCTCGCCGGCCAGCCCCTCAGCAGCCATCACCTCGGGAAACGATTGAAGCGCCTGGGCATCTACTCACGTCCGGGCCGGACCTCCGCGCTGATGAGCCTTTCCACCCAGCTGCCGGCGGCGATCCTCACCGAGCTCCTGGGCATCAGCCCCGAGACCGCCACCGCCTGGACCCAGGAAGGCGGCCACTGGGCCCGATACGCGGCAGAGCTTCAGGAACGGCCGCACCCACGGGGCTGAGGTCAAAAAAGCCGACCCTCCTCATGGCCAAACCGGCCTAGGGTCCAGCACATGCAACCCGAACAGCTCAAGATCTCGTCGCAACGGTGGATGTCTGGGGCACTGGCTGCCTTCTCCCAGGGACCGGAGTCATACGACTTCGCGGTCCATCACGCCGGGGTCGCTGCAGAGCACCTCCTCAAGGCATACCTCGCGAACCTGCACCCGGCGTTGATCGTCGAAGGCAAGGACTTCAACTCACTGCTTCATGCGACAGGTCACGGCACCCTTGCCTCCATAGACCTCAGCCGAGCAAAGACCATCGGCGTCGTCGAGGCGCACGCGCGAGTGCATGGGCTCCTGCGGAAACAGCTGCCCATCGACGCTAAGACCTTCCTGCCGGTCGCCGTCGCACGCAACGGTGTTGCACATCTCGGCATCCACAACGTCGCTGAGGTCCAGACCGTCTTCACGACGTGCCTCCGGGTGATTGACCCCCTGCTCACAGACCCGGGTTCCGCAGCAAATCGGTCTCCTGGCAGGTGCTGCGTGGTGAAGTTGCTGGTCAGCGCGTTCAGGCATAGCGGCACGGCTCA
>NZ_JACTVI010000202.1 GCF_014495685.1 Streptomyces sp. TRM68367 | reverse complement strand
AGAGCGTGGTGGTGAACCGTGCTGTAGCTCGATGATCTGCGGCTTTCGGGTGGTTGTGGTGTGGGGGTGGTGGGCCTGGGGCAGCCAGCGGGTGGTTGGTTCTGCCTCGGAGGTGTGCGGTGCCGTCGGTGATCGCGTTGCTGGAGTTGCGTGAGGCCCGGGCTCGGGAAGAACTCGAGTCCTGGCTGGAGGTGGTCAAGGAAGCCGAGGAGCAGGCTGCTGCTGCCCGGCAGCGCCTCGAGCACGCGCGTATCGCCTGTGGCGAGGTGCTGCGCGCGCTCGCGGAGGAGGCCGAGTGCGTCGCTGGGCGTGTTCAGGCCGGCCAGGAGACTTTGGCGGTGCCGGATACAGGTGATGACGTCTCGCCACGTGCGCTTGCTTTTGCGCAGGACGCGGCCACTGCGGCGGCGCCTGCCCTCGTGCTGCGCCCGGGTTATGACCCGCGGCCGCCGGTCTGGCAGGCGGGGATGGACGACCAGTCCCTGTCTGGGGTCTACCGGCAGGTGTTCGCGGCCGTCATGGCGGCTGCGGGGCCGGTGTCCGCGCAGGAGCTGACGCGCGCGCTGGGCCGGGACGCGTCGCGGTTGAACGAGGTGGAGAAGGTGCGCCACCGCGCCTACGCGCTTCAAGCGCGTGGCTGGCTGGTGCGCGAGCGCGGAGTGTTCACCCCGGCCGCGGGCCCAGCCGGTGCGGCCGGTACTCGGGCCAGTGCAGGCGCTGGCGCGCCATCCGACGCGTCAGCGTGATCAGGCCGGCCCACCACACCATCTGCACGTGGTGATCGGGGCGGCGCTCGTGGTCGCGGTTGAGACGGCGGGCCCGTGAGAGCCACCCCAGTGTCCTCTCCACCACCCACCTGCGCGCCAGCACCACGAACCCCCGGGTCCCGTCGGAGCGCCGCACGATCTCGACTTCCACCCCGTGCGCCGCGAACGCCTGGGCCAGGGCCTCGCCCTGGTAGGCGGAATCGGCCCGGACCAGCTTCAGCATGCGGCCCCGCTCGGCCGTGAACGCCTCGATCAGTTCGGGGGCGGCCTTGGAGTCGTGCACGTTGGCGGCGGTGACGGTGACCTCCAGCAGGAAGCCGTACGTGTCGGTCAGGATGTGACGTTTCCGGCCGTCGCGCAGCTTGGCCCCGTCGCAGCCGCGGCTGTCGGCGCCGACGGTGTCGGAGCCGTCGACCGACTGCGCGTCCATGACCGCGGCCGTCGGTTCCGCCTCCCGGCCCTGCCGCTTGCGCTCCAGGCGCCGCAGCCGCTGGTAGAGCTCGCGCACGTAGCCGTGGCGGCACCAGCGCCGGAAGAAGTCGTACACCGCCCGCCACCAGGGGAAGTCCGCTGGGATCGCGCGCCACTTGCCCCCGTTGTCGACGACGTAGCGCACAGCGTCGATCATTTCCCGGTGGCAGTGCTCCTCCGGACGCCCGCCCCGGCCCTCCAGCCAGGCCGGTACCGGCATCGAAGCTCGGACCTGGGCCCACTCCGCGTCGGTCATGTCGCTCGGATAGTACGCAGGACGGACACGCTCGCCGATCGCCCCGAACTGGTGGACGTAGCAGTCACACGCCGGGGTGGCCGAAGTGGCACCGACTGGCTCGGAGATGGTGCACTGGGCCAGCAACGGGCCTCCTTGGCCGGAGAATTGGTCGACAACCTCGTCTCTGCCAAGAGGCCCGTTCTTCTATGCACGCCGACCGGCCAGCAAGATCGTTCGAGGCGTCCCCTGCCGGCCCCACCCACCGAACACGGTCCGGTTCACCACCACGCTCTNTATGCACGCCGACCGGCCAGCAAGATCGTTCGAGGCGTCCCCTGCCGGCCCCACCCACCGAACACGGTCCGGTTCACCACCACGCTCTAATTCGGTTTCAAAGGACTGCAGATCAGAGGCTTTGGGACGGCACGGCCCCAAAGTTCAGAGAAGCGTGCGTCCGCTGTTCGATGCTTCGTCCGGACCCCGCCCAGAGGCCCCGCCTGGCCGAGATCCGTGACAACCTCATTGCCCGCATCGAGGAAGCCGAACGTGAAGGTTGGCGCGGGGAAGTCGCCGGCCTCCAAGTCAGCCTCGGCGGTGCGGAGGCCAAGCTCGCACAGCTCGACGGCCGCTCCGCCGTCCACCTCGGCATGCCCGACCTCAGCCGCGTGGTCGGGCGAACCGTCACCGGCCCAGAACCCTCAGCAGATGATGACTGACGCAGCGAGGCCAGGCTCGGCTCATCGCCAGCCCGGGTTGTCGGTGGGCACGAACTCTCCAAAGAGTGACTCGTACTCATCCCCGGACTCAGTGACTACCAGGTGGTCCGGTTCCGTCCTCATCACCGCATTCCTCAGCCGGGCGACGAGTTCGGACATAGGCACCCGGTCCAGCGACAAGGCCGCAGCAGCCTGCGCCCGATGCTCAACGATCGTCGGCTCGTCGCTGACTCGATCCTTTTCAAGGAGTACAGCAGCGGCCTCCATGGCCTCCAGCCTTCCGCCGCCCGAGAACTTCAGGCAGTCCTGCCACACAGCCAGACCAGTGATGATCTCCAACGCTTGCCTCAAGTCATCAGCGATCAGACCGCCCTGGCCCTCGGAGCTTGCATACATCACGGGGCGACGCCCGTCTTCGTCATGGCACAGGAAGAAGGTCCCGCCGGCCCAGTCACCAGCGATGGCCTCCAGCGAGGCACCGGAGGCGGCGCGGACCGCCTCACCGTGTTCATTGCGGAAGATGCCGAACTCGAAGGAGGAATGCAGCAGGTCAGCGACGTCCGGGGTGTCCCGGATCGATGCGAGCAGATGATCGGTTGAGGTCACGGCGCGGACCTTAACAGGAGCCACCGACACAGACCCGACTCCAGAAACAAAGAAGCACCTCGCCGGAAGCGAAGTGCGAACGTGGATCCCTCACTAGGAGGCTATTCAGTTAGTTCAGAGAAGCCTGCCTGACCTGCCCGGTCTTCCTCACCGGTCCCGAGTTTCTGCCCGAGCTTCGCGAACAGCGCACCCGCACCCAGACGCTGATCGACAACGCGAAGAGCTGCGGTCACACCCGCATGACCGAGATGAACCAGCAGGTCGCCGACAACCTCGACCGCATGATCGGCGAACTGGAAGACGGCCAGGACGGACACGAGGAGAGCGCGGATGCCGGCTGACAACTCCCACCTGATCGCCGCGGCAGCTCGTCGGCGGTCCGCGGCGACTCGCCGCAGGGCGGTCTCCGCCCTGCGGCGGATGGACGCCACCGGCGATGATCACCTTCGAGACCGTCGCTCGCGAGGCGGGCGTCTCCCGGTCCTGGCTCTACTCCCAGCCCGACCTGAGAGCCGCGATCGAACGTCTCCGGGCCCGACACCGTCCCGTCCCCGCAGCACGGCCGGTTCCCGACCGGCAACGGGCCTCCGACGCCTCTCCTGCGACGCCTGGAAGCAGCCACCGAGCGCAACCGGCAACTGGAGGCCGAAAACCCCGAACTACGGCAGGCATTCGCCCTCGCGCTCGGTGACCAACGAGCCGCCGACCTGCCAGGCCGCCCTGGCAACACGCCGAGGAAGGGATCTTCCGCCGTCATCGGGCGTTGCTGACAAGCATTTTGTGCCGCCCGGCCGCCGCGTCACCCGTCGATGAGGCGCTGAACCGCTTCGGCTACGGAAGCAACAGCGAAGTCCGGACCGTGCTGATCAGAAAGTACGTCGCACTGCGACGGGTTGATCCAAACGGTGCGGAGTCCGGCGGCCCGGCCACCGGCGATATCGAGAGTGAGGCTGTCGCCGATCATCCAGCTGGTGTGGTCCACAGGCCCCCCGCATCGTTGCGCGGCGAGGTGAAAGATCCTCGGATCGGGCTTGCGGATGCCGACCTCGTCCGAGACACACCACGCGTTGACGAGCTTGGCCAGGCCTGTCCGATTGATCTTGGCCAACTGATTGTCGGCCATCCCGTTGGTGACGATGCCGATCCGCCAACCGGCGCCACGGAGTTGTTCCAACGCCTCCAGGTCTTCGGAACGGCACGTGGCAAGTTCTGGGATCCGGCGGCGGTACTGCCTCCACAGCTGGTCAGCCGACTCAGCAAGATTGAATTCATCACGGACCGAGAAGAACAGGCGGTCCTTGGGCCCCGAGTAGTCCGCTTTGACGGTCAGCAACCAGCTGACGCCCTCGCTGCCGAGACTGTGCTCAGCAGCGAACTCCTCCGCCCATACCCGGAATGCGGCGCGATGATCTATGAGTGTGTCGTCCAGGTCGAAGAGTGCCAGCAGCATCCCAGCACCATAATCCCGTGATCGTCTCCACGCGCACGACCATCACATCCTGAGACGTCGCCGACACGCCGCGGAAGGAATATTCCGCTGTCGGCGGACTCGGCTGACGACAGCGTCAAGGACACTGTCCACCACGCATCGCATGAGGTCAGCAGGCCGCGAAGCATGCCGGCTCAAGATAACGGGCGGAGAAGTACTTCAAGGTGTCGGAGACCTCGGCGCCGGCCTGGGTCTCTGCGAGATGTTGTGGATCTCGTCAACGACCACGAGACCCGTGCGGGCGTCGGTACAGACACCCACCACGGCCTCGATGATGGTAGTGGACCTCCCACAGACCCTTCTTCGCCCTCACCCCCGAGCTCTGGCGGCCAAACGGGTTCAACTCCGGGCTGTCGTAGGTGCGCTTGATGCGGATCCCGTAGGCGTTGATCGCCTGCCAGCGCTCGGGCAGCAACTCGACGTAGTCCTCCCCGCCGAGCGGCACTGGCACGTAGCCGCAGGATTAGCAGCGTCGCGTACTTCTCGCTCGGCGAGAACACCCGCCCCGGTGCGTCCGGGTCGCGCAGGGCGTCGTGGGGCCTCGTTTGCCAGATGGCAATGATCCACTCGTCGAGAAGGTTCTGAAGTTCGGGCAGCGACCACAGCGGCCCGTCCTCCAGACCGCGGCCCCGGCGGTCCGTCGTCGAGCCGGTGTATCCCGCGACGAACTGAGCGAACAACGTGGCCACGGAGCCAGGGTCTTCTCGATCGTGCCCTTGTCGGTCGGCGTCGCCTTGTCGCCGGCTGCAGATTGATGCCCAGGTAACGGCAGGACGACCTGAACGCGTGCGAAATGAACACGCTTCCGTGGTCGCAGACGATCGTCTCCGGGGTAACACTGCGAGCCAGCAAGGCGGAGGCATCCGCGGCCTTCGTGGAGGGTCGCAGCACCGCCGCAGTGATCGACCTGGTGGCAATGTCGACCATGGCCGTCAGCTCGACCTTCTCGGCGACGCTGTCATCCAGCCGCACCAGCACGTCCATCGGCGTGGAATCGATCTGCATCAGCTCACCGGGCGCACTGGCCGGTACTTCGCCGAACGGCCCGGACGGACGTGCCCCGACCGAGCGGCGGGTGCGGGCCGACCCGGTGGCGTGGGTGCCGACGGCGAGTTTCTCGAACAGCCGGTAGAGCGTGGCCTGAGACGGCAACTCAACCTCGGCGGTCTCCTTCCGGTCGGACAGAATCTGTTGGGTCCGCCAGAGAGTGAAGCCGATGCTCCTCGACGACGCGTCGGCGGTCTCGGCGATCGCCTGTCGCATCGCCTCCACCACAACCGGGTCGACCTGGCCGAAGGCCTGCATCTGTTTGGCCGACCGGCCGTCCGCCAGCCCGACCAGCCCATCCCGCTGGTAACGCTGGCGCCGTTGCTTGATGCCGCTGGCCGACACCTGATGCCCGGCCGCCGTCAGCTCGGCAGCCTTGGCCCGCTCGCGCTGGGCCAGCGAGTGCCGTTTCGGGTCGAACTCCGGCCGCGGCTTGGTCCCTTCCGGAGCATCCGGCGGCAGACCGTGCAGGACCTCCAGGATGTGCCTCTCCCACCAGCGGGCCTGATCAGCGGCAGCCTCGGGGAACTCCGCGATCCGGGAGGTCGGCGGCACCCGCCTCTTGCCGGTCACCAGTCAACTCCACTGGCCAAGTGCACGATCGTGCGAGGTCCCAGCAACTCGACCGACGTGTCCGCGGCGATCAGCTCCTGAAGCCAGAGGAGGTGGAACAACACCGGCAGCGTCGACAGCCGATCCCCTGCCGCATCCGCCCCACCATCAGCGGCCCCGGATTGAGAAGACCTCCCGGAGCCGGGCCGCGGCCGAGTCGTGCAGACAGCGTGGGTGCCGGTAGCGCGACAGCCACCGAATATTCGCCAGCAGCACCGCGTCCGGTATCCCCAGCCGGTCGAACCTCCACCCGGCCTGGGCACAGACCAGGCGTGTCACCTCGAACGCTTTGGCGTCCTTCGGCTCGATCCGCTCGTTCGCACGGACATCGACGACCACGGCGGAGCAGTCCGCGCGGCGGATGAAGTAGTCCGGGGCGTGCCGACGCTCCCGCTCACCGTCATGCCAGTGCAGCCAGAACGGCTGCGAGCCGATCCCCACCACGTCCGGATCGAAGTCCATCAGCAGCAGTCGGTCCCGCTCCAGCCACGATTCAAAGCCGACGTACCGCCCGGTCGTCGCCGACCAGTACCAGCCCGGGAAGTGACGCTCACCGCGCGACCACCGGAACGTGCGTACCGGATCGACATCCTCGAACCGTCTCGTCACACAGTCCTGCAGCGGACGCCGACGACGCCCGTGTACCGCGTCCACGTACGACAACTCGACGCATGGCCCTGCCTGATCCACCCCAGCCGGTACAGCCACCAGCACCCCCAGCGCCCTCAGCCGCGCGACTAGGTTCGCTGAGACAGAAGCCCGAACGACTCGCTCCGTTGAGAAAACGACTGGATTGAGTGAGACAGGAGTGCGCCACGAAGTACCGCGTAATCGAGTGGAGGTGAAAGGCCGACACCGCCGGGCCGTCGCAGCGGTCTGGTGAAGCTGGG
>NZ_JACTVI010000201.1 GCF_014495685.1 Streptomyces sp. TRM68367 | reverse complement strand
GCCCCCCCCCCCCGCCCCCCCCCCCCCCCCCGACCCCTGACCACGGCGACCAGTTGCCCTGCCCACCTCATGGAGGAGCCATGGCAGGCCCCTCCGCCCTCCCCCTCGACGCGATAGTCCTGGCCGACATCGCGATCGTCCTGGTCGCCGGTGCCGCGCTGGTGCGCCTGGCCCGCCGGCTGCACCAGCCCCCGGTGATCGCGGAGCTCACCGCAGGAATCATGCTCGGCCCCAGCCTTCTCGGACTGCTGCCGGGCCACTTGCCCGACCTGATCTTCCCCCCGCAGGCACGACCGGTGCTGGCCACCGTCGCCCAGATCGGCCTGGTCCTCTTCATGTTCCTGGCCGGATGGGACATGGACCTGCGGCGCCTGCGCGGACGGGGCCGACGCTGACCTCCACGGCCGCAGCCGCCATGGTGATGCCGTTCGCCTTGGGCGCCGCGGCCGCCATGACGCTGCACGGCCCCTTCGGACCCCAGCGGACCGGACGCACCGCCTTCGTCCTGTACGTGGCCACGGCATTCTCCATCACCGCGTTCCCCGTACTGGCGCGCATCATCAAGGACCGCGGACTCTCGGGAACCAGAGTCGGCAACCTCGCCATGGCCTGCGCCGCGATCGGCGACGTCACCGCCTGGTGCGTGCTGGTCCTGCTCGTGGCGATGGCGGGCACGGGCGGCACCCCGGAGTTCGTCACGGTCGTCGCGCTGACCCGGGCCTTCGGAGCCGTCATGGCCTTCATCACCCGCCCCCTGCTGGCCACTTACGCAGGCCGCGTCTCAGGCCCGGTGCTGCCGGCACTGATCAGCACGGGAGTGCTCCTGGCATCCGTCGCAACCAGATCGGCATCCACGCCATCTTCGGAGCCTTCGCCTTCGGCCTGGCCATGCCCCGCAACGGACAGCGCGCCCGGCAGGAAAGCGTGACCTCCCCCCTGGAGAAGGTGACAAGCCTTCTCCTGCCCGCCTACTTCGTGGTCACCGGCCTGTCCGTGGACATCAACAGCCTGAGCACAACGGGATACTTGACCCTCCTGCTGGTCGTAACGGTCGCTGTCATCGGCAAGTTCACCGGCGCCGCACTCCCGGCCCGCCTCTGGGGAATGGGCTGGAAAGAGGCCGGAGCCTTCGGCGCCCTGATGAACACCCGAGGGCTGACCGAGCTCGTGATCCTGGGCATCGGACGCGAACTGGGGCTCATCGGCCCCGAACTCTTCACGGCCATGGCGCTCATGGCACTGATCACCACGGCCATGGCAGGCCCGCTGCTCCACCTTCTGCGCCCGGCACCACCGAGGCCCTCGCGGCAGAAGAACAGCAGGCTCCCCGAGGACCATGGACGTCGCTCTCAAGTGGAGTGACGTGCGTCATGTTACGTCGTGCCGAGTCTCGGCGTTCCGCGGTGTCCTGAGTGCATGACCCAACCTTGAAGGCATGACTGAACACAGCAGCCGCAGCAGGGTCGTGGTCATCGGCGGTGGTTACGCCGGAACGCTCGCGACCAACCGTCTGCGGATGCGCGCCGACGTCGACATCACTCTGGCCCATCCCCGCCCGAAGTTCGTCGAACGCATCCGGCTGCACCAGTTCGTGACCCGCACCGGCGACGCCACAATTGACTACGGCACACTGCTCGGCCAGGGCATCCAGCTGGTCGTCGACAGCGCCACGCGCATCGACAACACCGCCCGCACCGTGCAGCTGGCGTCCGGCCGCACCCTGGACTACGACTATGTCATCTACGCGGCCGGCAGCACCGCAGCGACACTGTCAGAGGTGCCCGGCGCAGTTGAATTCGCTTGGCCCATCGCCGAGTTCGAGTCCGCGCAGCGGCTGCGCGCCAGGCTGGAGGAGCTGGCCCTCGACGCTCCGGTCACCGTGGTCGGCGGCGGGTTGACCGGCATCGAGACAGCCGCCGAACTGGCCGAGCAAGGACGCGCGGTCACGCTGGTGTGTGGCCGGGCCCTGGCGCCCACGCTGAGTGCGCCGGGGCGGCGCGACATCGCCAAGTGGCTGACCTGGCACGGTGTCATCGTGCTCGAGGCCGGCGTGGTGACCGAGGTCCGGCCGGATGCGGTCGCCCTTGCCGACGGGGCGGTGCGTCGTGCCGGAGCTGGCGGCGGCGAGCGGGCTGCGCACCGACACGTTCGGCCGACTGCTCACCGACGAGACGCTGACCAGCTTCGCTGCGCCTACTGCTGCAGATGCCGCCGGTCAGGCAACAGTGCGTGAGACGGACCGGCGTGCGGTGACCCCGCTGCTGATCACCGGAGCGCTGACCGAGACCGCAGACCATACCTGCCATATCCATGACAACTAGCACCACCATTGTCCCTGACGTCCTGCAGGGGCTGATGCGCACCGTGCCCGGTGTCGAAGCCGGCCTTGCCGTACTCAAGGCGACCCTGCAGCATGCGTTGAGGGTCTTTACGGTCAACGGGGCTGGCACGGCCAGCAGGCCGGCGAGGCGTGCGGCTGCCCGGCCGCATAACTCCCGCACCACCTGGGATATCTGCCAGGCAAGCCGCACCGTGCGGCGCTGATGGCGCTCCGGCAGTCCGGGTATCTGCTCGCGGAAGGTCTGTTGCCGGCAGCCCAGGACCGGACAGACCAGCCGCCGAACGCGCAGGTGGACGACGACCTGGCGGCCGTCGACCGGCACGTCCGTCACCGTCCGGCGGTGATACCCGTGCACCTTCGCCCTCGGCCTCCGGCACACCGGACACGGCACCGGCGCATCCCGAGTGCAGGCCGTGACCACCATCGCGTCACCACCGTCCACCACGTCCTCGACGACCAGCGCCGACAGCCCGGAAAACACCGTCACGATAAGGGAGTTGGCATCCATCACAAGATCATGATTGCGGACGGCTACTCGGTGCCACCACCGACTACGGGCCAGACCCGCTCGTTTGACAGACCCTCACCCGGCTGACCCTCCTGCGCGCCCACCGCCTCACCGCCCGCCGCGCGATGCGCCTCCTGCAACTGCGCACGCTCACCGGTATCCACCTGACCTTGGTCTGCCACCGCCCCCACCTGCCCGCCGCCCTGCACCAGGCCCTGCAAGCGGCCGACCACACCATCACCACCGACCTTCAGACCGCCCGCCGCCACTACTACGGCGCGACCGCCGCCGAACCCCTGCCTACAGACCAACCGGCCCGGACGGGCAGCCGATGGCTCACCTTGCCTGTGACAGCCCCACCCCCTGCGCCGCCCCGTGCAGGCCGCCGCCGATCATCTGGCGGCACCGCCCGCCGCCCACGCCCCTCACCCCGTACGCTGCCCAGCAAGTCGCCCATCGCCTCCATGGGGTGACTGCACACCCTCGCCTGGCCGCGACCGTTGCCGCCGCACTGATCACCGGCGCGTCCCTCCAGCAACTTGCTACCGCGCGCCCTCGCGACTACGACGATGCTGCGGCCACGCTCGCCCTGCACGACCGCGCTCGTTACACCGACGGCTGCGCCGCCTACCCCGTGCCGCCCTGGGCGGGTGTCTTCCTGCGGGCCGCGGCCTGCTTCGCCCGGCTCGTATCCGGCGAGGACCAAGAACTGCTCGCCACGCCAGGCAACCGTGCTCTCCTGCTGCGCGTGGCGGAGACGGCCAGGCTGCGCCCGCCCCAGCCGCCTGCGTCCCGCCGCCAAGGCCCGGCCGACCATGTTGAGTGGGACTGGCGCGAGCGGCAGGAGGCCAACAGGTACGAAGCGATGCTGGCCGTACGCGCCAGGCCCTCGCGGCGCTGAACGCCCTGACGCGTCCGATCGCAGGACAGGCTCATCCGATCGAGAAGTCGGCGAACTCGAGGTCGCTGAAGGCGAGGCCGAGGTCTCCGAGATCACGACGGTTTCCTGGTGACGCGGTGGGACGGGAACTGCTCGGGATGATCCCGAAGGCCGCGAAGCCCGAGGACGAAGATGCGTTCCTGGAGCAGCTGGTTGCCGAGCGCCGGGTGGTCATCCGGTTGAAGGTGGACCGGCTGTACGGGACAGCGCTCGACATCGACAGTTAGGACACATCGGGTCCGTGCTGGTCACAGCCACTCGTTGAGGACTGCGACCAGCACGGTCGCCTCGCAGCGAACGGCGAGCTTGTCGTACCTCGTGGCCACGGCCCGGTGGCGTTTGAGGCGCGGCACGCTCTGGTTGCCGTGCTCGCGCTGACCGCGTGCGCGGTTCTGGCGGGGGCGACCTCTGTGCACGATTTAGATCTCCGGATCGCCCGGCCGCCAGTGCCCGGCCTGCGCCAACCGGGCTACCACGTCACGTAGTTGGGAGCCGGCCTTGCCGGTGCCCTTGTACAGGTACAGGTCGCCGGTGCTGGACAGGCGGGCGAGCAGGTCGGCTTTGCCGTCACCGGTGAGGTCGCTGTGGCCGCGCACGGAGTTGTACTGGGGTGCCCGCGCAGACCATGTTTCCCGCGACGAAGGCCGAGTCGTAGACGCCGGAGCAGGTGCTGTCGGACTGCAGCGTCAGCGTGGCCGTCCGCGGCGTCTGGGAGCTGTCCTGGCTGGTGGAGCTGGTACGGCCCCAGCCTTAGTGTCCTGCACCGCAAGTGTCGGCATTAAGTTCGTGTCATGTTTTCTTGGCCGTCGGGTTGATCTTTTCGAGGTAGTCGGCGAGTGAGTTGAGAATTTCGTCGGCGGTCTTGGTCCAGGTGAAGGGTCTGGGGTTGTCGTTCCAGGTCTGGATCCAGGCGCGGATGTCGCGTTCCAGGGCCTGGACGGAGGTGTGGACGCCGCGGCGGATGAGTTTGTCCGTCAGCAGCCCGAACCAGCGCTCGACCTGGTTCATCCAGGAGGAGCCGGTGGGGGTGAAGTGGACATGGAAGCGGGGGTGCCTGGCCAGCCACTTCCGGATCTCGGGGGTCTTGTGGGTGGCGTAGTTGTCACAGACCAGATGCACGTCGAGTTCCGCGGGCACGGCTTTGTCTATCTTGATCAGGAACTTCTTGTACTCGGCGGCCCGGTGGCGTCGAGCAATGCTCAAGACCTGTGGATCAGCTCGGGGAGGACGTACCTTCCCGGGTGATTGATCGATTGGTCACCGAGCAAGACCGGTGTT
>NZ_JACTVI010000200.1 GCF_014495685.1 Streptomyces sp. TRM68367 | reverse complement strand
AAGCCCTCGATCAAGTAGACATGGACGAGGTCAGGACCTGGGGAATTACGTGACGCCGGGCCCGGGGAATTACGTGATCGTTCACACCAGGGCGGCGAGCGCACGGGCCGCGGCCTCGGGATCCGTCCGCGCCAGACCGCTGTCGGCGAACTCGTCCTCGTCCAGGCGCCGTACGTCCGTGCCGTCGGCGGAGCGCCACAGGTCCAGGTCGAGATCCTCGACGACCAGGTCGGCGTCCGAGCGCCGGGTCGGGCGGGTGATGTCGCAGTACCAGCCCTTGAGGGCGCCCGTGGCGGACCTGACCTCCTTCACGGCATACCACCGGTCGCGCCAGTAGTACTCCGTGAACACGTCCCCGGCCTCGAAGCGGACGAAGCCGAAGTCGCGGACGCCGGCGCCGGCCCAGGGGGCGCGCACGGCGATGCGGGTGCCGTCGTCGGCGAGCAGCTCGGCCGGGTAACGGATCTTCGTACGGCCCGACTTGACCAGGACGACCTCCACGAGGGCTGCCGCGTCAGCCGAGTTCGCGGACATACCGCACCTCCGTCGCGCACACCTCGTACCCGAACCACTTGTTGATCGCGATCATGGGCTCGTTGCCGGTGTCGTTGCCGGTGAACGCCTCCGTGTATCCGGCGGCGCGGGCGCGGTGCAGCGAGTCGTTCTTGGCGAGCTTGGCCAGGCCCCGGCCGCGGTAGGCGCGGGCGGTGCCGGTCATGGCGGTGCCGTAGCAGGTGCCGTCGGTGTGGGCCACGCTGAAGGCGGCGGGACGGCCGTCGACGACCGCGACCGAGGTCAGGCCGAGGTCGAGGAGCGGGTGCTGCCAGGTTTCTTCCAGCCAGGCCTCGTAGTCGTGGAACTCGGCTTCGATGTCGCTCGGTTCGTCCGACGTCGCCTCCGCGTCCAGCCCGAACATGGGGCGCGGGTCGTCCGCGAAGTCGGCGGCCGTGCGCAGTTCGACGCCGGGCGGCGGGTCCTGGCGGGGTGGCAGGGGGCGGTTCGCCAGGTCCAGGCGCAGGAAGCAGGCGGAGCGGCTGCTCTTGTAGCCGTGCCGCTCGGCGAAGGCGCGGTTGTGCGGCTCGTCGAGGACCCAGGCGAAGACCTTCCGGACGTCCAGCGCGGCCAGGCGGTCCTCCGCGGTGCGCAGCAGCAGCGAGCCCGCGCCGCGCCGGGTGCGGTCCGGACGTGTGTAGATGTTCGCGAAGCCCTGGCCGGGCTCCGGGCTGTCATGGGCGACGCCGACCTGTGCCGTGCCGATCACCTCGCCGTCCTCCTCGGCGATCAGCTGCCCGAAGCGGGCGTCCGGGTGGGAGTGAGTGAGGTGGTGGAGCACCGATTCCGGGGTGGACAGTATGAACGGCAGGGCATGGCGGCGGACGCGGGAGAAGCCCTCGGCGTCGGCGCGTACGTCGGGGCGCAGGTCACGCACGATAACGGTCATGTACGCGCACGCTACGCAGGGTCGTGCCCGGGGTGCCTCTCATTTTCCGGTGGTACGGGACAATCGCCGTGTGACCTTGAAGATCCACATCGACGACAGTGCGCCGCCGTACGAGCAGGTGCGGGCGCAGATCTCCGAGCAGGCGCGGGCGGGGGTGCTGCCGGTGGGGTACCGGCTGCCGACCGTGCGGGGGTTGGCCGAGTCGCTGGGCCTGGCCGCGAACACGGTCGCCAAGGCGTATCGGGCGCTGGAGGCCGACGGGGTGATCGAGACGCGGGGGCGGCACGGGACGTTCGTCGCGGCGGCGGGGTCGGCGGCGGAGAGGGAGGCGGCGTCGGCTGCGCAGGCTTATGCCGAGCGGGTGCGGAGGCTTGGGCTGGGGGAGGATGCGGCGTTGGCTGCGGTTCGGGAGGCGCTGCGGGCGGCTTACGGGGGGTAGGGGGTGGGACAGATTCAGCCGGTCTGCGACAGACGTTCCGGTGTCCGAGTCACTGTCAGCCCCGCTGAACTCGCCACTCTCGCGAACGTCACCGCATCGCCCACGGCCGCCGCGTTCGGGTCGTTGTTGAAGTACGCGTACACGTCCTCGCCGCGGGACCAGGTGTCCGCGATGCGGTGGGCCCAGGTGTCCAGGGACTGGCGGCCGTAGTGCGGCCACCGCCCGGCGCGGCCCTCGTGGAAGCGGACGTAGCCCCAGCCGGTGGTGCGCCACAGCGGAGTCGTCGGGTGGGCTCGGATGTCGGCCCAGCACAGGGCGGCGCCGCGTGATGACAGGACCTCGCGGATCTCGGGTGTCCACCAGGAGTCGTGGCGGGGTTCGACGGCGACCCGGGTGGACGCCGGGAAGCAGGCGAGGCAGGCGTCCAGCAGCTCCGCGTCCGCGCGCAGGGTCGGTGGGAGCTGGAGGAGGACCGGGCCGAGGCGGTCGGCCAGGCCCTCGGCGTGGCTCATCAGGCGGTGCACCGGCTCCTCGGGATCCCGCAACCGCTTGATGTGGGTCAGGAAGCGGCTCGCCTTGACCGCGACCACGAAGTCCGCAGGCACCCGCTCCCGCCAGGCCGCGAAGTTCTCCCGGGACGGCAGCCGGTAGAACGCGTTGTTGATCTCCACGGTGGCGAACCGGGCCGCGTACTCCTCCAGCCACAGCCGCATCGGCAGCCCCGCCGGATACAGCACGTCACGCCAGTCCCGGTACTGCCACCCCGACGTCCCGACGTACAGGGTCATACGTCCATGAAAGCACCTGGTACAGGGTCATACGTCCATGAAGGCACCTGGAGCTAGAGGTAGAGCCCGGCGTCGGCGTCCCCCCGCGGCTCCGGCAGCGACGTCGGTGACGTGCCCCGGCGCAGCGCGTACAGCTCGGCGAGCGACGCCCCGTCGCGGCCGACGCCCTCGTCGGTGCCGAGCCAGTCCACGGCCTCCCGGCGGGTCAGCGGGCCCACCTCGATGCGGGCCAGGCAGCGGCCGGGGCGGACGACGGCCGGGTGCAGGCGCTCCAGGTCCTCGTTGGTCGTGACGCCGACCAGGACGTTGCGGCCCTGGCCGAGCAGGCCGTCGGTGAGGTTGAGCAGGCGCGACAGGGCCTGGCCCGCCGTGTGCTTGGCCTCGCCGCGGATCAGCTCGTCGCAGTCCTCCAGGAGCAGCAGCCGCCAGCGGCCTTTGCCCGCCGCGTCCTCCTCGCCGATCGCGATGTCCATCAGGTAGCCGACGTCGGAGAAGAGCCGCTCGGGGTCCAGGACGCAGTCCACCTGGCACCAGTCCCGCCACGAGCGGGCCAGTGTGCGCAGCGCCGAGGTCTTGCCGGTGCCGGGCGGGCCGTGCAGCAGGAGCAGGCGGCCCGCGATGTTCTCCGGCGTCGTCTTCATCAGGCGGTCCATCGCGTCCGCCACCGGCGCGGTGTAGTTGGCCCGGACCTCGTCCCACGTGCCCGCCGAGATCTGCCGGGTCGTGCGGTGCGGGCCGCGCCGCGGGGACACGTACCAGAAGCCCATCGTCACGTTCTCCGGCTGCGGCTCCGGCTCGTCCTCCGCGCCGTCCGTGGCCTGGTCCAGGACCTTCGCGGCGAGTTCGGCGCTGGTCGCGGTCACCGTGACGTCGGCGCCGCGGTTCC
Organism: Streptomyces sp. TRM68367; assembly: GCF_014495685.1. Lineage (GTDB taxonomy): Bacteria > Actinomycetota > Actinomycetes > Streptomycetales > Streptomycetaceae > Streptomyces. The sequence goes on along the minus strand of NZ_JACTVI010000200.1, from coordinate 1,539 downwards.
AGCGGGAGATCAGCAGGGTCCAGCCGTCGCCCTCGGCGAGCGTCGCGTTGCGGTCGTCGTCGCGGGCGACGCGCAGCACGTGTGCGCCGGGCGGCAGCAGCGTCGCCCCGGACCGTACACGGTCGATGTTCGCCGCGTGCGAGTACGGTTGCTCGCCCGTCGCGAAGGGGCCGAGGAACAGCGCGTCGACGACATCGGCCGGGGAGTCGGAGTCGTCGACGTTGAGCCGAATCGGCAGCGCCTCGTGCGGGTTCGCAGACATGCCGCCATGATCCGGCACGCGGGCCTCGCGTGCACCCCGTTTCCAGGGGGCGCGCGAGGCACCGCCTCCGTCAGCCCGCCCGCACGGCCGTCCGCCGGACCTGCCGGGCCCTGCGCACCACGGCATACCCCTTGGTCAGGGCCCGGTCCGCGGCGAACGTCCGAGCGATGGCCCGGCCCTCGATCAACCGCTCGAACTCCGCCGCGCCCGTGCTGCGGCGCACGGTGACCCGTCGCAGGGCGTACGGCCCCTGCCGGCGACGCGCGAGGCCGTTGCCGACGGCGAGCGCCTGGGCGTACCCCGCCGTGCGCACCGCCTGCCGCACCCGGCGGCTGGAGTAGCCGTACGGGTAGGCGAACGAGGCCGGTACGGTGCCCAGTTCACCGGCGACGATCTCCCAGCAGCGCACCAGCTCGCCGCGCAGGGCGTCGTCGGGGAGCTGGTCGAGCTGCGGGTGGCTGTGGCTGTGCCCGCCGATCTCGACGCCCCCGGCGGCCAGTTCGCGCATCTGGTCCCAGTCCAGCATGGTGTCCAGGGCGCCCCCGGTGTCGTACGGGCCCCGGATCCATCCGGTCGAGACGAACAGGGTGGCCGCGAAGCCGTGCTTGGCGAGCACGGGCAGGGCGTGCCGGTGCACGCCCTCGTAGCCGTCGTCGAAGGTGACGAGCACCGGCCGGTCCGGCAGCGGGCGCCCGGAGCGCCAGCTCGCCGCGAGGTCGGCCGTGCTGACCGGGGTCAGACCCCGGTCGGCGATCACGGCCATCTGCCACGCGAACGCCTCCGGCGTGACCGACAGGGCACGGGTGGCGTCGTTCGGATCGTCCGCGACCGCGTGATACATGAGAATCGGCACGCGCACGTCAGTCACGTCAGCCATCGGCAGCCCCCTCGACCGCCGCGTTCGCGCCCCGCGCTTCTCCGACCGCCGTTCCCTGGACCGGAGCCGCCGCGACCGCTGCGCTCTCGGTCGCCGCTTTCCCGCCCGGTGCCACTCCGATCGCCGTTCCTTCGGCCGGGGCCCCTGCGACCGCCACCCCCTCGGCCGGAACCCCTGCGACCGCCGTCCTTTCGGCCGGAACCCCTGCGACCGCCGTCCCCTCGACCGAAGCCCCCGTGACCGCCACCCCCTCGACCGGAGCCACCGTGAACGTCGCCCCGCCTCGTCGTGCCCGCAGGGTTCCGATCACGTAGCCGCCCGCCGCCGTGAGTACCCCGGCGACGATCGCGCCCGCGAGGCCCGCGCCGCCCGCGCGGCCCGCACCGCCCGCGCGGACCCC
>NZ_JACTVI010000020.1 GCF_014495685.1 Streptomyces sp. TRM68367 | reverse complement strand
CCTCCGGTCTCCCCATACCACAACAACGAGGACCAAGGCCCGAAGCCACGGCTTGTTTCCCGGCAAGCCCTAACTACACGGCATTGGGTCTAGGAGTGCTGTCCGGGGCGCCGCCGACGGCGGCGGCTCAGGCCGTCGCCGATCGCCGGCGGAGTCTTCCCGCGGGGCGCAGCAGCAGCGAGACGGACGCCACGGAGACGGCCGCCGCGCCGAGCAGGACCAGCAGGGTGCTCGCGTCCAGGGCGCCGTGCATGAGGAAGGCGCCCAGCAGGGCTCCCGCGACGCCGGTCGACAGGACCAGGGGACGGGCCGGGAGGCGGTGCCCCAGACGCTGGGTCGCCACCCACGCCAGAACGAGGCCGAGTACCGCGGAGCTGAGTGCTTCCAAGATCATGTCGGGTCCCTCCCACACGGCCGGCCTGCCCGGAACGGTCGTAGCCCGTCTTACCCCTGACCTGCGGAATCCAATCATTCTCTGTGCGCGACTGTGAGCCGTCCGTGGAGGAGCGGTGGCAGAGCCCGGCCACCGGCGGCCGACGGGTGCCGCGGGCAGCGGAAAGGGCCCGGCGATGCTGGCCGCCGGGCCCTTCCTGTGACTGCTTCTGGCGTCCGCGGCGTGTGACTGCACGCCGCTGTCCGCGCCTTGGGCGTGCGCTTACAGCGCGCCGAAGCCCACCTTGCGCGGGGCCGGCTCGCCGATCTCCACGTACGCGAGGCGGTCGGCCGGGACCAGGACCTTGCGGCCGTGCTCGTCCACGAGGCTCAGCAGCTGCGACTTTCCGGCCAGCGCCTCGGCCACCACGCGCTCGACCTCCTCGGCGCTCTGACCGCTCTCCAGAACGATCTCGCGCGGCGCGTGCTGCACGCCGATCTTGACCTCCACGGCTATGTCCCTCCGACGGTCAGTGAAGTGCGCGACCTTCCGCGCCGTACCCAGCACACATTAGCCCGGTGCGGGGACGTACACGCTCCCGCCGGGAACGCCAACAGCGAACAATCGCTGGGAACAAGAGCCCCGCCGGCGCCGCCGTCAGTGGTGCTGCTGCTCGCTCCCGTGCAGCGGGAAGCCCGCGATGCCCCGCCACGCCAGCGAGGTCAGCAACTGCACCGCCTGGTCGCGCGGCACGCTGCGGTCGCTGTGCAGCCAGGAACGGGCCACCACCTGCGCGAGGCCGCCGAGACCGGAGGCCAGCAGCATCGACTCCGCGCGCGACAGGCCCGTGTCCTCGGCGATGACGTCGCAGATGGCCTCCGCGCACTCGTTGGTGACCTTGTCGACGCGCTCGCGCACGGCGGGCTCGTTCGTCAGGTCGGACTCGAAGACCAGGCGGAAGGCGCCGCCGTCGTCCTCGACGTACGCGAAGTAGGCGTCCATTGTCGCCCGCACGCGCTGCTTGTTGTCGGTCGTCGACGCGAGCGCGTTCCGTACGGCCTGGATCAGCGACTCGCAGTGCTGGTCCAGCAGCGCGAGATAGAGGTCGAGCTTGCCCGGGAAGTGCTGGTAGAGCACCGGCTTGCTCACGCCGGCGCGCTCGGCGATGTCGTCCATCGCGGCCGCGTGGTAGCCCTGCGCCACGAAGACCTCCTGGGCGGCGCCCAGCAGCTGGTTCCGTCGGGCACGACGCGGCAGGCGCGTGCCCCGCGGGCGTACCGCCTCTGTCTGCTCGATGGCTGTCACGCCGCCTCCCAAAGTCGTCCACTTGCGGTGTGCGCCGCGCGGCCATCGTACTTTTCGGTAACCGTGCTGTGCGCGGTGCGAGCGCAGAATTTCATGGACCGGACAGCGGCGAAAGCCGGACAGAAAGTTTCAAACCAGGTCGGAGCGGGCAAGATTTGTCCTCTTTCCTGCTCAGCAACGCTTTCTGTTGCACACCGTCGGTATGCGTCACCGGTAGTCGTCTTCGTCGAGGGAGATCACCCGGGCCTGTTCCGCCAGGTCGGCCTCGTTGGCGCGGTCCTGGTCCTCGCCGGTCAGCCGGTCGTCGCGCTGCTGCGCGAGGTCCGCGTGCTGCTCGGCCGCGTCGACCTCGGGAGCCTCGACGGCGATCTCCTGTGCCTCCTGAGCGTCCTCGTCCTCGAAGGTCTCGGGATCGGTGGGGTCTACGGCCATGATGGGCTCCCTTCCTACGAACGTCCCTGAGGAAAGCAGGGGTCACACGCGGGTGCCCTCTGTATGAGCCTATGAGACGCGCGATCTGGGCGCTATGTGATCCGGCCCTGCTCGTCGCTGTCGTGCCATTGACCGAAACCTATGACGCCGAACACATGAACCACCGCGTGATCGTCTCGTAACATTGCCGCATGTCTTCGACCGAGCTGCCGTCCGCGCAGGCCTCCCATGTGCTCCCGAAGGCGATGCCCGTCAGGGTTTCGGAAGGCGAGCGGCTCAGGTCGGTGGGGCTGCCCGGGATCACGCTGACGGTGCGTTCGAGGCAGCCCGCGCGCGAGGGGCTGCCGCCCGCGCTGTACGTCCACGGACTCGGCGGTTCCTCGCAGAACTGGTCGACGCTGATGCCGCTGCTGGACGACGTCGTGGCCTCCGAGGCCGTCGACCTGCCGGGCTTCGGCGACTCCCCGCCCCCGGACGACGGCGACTACTCGGTCACCGGGCACGCGCGCGCCGTGATCCGCTATCTCGACGGGGCCGGCCGCGGTCCCGTCCACCTCCTCGGGAACTCACTCGGCGGCGCGGTCACCACCCGCATCGCCGCGCTGCGGCCCGACCTCGTCCGGACGCTCACGCTGGTCTCGCCCGCGCTGCCGGAGATCCTCGTGCAGCGCACGGCCATGCCGACGGCCCTGCTCGCGGTGCCCGGCGTGGCGCCGCTGTTCACCCGGCTCACCAGGGAATGGACGGCCGAGCAACGGGTCCGCGGCGTGCTGGCGCTGTGCTACGGCGATCCGGGGCGGGTGAGCCCGGAGGCGTTCCGCAACGCAGTGGAGGAGATGGAGCGGCGGCTGCGGCTGCCGTACTTCTGGGACGCGATGGCGCGTTCCGCGCGCGGGATCGTCAACGCCTACACGCTGGGCGGCCAGCACGGGCTCTGGCGCCAGGCCGAACGGGTCCTCGCGCCGACCCTCCTGATCTACGGCGGCCGTGACCAGGTCGTCGGCTTCCGCATTGCCCAGCGTGCGGCCCGCGCCTTCCGCGACTCCCGGCTGGTCACCCTGCCGGAGGCGGGGCACGTGGCGATGATGGAGTACCCCGAGACGGTGGCCATGGTCTTTCGTGAACTCCTCGCGGACGCCGAGGAGTCGGACACCGGCGCGGGCGCGTCCGTGTCCTACGGTTACCGTGCAGGCGCCGGTGCGGGTGAGGCCGCGGGCGGTGGGTCCATAGACGAGAACGTGGGAGGCTGAGGCGCGACATGGGACGCCACAGCCGACGCGGCCCCGCCCCCAAGGGCGACGCCGTGGACACCACTGCGAGGCGGGACGGTCTTCGACCGGGACAAGGGCAAGGGCAGGGTCAGAACGCTGGGCCGGGGGCCGGTCAGGGAGGCCGGCCGGGGCCGGGCGCGGTGCCTGGTGCGCGTGGCCCGGCCGGGCCCGGTCCGGGTGGGCCCGGCGGGCCTGGCGCGAGCGGCCCTGGTGGGCCCGGTGCCTGGCCGGCGCGGGGACCGCGGCCGATGCCGCCGGCGGGGGGAGCGGGACCCCCGGGGTACGGAGGTCCGCGGCTGCCGGACGGCACGCCCGCGCATGGCTTCCCGCGGCTGGCCGACGGCCCGCCCGCGGGTGGCGGACCGCGTATGCCGGACGGTACGCCCGCGCGCGGGGTGCCCCGAATGCCCGACGGAACCCCCGCTCACGGGTTCCCGCGGCTGGCCGACGGCACCCCCGCGCGCGGTGTCCCCCGAGTGCGCGGCGGCCATCCCGAGCAGCGTGAACATGATGGCGGCTGGGGCGAGTTGGGGGGCGGGTACGGGACCCCCGCGGAGGCCGGTCCGGCGCCCGTACCGCGGCAGCGACAGGCGCCCCAGGCAGGGCCGCGGCAGGACTACCTCGACGCCTTCGACTCCGGCGACTTTGGACGTGGCGAGGACGACGACGCGTTCGCGCGCCGTGGCTCCGCGTCGGCGGATCCGTATGCCTCCGCCACCGACCTGCACAGCCGCGAGGCCGGCCCCGACACCTCCGACGACGACGCACCGCCGACCGGCCCGACCGCGCAGGCCAAGGGCGCCAAGGGCCGGACCTTCACCGGCATCGCGGCCGCCGCCGTCACCACCGTGCTGGCCGTCACCGTGGCCGGCCAGGTCACCGACCAGCGCGACGGCGGCGACCTCCAGTCGCAGTCCGCCACCGACCCGGACCTCGACGCCCGGGACTCCGCCACGCGCGGGGACGGGCGGCCGGCGCCCTCCGGCGCACCGGGCGCCACGATGCTGACGTACGACCAGAAGATGGACCAGAAGTACGAGGTCAGCGCCACGCTCAAGGCCTCGGGAAAGTTCGACGCGATCCCCGGCATCGACCGGGCGCCCGGCACGGGGCAGAAGTACACCTACCGCGTGGACGTGGAGCAGGGGCTCGGCCTCGACGGCGAACTCTTCGCGCAGGCCGTGCAGAAGACGCTGAACGACGACCGCAGCTGGGCGCACAACGGCGCGCGTGCCTTCGAGCGCATCTACTCCGGCGAGCCCGACTTCGTGATCACCCTCGCCAGCCCCGGCACCACCGCCGTCTGGTGTGCCAAGTCCGGCCTGGACACGACCGAGGACAACGTGTCGTGCGACTCGGCGGCCACCCAGCGCGTGATGATCAATGCCTATCGGTGGGCGCAGGGCGCGAAGACGTACGGCAACCAGATCCACGCCTACCGCCAGATGCTGATCAACCACGAGATCGGCCACCGGCTGGGTTACGGCCACGTCACCTGCGACAAGGACGGCGACCTCGCCCCGGTCATGCAACAGCAGACAAAGTTCCTGGACCATGACGGGATTCACTGTCTGCCCAACGCCTGGCCATATCCGAAGAGTTGACAGCGGGCCGGCCCTCGACCCCGTCTCCTCCCTCAACCTCCGCCGTACCGTGGGCGAGTCCATGCTCTTTGTGACGATCCGCAGCCGGATGGTCCCTTAGCGCGACGAACGCGCGCCGCACAGGAAAGTTACGCCCGTTCACCCCTTTTGGTGGCGCGATGGACAACCGTCCGCCGCGCCACCGCCTTGTCCGCATACGTTCGTCCCGCTGCGAGCCGCCGGATCAACGGCGGCTCCCCATACGGGAGATCGGGGGTGCACTCGTGCGCATCGGACTGCTTACGGAGGGTGGCTATCCGTATGTGAGCGGTGACGCCAGGCTCTGGTGCGACCGGCTCGTGCGCGGGCTCGGGCAGCACGAGTTCGACGTCTACGCGCTCAGCCGCAGCGAGCACCAGGAGGCCGAGGGCTGGATCCCGCTGCCGCCGCAAGTCAGCAGCGTGCGTACGGCACCGCTGTGGACTGCCGGGGACGACGGTGCCGTGCTCGGCCGCCGTGCGCGCCGGCGCTTCGCCGAGTGCTACGGCGACCTGGTGGGCGTGCTGTGCGAGGGGGACGCCGGAGAGGTGCCCGGCGGCTCCGAGGAGTCGTCGGCCGTTCAGGCGGACCGTTTCACCAAAGCCCTGTACGGCCTCGCCGACCTCGCCCGCGGCGAGGGGGGCCTGGCCGGAGCGCTCCGCTCCGAGACCGCCGTACGCGCCCTGGAGCGTGCCTGTCGCGCGCCCGGCGCCGCCCGTACAGCGCGCGAGGCGCGTGTCCCTGACCTGCTTGCCGTCGCCGCGCACCTGGAACGCGCCCTGCGCCCCCTCTCGCTCGACTGGTACGAGGACGACGGGCTCGCTGCCGTCGACCTGTGCCACGCGGCTTCCGGCGGCACGGCCGCCCTGCCGGGCCTGCTCGCGCGTCACTTCACCGGCGTACCCCTGCTGGTGACCGAGTACGGCGTGCACCTGCGCACGCACTACCTCACCTCGCCCGACGCCCCGCCCGCGGTGCGGTCCCTGCTCGCCGCCTTCCACGGCAGACTCGCCGCCGAGATCTACGGCCGGGCCGCGCTCGTCACGCCCGGGAACACGCACGCCCGCCGCTGGCAGGAGCGCTGCGGTGCCGACCGCGAGAAGCTCCGCACGGTCTGTCCCGGCATGGACGCCGCGCCCTTCGCGGAAGTGGGCGAGTCCCCGGAGTGCGGGGACCCGGACACCCTCGTCTGGGTCGGCCGCGTCGAGCCCGCCAAGGACCTGGTCTCACTGCTGCACGCGTTCGCGGAGATTCGCAAGGAGGAGCCCAACTCGCGGCTGCGCGTCATCGGTGCCCCTGCCGGGGCCGAGGGTGCGGCATATCTCGGCCACTGCCGGGCGCTCGCCGCGCAGCTCTTCCCCGACGAGGCCGACGGCCTGCACACCGTCGGGGACAACCCGGTGTCCTTCGAGGAGGTCGGCGGCCCGGACGTGCCGTCCGTCGCCGACGCGTACGCCTCCGGTGCCGTGGTCGTGCTGTCCAGTGTTGTCGAGGGCTTCCCGATCGGCCTGGTCGAGGCCATGTTCTGCGGGCGGGCGACCGTGTCCACCGACGTCGGCGCGGTCGTGGAGGTGATCGGCGGCACCGGGCTCGTCGTGCCGCCGCGCAATCCGCGGGCGCTCGCCGAGGCGTGCGTTGCGCTGCTGCGCGACCCCGAGCGCCGTGCACGCTTGGGGGCCGCCGCGCGCGCCCGCGCGCTCGAACTGTTCACCGTCGAGCAGAACATCGCGGCGTTCCACGGCATCTACCTGGAGATCGTCTCGCACTGCCCGGTGCGCCGCGTCGTCCTCGACGAGGCCGGTGAGCCGCTGCCGTTCGGCGTTCCGGCCGAGGTGCACGTCCCGGGCCGCTGGACCGCCCCGGTCACGCGTGCGCTGTCCCGCGGCGGCCCTGGCTGGGCCACGGGCCGCCCCGTACATACCACCAGCGCCGTCCCGGCCACGGAGGGAGCGCGATGAGCGACCTGGGCGAACTCGACCCCGCAACACCGGCCAGCCCCGGCGCGTGGGACGCACGGTCGAGCGACCTGCTGGCGGGGGAGGAGGGCGGTGGTCGCGACGGCGGGGCGTACCGGGTCGGCGGTGGGGCGGCCGCGTTCAGCGGTGGTTCGGGCGCGTACGGCGGTGGTCCGGTCGCACGCGGTCGGTCGGTGTCCGGGGCCGAGAATGACACGTGCGGGGGTGCTGCGGCGTCTGGCGCGGGGGCGGATGTCCGCGGTGATGCGGCGCTCGGTTCGGGGGAGGGCGTCTCCTGCGACACGGCGCTCGGTTCAGGGAGCGGCTTGGCCGGTGGTGTCGCGGCGCCTGTCGTGGGACACCGGGATTCGGGCAGTGGCTCGTTCGGTGCTCTCGCGTCGTCGGGTGCGGCGGATGACGAGCGCGGAGCTGGGGTGCCCGGTTTCGGGGCCGGCTTGGACAGCGACGCCAGGACGCCTTTTGCGGGACACCGGGATTCGGGGAGCGGCCTGGACGGCGACGCCGCGGCGCCCGTCACAGGGCGCGGCGATACGGCACCGGGCGGCCGTTCCGCCGACGTGCGTGCTGCCGACCAGCCTCAGCCCTCCTCCCGCCGTACCTCCACGACCGTCCCCGAGGCGGCGCCGGCCACCGCGCACCGCGCCGCCGACCGCACAGCCGCCCCGCCCCGGCGCACCGCGGCCGACCCGGTGAAGGCGTTGCTGCACCGGCACCGTGAGCTGTGCGAACGGGCCGTGCATCCCCTGGAGATCGCGGCGGTGCTTGAGGCGCAGGGCGTCACCGACCGGACCGTCGCGCGCTTCCGGCACCGGGACGTCTTCTCCCTCGCGGAGGAGATGTACGCCCGTGTCCCCCGCGACGGGGACACGCCCCCGCCGTCCACGCCCGCCCCGCCCCTCCGGGCCCGCGCCGACTGGGCCCTCCTCACCCTGTTCCCCGGCGCCCTGTGCGCCGTGACCGTGGCCGCCCTGCACCTCACCCACGGCCGCACCCGCCTGATCGCGGCCACCGTGGGCGTCCTCGCCGTAACCCTGGCCCTGCGCGCGGCCGTACGCCGCGGCCCCCTGGCCGTTGCCGACCGCGCCGCCGCCCCCGGCGCCGGACTGTGGACCTGCTGGCTGATCGGCTACGCCCTGCTCGGCGACGGACTGCTCACCGCCGCCCTCACCGGAGGCCCCGACGCCCTGCCCACCGGTGCCGCCGACGGCCCCTGGCCTCTCACCGCTGCCCCCGTCCTGGCCCTCGCCCTTTCCTGCGCCCCCGCCGCCTGGACCGCCCACCTGTTCACCGCGCGCGCCCGCCGCAAACTCGCGGCCAGCCGCGCCCTGCAGGACTTCGCCGCCTCCGCGCGACCGCTGCTGCTGGCCGCCTTCGCCCTCTACCTGGGTGCCCTGGAAGGCCTGCTCACCCTTGCCGCCGCAGCCCTCGACGAACCGCCCGCCTACGCCCCGGCCCTCGCCCTCGGCGCTCTCCTGTTCCTCGCCCGCCTCCTCGCCGCCCATGGCTTCACGCAGGCCCCGGCGGTGGTACTCACCGCCGCCGCCACGGCCCAGGCGACCGCCCTGGCCACGGTGTTCGCCGCTCGCCTCCCCGGGTGCGACCTCCTGGCCATCCCCGTGGAGACCCTCGTCACCGCCTGGGGCCCGGCCGCCGTTCCCACCCTCACATGCGCGGTAGCGGCCCTCACCCTTCTGCTCCCCGCCACCCGAAAGCTGACCAGCGCCTCGGCCCACGCCCAGGAGCGCCCATGCTGACCGCCGCGGACCGGCACGCACCGCCCGAAGAGCACCTCAGGCGCCCGGCTTCCCGGAACGCCGGACACCGGGCCATACCCCCGCAGGGTCCGGCCATATCCCCGCAGGCCTCGGGGCGGGCCCTGCCCCCGACTGGGCCCCGGGCTCACCCCTGGGCCCGGCCTCGGGCTCTGCCCGCCCAACCGCCGCGACCGTCCGCACAGGCCGCGACACCCATCCGCACCCGCCGCCGCAGGCGTCCGAACCGGCCGTGGCAGGCATCGCAACCCGTTCGAAGGAGAAAACCCAGATGATCACTTCCCGCCCAGCTGACCCGGCCCCGGGAGCCGCCCGATGAGGGTCCTGCTGATCGGAGCCAACGGCTACATCGGCCGCTTCGTCGCCGACCGCCTGCTCGCCGACCCGGCCGTCCAGCTCACCGCCCTCGGCCGCGGCGACGACGCCGACGTCCGGTTCGACCTCGCGTCCGGCAGCCCCGGCGCACTCACCCGCTTCCTCGACGCGGTCCACCCCGGCGTCGTCATCAACTGCGCCGGCACCACCAGAGGCGGCGCCCGCGAACTCACCCGGCACAACACCGTCGCCGTCGCCACCGTCTGCGAGGCCCTGCGCCGCAGCGGCTGCGGCGCCCGCCTGGTGCAGATCGGGTGCAGCGCGGAGTACGGCCCCAGCCAGCCCGGCTCCTCCACCGCGGAGGACGCCGTCCCACGCCCCGGCGGCCCCTACGGCGTCAGTAAACTCGCCGCCACCGAACTCGTCCTCGGCTCCGGCCTGGACGCCGTCGTCCTGCGGGTCTTCTCACCCGCCGGCCCCGGCACGCCCGCCGGCTCCCCGCTCGGCCGCCTCGCCGAGGCCATGCGCCGCGCGATGCAGTCCGGCGACGGCGAGCTCAAACTCGGCGGCCTCGGCGCCCAGCGCGACTTCGTCGACGTCCGCGACGTGGCCCGCGCCGTGCACGCGGCTTCCCTCTCCGCCGCACAGGGCGTCATCAACATCGGCTGCGGCCGCGCCGTCCGCCTCCGCGACGCCGCCGCGACCCTCGCCCGCGTCGCCGGCTACGGCGGTGCCCTGCACGAGCTCGACGGACCGCCCATCCCACTGAGACCCACCATCGGCCACCCCCGCCCCGACCCCGATCACGGGGGCCCGGTCGTGTACCCGTACCCGGACGGCTGCGGCAGCTGGCAGCAGGCCGATGTGCGCACCGCACGCGACCGACTCGGCTGGCGTCCCCGGATCAACCTCGAAGAGTCCGTCGCCGACATCTGGATGGAGGCGGCATGCCGTATCTGAGCGGCGCCACAGCCACCGCGTCCAGCACCGACGTGGGCACCGGCTTCGGCATCCCCGGCTATGCCCACCCCCTCGTCGCCCCCGCCGAGTGGGGCGAACTCACCCGCCCCGGCATCCCTCTGCACTGGGTCGTGCTCAACGTCGCCGGCGGCCCCGGCACCCTTCCCGACCCGCACTGCCTGGCAGCGGCCGGCCGGCTGCGCAACACGGGCGTCCGCGTCCTCGGCCACCTCGACGTCGCCCACGGCGCCCGCACCGACGTGCTCCCCGATGCGCAGCGGTACCTCGACTGGTACCGGGTCGACGGCTTCCTCCTGGACCGCTGCCCTGCCGACCGCGCCGCGCTGCCCGGGATCCGGCGCACGATCGCCACGCTCCGGGCGCTGAGCGACGACGCCCACATCGTCCTCGGCCACGGCACCCACCCCCACCCCGACTACGCCGAGAACGCCGACCAGCTGGTCACCTTCGCCGGGCCGTGGAGCGACTACCGCTGGTCGCAGGCCGAGGAGTGGACCGCCGACTACCCGCCCGGCCACTTCTGCCACTTCGTCCACGGCGTGCCCCGCCCCCACCTGGAGGAGGCGCTGCGCATCGCCCGCTGGCAGGGCGCCGCGACGATCTGGATGACCGACCGCACGGACCGCGGCGGCGGCACCGACCCCTGGGAGACCATGCCCGGCTACTGGGACGAAATCGTCTCGCGGATCGGGACGGGTGTCTCGGAATGAAAAAGCCCGTGGCAGTGTTACGGGGAGAACAACTGTAGTGATTGACCGACCAACGGAGTCCCCGTGTCGCTGCCACCCCTGGTCGAGCCAGCCTCTGAGCTCACCGTAGACGAGGTCCGCAGGTACTCCCGCCACCTGATCATCCCCGACGTCGGGATGGACGGGCAGAAGCGGCTGAAGAACGCCAAGGTGCTCTGTGTGGGCGCCGGCGGCCTTGGCTCGCCGGCGCTGATGTACCTGGCCGCCGCGGGCGTCGGGACGCTCGGCATCGTGGAGTTCGACGAGGTCGACGAGTCGAACCTGCAGCGCCAGATCATCCACAGCCAGGCCGACATCGGCCGCTCCAAGGCTGAGTCCGCCCGGGACAGCGTCAAGGGCATCAACCCGTACGTGAACGTGGTCCTTCACGAGGAGCGGCTCGAGGCCGACAACGTGATGGACATCTTCCGCCAGTACGACCTGATCGTCGACGGTACGGACAACTTCGCGACCCGCTACCTGGTCAACGACGCCTGCGTGCTGCTGAACAAGCCGTACGTGTGGGGCTCGATCTACCGCTTCGACGGCCAGGCCTCCGTCTTCTGGTCCGAGCACGGCCCCTGCTACCGGTGCCTCTACCCGGAGCCCCCGCCCCCCGGCATGGTCCCCTCCTGCGCCGAGGGCGGGGTGCTGGGCGTGCTGTGCGCGTCCATCGGCTCCATCCAGGTCAACGAGGCCATCAAGCTGCTCGCCGGCATCGGTGAGCCGCTGGTCGGCCGGCTGATGATCTACGACGCCCTGGAGATGCAGTACCGCCAGGTCAAGGTCCGCAAGGACCCCGACTGCGCGGTCTGCGGCGAGAACCCGACCGTCACCGAGCTCATCGACTACGAGGCCTTCTGCGGCGTCGTCTCCGAGGAGGCCCAGGCGGCGGCCGCCGACTCCACGATCACTCCCAAGCAGCTCAAGGAGTGGCTCGACGACGGCGAGAGCATCGAGATCATCGACGTCCGCGAGCCGAACGAGTACGAGATCGTCTCCATCCCCGGCGCCCGGCTGATCCCGAAGAACGAGTTCCTTATGGGCACGGCCCTGGAGAGCCTGCCGCAGGACAAGAAGATCGTCTTGCACTGCAAGACGGGTGTCCGCAGCGCGGAAGTCCTCGCGGTGCTGAAGTCGGCGGGCTTCGCGGACGCCGTCCACGTGGGCGGCGGCGTGATCGGCTGGGTCAACCAGATCGAACCGCACAAGCCGGTCTACTAGGCCGGCCTCCCTGCGTGAGCGGCGGGGGCTTCGGGCATCACGGGTGCCCGAGGCCCCCGCCGCCGTCATGAGCAGACCTTGCCGTCCTTCGGCACCGTGCCGTTCAGCAGGTACGCGTTCACCGCCGAGTCGACGCAGTCGCTCCCACTGCCGTAGGCACCGTGTCCCTCGCCCCTCCAGGTGAGCATCACACCGACACCCTTGCCCAGCTCGTCCGCCATCTTCCGGGCGCCCTCGTAGGGCGTGGCGGGGTCGCCGGTGTTGCCGACCACCAGGATCGGCGCCGCTCCGGGCGCGTTCACCTCCGGGGTGTCGTGCTGTCCCGGTACCGGCCAGTCGTGGCACCAGCCGGCCGTGTCCCAGCCCATGGAGGCCCCGAACACGGGCGAGATCCGCTCGAACCTCGGCAGCAGCTCCTTTGTCTCCGCCACCGTCGGCCGCTGCCTGCTGTCCAGGCACGATATGACCCGTTGCGAGTGGGCCGTCGTGCCGTAGTGCCCCGACGGGTCCCGCTCGTTGTAGCCGTCGGCGAGCGTCAGTAGCTCCGAGCCGTCGCCCTGCTCGGCCGACTCCAGCGCGCTGGTCAGCGCGGGCCAGCTGTCCTTGCTGTACAGCGGCAGGATGATGCCGGTGAGCGCGAGCTGCTGGGTCAGCTTCCGCCCGGGCGACGACGTCGGCAGCGGCTCGGCGTCGATCCGCCGCAGCATGTCCGCGATCTTCCGCGTGCCCTGCTCGGGGTCTTGGCCAGTGGACCTGAGGTAGTCGTTCAGCGCGCGCTGGAAGCCCCTGGCCTGGTTCTCCGCGTTGCCCACCGTGTCGGCGCCCGGGTCGACGACCGCGTCCAGGACCATCCGCCCCACGGTCTTCGGGAACAGGTGGGCGTAGACGCCGCCGAGTTCGGTGCCGTAGGAGATGCCGAAGTAGTGCAGCCTGTCGTCGCCGAGGACCTGGCGCATCAGGTTCATGTCGCGGGCGGTGTCGGTGGTGGAGACGTGCGACATCAGCTTCCCGACGGACTTCTGGCAGCCCTTGCCGAAGGCGGCGGCGTCCTGGAAGTACGCCCTCTCCTCGGCCGGGGTGTCCGGGGTGGAGTCCACGGCCTCGGCGGCCCGGATCTCCTTGTCGCCGCGGCAGCGGACGCCCTCGCTGGCGGCCACCCCGCGCGGGTCCCAGCTCACCAGGTCGTAACGCTCGCGCAGCGAGGAGACGTTGGAGACGTACGACGGCATCATGGACACGCCCGAGCCGCCCGGGCCACCGAAGTTGAACAGCATCGAGCCGATGCGGTCCTCGCCCCGTGCCTTCGCGCGGATCAGTGCCAGGCCGATCGTCTCGCCCTCGGGCTTCGACCAGTCCAGCGGCACCTTGAGCGTCGCGCACTGCCAGTCGCTGCTCGGCGCGGGGCCGCCGCCGGTGGCCTTGCAGCGCTCCCAGTCGAGCTTCTGGGCCGTCAGTGGTGCGTCGCCCCCGTCGTCCTCCCCGTTGTCGGACGCGCCGCTGCTGCAGCCCGCCGCCAGCAGTGCGGCGGCGGCCATCAGAGCCGTCCACCGGACCAAACGCCTCATGCCCTACCCCCTCGCAAGCCTCCGCGCCGTGCCGCGGATGGCGGTCACGCCATGGTAAGTGGATCGCCGGGCGGCCGTGGCGGCCTGTGGATAACCTTCTGACCAGCAGTGTTGCCGCGATCGGCGGGAGGCGTCAGGGGCAGACGGTGCCCGCCCGCGGCACCTTCCCCTCCAGCAAGTAGCCGTTCACGGCGGCGTGTACACACCGGTTCTTGCTGTCGTACGCGCCGTGCCCCTGGCCCTTGTACGTCAGCTCCACACCGACGCCCTTGCCCAGCTCGTCCGCCATCTTCCGGGCGCCCTCGTAGGGCGTGGCCGGGTCGCCGGTGTTGCTGATCACCAGGATCGGCGCCGCGCCGGGCGCGCTCACGTCGGGATGGTCGGCGGCGCCCGCCACGGGCCAGTCCGTGCAGCTGACCATGCCCCAGGCCAGGTAGTCGCCGAACAGGGCGGACGCGGACCGGAACTCGGGCAGCCTGCGCTCCACGTCCGCGGTACTGTAGCGCGGCTTGTCGTCGGCGCAGTTGATGGCGACGTTGGCCGCGGTGATGTTGCTGTACTCGCCGTTCTCGTCGCGCCCGTTCATCGAGTCGGACAGCAGCATCAGGATCCTGCCGTCGCCGTCGTAGGCCTGCTGCAGGCCCTCGGTGAGGTATGGCCAGAAGTCCTTCGAGTACAGCGCCTGCGCGATGCCGTTGGTCGCGGCGCTCTGCGTCAGCTCGCGCGGGAAGATGCCGGGGATCGGCTTGCGGTCGAGGTCCGTCAGAAGCCGGGCGATGCGGTCCTCGACGTCCTGGGCGGTGTCGCCGAGAGGGCAGGTCTCGGCTTTGGACACGCAGTCCTCGGCGAAGTTGCCGAGCGCGAGCTGAAAGCCCTCGGCCTGCGCCAGCGAGGCCTGCGCGGGGTTCTGTGTCGGGTCGACGACCGCGTCGAAGACGGCGCGGCCGACCTTCCTGGGGAACAGGTGGGCGTAGACGCCGCCGAGTTCGGTGCCGTAGGAGATGCCGAAGTAGTGCAGTTTGTCGTCGCCGAGGACCTCGCGCATCAGGTCCAGGTCGCGGGCCGCGTCGGTGGTGGCCACGTGCGGCAGCATCGTCTTCGAGTTCTTCTCGCAGGCGTCGTTGAACTCCTCGGTGTTGTCCAGCAGCTCGGTGCGCTCGGCCGCGTCGTCGGGGGTGGCGTCCTGCTGGAAGTAGGCGTCGAGCTGCTGGTCGTTCTGGCACAGCACGGGGGCGCTGCGGCCGACCCCGCGCGGGTCGAAGCTGACCAGGTCGTAGCGGGTGCGCAGCGTCTCGTAGTCCGCGCCGAACGCGGGCAGCGTGCTGACGCCCGAACCGCCGGGGCCGCCGAAGTTGAAGACGAGCGAGCCGATCCGCTCGCTTGCGTCGCCGCTGGTCCTCGCCCGGATCAGCGCGAGGTTGATCGTGTCGCCCTTGGGCCTGTCCCAGTCGAGGGGGGCTTTCATGGTGGCGCACTGCCACTCGCCGCCGCCCGGCAGGGGCGAGGGGGCGCTGCCGCCGCCCTGCGCCTCGGACGGGGCCGGGCAGTCCTCCCAGCTCAGCTCCTGGTCCGTGAGATCCTCGTCCTTCGCGTCGTCGCCGCAGCCCGCGAGCAGACAGGACAGCAGCACGGCAGTGAGGGCCAGGGCGCGCGGCCGGGAGGGCTTGGGCATGCTCCCATCCTGCGGTCGCACACGGCCGGACGCTCGGGACGCGAGCCGTACGAGGTATGAGGAGATGTATGAGACACGAGTGGTATGGGGCCCGCACGCGTGCGCGTGCCGTCCGCTTTCTACAGCGCGCTCCTACAGCGCGCCCTTGCGGGTCAGGTGGTTGAACGCCAGCCAGCCCGGCAGCACCGGCAGCCACAGCGTCAGCAGCCGGAACAGCAGCACGGCCGGCGCCGCGACCTCCTTCTCCAGTCCGACGGCGATCAGACCGACCGTCAGCGTCGCCTCCACCGCGCCCACACCGCCCGGCGTCGGCGCCGCCGAGCCCAGCGCGTTGCCCGCGAGGAAGACGACGGCGACGCTGGTGAGGCTGATCGAGGCCGACTGGCTGCCGAACGCCCGGATCGAGGCATCCAGGCACATCACGAAGCAGGCGGTCAGCAGCAGCATGCCGCCGATGCCGGTGATCAGCTTCTGCGGCCGCTGCAACACGTCGAGCATGCGCGGCACGACACCCGCGAACAGCGACCTCACGCGCGTGACGACGAACTTCCGCAGGAACGGCACCGACGTCACCACGAGCACCAGCACAGCCACCGTCAGCAGACCCGCGATGACCGTCCGGGACGGCGACAGCGACGGCGTCTTCTGAGTGCCGGTCACATAGCCGAAGGCCAGCAGCATCAGGATGTGCGCACCGAGCCCGAACAGCTGAGAGGCGCCCACGCTCGCCACCGCGAGCCCCGGCCGCACCCCCGCACGCTGCAGGAAGCGCGTGTTGAGCGCGACACCGCCCACCGCCGCAGGGGCGACGATCTTCACGAACGACCCGGCGACCTGCGCCGCCACGGTCCGCACGAAAGGCACCCGCTCCGGCACGAACCCCAGCAGCGCCATCGCCGCGGCGAAGTAGCTGCCCGCCGAGAACAGCACAGCCGCCGCCAGCCACCCCCAGCTGGCGTTGCTGATGAGCGGGCCGAACTCGATGTGCGTCAGCTGCGACAGGAGGAAGTACGCGCCGAAGGCCCCGGCGATGAGACTGATCAGCGTGCGCGGCCGCACCCGCTCCAGCCGGGCCGGCTCGACCGGCGCCTGCGGCCGGATCCGCAGCACCTCGTGGCGGATCTGGGTGAGCAGATCCTCCTCGCGCGCCTCCTCCAGGGCCTCGTCGATGGCCCGCTTCTCGGCCCGCTGCTCCGCGCGTACGGCCTTCTTGTCGGGCTTTTCCAGTTCGACGCGCCCGGGCTCGTCCCCGGCCTCCTCCAGCCTGGCCTGCCGGGAGGCCTCCAGGACCGCCTCGCGTTCGCGCTGCGCCCGCTCCCGCGCCAGCCTGCGCAGGGTCCCGCGCGTGGAGCGGCTGAGCGCGATGGGTTGCAGCATCGGCAGACAGCCCGCCACGGCGTCGGGGCCGAGCACGCTCACCGCCGAGGCCACCGCCCGCTCAGCGCCCACCCTGAGCCCCAGCGTCGCCAGCAGTTGGGAGATGTCCATGCGCAGCAGCAGGTCACCGGCCGCGATCTCGCCGCCGCGCAGATCGGTGATGGCCACCGTGCCGGAACGATCCACCAGAATCGCGTCGCCCACCAGTCTGCGGTGCGCGATGCGCCGCGACTGAAGCGCCTCCACCTGGTGCCAGGTACCGCGCAGCAGCTCGTCGGTGATCTCCTCGTCCTCCAGCGAGTCGAGGGTGCGTCCGCCGGTGTGCTCGTAGATGAGCATGACCGCGTCGGGGCCGAGCTCGGAGGTGGCGATCAGCTTGGGCGCGTTGGCGCCGGCCGCGATGGCCGCGTACGCCAGCAGAGCCTCCTGCTCCAGCGCCTGGCGCAGCGACTGGAGGCTTCTGCGGGTGGCGAAGCCGCGCAGGGTGAGATTGCGCCACGTGCGGTAGAAGAAGCCCTGCGCCTGCTGCTCCCGGTCGACCACCGTGACGTCCAGCGGCGGGCCGTCCTCCAGCGTGACGAAGTAGCGCCGGCCGCGGTCGCCGACCTCGGCCGCCTCCGAGATGTCCTCGCGGGAGGCGCTCACCGGGCGGAAGCCGACGTGCCGCAGGCCCGCCATCAGTGTCCGTCCGGTAGGACGGACGTTGGGCGAGCCGACCGCGTAGAGCGTGCCGTAGGCCACGGTCCAGCCGATCAGCAGCGTCAGGGCGATCGAGAACGGCGTCGTGTAGCCGGTGACCAGCATGGAGAAGGCGTAGAGGATCAGCACCGCCCAGAGCACCGCGCGCCAGCGTGGTCTGCGGGACATGCCCACGGCCGTCATGTACGCGATGACCGGGGCGAGGTAGCCGTGCACCGGGTCGGTGAGCGAGCCGATGCTGTCGGGGGCGGGCTGGGTGAGCGCGTCCTGGATGGAGTTCGGCGCGGCCCGCGCGACCCACAGGTCGGTGGCGAGCGTCACCCCGTGGGCGAGGACCGCCGCGAGGACGCCGTCGGCGATGCGCAGCCCGTCCCGCTTGATCAGCCGCTCGATCGCGAACGCGACGGGCACCAGGAGGATCGCGATGCTGGACACCAGCCCCGCGACCTTGCTGAACACATCGGGGGTCTGGTCGGTGCCCTTGTTGATGTCCTGTTCGAGGCCCGAGGTGGTGCCGTGCGCGAACGCGGCGATGGCCAGCAGCACGACGATGCCGAGCGCACCCACCAGGAGCCGCATGAGATCGGACGGACGGTGTACGCGCGCGGGGAGCAGCGGTTCGTCGCCCTCCAGCTCGTCGATGTGCACCGAGTCGTCGTGATTGTCCGGCGCGGCTCTCTTCCCGGACACGGTCTGGTCCTCGCCCTTGCCCGCGGCCTCCGGGCGCGACGAAGTGTCAGAGGTGCCCTCCGCGTCTTCGGGGTGCACACCCTGCTGTTTCATCGCCTCTTCTTGATCTCGTATCACCGGTCACCGCCCGCATGATGGTGGCATGCCGCACCGACACACGGGGGCATCAGGGTGCACATGCGGGGGCGCACAGTCTGCCCGAAGCGCCGCCGCCCGGCGAGGGATCCGCACGGGCGCGAGCGCGTCGCATTGTCGGTGGGGTGGGGCAGGATGGGGCGGATGAGCAAGGAGAGCCTGCCGGACGACGCCCAGCCGGAGTACGCGGACGCGCTGCCCGAGTACGCCGAGCGGGTCCTTGAGGTCACCGAACTGATTCCGCCGGGACGTGTCATGACATACGGGGACGTCGCCGAGTGGCTGGGGGAGGGCGGCCCCCGCCAGGTCGGCCGTGTGATGTCCCTCCACGGGGGCGGCGTTCCCTGGTGGCGGGTCGTCCGCGCGGACGGGGTCCTGCTTCCCGGCCACGAACTGGAGGCGCTTGGCCACTACCAGGCGGAGGGCACGCCCCTGAAGGGGGCGAGCAGGGCCGCCGAGGGCCATCTGCCGCGCGTCGACATGAAGTGCGCGCGGTGGGACGGCGACGAGCACGCGGAAGGTCACACCTGACAGCTTCCGCCATCGGGCCCGCCCCTGTGTGACCTGTGATCCGTTCGGGGGAACCGGGGCACATGCACGGCAGGACGTACGTTCGTGAGATGAGTGACACGCGTGCCATGAGTGCCGGGAGAAAAGAAGAGGAAGCCCTGCTTCCGCACTGCCCCTCGGCGTAGCGTCGGCTGCACGTGTCCCTCTCACCCCGCGGCCACCCGCCACGTCCGGCAGTCCCACCCGTCGCCCGACCAGCACCCTTCGACGACGGCGCTCCCCGCCGTCAGTGACCAACGGCACACCCACCAGGACCGGCGAACCACGTGAGCTCCTCTTCCTCTCTCAGGCGTCTGTCGCACCCCCAGGTGCGACAGGGGAGCCGTGGCGCTTACCGGCTGGTCCGTACCCCGCAGGCCCGGCTGGATCCCCCTCGTCTGGACGCCGCACAGCGCGCCGTGGTTGACCGCGCGACCGGTCCGCTGCTCGTTCTTGCAGGGCCGGGCACAGGAAAGACCACCACGCTCGTGGAGTCCGTGGCGGCGAGGATCGCCCGGGGAGGGGACCCGGAGCGGATCCTGGTGCTGACGTTCAGCCGCCGGGCGGCGGTCGAGCTGCGAGACCGCATGGCGCTGCGCATAGGTGCGGCGCGCGCCCCCCAGGCGACCACCTTCCACTCGTTCTGCTACGCCCTGGTCCGTGCCCACCGGGACAGCGGCCTGTTCGTGGAGCCACTGCGGCTGTTGTCCGGCCCTGAGCAGGACGTCACCGTCCGCGAGCTGCTCGCCGGCCAGCCCGACCTGGAGCGGCTCGGTCTGGCGCACGTGCGCTGGCCGGACGAGCTGCGCGCCTGCCTGACCACCCGTGGCTTCGCCGACGAGGTCCGCGCGGTCCTCGCCCGCAGCCGCGAACTGGGCCTCGGACCCGACGCCCTGGACGCCTTCGCCCGCCGCATCGGCCGCCCCGACTGGCGGGCCGCGGCCGCCTTCCTCGCCGAGTACCTCGACGTGCTCGACATGCAGGGTGTGATCGACTACGCGGAACTGGTCCACCGTGCGGTGCTCCTGGCCCACCGCCCCGGCGTCGCCGAACGGCTCGCCGCCCAGTACGACGCCGTCTACGTCGACGAGTACCAGGACACCGACCCGGCCCAGGTCCGGCTGCTGCACGCCCTGGCCGGCGGCGGCCGCACCCTCCTCGCCTTCGGCGACCCCGACCAGTCGATCTACGCGTTCCGCGGCGCCGACATCAACGGCATCCTGGACTTCCCGTACGCCTTCCCGCGCGCGGACGGCCGCCCGGCGCCCGTCGAGGTGCTGCGTACCTCCCGCCGCTCCGGGGCCGCCCTGCTGGCCGCCACCCGGCTGCTGACCCAGCGCATGCCGCTGCCCCGCCTGCCCGCCGACAAGGTCCGCGCCCACCGCGAGCTCACCCCGGCACGTGACGGTGGCCGCGTCGAGGTGTACACGTACCCGACGCCCGGCACGGAGCTGGACAACGTCGCCGACATCCTCCGCCGGGCGCATCTGGAGGACGGTGTGCCCTGGAGCGAAATGGCCGTCCTGGTCCGCGCCGGCTCCCGCACCATCCCGACGGTCCGCCGCGCCCTCACCGCTGCCGGCGTTCCCCTGGACATCGACGGCGACGACCTTCCCCTGGGCCACGAGCCGGCGGTGGCGCCCCTGCTGACTGCCCTGCGGGCGGTGGCCATGGCGGAGGCGTCGGGGGCTGCTCACGCGGGTGCCGATGACGTACGACCCGGGGAAGCAGACGTACGGGCCGACGAAGCGGACGTACGCCCTGAGGACGCAGACGTACGGGCCGACGAAGCAGACGTACGAACGGAGGACGCGGACGCAGCGCCCAAGAACGAGGGCGCGCAGGCCGAGGGCATGCCGTCGTCCGCGGAACCGGACGCCTGCTGGCTCGACACGGAGACCGCCCTCACCCTGCTCACCTCCCCCCTCGCGGGCATGGACGCCGCCGACCTGCGCCGCCTCGGCCGGGCCCTGCGCGAGGAGGAGCGGGCCGCGGGCAACCCGCTGCCGCCGCCCTCGGACGAGCTGCTCGCGCGGGCGCTGGCCGAGCCGGAGCGGCTGGCGGTGCACGACCCCGCGTACGCGCGTGGTGCCCAGCGTCTCGGCGCGCTGCTGCGCACGGCCAGGGAGCGCCTCGCGCGCGGCGGCAGTGCCGAGGAGGCGCTGTGGGACCTGTGGGCGGGCACGCCGTGGCCCGACCGCCTGGAGCGCGCCGCCCGGCGCGGCGGCGCGGCCGGCCGCAACGCCGACCGCGACCTCGACGCCGTGTGCGCGCTGTTCGCGACCGCCGCCCGTGCCGAGGAACGCACCGGCGGCCGGGGCACGCTGAACTTCCTGGAGGAGATCGAGGCCGAGGACATCGCCGCCGACACCCTCGCGCGGCGTGCGGTACGCCCCGACGCCGTGCGCCTGATGACCGCGCACCGCTCCAAGGGCCTGGAGTGGCGGCTGGTCGTCGTCGCCGGCGTCCAGGAGGGCCTGTGGCCGGACCTGCGCCGCCGCGGCTCCCTGCTGGAGGCCGACCGCATCGGCCGCGACGGACTCGCCGAGCCCCTCACCCCGGGAGCGCTGCTCGCCGAGGAGCGCCGCCTGTTCTACGTGGCCGCCACGCGCGCGCGTGAGCGCCTCGTCGTGACGGCCGTGAAGGCTCCCGCCGACGACGGCGACCAGCCCTCCCGGTTCCTCGCCGAGCTCGGCGTCGAACCCAAGGACGTCACGGGCCGCCCGCGCCGCCCCCTGTCCGTCGCCGCGCTCGTCGCCGAACTGCGCGCCACGACCGTGGACCCGCGCGTCTCCGACGCCCTCCGGCAGGCCGCCGCCCGCCGCCTGGCCCGCCTCGCCGCGCTCGCCGACGAGGAGGGCCGCCCCCTGGTGCCGGCCGCGCACCCCTACCGCTGGTGGGGCATGTTCGAGCCGACCGAGTCCAAGGTGCCGCTGCGCAACCGCGACCAGCCCGTCGTGCTGTCCGGCAGCGCCCTCGACCAACTCGTCAACACCTGCGCGCTGCAGTGGTTCCTCGGCCGCGAGGTGAAGGCCGACGTGCCCGCGACCGCCGCGCAGGGCTTCGGCAACGTCGTGCACGTCCTCGCCGACGAGGTCGCCTCCGGGCACACCCCGGCCGACCTCGCCGTCCTCATGGAGCGCCTCGACTCGGTGTGGAACGCGCTCGCCTTTGACGCGCCGTGGAAGTCGGCGCAGGAGAAGGACAACGCGCGCGTGGCGCTGGAGCGTTTCCTGAAGTGGCATGTCGATTCGAGTGGCGCCCGCGCGGGACGCACGCCGGTCGCGAGCGAGCACGACTTCGGCGTCACCCTCGAAGCGGGCGACTACGAGGTGCGCATCCGCGGCCAGATGGACCGTGTCGAGGCCGACGGCGACGGCCGCGCCTACGTTGTTGACTTCAAGACCGGCAAACAGGCGCCGACCGCCAAGGAGGTGCAGCGCCACCCGCAGCTCGCCGTCTACCAGCTCGCCGTCCGCGAGGGCGCCGTGGACGAGGTCTTCGACGGCATGCGGCCCGAGCCGGGCGGCGCCGAACTCGTCCAGCTGCGCCAGGGCGCGGCCAGGAGGGACGGCGGCGAGACCCTCCCCAAGGTGCAGGCCCAGGAAGCCCTGGAGGGCGCCGCGGGGGAGTGGGTCGGCGACCTGCTGGCCACGGCCGCGGGCAAGGTCCTCGACGAACGGTTCACACCCAGCGCGGGACAGCACTGCACGCATTGCGCGTTCCGGGCGTCGTGCAGTGCACGGCCGGAGGGACGGCACATCGTCGAGTAAACGGTGTGATCAATTCCGTTACTGGCGTGATCAACCGCACCATGTGTGCTGAACTGTGCTTCTCCAGGCCCCGCGGCCGATCCGGCATCTGCTGTCAGTGCTCGCCGCTAGCCTCTCTGAGGTGCCCGCACGTATCACCGATCCCGATCAGCTCAAGGAGCTCCTCGGCATCCCGTTCACCCCGGAGCAGACGGCCTGCATCACCGCGCCGCCCGCCCCGCAGGTGATCGTGGCCGGCGCCGGGTCGGGCAAGACGACGGTGATGGCGGCGCGTGTGGTGTGGCTGGTCGGCACCGGCCAGGTCGCCCCCGAACAGGTCCTCGGGCTGACTTTCACCAACAAGGCCGCCGGAGAGCTCGCCGAGCGCGTACGCAAGGCGCTGATCAAGGCCGGTGTCACCGGCCCGGACGTCATCGACCCGGACAACCCGCCGGGCGAGCCGGTGATCTCCACGTACCACGCCTTCGCGGGCCGCCTGCTGACCGACCACGGCCTGCGCATCGGGCTCGAACCGACCGCCCGCCTGCTCGCCGACGCCACCCGCTTCCAGCTCGCCGCCCGTGTGCTGCGCGAGGCCCCCGGCCCCTACCCCGCGCTCACCCGCTCCTTCCCGGACCTGGTCGGCGACCTCCTCGTCCTCGACGCCGAGCTCGCCGAACACCTCGTCACGCCCGAGGACGTGCGCGCGTACGACGCCGAACTGCTGCGCACCCTGCAGGGCGCCAAGCTCACCAACGCCGACCTGCGCAAGGTCCCCGAGGCCGCCGCCGCCCGTCGCGAACTCGCCGACCTGGTGCTCCGCTACCGGGCCGCCAAGCGCGAACGCGACCTGCTCGACTTCGGCGACCAGATCGCGCTGTCGGCACAGCTCGCTCAGATCCCCGAAGTGGGCCGTAGCCTCCGCGACGAGTTTCGCGTGGTGCTCCTGGACGAGTACCAGGACACCTCCGTCGCCCAACGCATCCTCCTGGTGGGCCTGTTCGGCGGCGGCACCGGCCATCCGGTCACCGCGGTCGGCGACCCCTGCCAGGCGATCTACGGCTGGCGCGGCGCCTCCGTCGCCAACCTCGACGACTTCCCCGAGCATTTCGCGCACGCCGACGGCCGCCCTGCCACCCGCCAGGCGCTCAGCGAGAACCGCCGCAGCGGCGGCCGCCTCCTCGACCTCGCCAACGGCCTCGCCGAGCCCCTGCGCGCGATGCATGCGGGCGTGGAGGCGCTCCGCCCGGCACCCGGCGCCGAACGCGACGGCCTGGTGCGCTGCGCCCTGCTGCGCACCCACGCCGAGGAGATCGAATGGGTCGCCGACTCCGTCGCCCACCTCGTGCACACCGGCAAGGCCCCCGCCGAGATCGCCGTCCTGTGCCGTACGGCGACCGACTTCGCGCAGATCCAGGGTGCGCTCGTGGCCCGGGACATCCCCGTGGAGGTGGTCGGCCTGTCCGGGCTGCTGCACCTGCCCGAGATCGCCGACCTCGTCGCCGTGTGCGAGGTCCTCCAGGACCCCGGCGCCAACGCCGCCCTCGTCCGCCTGCTGACCGGCCCGCGCTGGCGCATCGGCCCCCGCGACCTCGCCCTCCTGGGGCGGCGCGCCCGGCTCCTGGTGGCCCACGCGCGCGTGGACGGCGACGGCGACCCGGACCACCGGCTCGCCGCGGCCGTCGAGGGCGTCGACCCGGCCGAGGTGATCTCGCTCGCCGACGCCCTCGACACGTTCCTGGAGACACCCCTGTTCAGCGCCGACGGCACCGGGGACGACGACGGGCTGCCCTTCTCACCGGACGCGCGCGTGCGGTTCGCCCGCCTTGCCACCGAACTGCGCGAGCTGCGCCGCTCCCTGTCCGACCCGCTGATGGACGTCCTGCACCGCGTACTCGCCGTCACCGGCCTGGAGGTCGAGCTGTCGGCGTCCCCGCACGCCCTGGCCGCCCGCCGCCGCGAGACCCTGTCCAACTTCCTCGACGTCGCCGCCTCCTTCGCCGTCGGCGACAACGAGGCCACCCTGCTCGCCTTCCTCGGCTTCCTGCGTACCGCTGCCCAGTACGAGAAGGGCCTCGACAACGCCCTCCCCGGCGGCGAGAACACCGTCAAGGTGCTCACCGCGCACAAGTCCAAGGGCCTGGAGTGGGACGTGGTCGCCGTCCCCGGCCTGGTCACCGGCACCTTCCCCAGCACCCAGGGCCGCGAGAAGTGGACCGCGCAGGGCAAGGTGCTGCCGCACGGACTGCGCGGCGACGCCGACACGCTGCCCGGCGTCGATTCCTGGGACTCCCGGGGCCTGAAGGTCTTCCACGAGGCCATGAAGGACCACCAGCACACCGAGGAACTCCGCCTCGGCTACGTCACCTTCACCCGCCCCCGCACCCTGCTCCTCGGCTCCGGCCACTGGTGGGGACCCGCCCAGAAGAAGCCGCGCGGCCCGTCCGAGTTCCTGCAGGCACTGTACGAACACTGCGCGGCCGTTTACGGCGAGATCGAGGCGTGGGCGGACGAACCGGCCGAGGACGAGGAGAACCCGGCGCTGCACCGCGCCACCGCCGACCAGGTGTGGCCGCTGCCCCTGGACGCGGACGCCCTCGCCCGACGCCGGGCGGCCGCCGAGACCGTCCTGGCCCACCTGGACGACCTCGCCTCCCACGCGGACGGCCACCCCGCGGCCGTACCCGACCCGGACACCTACGACGACCCGGACTGGCCCCCGCCCCCGGACGACGACGAGCTCGCCCCCGACGAGGGCGACGCCCCCTTCTTCGCGGAGGGCTTCGCGGAGGACTTCGAGGAGGACTTCTTCGCGGAGGACCCGGACACCTGGGACTCCCTGCCGACGGACCGCCCCACCGTCCCGCACCAGGCATCCGCACCGGACGCGACCGGGCGTCCCGGCGGGGCGGACGGCCCGCGCAGCCACCCTGAGGAGCCCGGGCAGGAGCCGGAGCACCACCGGTCGCCGGAGCACGGTCTTGCCGGCAGTCGACCGGAGGCGCGCCCTGCGGGGCACCGGACCGAGCCGGGCACCGGGGAGCGCCGGCCCGCGTCGGGCACCGGGGGACGTCGGCCGGAGCCGAGCCCCGAGCACCCCCCGGTGGACGAGCCGAACCACCTCACCCCCGAAGAAGCCCGCACCGTCGCCTCCTGGGACCGCGACCTCGACGCCCTCACCGGAGAACTGCTGCGCGCCCGCGAGCGCGTCACCGAGGTGCCCCTGCCCGCCTCGCTGACCGCGTCCCAGCTGCTGCGCCTGGCCGCCGACCCGGACGGCCTCGCGCAGGAGCTGGCCCGCCCCATGCCCCGCCCGCCGCAGCCCGCGGCCCGGCGCGGCACCCGCTTCCACGCCTGGATCGAGACCCGCTTCGAAGAACTCACCCTGCCCGTGCCGACCCCGGACGACCTGCCCGGCAGCGACGCCGAGATCGCCGACGAACGCGACCTGGAGGCCCTCAAGGACGCCTTCGAACGCACCGCCTACGCGCACCGCACCCCCTATCGCGTGGAGGCCCCCTTCCAGCTCGCGATCGCCGGCCGCGTCGTGCGGGGCCGTATCGACGCCGTCTACAAGGAGGGCGACGGGGACGGGGCGACGTACGAGATCGTCGACTGGAAGACCAGCCGCACACGCACCGCCGACCCGCTCCAGCTCGCGGTGTACCGGCTCGCCTGGGCCGAGCAGCAGGGCGTTCCCGTGGAGTCGGTCACGGCCGCGTTCCTGTACGTCCGCAGCGGCGAGGTCGTACGGCCCGGTAACCTGCCCGGCCGGGCCGAGCTGGAGCGGCTGCTGCTGGGTGAGCCGTCCGGTGACGAACCGCACGACCGGGATGTTGGAGCGGGCCGATAGGCTCGTGACCATGAGCCAGTCCGTTGACAGTGCCGTCAGCGCCGTCCGCACGTACATCGCGCAGCACCGTGCCGCCTTCCTCGACGACCTCGCAGAGTGGCTGCGCATCCCGTCGGTGTCGGCCTGGCCCGACCACGCGCCCGACGTACGGCGCAGTGCCGACTGGCTCGCCGCGGAGCTCGAGGAGACCGGCTTCCCGGTCGCCGAGGTGTGGCACACCCCGGGCGCTCCCGCCGTCTTCGCCGAGTGGCCCTCCACCGACCCCGAGGCCCCCACGGTCCTGGTCTACGGCCACCACGACGTGCAGCCCGCCGCCCGCGAGGACGGCTGGGACAGCGAGCCCTTCGAACCCGTCGTCCGCGAAAACCGCCTCTACGCGCGCGGGGCGGCCGACGACAAGGGCCAGGTGTTCTTCCACACCCTCGGTGTCCGCGCCCACCTCGCCGCCACCGGCCGCACAAGCCCCGCCGTCCACCTCAAGGTGCTGATCGAGGGTGAGGAGGAGTGCGGCTCCCCGCACTTCAGGGCCCTCGTCGAGCGGTACGCCGACCGGCTCGCCGCCGACGCCGTGATCGTCTCCGACACCGGCATGTGGTCCGCCGACACCCCCACGGTGTGTACCGGCATGCGCGGCCTCGCCGAGTGCGAGATCCGGCTGTACGGCCCCGACCAGGACATCCACTCCGGCGCCTTCGGCGGCGCCGTACCCAACCCGGCCATGGCCGCCGCCCGCCTCGTCGCCGCCCTGCACGACGAGCACGCGCGCGTGACGGTGCCGGGCTTTTACGACGGCGTCGTAGAACTCACCGACCGCGAGCGCGAACTCCTCGCCGAACTGCCCTTCGACGAGGAGCAGTGGCTGCGCACCGCCAGGTCGTACGCCACCCACGGCGAGGCCGGGTACACCACGCTGGAGCGCCTCTGGGCCCGCCCCACCGCCGAGGTCAACGGCATCGGCGGCGGCTATCAGGGACCCGGCAGCAAGACCATCATCCCGTCCTCCGCCCTGGTGAAGGTGTCCTTCCGGCTGGTCGCGGGCCAGGACCCCGACCACATCGAGAAGGCCGTCCGCGCCTGGATCGCCGCGCAGGTGCCCGCCGGGATCCGCTGCGAGACCGAGTTCGCCCCGGCCACCCGCCCGTGCCTGACACCGCTGGACCACCCGGCCCTGCAGTCCGTGGTCCGCGCCATGGGACGCGCCTTCGACAGACCGGTCCGCTTCACGCGCGCGGGCGGATCGGGACCGGCCGCGGACCTCCAGGAGGTCCTCGGTGCGCCGGTGCTCTTCCTCGGCATCTCCGTCCCGTCCGACGGCTGGCACGCCCCGAACGAGAAGGTCGGGCTGGACCGGCTCCTCAAGGGCGCCGAGGCAGCCGCACACCTGTGGAGCGATCTCGCCGAGCACTGGCGCCATGTGCCCTGAGTCCCTCCGGCCGTCCGGATCGGCATCCCGCGCGGGCCACACTGGAAAGGCCCTCCCGCACCGCCGAACCCTGCCGGATCCGGTCCCGTCCCGCCCCACGTCCCGCTGAACCGCCCGCCGCCCCACACCGTTCCACCGGGGGAGTTGGAAGCACCCGTGACCACCTGGACCGACCACACCACCGACCGCCCCATCTCGCTCACCGCCCCGAGCGGCATCGACCGGGCCGCGCACCACCGGCTCGACGAGGCCTGGCTCGCGGCGGCGTGGAGCCACCCCTCGACGCGCTGTTTCGTGGTCTCCGGCGGTCAGGTCCTCATCGACGAGACGGCGGACGGGTGCACCGAACTCGTCATGACGCCCTCCTTCGAGGCTCCGCTCACCGAGGCGCACCGCTACTTCCTCGGCCTCGACGAGGACGGCGTCAGCTACTTCGCCCTCCAGAAGGACGCGCTGCCCGGCCGCATGGACGACTCCGCCCGCCCGGCCGGCCTGCGCGAGGCCGGACTGCTGCTGTCGCCGCGCGACACGGCCCTGATGGTGCACGCGGTCGGCCTGGAGAACTGGCAGCGCACGCACCGCTTCTGCTCCCGCTGCGGTGAGCGCACCGTCATCGCCGCGGCCGGCCACATCCGCCGCTGCCCTGCCTGCGGCGCCGAGCACTACCCGCGCACCGACCCCGCCGTGATCATGGCGGTCACCGACGAGGACGACCGCCTCCTGCTCGGCCGTCAGGTCCACTGGCCCGAGGGCCGCTTCTCGACGCTCGCCGGGTTCGTCGAGCCCGGTGAGTCCGTCGAGCAGTCGGTGCGCCGCGAGGTCCACGAGGAGGTGGGCGTCACGGTCGGCCAGGTCGAGTACATCGCCAGCCAGCCCTGGCCCTTCCCGTCCAGCCTCATGCTGGGTTTCGTGGCCCGCGCCACCACGACCGAGATCGACGTCGACGGCGACGAGATCCACGAGGCCCGCTGGTTCTCCCGCGATGAGCTGCGCGCCGCCTTCGAGTCCGGCGAGGTCCTCCCGCCGTACGGCATCTCGATCGCCGCCCGCCTGATCGAGCTCTGGTACGGCAAGCCGCTGCCGGCGCGGAGCACCGCCTGACGGCTGAGACGAGTTCTGAGGCGGTCTCGATCATGACGAACACGATCACCGGCAGCTCATCGGTTTCGCCCGTTCGAGGACAAGCCCAGCGGGAAGAACACAATCGGCCAGAGCTGACGGCACGGCACTCAGGAGTACACAAAACCCCTGATCAGCTCCAGGCCGATCAGGGGTTGTGCGTCACGCCGGTCAGACGCCGAGCGCCTGCTTCACCTGGGCAAGGCTCGGGTTCGTCATCACGACCTCGGCGCCACCACTGGAGGGAACTACCTGAACAGTGGGAACCGTCTGGTTTCCGCCGTTCGCCTTCTCCACGAACGCGGCGGACTCCGGGTCCTGCTCGATGTTGATCTCGGTGTATGCGATCCCCTCGCGGTCCATCTGGCTCTTCAGCCGGCGGCAGTAGCCGCACCACGTGGTGCTGTACATCGTCACAGTGCCCAGCATGTCTCTCGCGCTCCTCAGGTGGCTCGGGGGCGGGTGGTCGCAGTGAGGGAACGTACTTGAAAGGGCCACCATTCCCGTCGGGGTTCCCTGCGGGAGGTGACACCTGCCGCATTAGTGCGACTATGCGACTAACAGTGCCTGCCTGTGGACAACCTGCTCACCCGTCTCCGGCGACCTGGCAGCATGACCGTGTGACAGCAGCAACGCACTCCACGCTCTTCCCGCATGTACCGGACTCTGCCGACGCGGTGCTCGAAGGGCTCGACCCCGAGCAGCGCGAGGTGGCAACCGCCCTGCACGGTCCGGTGTGCGTGCTGGCCGGCGCCGGCACGGGCAAGACCCGGGCGATCACCCACCGCATCGCCTACGGCGTGCGCGCCGGGATCCTTCAGCCTTCCAGCGTCCTCGCCGTCACGTTCACCAACCGCGCCGCCGGAGAGATGCGTGGCCGGCTGCGGCAGCTCGGCGCCGCCGGCGTCCAGGCGCGCACGTTCCACTCGGCGGCCCTGCGCCAGCTCCAGTACTTCTGGCCGAAAGCGATCGGGGGCTCGATGCCCCGGCTGGCCGACCGCAAGTTCCAGCTCGTCGCCGACGCGGCCGCCGCCTGCCGCATCCGCCTCGACCGGGGCGAGCTGCGGGACGTCACCGCGGAGATCGAGTGGTCCAAGGTCACCCAGACCGTCCCCGCCGACTACGCGCTCGCCGCCGTCAAGGCCGGCCGCGAGACCCCCCGCGCCCCGGCCGAGATCGCCCAGCTCTACTCCGCCTACGAGGACGTCAAGCGCGAGCGCACCGTCATCGACTTCGAGGACGTGCTGCTGCTCACCGTCGCCGTCCTCCAGGACCGGCACGACATCGCCGAGCAGGTCCGCGCCCAGTACCAGCACTTCGTGGTCGACGAGTACCAGGACGTCAGCCCCCTCCAGCAGCGCCTGCTGGAACTGTGGCTGGGCGAGCGGGACAACCTGTGCGTGGTCGGCGACGCCAGCCAGACGATCTACTCGTTCACCGGGGCGACCTCCGACCACCTGCTCGACTTCCGCACCCGCCACCCCGGCGCCACCGTGGTCAAGCTGGTCCGCGACTACCGCTCCACCCCCCAGGTCGTCCACCTCGCCAACGGCCTGCTCGCCCAGGCCCGCGGCCGCGCCGCCGACCACCGGCTGGAGCTGGTCTCGCAGCGCGCCCCCGGCCCCGAGCCCGTCTACACCGAGTACACCGACGAGCCCACTGAGGCGGAGGGCGCCGCCCGCCGCATCCGCGAACTCATCGACGCCGGAGTCCCGGCCGCCGAGATCGCCGTCCTGTTCCGGACGAACGCCCAGTCCGAGACCTACGAACAGGCCCTCGCCGACGTCGGAGTGCCCTACCAGCTGCGCGGAGCCGAGCGGTTCTTCGACCGCCCCGAGGTGCGCAAGGCGGGCATCGCGCTGCGCGGCGCGGCCCGCTTCGGCGGCAACGACTCCCTCCTCGACAATGCCGTCGACCTGCCCTCCCAGGTGCGCGCCGTCCTCTCCGGCGAGGGCTGGACACCGCAGCCCCCGGCCGGCTCCGGCGCGGTCAGAGAGCGCTGGGAGTCCCTGGCCGCCCTGGTGAACCTCGCGCAGGACTTCGCCGCCGCCCGGCCCGGCGCCACCCTGAGCGACCTGGTCGCCGAACTCGACGAGCGGGCGAATGCCCAGCATGCCCCCACCGTGCAGGGCGTCACCCTCGCTTCCCTGCACTCGGCCAAGGGCCTGGAGTGGGACGTCGTGTTCCTGGTCGGCGTCGCCGAGGGCATGATGCCGATCACTTACGCCAGGACCGACGAACAGATCGAGGAGGAGCGCCGCCTCCTCTATGTGGGCGTCACCCGCGCACGCGAGCACCTCCATGTCTCCTGGGCGCTGGCCCGCTCGCCCGGCGGCCGCCCGAACCGCTGCCCCAGCCGCTTCCTCGACGGGCTGCGCCCCGGCTCGACCGCCACTGCGGTCCGCGCCGCTGCCGGCGGTGCGGGCGGAGTCGAGCGGGGAGTTACCGGAACCGGGGCTACCGCCCCGGGAAGGAGGCAGCGAACTCCCGCCCGCTGCCGGGTCTGCGGGCGCACGCTCACCGACGCGGGCGAGATGAAGCTGATGCGCTGTGAGGACTGCCCTTCCGACATGGACGAGGGCCTCTACGAGCGGCTCCGCGAGTGGCGTGCCCATCAGGCAGGACGCAGCGGTCAGCCCGCCTTCTGCGTCTTCACGGACAAGACACTCATGGCGATCGCCGAGACGGTCCCCGAGGACGAGCACGAGCTCGCACGGATCCCGGGGGTCGGGAAGCGCAAGCTCGACCGCTACGGGGCCGAGGTTCTGGCCATCTGCACAGGCCAGAACCTCGCCGAGGGCTGACGCAAACTCGTCGAGAAAATAGTTTGCGCATGCCCCAGCAGTCCCCATAGGTTCTGAGCCACGGGAACAGCGGCCTTCCAGGAGGCCTTGGTTCCGTGTTGTACTTGCAAATCCGTCGGACTGGTTCACCCCAGTCCCCCGAGACGCCGAGAGGAGGCGAGTTCAGTGATCAGCATCAACACCAGCTCCGTCAGCATCGTGAAAATGACCGATCGCTCGGCCGTCTCCGCGTGCATGCTCGGCGTTTCCAGCCTGGGCACCGGTCTGTCCGGCATTCCCGCCGTGCGTCCGGCGCCCTCCGTTGCTCCCGCGGGCCTTCCCGTCCGTGAGCGCAATGAGCGACCGACCAAGGCACTGGAAGCGGCAGTAGCGGCACAGGCGCAGGCCTATGCCTTTACGGCGACCGGTGCCGGATTCCGGAAGCTGACGACGCAGCACCACCTGATGTGGGCCTTCCGTGGGCCAGATCCCTGGAGTGATCCAGCCTGATCGATGATCAGGCCGGCGCCTTCAGGGCCGCGGAACCCCACCCGGGATCCGCGGCCCTTCTGTTTTCCCCGAACGGGGACGACGGACCGAAGGAGCCTCGGGACAAGAAGAGAAACCCGGTACCCAGCCGCCACCCGGCCAACCGGCCGGAACGACCAGACGAGGAAGACGAACCGTGCAACTCGAAGCGCACGCCCCGTCCGTACCGCCTTCCGACACGATCCCCAAGCCCGGCCCCACGGAGGACTCCACCTTGACTCCGCTCACCGCGCTCACCGCGCTCACCGCGCTCGACGACGCCATCGAGAACCTGGGCGTGCCCGTCCCCTGCCGTTCCTACGACCCGGAGGTCTTCTTCGCCGAGTCGCCGGCGGACGTCGAGTACGCCAAGTCCCTCTGCCGCACCTGCCCGTTGATCGAGGCCTGCCTCGCCGGCGCCAAGGAGCGGCGTGAGCCCTGGGGCGTCTGGGGTGGCGAGTTGTTCGTCCAGGGTGTTGTCGTCGCCCGGAAGCGGCCGCGTGGCCGCCCGCGCAAGAACCCGGTCACGGCATGAACACCGCAGGAACGATCGACCGTCCCGTCACGCACGATCCCAAGAAGCAGGCCCCGATGAAGCCGTCCACCCACGAACACGCAGGTTTCGCGCCTGAAGACGTCACCACGAGCGGCGCGAACGGCTCGCGTCAGAACAGGACCCGAGAGATGCAACTCATCCCAGAAGCCATGGCTCGTGCGCAGATGCAGGAGCGCCTGCAGGAGGCGGAGCGAGAACGCCAGGCCGTGCGCCTGCTGGCCGCCCGCCGGATGCAGCGCCGGGCGGAGCGTGCCTCGCGGCGCGCCCGCCGAGCGCTCGCCATGGCGGTCATGCAGTAACCGACCACACCGCACAGCGGTGGCCTCCCGCCCGGGGAGGTGAAGTGTCCCCGCGGGGGCCGGTCCGTACGCCACGGACCGGCCCCCGCGGTGCGTTCTGCCCGGGAAAGTTGTGCTTGGCGAACGGCAACCGTCACAGCGGCGGGCTCATGCCTCGGCCGCGGGATCCTCCTCGTCCACGGCCTCCTCCAGGACGAACCCCGGCAGCCACTCCTCCAATTCCTCACGCAGCCGCACCGTGGAGCCCAGCTGGCACAGCACCCCGATCGTGCTCAACGTCACCCGGTGGATCAGCAGATACGCCGGGGGCAGATTGAGCTGCTTGCCCAGCTGGTACGCGGGCGAGCGCGGGTCGGCGATCCGGGCCGCCAGGCTGCGCATCCAGCCGCGGGTGAAGGTGAACGCGTCGACCTTGGCCGGTTCGATGATCGGCAGGAGGTAGTCCAGGACGCCGTCGGGGTCGAGGTCTATCGTCTCCTTGACGAAGCCCTCCGTGCACAGCAGCTCGTAGACGGCCTCGGCCTCGCCGTCGAGCGTCATCCGCAGGGACTCGCCGATGGGAGACGGCAGGCCGCCCGCCAGGCGGTCGACGGTGCCGAAGTCCAGGACGCCCAGCAGCCAGTCGTCGTCCCCGTCCGGTCCGCCGGGCAGCAGCCGGAAGTTGCCCGGGTGCGGGTCAGCGTGCAGCAGGCCGGTCCGGGCCGGGCCGGAGAACAGGAAGCGTGCCAGGAGCTGGCCGGCCCGGTCGCGCTGCTCCTGCGTGCCGTCGGCGATCACCTCGGACAGCGGAACGCCGTCGATCCACTCGGTGATCAGGATCTGCTCGCACTGGTGGACCACGTCCGGCACCACGACGTCCGGGTCGTCCGCGAACTCCCCGGCATGGGCCTGCTGGGCCTGGGCCTCCAGGCTGTAGTCCAGCTCCTCCGAGACGCGGTCCTTGAGCTCAGTGATCAAGGGCTTGACGTCCATGCCCGGGACCAGCGGCCCCAACAGGCGGGCGAAGCGGCTCAGTTGGTTCAGGTCCGACAGGAGGGCCTCGCCGGCGCCCGGGTACTGCACCTTGACCGCCACCTCACGGCCGTCGTGCCACACCCCCCGGTGCACCTGGCCGATCGAGGCCGCCGCGGCGGGCTTGTCCTCGAACTCCAGGAACAGCTCGTGCCAGTCCTCGCCGAGCCGCTCCGCGAGCACCGCGTGCACGGTGCGTGTCGGCATCGGCGGTGCGGCCTCCTGGAGCTTCGTCAGCGCCGCCCGGTAGGGGCCGGCGACATCCTCGGGCAGGGCCGACTCGAAGACGGACAGCGCCTGCCCGAACTTCATCGCGCCGCCCTTGAGCTCGCCGAGCACCTTGAACAGTTGCTCCGCCGTGCGCTGCTGCAGCTCGCGCCCGACGAGGTCCGCGGACTCACCGACGATCCGCTTGCCGAGTCCCCAGGTGGCACGCCCGGCGAAACCGAGCGGGAGCGCGGCGAGCTTGGCGGTACGGGTGACCGCCTTCCGGGGAAGATCAGACATGCGCCCTCCAAGTCCCAGCAAGCCGCGCCGTGTGTGCCTGACGGCGAAACTCCTCTGACGGCTGTTGCTCCGCCATTGTCTCGTGCGACTCCCCGTCCTCGGAGGTGTGTTCCCCCTTACCTTTCTCCGCCGCCCCGCACGGGCATGCGGGGTGCGCCCACAAGGGTCGCGCGTGCCAGTGCAGACCGGGCAGCGAGACCTCCCAGCGTGCGCCGGCGCTCGACGGCGCGTGGCCGTCCAGGAAGGCGAGCGCGTGCGCCGCCGCCAGCCCGGCCACCGTCGCGGCCAGTGCCAGGTCGCAGGGCCGTACCTGGCGCGGTTTCCCGGAGCACCACTGTGCCACCAGGCGGGGCCAGGCCGGATCCTGGTCGGTGCGGTTTTCGTGCAGGCACCCCGCGCAGGCCGTCTCACCCGGCAGGACGAGCGGGCCGACCACGCCGGTTCCCTCCACCACCCCGGCATACAGGTGGGGCGTGCCGGACGCCATCAGGGGAGCGGCGACGGAGGCGTCGGGTGCATGCACCGCGACATCGTCCCGTGGGGCGATGATCACCAGCGAGTGGCCCGGGCTGCCCTCCCCGGGCGGCGACTGGGGACCGCGGCGCGCCGGCCGGCCGGGGGCCGCCCGGCGTGCGACACGGCGGGCCGCCTCGTCCCTGCGGGCGCCGACGGCGTCGGCGGGCAGCCCGCCCGGGGCGACGTCCCACGGTTCGACGCGGCCGCCGTCCCGCACGTCCACCTCGCCCACGCCGGCCCCCGACAGCAGTCCGGCCAGGGCCGCACCCACCCGGCCCGCGCCCCGCACCTGCACGCGCAGTGAGCGGCGGGCGGCCAGGATCCGCGACGCGCCGCCCGGTTCGGAGGTGACCAGGGACAGTGAGGCAAGGTCGGGGCTCAGCCGGTCGAGGGCCTCCTTCTTCTTGCGCAGGGCGTCGGCGTCCGGTCCCCCGCCCCGCGCGTCGTCCAGGAGCCCGGCCCGGGCCAGCCGCCGCACCAGCGCGTCGACATGGCCGTCCGGCAGGTCCATGCGGCCGCCCTCCTCGCGCAGCAGGGCAAGCCCGCGGGTGCCGTTGAGCAGTTCGAGGAAGCTGCCCGTCGCCGTGTCCATCGGACCGAGCGTCATCGCGTGCGCCGGAGTCATCCCGAACTGCACGGTATTGAGGTCGCGCCAGCCGCGCCTGAGCGCGGGCTTCACCATCGGATGCATGACAGGCCCCCGTATGTCCTGATCGTCCCCATGTGCCGACAGGTGTCGGTGCCGGCCGTCGGCCGCAGCTGCGCCGGTGAGGCCAGCATGCTCGGACGCGCCGCCCGGCGCCGAAAGTTGTCCACAGGCGGTGGGCATTCGTCGTACAAATCAAACGCACGGTGGCTGATCGGTATCGAAGCGTCCCGTAGTCGGGACTTCCCCGTGTGCAGCGGGTAACGTCGGGGCGTGTCCGCCGACCCACTGCACCGCGCCGGAAAGCCACAGCGCAGCACGACGAGCCAGCCGACCACCGGCTCGGGGGCGAGCGCGATCGAGGTCCGCAGGAGCTCCCGTCGACGCAGAACGGTCTCCGCGTACCGCGAGGGCGATCGCACCGTCGTGCTCATCCCCGCCCGGATGTCCGAGGCGGAGGAGCAGCGCTGGGTGAGCGTCATGCTCGACAAGCTGGCCGCCCAGGAGAGCAAACGGGTGCTCGGCGACGCGGAGCTGGCCGAACGTGCCGAGCGTCTGTCGGAGCTGTACTTCGACGGGCGCGCGCGGCCCAACTCGGTGCGCTGGGTGACCAACCAGAACACCCGCTGGGGCTCGTGTACCCCGGCCGAGGGCAGCATCCGGCTGTCGCACCGGTTGCAGGGCATGCCGGAATACGTCGTCGACTACGTTCTACTCCACGAACTGGCGCATCTGCTCGTGCCCGGCCACGGTCCCCGTTTCTGGCGGCTGTTGGAGGCTTACCCGCGCACCGAGCGGGCCCGGGGCTATCTGGAGGGAGTGGTGGCCGCCGACCGGCTGCCCCATGTGCCCGCTGCGCGCGCCGAGTGAGAGTGGCCTGATCCGATCGCCCGGCGCGGCCCCACGCGGGTTGTGTACCGGGTCTGTACCGGCTTCGTCCGGCATCCGAGATTGCCGTTAGCCTGGCGCGACGCACTCACATTCTGGATGGGGGACGGTCGTTACGCATGGCCAGGGAATTCCAACGCGGCCACAAGGCCAGGATCAGTGACCTCACCGCGGGCACGGACCTGTACGTCGGGGTACAGATCTCTGGTCCCGGACTTACCTTCGATATCAGCTGCTTCGGTCTCGACGCCGATGAACGGCTTTCGGACGACCGTTACTTCGTCTTCTTCAACCAGCCGAAGTCTCCTGAGGAGGCGATTCAGCTCCTCGGTGCCCAGGCGGGCGACACGGAGTCCTTCCGGGTCACGCTCGACAAGATCCCGCCGCAGATCCAGAAGCTGGCGTTCACGGCGACGCTTGACGGCTCCGGGCAGATGTCGCAGATCGCCCCCGGATACATCCGCATCGTCGCGGGCGGCGAGGAGGTGGCCCGCTACCCCTTCAACGGCTCGGAGTTCTCGACCGAACGGGCCGTGATGCTGGGCGACTTCTACCTGAAGGACGTGTGGCGGTTCGCCGCCGTCGGGCAGGGCTTCGACGGCGGCCTCGACGCGCTGCTGAAGAACTTCGGCGGCGAGGTGGCGGAGGAGGAGCCGCCCGCCCCGCAGCAGCAGCCGGAGACCGGTGCCGCCCCCGGCTTCGCGCCGCCCGCGCAGTCCGCAGCCCCGCCAGTGTTCGCCGTCCCCGGCGCCCCGGCCCCGGCTCCCGCCCCCGCGCCTGCCACGGCTCCAGCCCCCGCGCCGCAGCCCGCCGCGCAGGGCTTCGCGCCCCCGCCCGGAGCCATTCCGCCCCCGCCGGTGCCCGCGCCCGGCGTGCACACCGCGCCGACCGTCGTCGCGCCCATGAACCAGCCCGGTGGCGCCCCCGTACCGCCCCCTGCTCCGGCGCCCGCGCCCTACGGCCAGCCGGGCCGGCAGCCGTCGCAGCCGCCGTACGGCCAGGCCCCCGGACCGAGCGCACCGCCGCCCCCCGGCTACGCCCAGCCCCAGGCGCCCCCGGCTCCGCAGGCCCCCGCCCCGCCGCCCGGCTACGGGCAGCCGACCCCGCCCCCGGGGTACGGTCAGCAGCCGCCGGCCGGACAGGCCCCGGTCCAGCAGACCGCCCCCTACGGCACACCACAGGCAGCCCACCAGGGCACGCCGCAGGCGCCCGGGGTGGCGGGCACGCTCCAGAAGTTCAAGGAGACGCCCACCGGGCAGCGCTGGACGCAGCAGAACAAGAAGCTCGTCCGCGTCGACCTCGGCATCGACGGGCAGCCCGTGCTGGCCCGGCAGGGCAGCATGGTGCTCTACCAGGGCAAGGTCGACTTCAGCTACAAGGGCGCCGGCTTCGCGGGCCGCATCGTGGGCAACGCCACCGGCCAGGAGATGCAGCTGATGCGCTGCACCGGCCAGGGACAGGTGTTCCTCGCAGACAACTCCACGATGCTGCACCCCATCGAGCTCCAGGGCGACGCCGTGTGCGTCTCCGCCGAGAACGTCCTCGCCTTCGACGAGAGCCTCACCTACGAGGTCCGCCGCATCGAGGGACACGGCATCCCCGGCGGCGCGCTGTTCACGATGCAGTTCCAGGGCACCGGCACGCTCGTGGTGAAGACGCACGGCACGCCCGTCGTGCTGCCCGTCACGCCCACCACGTTCGCCGACTGCAACGCCGTGGTCGCCTGGTCGGCCGCCGCCCAGGTGGTCGTCTCCAGCCAGGTGCGGATGCGTCGCAACGCCTACCCCGGCGACACCGGAGAGAGCGTCAACCTCCAGTTCCGGGGCGCGCCCGGCAACTTCATCGTCGTCCAGCCGTACGAGGTCTGAGGGAGCCCGTCATGACCCAGCAGCTCGCGGGCTTCGCCCCCGCACCCGTCACCGCCCGCATGGAGAACCACGGCAACCACATGCTGAAGGTCGCCATGCAGACCGGAAACGACCTCCTCGCGCGCGTGGGGTCGATGGCCGCCTACGAAGGGTTCATCCAGTACGAGCCCAACCCGCCGGCCCTGCGCCAGATCGCCAAGGACTGGATGACCGGCGAGGGCGCGCCCCTGATGAAGTGCTCCGGCGACGGCCTGCTCTACCTCGCCGACTACGGCGCGAACGTCGTCGTCATCAACCTGGGGGGCGACGGCATCTCCGTCAACGCCACTAACCTGCTCGCCTTCGACGCCCACCTGACGTGGGGCGTCGAGCGGGTCAAGGGGCTGGCGAAGTTCGCCGGGCAGGGCCTGTGGAACACCAGGATCTCCGGGCAGGGCTGGGTCGCGCTGACGTCCCGGGGCAAGCCGATCGTCGTCGACTGCGGCGGCGGCGAGGACGAGACGTACGTCGACCCGGACGCGCTCGTCGCCTGGTCCCCGAACCTCAAGGTGAAGGGCAAGCGCAGCTTCAAGGCGCAGTCGCTGATCGGGCGCGGCAGCGGCGAGGCCTACCAGATGGCCTTCTCCGGTCAGGGCATCGTCGTCGTCCAGCCCAGCGAGGACAGCACCGACCGTCTCCGGGTCCGGGGCTGAGGGGGAGCAACCACACCATGCAGAGCCCGATTTTCGCCTACAACGAGCAGCAGACCCAGGACCGCTGGAGCCTGCAGAACAAGCAGATGCTCCGTGTCGCCCTGGAGGGCCACGACGACATCCTGGCCCGCAAGGGCACCATGGTCGCCTACCAGGGGCTCGTCGAGTTCGACGCCGAGTACCAGAGCAACCCGCAGGCACGCGCGCGCGTGCACACCGGCGAGGGCCTGGACCTGATGCGCTGCCACGGGCAGGGCACGGTCTACCTCGCCAACCTCAAGCAGCACGTCCACATCATGGAGGTGGAGGGGGACGGCCTGACCGTCGACAGCAGCTACGTCCTGGCCATGGACTCCTCGCTGCACCACGAGGTCATCGCCGTCGACAGCCTGTACGGCATCTCCGGCTCCGGGAAGTACCAGCTCAACATCACCGGCCGCGGCAAGGTCGCCCTGATGACCTCGGGCATGCCGCTGCTGATGGAGGTCACGCCCGACAAGTACGTCAACTGCGACGCCGACGCGATCGTCGCCTGGTCCACGAGCCTGCGCGTGCAGATGCAGGCCCAGACGCACTCCTCCGGGGTGTGGCGGCGCCGCGGCAGCACCGGCGAGGGCTGGGAGCTCAGCTTCATGGGCAGCGGCTTCGCGCTGGTCCAGCCCAGCGAGCTGCTGCCGCCGCAGAACGCCCAGATCGGCTCCGGCCTGGCCGCCCAGTACGGCATGGGCCAGCAGGGGGCACAGGGCCAGAACCAGGGCAACGTCTGGAGCTGACGGTCCCGGACCGGCCCGCTGAGCGTCCGGAAAGCAAACGTAAGGGGCGCCGCTCTTGCAGCCGCCCCTTACACATGTCTTCAGACTCCAAGCCTCGCGCGGGTCGCCTCCAGCAGGCGTACGACTGACTCGTCGGCTACGTCCGCGACCTCGCGGTAGGCGAACCAGCGCACGTCGAGGGACTCGTCGCTGATCGTGTGCGCGGCGTCCGGCGGGGCCACGGCCGCGTACTGGACGTCGAAGTGGCAGTGGCACGGCGGTGGGATCGGATGCCGGTCCAGGCTGACCGGGCCGCCGGGGAGCAGCGTCAGGCCCGCCACGCCGGACTCCTCCGTCGCCTCACGCAGGGCCGCGGCGGCGAGGGAGGCGTCGCCCGGCTCGCAGTGGCCGCCCATCTGCAGCCACATGCGCAGCTTCCTGTGCAGGGTCAGCAACACCCGGCCGGTCTCCGGGTCGATCACCAGGGCGCTCGCCGTGATGTGGCCCGCCTCGCACGCCTTCCACATACCGTCCGGATGGTCGGCGAGGTGGTCCAGATAGGCCTGGCGCAGCTCTTCCTGGCCCTCGTACCCCTTCAGTACGAGGACCGCGTCGTCGTACAGGCTCACTCGGTGTCGTCGCCCTTGTCGTCGCCTTTGTCCTTCTTGCTGAGGTCGGGCTTGTCCGCCGCCTCGCCGAGCATCTTGTCCAGCTCGGAGAAGTCGATCTGCTCGCGGTGCACGAAGCCGTCCGGGTCGTCCAGGTCGGAGGCCGTCGGCAGCATGTCCGGGTGGGCCCACAGGGCGTCCCGGCCGTCGACACCGCGCGCGTCCGTGAGCGAGGCCCACAGGCGGGAGGCGTCGCGCAGTCGGCGCGGGCGCAGCTCCAGGCCGATCAGCGTGGCGAACGTCTGCTCGGCCGGGCCGCCTGAGGCGCGGCGCCGACGCAGCGTCTCACGCAGCGCGTCGGCGGAGGACAGGCGCGGCTTGGCCGCCGCGTGCACCACCGCGTCCACCCAGCCCTCGACGAGCGCCAGAGCCGTTTCCAGACGAGCCAGAGCCGCCTTCTGCTCGGGCGTGTCCTCGGGCTGGAACATGCCCTGCTGGAGGGCCTCCTGCAACTGCTCGGGGTTCTGCGGGTCGAACTGGCCGACCACGTCCTCCAGCTTGGCCGTGTCGACCTTGATCCCGCGCGCGTAGCCGTCGACTGCGCCGAACAGGTGCGAGCGCAGCCACGGCACGTGTGCGAACAGGCGCTGGTGGGCGGCCTCGCGCAGGGCTAGATACAGCCGCACCTCCTCCTGCGGCAGGCTCAGGTCCTTGCCGAACCTCTCGATGTTCACCGGCAGCAGCGCGGCCTTGCCGGCCGGGCTGAGCGGCAGGCCGATGTCCGACGAGCCGACCACCTCGCCGGCGAGCACGCCGACGGCCTGACCGATCTGCGTGCCGAACATGGCGCCGCCCATGGAGCGCATCATGCCGATCAGCGGGCCCGCCATGGCCTGCATCTCCTCCGGCAGGACGTCGCCCATGGCGTTGCCGACGCGCTCGGCGACCGGGTCGACGAGCTCCTGCCACGCGGGCAGGGTGGCCTCGACCCACTCCGCGCGGCTCCAGGCCACCGCGGAGGCGGCGCCCGACGGCAGGGACGTGGCGTCGTCCAGCCACAAGTCGGCTAGGCGGACGGCCTCCTCGACGGACTTGCGGTCGGCGGGGCCGACGCTCGTGTCCTTGGTGCCGTCCGGGGCGCCCTGGGAGACCGTCTGGCGGGCGATCTGCTTGGCCATGTCCCAGTTCACCGGGCCGCCCTCGTACGAGAGCATCTGGCCCAGCTGCTGGAACGCGGCGCCCAGGTCGTTGGGGTTCAGGGAACCGAACATGGCAGCGAACGGATTGTCCGAACCGGGGCCGCCGCCAAAGCCTCCGGCTCCGGGCAGGCCGCCGAAACCGAACGGGTTGGCCGGTCCCTGACCACCACCGCTCTCCTGGTCCTTCTTCTTGCCCTCGTCGCCGTCGTCCGGCTCCTCCGGCGGAAGGCCGAATCCGAATGGGGTGTCACTCACGGGATTCCTCGGCTGGTAGGGCCGCCGGTTCTTTCCGGCGGCACGGCTGCCCGACAACACCACCCAGCGTAGACACCACAGGCGGTTCGGGCCTCGGTGCTTCGCCGAGTCTTGGCCTGCGGCAGGATGGATGCCACCTGGTACGTACGCGTCACTGACGTCCGTACAGAAGACAACCGCTGGAGACGCCCGGTGAGTTCCCCAGATCCGCAGGTTCGCGCAGCGCGAAACCAGTCAACCAGTCCCGCGGCACGCGGGCCCGTCGTCGCGGTCACCGGCGCCGCGGGCGGCGTCGGCGCGCTGCTGACCGATCGGCTTGCCGCCTCGGCGGAGATCAAGCAG
This sequence comes from Streptomyces sp. TRM68367, assembly GCF_014495685.1. Taxonomy (GTDB): domain Bacteria; phylum Actinomycetota; class Actinomycetes; order Streptomycetales; family Streptomycetaceae; genus Streptomyces. Next base: position 68,512 of record NZ_JACTVI010000020.1, on the reverse strand, counting down.
GTCATCGCCATCGACGAGCGGCGCGGCGAGTGTGCGGCGGCGCAGTGGCAGATCCTGGATGTGCGGGATCCGGCAATCGCGGAGAAGCTGCGCGGGGCCGATGTGGTGGTGCATCTGGCGCTCGATCTCGATCTGGAGACCGATGCCGCCGCCCGGACGGCCTACAACGTTCGGGGGACGCAGACCGTACTGACCGCCGCCGCGGCGGCCGGGGTGCACCGGGTCGTGCTGTGCACCTCGGCGATGGTGTACGGGGCTCTGCCGGACAACGCGCTGCCGCTGTCGGAGGACGCGGAGCTGCAGGCGACGGCGGAGGCGACCGGGGTGGGCGACCTGCTGGAGATCGAGCGGCTCGCGCGGCGTGCTCCGCGGGCGCATCCGGGGCTGAATGTCACCGTGGTGCGGCCCGCTGTGCTGGTCGGGGGCACGGATACCGCGCTGACCAGGTATTTCGAGTCGCCTCGGCTGTTGTTGGTGGCCGGGTCGCGGCCGGCTTGGCAGTTCTGTCACGTCGAGGATCTGTGCGGGGCGCTGGAGTACGCCGTGCTGGAGAAGGTCGACGGGGAACTGGCCGTCGGGTGCGACGGGTGGCTGGAGCAGGAGGAGGTCGAGGAGCTCAGCGGGATCCGGCGGATGGAGCTGCCGTCGACGGTGGCGCTGGGGGCGGCGGCGAGGCTGCACCGGATCGGGCTGACGCCGTCGCCGGCGGGGGATCTGGCGTACACGATGTATCCCTGGGTGGTGAGTGGAAGTCGGCTGCATGACGCGGGGTGGCGGCCGAAGTACACGAACGAGGAAGTGCTCGCGGAGTTGCTGGAGGAGGTTGCCGGGCGGCATACGGTGGCCGGGCGGCGGCTTGGGCGGAAGGATGCGACCGCAGCGGGGGCTGCCGGGGCGACGGTGGCGTTGTTGGGGGCGGCGGCGGTGGTGCGGCGTGCGCGGAAGGCTCGGCGGCGGGTGTGAGGGCGGTTGCTTTGCCCGCCCACCCGCCCGTCTCGGTTGGCCGGGAGGTGGCTGTCGCGGGGCTTCGCCCCGGACCCGGGGGTTTGCCCACCCGCACGCCCGACTCGGTTGGCCAGGAAGTTGCCGACACGGGGCTCCGCCCCGGACCCCGCGGGACTTCGTCCCCTGCACCCCTGCGGGTCTTCGCCCGGGACCCCGGCGTGGCTTCGTCCCCTGCACCCCTGCGGGTCTTCGCCCGGGACCCCGGCGTGGCTTCGTCCCCTGCACCCCTGCGGGGCTTCGCCCGGGACCCCGGCGTGGCTTCGTCCCCTGCACCCCTGCGGGGCTCCGGCCCCTGTGCCCCTGCGTGGATTCCGGCCCTTGCGCCCCTGCGACCCTTGCGCCGCTGCGTGGCTTCGCCTCCTGCGGCTCTGCGGGCTTCGCCCGCATCAGCCTGGGGGTGGGTTCTGTAGGAGGCTCCAACGTGCACGCGCGCGTGAGCTGGTGATCGTGGGATTTCTGGTTGTCCGTGGCGTGGGGCACGATGGACGCATGGCAGTCACGAGCGATCATCCCGGTGAGCGGGGCGCGCAGGAGCCCATCAAGTTGATCGGTGTTCGGGAGGCGCCACTCTCCGTCGATGAGGTGTTCCGGGCCGTGGGGGACGACGCGGCCGGGGGGATTGCGCTGTTCGTCGGGACCGTGCGGAATCACGACGGCGGTGCCGATGTCGACGAACTCGGCTATTCGTGTCATCCGAGTGCCGAGGCAGAGATGCGGCGGGTCGCGGAGAAGGTCGTCGCCGAGTATCCGGTGCGGGCGCTGGCGGCCGTGCACCGGGTGGGGGGCCTGAAGGTCGGGGATCTCGCCGTGGTCGTCGGCGTGTCGTGCCCGCATCGGGGGGAGGCCTTCGAGGCCTGCCGGAAGCTGATCGACGATCTCAAGCACGAGGTGCCCATCTGGAAGCACCAGAAGTTCTCGGACGGGACCGAGGAGTGGGTCGGGGCCTGCTGAGCGCCCGGCGGTCCGACGCAGCTACCTGCGCCGGATTTCCGGTTGCGTAACCGCCTCCCTGGCGTGAGCGTTGTCACTGCGGATGGTTAATCTGCTGATCAGTCGGTTGCGGTGGTCAGGTGGGGTTGGAGGTCGGCATGGGGGCGCTCGTCTGGTTGCTGATTCCGCTGTTGGCTGCCATCGGTGCGGGGCTGTGGGGCAGTTGGGCCCACCGGTCGAGCAAGGCGCGCGGTGACGGGCCCGAGCTCGACGGTTACGCCCGGTTCCGCGAGGCCATGGAACGGTCCCATTCCCGGACGTGATGATCAGGGATCTTCCCGGACGGGACCAGGAGAGCATTCCGCACGTGACCAGGGCGTCCGTGGCCGACTTGCGGCCCTGACGGTGCGCTGACAGGAGCGTCCCGTACTGTCGTGCCATGCCACGCCGTACCTCGACGATGCTCGCCTCCACCCTGATCCTGATCGCGCTCCTGTGCGCGGGAGTGTTCATCCCCGTGCCGTATGCGGAGATGTCTCCGGGGCCGACGGTGAACACCCTCGGGGACCACGACGGCGAGCCGGTGCTGCACATCTCCGGGCGGAAGACCTACGGGACCAGCGGGCACCTGAACATGACCACCGTGCGGGTCACCAGCGCCGACTACAGGATGAATCTCGTCGAGGCCGTGTACGGGTGGCTCGCGCACGACAACAAGGTCGTGCCGCGCGAAACCCTCTACCCGGACGGCAAGACGGAGGAGCAGTCCACCCAGGAGAACGCCGAGGAGTTCAGCCAGTCCCAGGAGAGCGCCAAGGTCGCCGCCCTGAAGGAGCTGGACGTCCCGGTGAAGTCCTGGGTGATCGTCTCCACGGTCGTCAAGGGCTCCCCGGCCCAGGGCAAGCTGCACGCAGGTGACGTGATCAAGGCCGTGGACGGCACGGCGGTGAAGGAGCCCGCCGACGTCGCCGAACTGGTCACGAAGCACAAGCCCGGCCAGAAGGTCGTCTTCACGATCGTGCCGGCCAAGGAGCAGGCGGCCGCCGAGAAGGAGAAGCGGACGCCGACGAAGACCGAGAAGGTCACGATCACCACCACGACGTCCGACGACACCGGCAGGAAACGGGCCATCGTCGGGATCTCCGCCGGGACCGACCACACGTTCCCGTTCACCATCGACATCAAGCTCGCCGACGTCGGCGGCCCGAGCGCCGGCCTGATGTTCGCGCTCGGCATCTACGACAAGCTCACCCCGGGCAGCCTCACGGGCGGCAAGTTCGTCGCCGGAACCGGGACGATCGACGACAGCGGCAAGGTCGGCCCGATCGGCGGCATCGAGATGAAGACCGTCGGGGCGCGCGCCAAGGGCGCCCAGTACTTCCTCACGCCCGCCGACAACTGCGCGGCCGCCGCCACGGACACCCCGAGCGGGCTCACCCTCGTCAAGGTCAACACCATCGACGACGCCCTGAACGCCCTGAAGGACATCCGCTCCGGCGACACCGCCGACCTGCCGAAGTGCACCACCAAGAGCTGAGCGGCGGGGCCTCGTACGCGGCCGGAGGCGCCCTCGGCGGCCAAGGGCGCCCCCGCGACGTACGACGAGGTCCAAGGAGGCGTACGACGTGGCCTCAGTCCGCGAAGGTCGCCGACAGCGCGTCCGCCAGGCCCGGCACCAGGTCGGAGCCCGTGAGGACCTCGGTGGGCGAGTCCTTCTCGCGCAGGCGCAGGGCCGACTCGCGGGCGCCGTCGCGCAGCACCGCGACCGTCATGCGGACCTCCTGGCGGTCCGGGTGCTCGGCCACCCACTGCGCCAGCTCGGCCCCGCCCAGCCCCTTCGGGACCTGCGCCTCCGCGGACGTCGGCAGCATCAGCCGCTCCACGGACAGCGCGCAGCCGACCACCGCGTCGGGCCAGGCAATCGTGCCGAGGAACTCATCGAGCGCCTTGTCCGTTGGAATTTCGTCCTGCTCGATCGGGGTGAGGCCGGAAGTCTCCTGCCCGCCCTCCAGACCGAGCCGGTCCGCGAGCGAGGGCTGTTCGGCCCGCAGCCGTGCGGTGTCAACGAGGGCGAAGAGGCGGGCGGGCTGGTCCCAGCCGAGGCCGGAGACGTACTCGTCGATCTCGAGCACGGCCCGGGTCAGCGGGCTCGCCGCCATGGGAGTGTTGGACATGGTCACAATCCTGCCTCGTTCCTGGGCCGAATCGGGAACCGAGTAAAGGGTGAGTAAGTTGCATAGGTGGGGGCCCACGATCAGCGAGGGCCACGGAGGGTCCACGAACACGCGGGCCTGACGGATCAACAGCGAACTTCGAGGTGCGCACCTTGGCTTTCCAGATGCCGGACCGCGGCGGAGGCCCAACAGGGCCGCGGATCAGAGTGGGCCGCCCGTCCCGGCGTGTCCGGACCCTGCTCATGACACTGGGTGTCCTGGCCGTGCTCGGCATGGCGTTCACCATGTTCGCGGGCTTCTGGACCGACTGGCTCTGGTACCGCTCGGTCCACTACTCGTCGGTGTTCACGACGACCCTGTGGACGAAGATCGGGCTCTTCTTCGTCTTCGGACTGCTGATGGCCCTGGCCGTCGGCTTCAACATCTGGCTGGCGCACCGGCTGCGGCCGCCGCTGAGCGCCATGTCGATGGAGCAGCAGAACCTCGACCGCTACCGCATGGGCATCGCGCCCTACAAGAAGTGGCTGCTCTTCGGCATCACCGCCCTGGTGGGCCTGATCGCGGGCGCCTCCGCGTCCGGGCAGTGGCGGACCTGGCTGATGTGGGTCAACGGCGTGCCCTTCGGCGAGAAGGACCCGCAGTTCAAGCTCGACGTGTCCTTCTACTCCTTCGACCTGCCCTGGTACCGCTTCCTGCTCGGCTTCGGCTTCGCCGCCGCGATCCTGTCCGTGATCGCCGCCGCGCTCACCCACTACCTGTACGGCGGGCTGCGCATCACCAGCCCGGGCGCGCGCGCCACAGCCGCCGCGACCGGCCACCTGTCGGTGCTCATCGGCATCTTCGTCGCCCTGAAGGCGGTCGCCTACTGGCTCGACCGGTACGGCCTGGCGGTCAAGTCCAGCGACTTCAAGGCCACCGACAACTGGACCGGCCTGAGGTACGTCGACGCCAACGCCTACCTGCCGGCCAAGACGATCCTGTTCTGCATCGCCGTCATCTGCGCCCTGCTGTTCTTCGCCACCCTGTGGCGGCGCACCTGGCAGCTGCCCGTCATCGGCTTCGGCCTGATGGTGCTCTCCGCGATCCTCATCGGCGGTCTGTACCCGGCGATCGTGCAGAAGTTCCAGGTCCAGCCCAACGAGCAGGCCAAGGAAGCGCCGTACGTCGAGAAGAACCTGAAGGCGACGCGTGAGGCGTACGGCATCAACGGCACGCAGGTCACCGAGTACCCCGGTGTGAGCAAGACGGAGGACAAGACCCGGCTGCGCGACGACGTGAACTCCACGGCGAGCATCCGGATCATGGACCCGAACATCATCTCGCCGACGTTCCAGCAGCTCCAGCAGATCAGGAACTACTACGCGTTCCCGACCAACCTGGACGTCGACCGGTACCCCAAGAACGGCAAGGACCAGGACACGGTCATCGGTCTGCGCGAGATCAACCTCAACGGCATCCCGAAGCGGAACTGGATCAACGACCACTTCCGGTACACCCACGGGTACGGTGTGGTCTCCGCCGAGGGCACCAGCGTCGACTCCCAGGGCCGCCCCGTCTTCACCAATTCCGACCTGCCGTCGAAGGGCGATCTGCCGAAGTACGAGCAGCGCGTCTACTACGGCGAGAAGACCACCATGTACTCGATCGTCGGCGGTCCCCAGAAGGAGATCGACTACTCCGACGACAACGGTGAGAAGACCACCAGCTACAAGGGCGACAGCGGCGTCAGCCTCTCCAACCCGGTCAACCGGGCGGCGTACGCGGTGGCGTTCGGTGAGCCGCAGATCCTGTACTCCGGTGCGATCGGCGACGGTTCGCGGATTCTGTACAACCGCACGCCCAAGGAGCGCGTCGAGTCGGTCGCCCCGTGGCTGACCATCGACGGCGACGCCTACCCGGCGGTCGTGGACGGCCGTATCCAGTGGATCGTCGACGCATACACGACGACGAACGGCTACCCGTACTCCTCGCGTACGACGCTCGGCGATACGACGGCCGACTCGCTGACCGCCTCCAACAACCAGCGTGCCGTGGTGGCGCAGCAGAACCAGGTCAACTACATCCGCAACTCGGTGAAGGCGACCGTCGACGCGTACACCGGCCAGGTCAAGCTCTACCAGTGGGACACCAAGGACCCGGTCCTGAAGACCTGGATGAAGGCCTTCCCGGGCACGGTGAAGTCCAAGAGCGATATCTCCAAGTCGCTGATGGCCCATCTCCGTTACCCGCAGGACCTGTTCAAGGTCCAGCGCGAGCTGCTCACCCGCTACCACGTGAAGGACGCGACGACGTTCCTCAGCGGCAGCGAGGTCTGGCAGGTGCCGGACGACCCGACCAACCGGTCGGGCAACGCGGTGCCGCCGTACTACCTGAGCATGAGGATGCCCGACCAGAAGCAGCAGGCGTTCTCGCTGACGACGACCTTCACGCCCAATGGCCGGGACAACCTCAGCGCGTTCATGTCGGTCGACGCCGAGGCAGGCACCAGTGACTACGGCAAGATCAGAATCCTGAAACTGCCGACGAACACCACGGTCAACGGACCCAAACAGGTCCAGAGCCAGTTCAACTCCGAACAGAACATCGCCGAGACCATCAGGCTGCTGAGAGGCGGCGACTCCGAGGTCGAGTACGGCAACCTGCTGGCGGTGCCACTGGACGGCGGACTGCTCTACGTGGAGCCGGTCTACGTACGCGGTGGCGGACTCAAGTACCCGCTGCTGCGGAAGGTGTTGGTGTCCTACGGAGGCACGACCGCCTTCGAGGACACGCTCGACGAGGCCCTGAACAAGGTCTTCGGAGCCGAGGGCCCGGTCACCGAGCCACCGGACGAGGGCGGAACCACGACGCCACCACCACCGACCTCTGAGAACCCGACGGTCCAGGAGGCCCTGAAGGACGCCCAGGCGGCGTTCGACGCCGGCCAGGAAGCCCTGAAGAAGAACGACTGGGAGGCGTACGGCAGAGCCCAGCAGGACCTGCAGGACGCGCTGCGGCGGGCCGAGGAGGCGCAGTCGCAGCCCGACCGGACGGGTGGCGGTGGAGGTGCCGGTAACAGCGGTGCCGGCGCGAGCCCGAGCGGCAGTCCGAGTCCGGGCAGGAGTCCGGACAGCGCGTGATCAACCCTCCCCGCGCCGTGATACGGTTGCGCAGCAGCAAACGGCGCGGGGTGGAGCAGCTCGGTAGCTCGCTGGGCTCATAACCCAGAGGTCGCAGGTTCAAATCCTGTCCCCGCTACTGGAGTCGGCGGTCGCCGTCGACATGCGCGAAGGCCCGGATCCCTCGAGGATCCGGGCCTTCGTGGTGTGCGAACGCATGTGCCGACGGACCGTACGGCCGCGCCGCCGCGGGGAGTTGGGAATTCTGTGTTTGACTTGTCGTTCTGTGGGCATGTCGACAAAACGCTGAAGTGACCTCACTGGCTGCGGTATACCAGGTGTACCCAGGTTGCAGGTGGTGCGACGATGGACGTTATGGGGGACAAGGCAACTCTGTTCAAGACAGGGCGTTTTGTGCAGCCTTCCCGCCCGGAGGAGAACCGGGACGAAACCGCGGAGGCTGCGGAGGAGGCTGCCGAGGAAGTGCGCCAGCGGCTCGCCGCCGAAGCCGGCGACGTCGAGGCGATGAGCGTCCTCGGGGCCATGCTGCTGCGCCGCGGTGATCTCGACGGAGCCGAATCCCATCTGCGTGCCGCCACCGCGGCCGGTGACCGTGCCGCCGCCAACAACCTGGGAGTCCTTCTTCACCAGCGCGGATACGCCGACGAGGCCGCCGGATGGTGGCGGATCGCCGCCGTCGCGGGATCGGCTGCGGCGGCGCACGCGCTCGGGCGGCACCACCGGGAGCGCGGGGACGAGCCCGCCGCCGAGTACTGGCTGCGCCAGTCCGCCGAGCAGGGGCACGCGCTGGGCGCGTACGCGCTGGCCGACCTGCTGGAGCACCGCGGTGACGCCGGGGCCGAGCGGTGGATGCGGGCGGCGGCGGAGCGGGGGCACCGGGAGGCGGCGTACCGGCTGGCGCGGGCGCTGGACGCACGGCCCGCGCGGGAGACCGGCGGCGCCGGGCCGGAACCCGGCGGTGCCCGGCGGGAGGCAGGCGGCGCGAAGGGGACCGACGACGATGCCGGGCTCACGGCGCAGGCCGAGCAGTGGTACCGGCAGGCCGCCGCGCGCGGGCACCGGCGGGCGGCGCTGCACCTCGGGGCGATCCTGGAGAAGCGGGGGGAGCTCAAGGAGGCGGGGCGCTGGTATCTGACGTCCGCCAAGGACGGGGAGGCGCGGGCCGCCTGCGCGCTCGGGTTCCTGCTGCGGGATGCGGGCGACACCGAGAACGCGGCCGTGTGGTGGCTGCGGGCCGCGCAGGACGGCGACGGCAACGCGGCCAACGCGCTGGGTGCGCTGCACGCCGAGCGCGGGGAGACACAGACCGCGGAGCGGTGGTACCGGGCGGCGATGGACGCGGGTGATGTGAACGGCGCGTACAACCTCGGGCTGCTCTGCGCCGAGCAGGGGCGGACCGGGCAGGCCGAGCAGTGGTACCGGCGGGCGGCGTACGCCGGGCACCGGGAGGCGGCGAACGCGCTGGCGATCCTGCTGCTGCGGGGCGGGGACGAGACGGGTGCGGAGCCGTGGTTCTCCAAGGCGGCGGAGGCCGGGAGCGTGGACGCCGCGTTCAATCTCGGGATCCTGTACGCCGGGCGCGGCGAGGAGGCGGTCGCGCAGCGGTGGTACGAGCGGGCCGCGGGCGCCGGGCACACGGAGGCGGCGCTGCAGGTCGGGATCGCGCGGCTACGGGACGGGGACGACGGCGAGGCGGAGCGGTACCTGCGGTGTGCGGCGGGGGGCGGGAGCGCCGAGGCGGCGTACCGGCTGGCTGCCGTGCTGGACGCGCGGCGGCCGCCGGAGTCCGCGCACGAGCTGGGGGAGGCGATGCATCAGCGCAGCGAGTGCGAGGAGTGGTACGAGCGGGCGGCTTCGCAGGGGCATCGGCGGGCGCAGGTGCGGGTCGGGATGCTGGCGGCGGCGCGGGGGGATGTCGTCGAGGCGGCGCGGTGGTACCGACGGGCGGCCGAGGCCGGGTCGCGCAACGGGGCGTTCAATCTGGGGCTGCTGCTGGCCCGGGAGGGGAGCGAGCCGGAGGCGGCGGTGTGGTGGACGCGGGCCGCTGACGCGGGGCATGGGCGGGCGGCGTTGCGGCTGGCCCTCGTGTATGCGCGTCGGGGGGAGTTGGCCGAGGGACAGCGGTGGGCTGATCGAGCGGTGTCGTTGGGGCCGGGGGCGGTTGCGGAGCGGGCGGCGCGGTTGCGGGATGCGTTGCGTGAAGAACTGTCGGCGTGAAAGTGAGCGGGGTTGGGGTGACGGGCGCCTTCCCACCCACTCGCCCGACTCGGTTGGCCAGGAGGTGGCCGACACGGGGCTCCGTCCCGGACCCGGCGGGGGCTTCGTCCCCCGCACCCCCGTGGGGCTCCGTCCCGGACCCGGCGGGGGCTGTGCTGCCTGCATCCCTCTGGGGCTTCGGCCCAGGTCGCGATTTGCCTCTGGCCGTCTCGTTGACGTAATGTTGCATTCACCGACGCGGGGTGGAGCAGCTCGGTAGCTCGCTGGGCTCATAACCCAGAGGTCGCAGGTTCAAATCCTGTCCCCGCTACTGAAGATCGAGGGCCGGAATCCTGTTTGCAGGGTTCCGGCCCTTGGTGTGTTCAGCGTTGGTGGCCGACGGCCTCCTCGTACAGGGCGCGGGTCACCGTTCGCGACTCCGGCAGGGGATCGCCTTCCGAGACGCCTTGGGCGACGTACGCGGACTGGAGGCGGTCGGTCGTACCCGCGCGGATTTCCCAGTCCATGTGGAGGGACGGGGTCGATCGGAGGATCCGCTCGTCCGTCTTCAGGAGTTTCGCCAGGTATGTGATGAAGGTCTCGTTGGTCTTGTAGTCGGCGGAGAAGTACGTGTTCACCGTGCGGATGTATGCCCTCAGCAACGCCACACCGGCGTCCACGTCCTCGTTCAGGAGGCTCGGGCCGTAGAGCAGGCCGCCCAGGGGCTCGCCGGGCGGCTGGCCGCCGAGGAAGGCGTAGCCTGGCTTTCCGTCGACCTTGCGCCACACGGGGTCCAGCAGCCAGGCCGAGTCGACGCCGCCGTTCTCCAGCGCCGTGAGGACGTCGGCGGAGCCCAGTTGCTGGTACTGGATCTCGGCGAGGCCGCCGCCGTGTTTCTCCAGGGCCTTCTCCATGGGGTAGGCGATGACCGAGCCCTTGCCGATCATCGTGCCCAGCTTGCGGCCGGCCATCGCGACCCGGTTCGCGTTCTCGCCCTGCTTCAGACGGACCCACAGGCCGCTCTTCGACCGGGTGCCGGGCGAGAAGTTCCCGGCCACCCAGCGGATGTCGAAGCCGCCGCGGACGCCGTTCATCACCGCCGCCTCCGGGGCCGCCCACAGGGCGTCCAGGTCTCCCTTGGCGAGCAGCGGCAGGGCGTCCGGCGTCGGCAGCACCTTCAGCGTGACGTCCAGGCCCTCCTTCCTGAACTCGCCCTTGTCCAGCGCGACTCGGAGCGGTGCGACGTACTCCGCGCTCAGTGTGCCGGTCGCGATCGTCAGCTCGCGCGTCTCGGGGAGGCGCTGCGGCGGCGGGGCGCCGGGGCGGCAGCGGGCGGGGGTGCGAGCGGGGGAGAGGTCCGCCGGGTCCGTCCAGGAATCCTCGCCGCAGCCTTCCGCGGGGCGGATCGCGCGCGTGCCTGCGGCCGCCTGCGGTTCGCGGCCCTCCGGGGACGCGCAGGCCGTCGACGCGAGCAGCACCCCGGCGGCCAGGGCAAGGCCGTACGTACGCCTCCTCAGTCGTCCCAGTCCTCTTCTCATGACTGGCCCCGTCCCCGGTCGCGCGGTGCCCACGGTGTGAGCAGACGGCCCACCCACCGGACCAGTTCGGAGAAGAGCACGCCCAGGGCGGCCACGCAGACGATGCCGACGAACATCACGTCGTTCTGGAACAGGGCGCGGGAGTCGAAGATCAGGTGACCGAGGCCGTTCGTCGCGGCGATCTGTTCCGACGCGACGATGACCAGGACCGCCACCCCGGCCGCTATGCGCGCGCCGACCAGGACCGACGGAAGCGACGCCGGGAGCAGGACGTGACGGAACATCTGCCAGGACGTCGCGCCGAAGACGCGGCCCGCGTCGCGGTGGCCGTCGGGGACGGACATCACCGCCGACATGGTGGAGATCCAGACGAAGAAGAAGACCGTGGCCGCCACCAGGGCCACCTGCGGGCCCTCGCCCAGGCCGAACATGTTCAGGAAGATCGGCAGCAGGGCCAGTTTCGGTACGACGTACAGGGCGTCCAGGAGCGGCTCCAGGGCCGCCCGTACCAGTGACAGGGAACCCATCAGCAGGCCCAGGGCGAAGCCCGCCGCCGTGCCGAGGGCGTACCCGGCCAGCACGCGATTCAGCGTCGCCCACACGTCCGGCCACAGGTCGCCGGCCGCGGCCCGGTCCCAGCCGTCGGCGAGGATCGCGGAGGGCGCAGGGTAGACGCGGTCGTCGATCCAGGCCTGGGTTGCGGCCAGCTGCCAGAGCAGGATCAGCAGCAGGGGGACGGCGACCGCCAGGGACAGTTCCAGCGCTCTCAGGCGGCGGTGGGTGCGTACGGGACGGAGTTCCCGCGGGCCCGGGCGCCGGACCAGGACCGACTCGCCCGGCTCTCCCGTCATCGTCGTCATGCCGGCACCGCCTCCTTGCGCAGGACGTCCCACAACTCGCTCTTCAGGGACGTGAACTCGGGCGCGGAGCGGACGTCGCCGGTGCGCGGGCGCGGGAACGGCGGGCGGTGTTCGGCGATGATCCGGCCGGGGCGGGCGGACATCACCAGCACGCGGTCGCCGAGGACGATCGCCTCCTCCAGGCTGTGTGTGATGAAGAGGGTGGTGGTGCGCAGCGTCTGGGTGAGCTCCAGCAGCTCGTCCTGGAGGATCGTGCGCAGCTGGGCGTCCAGGGCGGCGAACGGTTCGTCCATGAGCAGCAGTTCGGGCTGTACGGCGAGGGCGCGGGCGATGGCGACCCGCTGGCGCATGCCGCCCGAGAGGGTCGCGGGGTACGCGTGCGCGAAGTCGGCCAGGCCCATGCGGATCAGCCACTCCACGGCCCGGGCGTTCGCCTCGCGGCGCGGGACGCGCTGGATGTCCAGGCCGAAGCGGACGTTGGCCTGGACGGTCTTCCAGTCGTAGATGCCGTAGTCCTGGAAGATCATCGCCGCCGGGCGGGGGCTGGACGTGCGGATCTCCAGCGTGCCGGTGCTGGGACGGAGCAGGCCTGCGGCGATGCGCAGGAGGGTGGACTTGCCGCAGCCGGAAGGGCCGACCAGGCAGACGAACTCGCCGGCGGCGACGGTCAGGTCGAGAGGGCCGAGGGCGTGGACCGCGTGGGGGGTTCGGCCGAAGGTGCGGGTCAGGTCATGGGCGGTGAGTTTCGGATACGGCTCTCCCACTTCGGTCTCCTCGCGGAGTGCGGTACGGACTGGTGGGTGCTGTTGACCATATGACGACCCGTCAGATTCGGGAAGGTCGTACGCAGCAGAAAGCCCCGGCGCCGCATTGGGTGCCGGGGCTTTCCGGGAAGAGTGTGTCTATGCCGACGTGCAGTTCGGGCAGACGCCGCGGTACGTCACCTCGACGTCCGAGACCGCGAAGCCGAAGCGCTCCGAGTCGGGGAGGTCGGCCAGCGGGTTGCCCGTCGGGTGGACGTCGCGGATCGCGCCGCACTGCGCGCAGACCAGGTGGTGGTGCGGGCGGTGGGCGTTCGGGTCGTACCGCTTGGCGCGCTTGTCGGTGGAGACCTCCAGCACCTCGCCGAGGGAGACCAGCTCCCCGAGGGTGTTGTAGACGGTCGCGCGGGAGATCTCCGGCAGCTTGGCGACGGCACGGGAGTGCACCTCGTCGGCCGTCAGGTGCACATGCTCACCGTCCAGGACCTCGGCCACGACGCGACGCTGCGCGGTCATACGCCACCCGCGACCGCGCAGCCGTTCCAGAAGGTCACTCATGCTGACCAGCTTAACAGCAAGAGGACCAGATCCCGAACAGGTGTGACTTTGGATCGCTGATTGATTTAGATGCGGTCTAACATCTGGATCGCTTGCCGGGGCGCGGGCCGGGTTCCCTTCAGGGGTCGGCCCGGCCCGTTTCGTTTTGCCTGTCGTGACGGGGTCAGGCCGGTACGTGCTGCCGTCCCGGGGCCCAGCAGCGGATGATGTCGCGGACCGAGACGATGCCGATGGGTTCGTCGTGGTCGAGGACGATGAGGTGGCGGAAGCCGCCGTGCGCCATGGCGCGGGCCGCCTCCTCCAGGGTCCAGGACGGCGCGGCGAACACGACGTCGGTGGTGGTGTGATCGTCGGCGCGTTCGGTGTCCGGGTTCTCGCCGAGGCCGACGGAGTTGAGGATGTCGCGCTCGGTGAGGATGCCGATGCCGCCGGCGTCCGGGTCGTGGACCACGGCCGCGCCGACCCGGCGGGCGGACATCAGGGCTGCGGCCTGGCGAAGGGTGTGGGTAGGGCCGATGGTGAGGACCACTGTGCTCATGGCGTCGCGGACGAGCATGGGATGGAGCCACCTCCTGGTGTGTCCCCGCCGTTTGTTCACTGTTTCACAAATTCACAAGTGGGGGGACTCTCAGGGTGGCAGGTCATGAGGGGGGTCAACAAGAGAGCCGCTTCAGCAGATTCTTGCGGGGAACCCAGGGGTTCAGCCCTGGGAGGGATTGCATCCTTGTGGTCGGGGCGCGTAGCGCCGCGGTATCGCTGGTATCTGCTCGGCCGTGACGCGGCCGGGTGCTCTGTCGTACGGAGCTGGCGCTGCGTACCCGCGGTGGCAGGTTCACCGGTCGGATGATGGGTGGGGAACGTGTGGCGGGAGTCGCATGGGTGTGTACGCGGTGATCGTGAAGCTGGTGGTGCAGGTCAAGCTGCTGCCGACGCCCGTGCAGGCGGCGGCACTTGAGACGACCCTGCGCGCCTGCAACGAGGCCGCTGACTGTGTGAGCCAGGTCGCCTTCGACAAGGGCGTGAAGAGGGATTTCGCGCTGCGCGAGCACGCCTACGCCGAGATCAAGGCCCGCTGGGGGCTGGGAGCACAGGCCGCCCAGCACGTGATCAAGAAGACGTGCGCCGCGTACGCCACGCTGACGGCGAATTTCAAGGCCGGGAACCTGGCAGACCCGGTTCCAAGCGGTACCGGAAGGCCACCGGAAGCCGATCACCTTCCGACCGCACAGCGCGCAGCCGTACGACGACCGGATGCTGTCCTGGCAGACCGGCGAGCGGCAGGTGTCCATCTGGACCGTGCGGGGGCGCGTGAAGGACGTGGCGTTCACCGCCTCCCCGGAGCAGTTGGCCACCCTGGCCCTGTACCGCAAGGGCGAGTCCGATCTCGTGTGCCGGGACGGCATGTGGTTCCTCACGGGTCAGTCAGGCCTGGTTCGCATGCCGGTCCTGCGGCGTCGTTGCGCACGCGGATCGCGACAGCTCCCGCAACATCCGCGCCCGCGCGTGGGAGTTGTGGCGACGCGGGGTCCAGTCAACGGCCCCTGCCCCACCACCGCGCCAGCGGGACAGGGCTGGACGCAAACGCAGCGTCACCGTCAGTGATGCCCTTGTGCAAGCCCGGGACTTTAGTCCCGGGTCGTTGACTAGCGCTGGTTCAGGTAGCCGAGCAATTCGTCGTGGAGCAGGCCGTTCGAGGCGGCCGCGTTGCCGCTGTGCGGGCCGGGGCGGCCGTCGAGGCCGGTGAAGCTGCCGCCCGCCTCGCTGACGATGATCGCGGTGGCGGCCATGTCCCACAGGGACAGCTCCGGCTCGGCGCACATGTCGACCGCGCCCTCGGCGACCATCATGTACGGCCAGAAGTCGCCGTACGCGCGCGTGCGCCACACTTCGCGGGTCAGGTCCAGGAAGCCGTCCAGGCGGCCCTGTGCCTCCCAGCCGCTGAGTGAGGAATACGCGAAGGAGGCGTCGGAGAGCTTGGACACGGCGGACACCCGGAGGCGGGAGGCCTTGGAGAGACTGCGGCCGGTGAAGGCACCGTGGCCCTGCGCGGCCCACCAGCGGCGGCCGAGGGCCGGGGCGGAGACGACGCCGACGACGGGCTGGAAGCCGCCCTCGCCGGCTTCCATCAGGGCGATGAGGGTGGCCCAGACGGGGACGCCGCGGACGTAGTTCTTGGTGCCGTCGATCGGGTCGATGACCCAGCGGCGGGGGCCGGTGCCCTCGACGCCGTACTCCTCGCCGAGGATCGCGTCTCTGGGCCGGGCGCGCTGCAACTGGCCGCGGATGAGTTCTTCCGCCGACTTGTCCGCTTCGCTCACCGGCGTCATGTCCGGTTTGGTCTCGACCTTGAGGTCGAGGGCCTTGAACCGGTCCGTCGTCGCGGCGTCGGCGGCGTCCGCGAGGACGTGGGCGAGACGCAGGTCGTCGAGGTAGTCGGGCATGTGATGAACGGTATCTGTCGGGGTTGGGGTGGGGCTACAGGGGGCGTGGGGCGATGATCGGCGTTTGTTGCGTGGGTCGGCGAGCCGGGGTGGGCGGGGCGGGTGGGGCGCGCAGCCGGGCGCTGGCGGGGTGCCGCGGGTTGCCTGCGTCGGCTGGACCGTGCTTGCCGGGTGCCCGGCGTTGCGGCTGGCCGGGGGTGGGGCGCGCAGCCCGGCGCTGGCGGGGTGCCGCTGCGCCCACCTGTGCCGCCCCAGGCGGCACGCATGCCCGCAGTTGCGACGGGCCGCAGTCCCCGACCCATAACCTCACCGCAGGCGCTACGCGCACACCCACGCACCCGCACAGGCCGCCGCAGGCAGACAACACAACCCGCACCACCCACCGGCCGCCGTACCCACCACAACTCCCGTGCCTATTGGCCGACATGTGTCCCTGTCGAGGACTCGGGGACCCTTGACAGTGGGGCTGGGCGCGTCAAACCTGGGCCCAGAGCCGCTCGCCCCAAGGGGAGGCGATGATGCCTGCAGCGCGGGAATCTCTGCTGGACGCCGCTTACACGGCGTTGGCGCGTCGGCCATGGTCCGCTGTGCGGATGGTGGATGTGGCCGCCGCGGCGGGAGTGTCCCGGCAGACGCTGTACAACGAGTTCGGGAGCAAGGAAGGCCTGGCCCGGGCGCTCGTCAGGAGAGAGGCCGACGGGTATCTCGCCGGGGTCGACCGGGCCCTGACCGGGTACAGCGACCCGCGTGAACGGCTCACCGCCACCGCCGAGTGGACCACCTCCGCGGCCCGCGAGAACGTCCTCGTCCGCGCCATGCTCACCGGCTGCTGGAGCGAACGGCTGCCCTCACCGACCCTCTCCGCCGTCCCGTCCTCCTCCGCCGTACCGGCACAGCGCCGCGCCGACGGCCCGCTGCCCTCGCCCGGCGACTTCGTGTCCATCGTCCGCGACCGCGCCGTGGCCGTCCTCGCCGGACCCGGCGTCTCCAGGTCGGACGCCGCCGACCTCGCCCGCTCCTGCGAACTGGTCGTCCGTCTCGCCCTCTCCTGCGTCGCGGCCCCGCCAGGAGAAGGGGGCATCGCCGATCTCGTGCGCGGTGCGCTTCATCGGCAGTCCGTGTAGCAGCCGGCCAACACGTGGGCTCAGTGTGCCGAGCCCGACAGCTGCAAGCCGATCACGCCCACGATCACCAGCGTGATCGACACGATCTTCAGGATCGACACCAGGTCGCCCAGGAACACCATGCCGTAGATCGCCGTACCCGCCGCGCCGATCCCGGTCCACACCGCGTACGCGGGCCCCACATCGAGCTTCTTCAGCGCCATGGTCAGCAGCCCGAAGCTGCCGAGGGCGAAGATGCAGAAGGCGACGGTCGGCCAGAGCCGGGTGAAACCGTGGGACAGTTTCAGACTCACGGCGAAGCCTGTTTCGAGCAACCCAGCCACGATGACCAGCAGCCACGCCATGTGTCGTCCTCCCGAGTCCCCGTTCGGTGACCGCTTCGTCTCGTTCGTCTGGCTCGGTTCCAGCTCGTGCACCCGTGCGCTTTATGCAATTTCCGTGCCGGTCCCGGCGCAAACAAAGGATAGTCAAGCCCTGGTCAAAGAGACGATCAGGCACCCTCCCGGGTTGAGTCACATTCCCGGGCAACCCCGGCTCAGTCGCCGTCCCTCTGCTCCCGCGAGGCCAGCAGCCGCCGCAGCGAGTACAGCCGCGCCGGATCCGCATGCCCCTCGGCCACCCACGCGTCCAGCGCGCAGTCCGGCTCATCGTGGCTGCACGCGCGGGGGCAGCCCTCCGTACCGGGTTCGAGGTCGGGGAAGGCGCCGATCACCCGTGACGGATCGATGTGCGCCAGCCCGAACGACCGTACGCCCGGTGTGTCGACGACCCACCCGTCCACGCCCGCCAGCGGCAGCGCCAGCGCCGAGGTCGTCGTATGGCGGCCACGGCCCGTCACCGCGTTCACGACCCCCGTCGTACGCTGCCGGTCAGCCGCCACGAGCGCGTTCACGAGCGTCGTCTTGCCGACCCCCGAGTGCCCCACGAACGCCGTGATTTTGCCGTCCAGTTGCTCGCGCACCCGGTCCGCGGCGCTCCCGTCCTCCAACTCCTCACGGCTCGTGACGACGTACGGGGTGTCCAGCGCCCCGTACAGCTCCAGCAACTTGTCCGGCGGCGCGAGGTCCGACTTCGTCATCACCAGCAGCGGCTCCAGGCCACCGTCGTACGCCGCGACCAGACAGCGGTCGATCAGCCGGGGCCGCGGCTCGGGGTCGGCGAGGGCCGTGACGATCGCCAGCTGGTCGGCGTTGGCGACGACGACCCGCTCGTAGGGATCGTCGTCGTCCGCGGTACGGCGCAGCACCGACGTCCGCTCCTCGATCCGCACGATCCGCGCCAGCGTGTCCTTCCCGCCGGTCAGGTCGCCGACGAGCGCCACCCGGTCGCCCACCACCGCGGCCTTGCGGCCCAGTTCGCGGGCCTTCATCGCCATCACGACACGGTCCTCGACGAGGCACGTCAGCCTTCCCCGGTCGACGGTGAGGACCATGCCCTCGGCGGCGTCCTCGTGCTTGGGCCGGGTGTGCGTACGGGGCCGGGTGCCCCGGCGTCCGGGGCGGCTGCGGATGTCGTCCTCGTCGGTGTGCTTGCCGTAACGGCGCATGGCGTGTCCCCGCGTCCCTACGCCCCGAGCATCCCGGTCCACAGGTCGGGGAAGTCCGGCAGGGTCTTCGCCGTCGTCGCCACGTTCTCGATCTGCACGCCCTCGACCGCGAGGCCGAGCACCGCGCCGGCGGTCGCCATGCGGTGGTCCTCGTACGTGTGGAAGACCCCGCCGTGCAAGGGCCGCGGGCGGATGTGCAGGCCGTCGGCGGTCTCGGTCACGTCCCCGCCGAGTTCGTTGATCTCCTTGGTGAGCGCGGCCAGGCGGTCCGTTTCGTGCAGGCGCAGATGCGCGACGCCGCGCAGCGTCGACGGGGAGTCGGCCAGAGCGGCGACCGCGGCGATGCCCGGGGTCAGCTCGCCGACCTCGCTGAGGTCCACGTCGATGCCGTGGACGGCACCCGAACCGGTGAACTCCAGGCCATAGTCCGTGAGTTGGCAGGAACCGCCCATCTCGGTGAAGATCTCGCGCAGCCGGTCGCCGGGCTGGGTGGTCCGGTCCGGCCAGTCGGGGATGACGACCTTGCCGCCGGTCACCAGCGCCGCCGCCAGGAACGGCTGTGCGTTGGACAGGTCCGGCTCGATGGTCAGGTCCCGGCCGAGCAGGGCGCCCGGCGTGACCCGCCAGACGTTCGGCTCGCCGCCCGACTCGGGGGTGTCCACCTGGGCGCCGACCGCGCGCAGCATGTCTACGGTCATCCGGATGTGCGGCATGGACGGCAGCGTGGCCCCGGTGTGGCGCACCTCGACGCCCTGGTTGAAGCGCGGTCCGGACAGCAGCAGGGCGCTGACGAACTGCGACGACGAGGACGCGTCGATCGCCACCGGGCCGCCGTCCAGGGCGCCGCCCCCGTACACGGTCAGCGGCAGCGTGCCGCGCCCGCCGTCGTCGATCCGGGCGCCGAGCTGGCGCAGGGCGTCGATGACGCCGTGCAGGGGGCGCTCGTACGCCCTGGGGTCGCCGTCGAAGCGGATGGGGCCGTCGGCGAGCGCGGCGACCGGCGGCAGGAAGCGCATCACCGTGCCGGCGTTGCCGACGTCGACCGTGGCCGGGCCGTGCAGGCCCGCGGGGATGACGCGCCAGGCCTCGCCGGAGCCGCCCGCGATGGAGGAGCTGGAGGACACGGTTTCCTCGATGGCGACGCCCATCTCGCGCAGGGCGCCGGCCATCAGCAGGGTGTCGCGGGAGCGGAGGGGGCGGCGCAGCCAGCCGGGCTCGGAGGCGAGGGAGGCGAGGACGAGGGCGCGGTTGGTGACCGACTTGGACCCGGGCACGTGGACCGTCGCGTCGACGGCTCCGCTCGCGTGCGGGGCGGGCCAGAGGGCGGTGTGTGCGGGGTTAACGGCCATAGGGCCCACTTTATAAGCAGGGGGCTGGGTAGGTCGTTTGTCGGGTGCGGCGCCGTTGTGGCTGGTCGCGCCCATGCGGCGGAGCCGCATGTCGACACAGCCCCGCACCCCTGGAACTGTGACGCGCCTCCTTCGGGACGCGTCACAATTCCAGCAGCCAGCGGCCTCCGCCTATCAGCGAGCACAGCGACACCGCGTGGAACAGGAAAAACCACAGTCCCGCCGGTACGTGCGTCAGGCGCGACAACTGGTCCGCGTCCGAGTCGCCTGCGCCTCCCCGCGCCCTCTTCGCCTGCAACTCGAATGCCGGCCGTACACCGCCCAGCAGCAGGAACCACACCACCGCGTACGCGAACGCCGCCTGGACCTGGGGGCCGGTCAGCCAGGACACCAGGACGAAGGTGCCGCCGGTGACGAAGACGGTCAGGGCGCCGTAGGCGTTACGGGTCATGACCAGCATGGCCACCAAGAGGATCGTGGCCAGCCACAGGAGCAGGGTGATGCGGCCGCCGGCCAGGAGCGCGGCGCCGCCGAGACCGAGGAGCGGCGGCGCGGTGTAGCCGGCCGCCGCGGTGAGGATCATGCCGATGCCGTGCGGCTTGCCGCGGCTGACCGTCAGGCCGCTGGTGTCGGAGTGCAGGCGTATGCCGGTGAGAGTGCGGCCGGTGAGGAGGGCCACGAGTCCGTGGCCGCCCTCGTGGGCGATGGTGATGGCGTTGCGGGAGAGGCGCCAGAAGGTGGGCGGGACGACCACACCGAGCGCGGCGACCAGGGTGGCGACCACCACCCACACGTCCGGGTCGGGCTGGGTGCCGGAGATCTCGTCCCAGAGGGAGGCGAGCGAGGCGGAGGCGATGCTGACCGTGCTGGCTGTGATTGCTGTGCTTTCCATGGACTCCCGTTTGCTCCCTCTGCTCGTATGGAGTCTGGCAGTGTGGCACGTATGTGCGGACGGTATCTGAGACGCCGACGTAGCAACGATCGTTCCTGCCGGCGAACATGCAGGTCACAGTGTTAGAGCCGCGGAGTGATCCGGAGCTCTTGCTCTACCCGTGCTGACTGTCATCGCCGTCGGCTCCGGCCTCACCCTCCTGGCCGCCGGCATCACCGCCGCCGCGGCGCCCGCGGACTCCGTCGCCCTTCTCTCGCTGGCGCTCGCCCTGCTGGGGCTGGGCTGGAACCTCGGCCTCGTCTCCGGCACCGCGATGATCACCGACGCCGTGCCGCTGGCCACCCGCGCCAAGACCCAGGGCATGGTCGATGTCTCCATCGCCGTCGCCGGCGCCACCGGCGGTCTCGCCTCCGGCCTCGTCGTCTCCGCCGCCGGCTACCCCGTCCTCGCCCTCACCGGCGGCATCCTCGCCCTGGCCGTCCTGCCCGCCATCGCCGCCACCGCGAGCAGCCGTTGAGCCGGCCCACCCCTGCGAGCCCTACGCCTGGGGGTGATCCGGGTTCGCCCTCCCGTCCAGAAACCCGAGTCTGCGTACTGCTTCGACGTGGCTGGGAGCGGCCTGGAGGATGGCGGCTCGGCCGGCGGGGGTGAGCCGGAACGTGGCGTCACGCCGGTCAAGGCATCCGGTGGTCGGGGGCGCAGTACGGACTGGAGCTGCGCCGTCAGGTTGATCAGCCCGCGCCATGCCTGCTGTTGCTCCGTCGTCAGTGGCCACCGCCCAGTGCCTTTATCAGTCGAAGGGCTCCAGGGGCTGCGTGGGCCAGTTGAGCAGGCGTGCGCCCAGGCTGGCGGTCTGGAGTGCGTAGCGCTGGTCGGGGAGCGCGGGGTCGTAGCCGGTCAGCGTGCGGATCCGGGCGATGCGGTAGGACACGGCTCGTACGCTGAGCCCGAGGCGCCGTGCGGTGACGGTGTGGGCACAGCCGCTGTCGAAGTACGCGATGAGCGTGTTCAGGAGGGGTGCGGGCCCTCCGCGAGCCTGTTCCAGACCGCCGAGGACGGTGGCCACGAGGTCGGTGATGGCTGCCCGGTCCCGGCCAAGGACCTGGAACACCAGCAGGTCGGACGCGTGGATCACGGGGTCTGTCACGCCGAGCCGGTCGGCGAGGTCCAGGGTCTCGCGGGCCTCGTGGTAGGAGTGGACGACGCCGTTCGCCCCGGGCCGGGGGCGGCTGATGACGATCCTGGGGTGCCGCGCCGCCGAGCGGTGAACCTGTTTGGCGAAGTGCTCGCAGACGGCCCCGTCGTTTCCGGCAGTCACACAGATCAGCAGTGCGTCCTTCGCCGTGACCAGGCAACCGGGTCCGTCCCGGTATGCCGCCATGGCCTCCTCCACGTAGCGGGTGGCCGACGCCGCGGCGGTATAGGGCGTCCTGGCCCGGGCCACGGCGACCCGGTGCGGCCCGGTGAGCTGGAAGCCGACGCGGTGGGCCTGCTCCGCCATGCGGCCGAGGTCGCCCGGACCGCACAGCAGTCCGTCGATGAAGACGCGACGTATCTCTTCCTCGCGGCGGATCGCTGCGCGGTGCGCAGCTTCGTAGCCCTCGGTGAGGGTGAGCGCCACATCCCGCATCAGGCGCAGCACCTCGGCGGAGGTCGCAGCAGTAGCGGTCGGGTCCGTCTCCTGTGCTGTCGGCGGGGGGCAGGCGTGGCAGTGGACGTGCAGGTGGGTCTCGATCAGTTCGCGCAGCGGGATGCCGTCATCGGCCGCGCGTGAGGCGATCGCGCGCAGGCGGGCGCGGTCGTCGTCGTCGAACTCGTGTCCTCGTGCGTGGGCCCGAGCCAGTACCTGTTCATGCGGCAGGCCGCCCGTCGTCCTTCCCGCGGGGAGCTCGCCGCGTCCGGTCATCGCGAACCACCCCTTTTACCTCCAGCAGGCTGCGCATTTACATTTACTTTGCCATGGGTCGGCAAGGAGCGGCAGCGTCAGTTGTCCGCCGATGGCTGCCCACGCTCCGGATTCCCTCGGATCAGCCGGGTATGACCTCTTCCGGCAGATCTTCCGAGGCAGTCGGCTCAGGCGGTCGAGGTGCGCCACCCCGTGCCTGGGCAGAGGCCGAGGACGAGCCCGCCGGCCACGAGCCCGACGAGCGACCGGGAGTCTCCATGCGCGCGCGTGACCTTGCCGAGCCCTATCCCACGATCGGGATGGGGGATCACCTCACCGCCGCCGCCGATCTGCTGGTGGGACAGCGGCTGCCGGCCCTCCTGGTTCTCGACACCTACGGGCATCCGGTCGCCGTGCTGCGGGCGGAGCAACTCATCGATGCCTGCCTGCCCCGCTATTTCACACAGGACCCGCTGCTCGCCCGGATCATCGACGAGCCGTATGCGGACCGGCTGCGCGTGGCGCCCGAGCGGCTCGTGTCCGACTGCCTACCGCCGGGCCGTCCCCAGCCGTTCTCCGTCCCCCCGGACTGCACCATCGTGGAGATCGCCGAGCTGATGGTTCGTATCGGCTCCCCGGTGGTGGCCGTGATGGACCGGAATCCCGACGGTACGGCCCGGCTGGTCGGGGCGGTCACCGCCACCCGGCTGCTGGAGCGGCTTCGGCAGGGCACGCACGCCTGAGAAGTGAGCGAGTTCTCCGGCTTGAGGTGGTTGGCATGGACTCCGGGATGAATGAGGACCGTATCCTCGCCCTCCTTGAACAACGGCTCGGGGCAGACGATCCTGCCCTGGCCGCGACCATGGCGGTCCTCAACCAGCAGTTCCCCGACGAAGCCGGCACAGAGTCGTCCAACGGCCCTGGCAACGGCCCTGGCAACGGCGTCAACGGCCCTGACAACGGGGCCCGACGCCGTCGGTGGCTGATCGCTGCGACGGTGTTCGCGATCATCGCCGTCGTGGGCCTGTTCCTCACGGCAGTGCTCAACACCACCCCGCGCTCGACCGACACCGACCCGGCTCCCACCCGCGGACTGGCTCCGGCCGTGTCCGCACACCCCCGGCGCCGTCGGTCACCACCTGCCGCTCCGCGCCCTCGCGGCCCTGACATGCCAACCACGTCCGATCGGCTCGATGCTGCTCGCGCGCGAGACCCGTCGGGCTCTACAGCAAGGCCAGCAGGAGCACGCCTCCGATCAGCAGGACGGCCCACCAGACCATCGAGTGGGTCGACCACGGTGCCATGATCCTCCCGTTCGCCGACGATCGGACGGCCGTGTCCCACAGGCCCGTGGCGCGGTGGCGCAGGGGCCTACCCACGGTCCGGGTCAGCCGGAGCACGGCTCGGGACAGGGCGTGCCAGGCGGAGGGAAGGGCGCGGCGGTAGAGCGCGTCGGCGTCGAGGTTCACCGAGCGGACCTCCGGGGGGTAGAGCCCGGTGCGGACCAGCAGCGTGAAGGCCATCGAGGCGAGCAGGAGCAGTTGCAGCTGGTTGATCACGTGTGGGGTGGTGTAGGGCACGTAGTCCACTGGGTGTGGGAGAAGCTCGTACAGGAGGTTCGGTGCCACCCCGATGCCTACGCAGATCAGCGCGGCCAGCACCATGGCCGCGCGCATGTTGAGCGGGGCCTCGGCCACTCGGTGGCCCCGGTCGTGGGCGAAGAAAGCGAAGTACGGGATCTTGATGCCGGCGTGGTGGAACACGCCGGCGGTGGCGAACAGCAGCATCAGCCAGATCACCGTCCGGTGCTCCTGTGAGACCGCCTCCATGGTCAGCGCCTTCACCGGGAACCCGGAGAACAGCGGGAAGGCGGAGATGGACGCGGCGCCGACGATGCACAACGCTGCGGTCTGCGGCATCGACTTGTACAGACCGCCGAGTTCGGAACCCTTGACGGTTCCGGTTCGGTGCAGCACCGCACCCATGCTCATGAACAGCAGTGCCTTGTAGACGATGTGCGCGAAGGCGTGTGCGCTGGCTCCGTTGATCCCGAGCGAGCCGCCGATGCCGATGCCCGTCACCATGAACCCGAGCTGGTTGATCAGGCTGTAGGCCAGCACCCGGCGCAGATCGTTCTCGATCACGGCGTAGAAGATCGGGAACACCGTCATCGCCGCGCCCACCCACACCAGCAGTTCGGTGCCCGGGAAGCCGCGCGCCAGCGTGTAGATCGCCAACTTGGTGGTGAACACCGACAGCGCGACCGCGCCGACGACCGTCGCCTCGGGGTAGGTGTCGGTCAGCCAGGCGTGCAGGACAGGGAAGGCGCACTTGATGCCCACCGCGAGCAGGATCAGGGCGTCTGAAGGGCCGTTCAGCCCGAGGTGGCCGAACTCGATGCCCTCGCCGGCCTGGACCCGCAGGGCGATTCCGGCCAGCATCAGCAGCCCGGAGATCAGTTGTGCGACCAGGTAGCGCATTCCCGCGCGGTAGCTGCGTTCGGTGCGGCCCGCCCAGATCAGGAAGGCCGACGACAGGCCGGCGAGCTCCCAGAACACGAACAGGGTCACCAGGTCGCCTGCCAGGGTGCCGCCGACCGCGGTGCCGGCGTAGACGAGGATCACCGTCTGTTGCAGGGGGTCTTTCAGGTGCAGGGCGTAGATCGTGGTCAGTAGCGCGGCGACCAGGAAGCCGGTGGCGAACAGGCGGGACAGGGCGTCGATCCGTACGGGGGTCAGTTCCAGGCCGAAGAGGGCGAGGGTGGCGCCGGGGCCCTCGGGCAGCAGCCACAGCATGACAAGGCCCGCCACCGGGAGCAGCAGCATCAGGACGCGGCGCGGCAGGCCACGCAGCAACGGCACTCCGGCCGCGCCGAGCATCAGCAGCAGAGCGGGGCTAGTCATCGTCGCGGTCCCGTTCGGCCGACTGGTACCGGTCTTGTTCCGGCGGCTCGTAGTAGTCCTCGTCGCGCCGCAGCACCCGCCGCAGCCCCTTGGCCGTGAGGACCAGGGTCACGCTGGCCACGAAGCCGTAGACGGCGTAGAACGCGGGCCAGCGTTCGACGGAGAAGTAGGGGTGCTTGGTGTAGAGGAAGTCGGCCAGCAGGGCCAGCGCGCACAGCACGGCCAGGCCGTACACGATGCGGGTCACGTTGCGCGGCTCGTCCAGCCAGCGGCGGTCGTCGAGCTCGCGGTCGTCATCGACTGGGCGGTGGTCGTCGCTCACGGCAGCTCCAGGGTCCCGGCCAGGGGGTCGAGCACGGCGTCCGCGCCGAAGAACAGCGCGACGCAGCCGAGCGCGGTCAGAGTCAGCGGCCCGGTCATCACGAGCGGGGCCTCACCATGCGCCGGCAGGGCGGCCGGCGGCCGCAGGAACGCGCGCACCGCGATCGGCATCAGATAGGCCACGGCGAGCAGCGAGCCGACGAGCAGCACCACGAGCGGCACGACCTGGTCCCCCTCGGCCGCGCCGAGGAGCATCAGCCACTTGCTCCAGGTGCCGCCCGTCGGAGGCAGGCCGATGATCGAGACCGTGGCCGTCAGGAACGCCGCGAACGTCCACGGCATGGTGCGGCCGAGCCCGTCGAGCTCGCTGACGCGGCTCCTCCCGGCCGTGACGGCGATGGCGCCCGCGCACAGGAACAGGGTGATCTTGCCGACCGCGTGGGTGACCATGTGCAGGGCGCCGCCCGCGGCGGCGACCTCGTGGGCCAGCGTCGCGGCCAGCACGATGTAGGCGAGCTGGCTGACCGTCGAGTAGGCCAGCCGGCGCTTGAGGTCGTCCGACCGTATCGCCACGACCGCGGCGGCGATCAGCGTGAACGAGGCCACCCACTTCATCGGCTCCGCGGCGCCGCTCTCGTGCAGGGTGTCCAGGCCGAACACGTACACGGCGACCTTGAGGACCGCGAAGACACCGGCCTTGACCACGGCCACCGCGTGCAGCAGCGCCGACACCGGGGCGGGCGCCACCATGGCCGCGGGCAGCCAGCGGTGCACCGGCATCAGCGCAGCCTTGCCGATGCCGAACACGTAGAGGGCGAAGAGCAGGGTGAGCACCCCGGGCCCGGCCTCGCCGCCCAGCAGACCGCCGGGCCGGAAGTCGGTGGTGCCGGCCAGCACCCAGGTCCACACGATCGCGGGCAGCAGCAGCCCGATGGAGGTGGCCAGCAGCACCAGCGCGTAGGTGCGCGCCCCGCGCCGCGCCTCGGCGTCGCCGTGATGGGCGACCAGGGGCCAGGTCGCCAGGGTCATGACCTCGTAGCCGATGAGCAGGGTGACCAGGTTGCCCGACAGCGCGATCCACATCGCGGACGCGATGGTCAGCGCGAAGTAGGCGAAGAACCGGGCGTGGGCGGGCTCTCGCGCGGCGCGCAGATAGCCGGCCGCGTACACGGTGGTCACCGGCCAGAGCACGGCGGCGACCGAGGCGAACAGCAGCCCGAGCGGTTCGAGCGCGAACTCCAGGGACAGACCGGGCAGCCACGTCCACAGCTCGAAGCGCGGCCCGCGCTCCGCCGCCGGCCACAGCGAGAACACCGTGCCGGCCAGCGCGAGCCCGCAGACCACCGAGGCCACATCACGGGCGATCGGCCGGTCCCGCAGCAGCAGTACGGCGCCGCAGGCCAGCAGGGGAAGCGCCACCGCGACCGGCAGCGCGGTGGCCTGGTCGGGGGAGGTCCAGCCGGTGAACACGCTCACCCACCTCCCGATCCGAGCAGCGCCGAGGCCGCGGCGTCGGCGAGCCGGTCCGGCAGCGACGGGTCGATGCCGAAGCACAGCGACAGCAGGGCGAGGAACCACATCGCCGCGACCATCGACGCCGGCGGACGCGCGGGCGCGGTGCCCTCGGGCGGCTCACGGAACCAGGCGACCTCGACGACCCGCCCGACATAGAACACCGCGAGCAGGGAACTGACCAGCAGCGCGCCGAGCACGAGCCACTGATCCCGCTCGACCAGCGCCGTCACCAGCGCCCACTTGCTGACGAATCCGGCGGTCGGCGGCACCCCGATCAGGCCGAGGCCGGCCACCACGAACGCGGCGAAGGTCCACGGCATCCGGCGGCCGATCCCGGCCAGCGCGGAGAGCTGCACCGAGCCGAGCCGCATCAGCAGCAGCCCGGCCGTCGCGAAGAGCGCCGCCTTGGTCACCGCGTGCGCCATGATGTGCAGATACGCCGCCGACAGCCCGGCCGCGGTGGCCAGGGCGACCCCGGCCACGATGTAGCCGATCTGCGCGACGCTGGACCAGGCGAGTACGTACCGCAGATCGTTCTGCAGGCACGCGGCGGCGGACCCCACCAGCATCGCCACACCGGCCAGCAGCAGGCCGATCCGGTCGACGGGCATCGCGTGGAACACCAGCGACGTGCCGAAGACGGTGAAGGCGAACCGGCACAGCACGTAGATCGCGACCTTGGTACTGGTGGCGGCGATGAACGTGCTGACGGCGGACGGCGCTTCCGCGTAGGCCGCCGGCAGCCAGCCGTGCAGCGGGAACAGGGCCATCTTGACCGCGAGGCCGACGAACACGAACACCGCCGCGGCCTGCACCGCGCGGTTGCTGCCGGTGCCGGTCAGCCGCTGCGCCAGGTCGGCCATGTTCAGCGTGCCGGTGACCGCGTAGGCCAGGCCGATGCCGATCAGCACGAACACCGCCCCGACACTGCCGATCACCAGGTAGCGGAAGGCGGCCAGCAGCGCGCGCCTGCGCCGGCCCATGGCGATCACCGTGTACGTCGCCAGCGAGCTGATCTCCAGGAACACGAACGCGTTGAACACGTCCCCGGTGATCGTCAGGCCCAGCAGCCCCGCCAGGGTGAGGCACAGGCACGCGTAGAGCAGTGTGCCGCGCCGGGCGTCCATCTCGGCCGGCACGCTGCGGTGGCCGTAGACCGCGGCGACCGTGGCGCTCAGCGACACCAGCAGCAGGATCGGCGTACTGAAGTCGCCCACCACGAACTCGATGCCGGCCGGCGCCGGCCAGCCGCCCATCCGATACCGCACCGGGCCGTCGTCCGCGACCTGCTCGGCGAGCAGGGCGGCGCAGGTCAGCGAGGACAGCGCGGCGGCGAGGAAGAGCAGCCAGGCCGCCGTCCGGGAGCGCAGCAGCACGCACAGCGGCGCGCAGGCCAGCGGGATCGCCACTTGCAGCACCGGCAGCTGAGTCATGAGCCGCTGCCGTCGTGGCCGTGGGGGCGGTCGGTGTCGTGGCGGTGGGGATGGTTGTTGTCGTGCTCCGGGACACGGTCGGCGGGTTCGGGACCGGCGGCACGGTCCGCGTCGTAACCCGCGCTGTCGTCGTCCGTGATCTCGTCCTCCTCGACGGTGCCGTAGGCCTCGAAGATGCGTACGGCCAGGGCCAGCCCCACGGCGAGGGTGGCGACGCCGACCACGATGGCGGTGAGGATCAGCACCTGCGGCAGCGGGTGCGAGTAGGTGTCGATGTCGTCCGCGATGACCGGCGCACTGCCGCCGTCCTGTTTGCCGAGACCGATGTAGAACAAGAAGACCCCGACCTGGAACAGGGTCAGACCGATCAGCTTCTTCAGCAGGTTGCCGTGGCTGATGACGACATAGAGCCCGATCAGCATCAGGGCGAAGAACGTCCAGTAGACGTAGTGGCTCGCGATCACTGGGAGACTCCTCGGGCCGCGAAGCTGAAGAAGATCGTCGTCATGACCGCCGCGACGGTGATGCCGATGGCCGTCTCGACCACCAGGATCCCGAGGTGCTGTCCGCTCTCGGGGTGGCCCGGGTCAAGGACGTCGTAGTCCAGGAACGCGCCGCCGAGCAGCATCGTGGTCAGGCCGAGACCGACGTAGACGAGCAGGCCGAGCGAGATCAGCAGCCACAGCGCGGCACGGGGCACCACCTGCTGGGCCTTGTCCAGCCCGAACACCAGGCCGTAGAGGACGAAACCGCTCGCGAAGATCACACCGGCCTGGAAGCCGCCTCCGGGGCCGTAGTCGCCGTGGAAGAGCACGTACAGCGCGAACAGCAGGATGAACGGCATCAGCGTGCCGGTGACGACGCGGATGACGCGGTAGTCGGCGAGGTGGAAGTCGGAGGGGGGCCTCACCTGTTCCGGCCGCGCGAGCGGACCGAGCAGCGACAGCACGGCGAGGCCCGCGGTGAAGACGACGACCAGCTCTCCCAGGGTGTCGAGTCCGCGGTAGCTCGCCAGCACGGAAGTGACGGTGTTGGGGATGCCGATGTCCTCCTGGGACTGGCGCAGGTAGGTGTCGGTGACGGGGTGCCGGTGCACGGGGCTGTCGGTGGAGCCGAACTCGGGCAGGTCCAGGGTGGCGTAGGCGAGCACGCCGCCGGTCAGCAGGACGACGACCACTCCGGGCAGGCGCCGCCGGCGTGGGGTGACGGCTTCCCGTGAGCGGGTCAGCGCGAGCCCGCCGAGGAGCAGCACCGTGCTGATGCCGACGCCGACCGCGGCCTCGGTGAACGCCACGTCCACGGCGTCCAGCAGGACGAAGAGACACGCGGTGACCAGGCTGAACAGGGCCGCCAGCATGGTGGCCCCGTAGAGCCCGCGCATCCGGGCGATGGCGACGGCCGTCGCGGTGAGGATGGACAGCAGTACGAAGTGGATCAGTGCGAAGGTCGTCATCAGCGGCGCGGGTCACCCTCTCGCCATACGCGCACACCGTCCCGGCGCGCGGCGTGCGCCAGGATGTGCGTCGCGGTCGGGCTGGTCAGCGCCATGAAGAGCAGGATGATCACCAGACGGACCCCGGTGTCCCATGCGGTCGTGCGCAGCAGCAGGCCGAGCAGGACCAGACCGGCGCCGACGCTGTCCGTGACGCCCACGGCGTGGATACGGGTGTAGAAGTCGGGGAAGCGCAGCAGGCCCACCGCGCCGGAGAGCATGAACAGGGCACCGGCGACCAGCAGGACGCCGCTCAGCACCTCGACGACGATCACTCTCGCTCGCCTCCCTTCGAGCCGCTCAGCAGCTCCCTGTAGTGCGTCAGACGGAGGACGGCGACGGTGGCGACGAAGTTGACCAGTGCGTAGAGGATTCCGATGTCGAGGAACTCGGGCCGGCCGAAGAGGAAGCCGGCCACCGCGATGAACAGCACGGTCTTGGTGCCGATCATGTTGATGGCGAGGATGCGGTTGTACAGACCGGGACCCATGAACGCACGGAGCAGGGCGAGAACCATGGTGACCAGCAGCGCCACCATGACGGCGAGGATCATCGGCGCGCCTCCGTCCGCCGCACCCGGCTCAGCATGGCTCCCTCGCCGAGCGCGTCGATGTCGGCCCCTCTCAGGCTGTGCACCTCGATGCTGTCGTCACGTATGTCGAGCGAGAGCGTGCCCGGCGTCAGAGTGATCGAGTTCGCGTAGACCACCTGCGACCGCTCCGGCAGGTCCGCGGCCGGGGTCGGCTCCACCACGGGACGCAGGGCCATACGTGGCGACCACACCTGCCGTACCACCGCGCATGCCGTGAGGAACACCTGTCCGCTCAGCCACAGGCAGTAGCGCGGCAGGCGCAGGACGAATGCCGGCGTCAGACCGTGGTGGTCGAGACCGGCCCGCCGGATCAGCCAGCAGACCACGGCGACCGAGAGCACCCCGAGCGTGAGCAGCAGCGGCGCGAAGTGCGCGGAGAGAGCCAGCCAGAACAGGGCGGAAACCGGCGCCGTCCGCAGGAAGCTCCGTACGGCACTGCCCGGGGGACGCCTGGTACGCCCGCCCAGGGGAGTTTCGCTGTCCAGCTGGGTCATACGGCCCCCTCGCGGTCGCGTCGGCGGAGCGGCCGAGCGCCGGGGACGGCGGCCTGCGGGGTGAACGCCCGTGCCGCCGGCGGGATGCCCGGGGACTGCGCCGGAAGTCCCGCCCGTCTCGTGCCGTCCTGCCCGTGCGTACCCCGCATTGCCGGGATCGTTCTCGCACACCGGATATGAGTTCTCGCACACCGGGTACGAGAACCACCCTCCGCCGAATCGATGCGGTACCACTCGGCGCGTCCAGCAGGAACGTCCCGGGCACACCGGTCCAACAGGCCGTCGGCGCGCTCTCGCCTCGGCGGCTCCTCACGGTGCGGTCTCTTGATCATCGGAACACAGCCCCAGCCTCGGAGGCGATGACGAGGCCGGGCACGCTGCGCCGGGCCACCGCCCGCACGGCGGACAGTGTGCCCTCATTCAGTCGTGCGGCAGGCACGGTCGCGACGGCATCGGCAGCATGCATGAACGTCTCCCGCCATCGAAACGACAACACGGGCAGGTCCAGCTACCTTGATTCTCCGTTAACGCGTGATCTCGGCCAACGGCCGACGCGGTCAATGAACGGCCTCTCTTCGTTGCCGACCGTCGGCAAGGAGCGTCCTCAGCCACGCTTCGATGTGCCCGTGGCTAGCAGTCGGTGGCGGTTCGTCACGGGACGTAGCCGGCCTGCCCGGGGCAGGCGGTCACGGTCAGGGCGAGAGTGGGCGTTGCGCGGGGATCGGCCGCCCGGGCCCACGGCACGATCGCCGTGGGGCCCGGGCGGCCGCTGTGGGGCCTGGCTCAGAGCCGGTCGAGGATGCTCTGCAACTGCTTGACCTCGGCGGACTGATCCTAGACGATGGCGCCGGCCAGCTTCTTGGCTTCGGCGTTCCTGCCGTTCGTCTGCTCGTCCTCGGCCATGGTGATCGCGCCGTTGTGGTGCTCGGTCATCATCTCAGCGAACGCCTTGTCGAACTCCTTTTGAAGTCCCCGGCCCCGGCCTCGGCGGTTGCCGTCGCAGAGGCGGTGCTGCTGCCGTGGTCCATGCCGCTCATGTCGTCGCCGTCGCCACCGCAGGCGGCCAGCAGCAGGGCTCCTGTCGCGGCGATGCTCACGGCCGCGATACGGCGGGCGGACTTGCGGCGCGAGGCCCGCGTGAAGGAAGTCATGGTCGTCTTTCACCTCGGGTGTCTGGTCGTACGGCTGTTTTCGGGCGTGCGAGACAGCGGGATCGCGCGTGGTGCGCGCCCGCGAGGGTGTCTCGGCCTACAGCCGAAGGACCGACAACTGGGTGAGGTCGGGACCGCGTGGGGGAGAGCCTTGCTGCAGTACCGCGGCGACCTGCGCGCGGAGGCACGTCAGCCGGTCAGGGTGGCGGGCGAGAGCCGCCCGGACGAGCGCGGTGAGCACCCATGCGGCGACCACCAGGCCGCGGAGCCGCCGATCCGCCCTTCGCGATCTTTTGCTCAGTCTGCTCGGAATCGACGCGGTGGGACGTTGCCCGCAACCTGACGACGGGCTCTAGGCTCTCGTGACGGACGGCGTACGTCGGAGGAGCGGTTGCATATGTGCGGACGTTATGCGGCGAGTCGTGGGCCCGAGGATCTCGCTGGAATCTTCGAGGTCGAGAAGTGGGAGCCGGAGGAGACCCTGGAGCCCGACTACAACGTGGCTCCGACCAAGGAGGTCTACGCCGTCCTGGACCGCTCTCTCAAGGACGTGGACGACCCGCGTCCGGTCCGGCAGCTGCGGAAGCTGAAGTGGGGACTGGTGCCCTCCTGGTCCAAGACCCCCGAGGGCGGCGCCCGGATGATCAACGCGCGTGCGGAGACGGTGCACGAGAAGCCGTCGTACCGCCGCGCGTTCGCGGCCCGGCGCTGCATCCTGCCGGCCGACGGCTACTACGAGTGGGTCACCGGCCGGCAGGAGCGGGACCTGGAGGTCGAGGGCAAGAAGAAGCGGCCGCGCAAGCAGCCGTACTTCGTGACGCCGGCGGACGGGTCGGTGTTCGCGATGGCGGGGCTGTACGAGTTCTGGCGGGACAAGACCCTTCCCGACGATCACCCGCAGGCCTGGTGGGTGACGTGCTCGGTGATCACCACGGAGGCCGAGAACACCCCGCTGGCCGTCGCCCCCGCCGACGGCCCGCACGCGCTGTCGGACATCCACCCCCGGATGCCGCTGATGCTCACTGCGGACCGCTGGGACGCCTGGCTCGATCCGGCCCGCACCGACGCCGACGACCTGCGCGAACTGCTCGCGCCGCCGCCCGCCGGGCTCATGCGCGCCTACCCGGTGTCCACCGCCGTCAGCAACGTCAGCAACAACGGCCCGGAGCTGCTGAAGGAGCTGGAAGCCCCGGAAGAGGGCACACTTTTCTGATGTGACGCCCAAGACCGATGTGACGACCGAGACCGTCGTGACGGACGCCGGGACCGCCCGCATCACCTGGCACCCGGCGCGGAAGGCGCGGCTGGTCCTGGCGGCGAGCCACGGCGCCGGCGGCGGCATCGAGGCCCGGGACCTCAGGGGCCTGGCCGCCAGGCTCCCCGCGCAGGGCGTGAGCGTCGCCCTCGTCGAGCAGCCCTGGCGGGTGGCCGGCAAGAAACTGGCACCGGCGCCGAAGACCCTCGACCTCGGCTGGCGCGGACTGTGGCCGGTGCTCGCCAAGCCGGGCCTGCCCGTGATCTCCGGCGGCCGCAGCGCCGGCGCCCGCGTCGCCTGCCGTACGGCCGTGGAGCTCGGCGCGCACGCCGTCCTCGCGCTCAGCTTCCCGCTGCACCCGCCGGGCAAGCCCGAGAAGTCCCGCGCCGACGAGCTGCTCGGCACGGGCGTGCCCACCCTCGTCGTCCAGGGCGGCAACGACCCCTTCGGGAAGCCGGAGGAGTTCCCGGAGGGGGACTACGAACTCGTCGAGGTGCCGTACGGCGACCACGGCTTCGCCGTGCCGAAGCGGGCCCCGGTGACCCAGGACGAGGCCGTGACGGTCATCACCGACCGGGTCGCGGCGTGGGCCGGATCACTCGGGTAAAGACCGGGGAATGACGAGTCGCCGAGCGCTGTTGTGGCCGACGTAAGCGCTGAAACACCAGCACCGACGTCGTAGGAGAGGGAGTCCGCCGCATGGGTTCGATCTACTGCCCGAGCCGCAGCAGCCGTACTGACCTGGACTGGACGGTGCTGCACGCGGCCAAGACCGCTCCTATCCGGGCGGCGGGCGGAGCGGATCGGCAAGCGCCCCCGACCGCAGGTCGTCTATCCTCCGATTCGAGTGGGACCCCCTATGGTCCCGTGACGAATCTTGAGGAGGTGGGTCCGGTTCCCGGTACCGACGCAGGGACCGAACACGGCCAGGCGGAGCAGCCCGAGGGCCAGGGCGGTACGGGCGCGGAGACGACCGCTGAGTCGACCGCGGAGCGCAGCGCGCGCTTCGAGCGGGACGCGCTCGAATTTCTCGACCAGATGTACTCGGCCGCCCTGCGCATGACACGCAACCCGGCCGACGCCGAGGACCTGGTGCAGGAGACGTATGCCAAGGCGTACGCGTCCTTCCACCAGTTCCGTGAGGGCACCAACCTGAAGGCGTGGCTGTACCGGATCCTCACCAACACCTTCATCAACTCGTACCGCAAGAAGCAGCGCGAACCCCAGCGCAGCGCGGCCGAGGAGATCGAGGACTGGCAGCTCGCCCGTGCCGAGTCGCACATGTCGACGGGTCTGCGCTCCGCGGAGTCGCAGGCGCTCGACCACCTGCCCGACTCGGACGTGAAGGAAGCGCTCCAGGCGATCCCCGAGGAGTTCCGCATCGCCGTGTATCTCGCGGATGTCGAGGGCTTTGCCTACAAGGAGATCGCCGACATCATGGGGACACCCATCGGTACGGTGATGTCCCGGCTGCACCGGGGACGCCGTCAACTGCGCGGCATGTTGGAGGACTACGCCCGTGACCGCGGGCTGGTCCCGGCCGGCGCCGGAGAGTCGAACGAAGCGAAAGGCTCGGGGTCATGAGCTGCGGTGAGCCGCACGAGACGGATTGCAGCGAAATCCTCGATCATCTCTACGAGTTCCTCGACCGTGAGATGCCGGATGCCGACTGCACCAAATTCGAGCAGCACTTCGAGGAGTGCTCGCCGTGCCTGGAGAAGTACGGCCTCGAACAGGCAGTGAAGAAGCTGGTCAAGCGGTGCTGCGGGCATGACGACGTGCCGGGCGACCTGCGCGCCAAGGTGATGGGGCGGATCGACCTGATCCGCTCCGGCCAGGCCGTGCCCGAGACCGATGTGACCGCGCCGCAGGAGTCCTGAGACCCCGGCGTCACTCGAATGTGCTAATCCGCGGGTTATCTGCCCGCGGACTCCCCTGAGATCCCTAGGCTCCGGTGCCTGACAGGCATGGCCGGGGAGCCGTGACGGACACGGCCGGGGAGGGGTTCATGGAAGCGGTTCCGGCACAGGCACGCGCGTACGTCGCCGGTGTCGCCGTAGTCGCCCTGCTCTGTCTGCTGCCGCTGTCGGCGGTCCGTACGCCCTGGTGGGCGGTCGCCTTGCTCGCCGTTCTGTACGCCGGCTGCGAGCGCCTCGCCCGGTCGCGTCTCGTCGGCACCTTCTACCCCGTGCTCCTCGCCGGGGCCTTTCTGCTGCCGCCGCCCGCCGCCGCGCTCGTCCCGCTGCCGGGGGCGCTGCTGTCCGCCGTGGAACAGCGTCCAGCGGCGCTGCGGCGTGTCTGGCGGGCCGCCCAGCTCGGACTCGGCTGCTGGGCCGCTGCCCAGGTGCACTGGGCGCTCGGCGGCCGGGAGGCGGTCGGGGCGCCCGACTTCCCGTACGCGCTCGTGCCCGCCGGGGCGGCCGTGCTGGCGTTCTGCCTCGTACTGGCCCTGCTGGACGGCGGGATCCGGGCGCTCGCCGTGGGGGCACCGCCCACGCCCTCCAGGCAGTGGGGGAGGATGCCGGTGTGCCGGGCCTGGCGGGGGCTGTTCCCGCGGGCACTGGCGCCCGTCGCCGTGCACGGGCTCGCCGGGCTGATGATGGCCGTGCTGTGGCGCAGCCCGTACGGCCCGGTCGCCGCGCTGCTGGTGCTGCTGCCGATGTGCGTGTCCTGGTGGGCGTTCGCGCAGTACCACCGGGAGCGGGCCGCGCATCAGGCGACGATCCGGGCGTTGGTGCAGGCCGTCGACATCAAGGACGGGTACACGCGCGGGCACAGCGAACGGGTCGGGCAGGCGTCCATGATGATCGCGCGCGAGCTGGGGATGGACGACGGGCGGGTCGAGGTGCTGCGGTTCGCCGGAATCCTGCACGACGTGGGGAAGTTGGGGGTGCCGACGCGGTTGCTGCGCAAGGACGGGCCACTGACTCCCGAGGAGCGGCGGGTGATCGAGCTGCATCCCGAGTACGGGCACGAGATGGTGCGCGGGATTTCCTTCCTCGGGGAGGCCCGGGCCGCGGTGCTGCATCACCATGAGCGGATGGACGGGAGCGGGTATCCGTACGGGCTGGTGGGGAGCCAGATTCCGGAGGCGGCGCGGGTGGTGGCGGTGGCCGACGCGTTCGATGCGATGACTTCTACGCGGACGTATTCCCGGGCTCGGCCTGTTTCGGTTGCCGTGTCGGAGCTTGAGCGGTGCGCGGGGTCTCAGTTCGATCCGCGGATGGTGGGGGCTTTGGTGCGTGCGCTGGGCCGGTGGGGGTGGGGGCCGTCCGTTACCGCTGACGAGGGGGCTCACCCACCTGCCCCGCCCGTTTCCAGTTGGCCAGGAGGTACCGTCGAAAGCGGCGTTCGGGGAGCCCCATGACTGGAACGCGGCCGCCGGTTCTGCTCTGGCTCATCCATGCCTCCGGTGCGCTTGTCGCCGGCAGCTGTCTTCTTGTCATTGTTCGCAACGGCCTCGAAGAGCGGCCTGTCGCGCTGGCCTTCGGGGTGCTGGTCGCCGTGGGAGAGCTCACCCGGTGGACGGGAGCCGGAGTCCGGGAGGCCGCGCCGCTCGCCGCCGCCGGGGCGCTGTCGTACGCGCTGCTCGGCGCGGACGCCGGGCGGCCCACGCACCACGGTGTCGCCCAGGTCGTCGCCGTCGTGCTCGCCGCCTCGCTCGTCGGCAGCTTGCCGCACATCGCGCGCGGACAGGGCCCCACGGCCGACCACCTGGCCCGCCGCGTGCTCACCGTCGGGTTCGTCGCCCTGTGCTTCCAGCACCCGTACAACCGCGGCACGTTCGACGACTGGGGCGGCCCCGGCCACGCGCTGCTGCTGCTCGCCCTGCTGTCCCTGACCGCGCTGTGCGACGCGGTGCTCGCCGCCGCCCTGGCCCACGCCCGCACCCGGTGGCCGTTCGGCCCGGTGCTGCGGGACGAGCTGCGGGCCCTGCCCGGGATCGGGTCCGCGGTCATCGCGACCGGCGCGGTCATGGCGCTCGCGGTCGCCGTCGTGGGCCTGTGGGCGCTGCCCGTGTTCTCCGTGCCCCTGCTGCTCACCCAGCTGTCGTACCGGCGCTACGCCGCCGTCCGCGCCACCTACCGGCAGACCATCGCCTCCCTCGCCCGGGCCACCGAGGTCGCCGGGTGCACCCCGGCCGGGCACGCCCGCCGGGTCGCCGCGCTCAGCCGGGCCGTCGGGCGCGACCTGGGGCTGTCCGGGGCCGAGCTGACCGTTCTGGAGTACGCGGCCCTGATGCACGACATCGGGCAGCTCAGCCTGGTCGACCCGGTGCCGGCCGGGGCCACCGCCGGGCTCCCGCTGGAGGAACAGCGGCGGATCGCACTGCTCGGCGGGGCCGTCGTACGGCAGACCGGGGTGGACCCGCGGGTCGCCGCGGTCGTGGAGCGGCAGGCCGACCCCTACCGGGAGCAGCCGCTGGCCGCGCGGATCGTGCGGGCCGTGAACGCCTACGAGGAGAAGGCGCGTGACGGCGGCCCCGGCGGGCCTCTGACGGCGCTGGAGGAGCTGCGCCTGGCCACCGCGGGGGACTACGCTCCCGAGGTCGTGGAATCCCTGGCCCGCGTGCTCTCCCGAGGTCGTCTGACGTTGCCCGCGGCTGGGTAACCCATGGGTAATGAGCGCCCTTCAGGCCGTACGTGGTTTGATGCGCAGGAGAGGGTGTCCGGGGGCGCGAAAGGCACAGCCAGCCCACTCCACGGAACTGGCAGGCGGGAATCGTGAGGATCTTCGGCAAGGGACGGAACCGGCCCTCCGCCTCCTGGCGGCAGGCCACCGACCGTGCGTTCACGCTGATCGGCGACGGCCGGTACGACGACGCGGGCGCGCTGCTGACGCGGGCCGCCGATCTGGAACCCTGGCTGTCCGAGTCCTGGTTCAACCTCGCCCTGCTGCACAAGTTCCGGCACGACTGGGAACAGGCCAGGGCGGCGGGCCTCAGGGCCGTGGCGCTGCTCGACCGGGACACCGGGGCGCCCGACTGGTGGAACGTCGGCATCGCCGCGACCGCCCTGCAGGACTGGCCGCTGGCCCGGCGGGCGTGGCAGGCCTACGGGCTGCGGGTGCCGGGGGCGAGCACCGGGGCCGGGGCGCCCGTCGGCATGGACCTGGGCAGCGCGGCCGTACGGCTGTCCCCGGAGGGGGAGGCCGAGGTCGTGTGGGGGCGGCGGCTCGACCCCGCCCGCATCGAGGTGCTGTCCATTCCGCTGCCGTCGTCCGGGCGGCGCTGGGGCGAGGTCGTGCTGCACGACGGGGTGCCGCACGGCGAGCGGACCACCGCGGCCGGGCACACCTACCCCGTCTTCGACGAGATCGAGCTGTGGGCGCCGTCGCCCGTGCCGACCTGGGTGGTGCTGCTCGAGGCCGAGACGGAGGCCGACCGGGACGCGCTGGAGCAGCTTGCCGCGGATGCGGGGTTTGCCGCGGAGGACTGGTCGTCGTCGGTGCGGTTGCTGTGCCGGATGTGTTCCGAATCGCGGATGCCGTCGGATGAGGGAGACGGGGAGCACCTTGATCCGCACGATCACAGTGAGCCGGGGCATCCGGGGCCGCTCGGGCATCGGACCGATGGGCAGTTGTGGGTGCCGGAGCGGGAGTGCGGGATTGCCGCGCCGGCTTCGCTGGTACGGGGGTTGTTGGACGGGTGGGCTGCGGACAGTCCGGATTCTCGGGATTGGCGTGATTTGGAAGAGGTGTGCTGAGGCCGTCGTCCATCGTCGGTTTCGTTGTGGCTGGTCGCGCAGTTCCCCGCGCCCCTTTGGGGGCGCGTCACCCGTACCCTGTATCAGCACCTACTCCCCGTTTTTGTTCAGGAAGGCGTACGTCGGTCATGGCCCAGCAGGACACCGAGCAGCAGCACGCGGGCGTGCTCCCCGTTGACGACGAGGGGTATGTCATCGACACGGAGGACTGCGAGGAGCGCGAGAAGGCGTACCGCGAGCGGGGGACGTCGCGGCCCATCACGGTCGTCGGGAACCCGGTGCTGCACAAGGAGTGCAAGGAGGTCACCGAGTTCGGCGACGAGCTGCTGAAGCTGGTCGACGACATGTTCGCCAGCCAGCGCACCGCCGAGGGCGTGGGCCTGGCCGCCAACCAGATCGGGGTCGGTCTGAAGGTGTTCGTCTACGACTGCCCGGACGACGAGGGCGTGCGGCACGTCGGCGTGGTCTGCAACCCCAAGCTCGTCGAACTCCCCGCGGAGAAGCGCCGGCTGGACGACAGCAACGAGGGCTGTCTGTCGGTGCCCACCGCGTACGCGTCGCTCGTCCGGCCCGACTACGCCGAGGTGACTGGGCAGGACGAGCGGGGCAACCCGATCAAGGTGCGCGGCACCGGCTACTTCGCCCGGTGTTTGCAGCACGAGACGGACCACTTGTACGGCTACCTCTACATCGACCGGCTCTCCAAGCGCGAACGCAAGGACGCGCTGCGGCAGATGGCCGAGAACGAGCCCCGCTATCCCGTGGTCGCGAACGACTGAGACCTCACCACTCCCGTACGCACGGCGTCTGGTCAGGAACATCTTCCTGACCAGGCGCCGTTCGTCTGTCCGTCGCACGTTCGATCGTGCAAGGCGTCCTCGGCCCAGAAGGCCCAGAAGGCCCAGAAGGCCCAGAAGGCCCAGAAGGCCCAGAAGGACCAGAAGGCCCAGAAGACTCAGAAGTCTTCGTTCAGGTCGACGGTGCCCTCCACCGCCACCTGGTACGCCGAGGGGCGCCGCTCGAAGAAGTTCGTCAGCTCCTGAACGCCCTGGAGCTCCATGAACGAGAAGGGATTCTCCGAGCCGTACACCGGCGCGCAGCCGAGCCGGCTGAGCCGCTGGTCGGCGACGCACTCCAGGTACTGCCGCATCGACTCGGTGTTCATGCCGGGGAGGCCGTCACCGCACAGGTCGCGCGCGAACTGCAGCTCTGCCTCGACGGCCTCCCGCAGCATGTCGGTGACCTCCTGCTGGAGCCGGTCGTCGAAGAGCTCCGGCTCCTCCTTGCGGACGGTGTCGACGACGTCGAACGCGAAGGACATGTGCATGGTCTCGTCGCGGAACACCCAGTTGGTGCCCGTCGCCAGGCCGTGCAGCAGGCCCCGGCTGCGGAACCAGTAGACGTACGCGAAGGCGCCGTAGAAGAACAGGCCCTCGATGCACGCGGCGAAGCAGATGAGGTTGAGCAGGAAGCGGCGGCGGTCGGCCGTGGTCTCCAGCCGGTCGATCTGCTCCACCGAGTCCATCCACTTGAAGCAGAACTGCGCCTTCTCTCGGATGGAGGGGATGTTCTCGATGGCGCCGAAGGCAGCGGCACGCTCCTCCGGGTCGGGGAGGTAGGTGTCCAGCAGCGTCAGATAGAACTGGACGTGGACGGCCTCCTCGAACAGCTGCCGGGACAGGTACAGGCGCGCCTCGGGGGAGTTGATGTGCTTGTACAGGGTCAGCACGAGGTTGTTCGCCACGATCGAGTCGCCCGTCGCGAAGAACGCGACGAGGCGGCCGATGAGGTGCTGCTCGTTGGCGCTGAGCTTGGCGAGGTCGGTGACGTCCGAGTGGAGGTCGACCTCCTCCACGGTCCAGGTGTTCTTGATGGCGTCCCGGTAGCGCTCGTAGAAGTCCGGGTAGCGCATGGGGCGCAGAGTCAGCTCGAAGCCCGGGTCGAGCAGGTTCTGGGTGGTTCGGGTGATGCTGGTCATTACTGGCAGGCCTCGCAGGACTCGGGGTTCTCAAGGGAGCAGGCGACGGCCTCGGGGTCGGTCGTCTGCTGTTCGGGGACGGTGGCTTGTGCCTGGGCCGCGCGGGCGATGCGGGTCGCCGGGCGGGAGCGCAGGTAGTACGTCGTCTTCAGGCCCTGCTTCCAGGCGTACGCGTACATCGAGGAGAGCTTGCCGATGGTCGGCGTCTCGATGAAGAAGTTCACGGACTGGGACTGGTCCAGGAACGGAGTGCGGGCGGCGGCCATGTCGATCAGGCCGCGCTGCGGGATCTCCCACGCCGTGCGGTAGAGCCGCCGTACGTCCTGCGGGATCCACGCGAAGTCCTGCACGGAGCCGCCCGCCTCGCGCAGCGCCTCGCGGGTGCGGGCGTCCCAGACGCCGAGGGCCTTGAGGTCCTGCACCAGGTAGGAGTTGACCTGGAGGAACTCGCCGGACAGGGTCTCGCGCTTGAAGAGGTTCGAGACCTGCGGCTCGATGCACTCGTACACACCGGCGATGGACGCGATGGTGGCGGTCGGCGCGATGGCGAGGAGCAGGGAGTTGCGCAGGCCGGTCGACGCGATCCGCTCGCGCAGCGCAGCCCAGCGCTCGGGCCAGGTCAACTCGGCGTCGTAGTGGTCGGGGTGGAGGACCCCCTGGGCCGTACGCGTCTTCTCCCAGGCCGGCAGCGGACCGCTGCGCTCGGCGAGGTCGGCGGAGGCCTCGTACGCGGCGAGCATGACGCGCTCGGCGATGCGGGTGGACAGGGCCTTGGCATCCGGCGAGTCGAAGGGCAGCCGCAGCTGGAAGAAGACGTCCTGGAGGCCCATCACGCCGAGGCCCACCGGGCGCCACCTCGCGTTGGAGCGGCCCGCCTGCTCGGTCGGGTAGTAGTTGATGTCGACGACCCGGTCGAGGAAGGTGACGGCGGTACGGACGGTCTCGTCCAGCCGCTCCCAGTCGACGTCACGGGTCGCCTTGTCGACAAAGGCACCCAGGTTCACCGATCCCAGGTTGCAGACCGCCGTCTCCCCGTCGCTGGTGACCTCAAGGATCTCCGTGCAGAGGTTGGAGGAGTGGATGACATGGCCGGGCTGCGCGGTCTGGTTGGCGGTGCGGTTGGCGGCGTCCTTGAAGGTCATCCAGCCGTTGCCGGTCTGCGCGAGGGTGCGCATCATGCGGCCGTACAGGTCGCGGGCCGGGAGCGTCTTCCTGGCGAGCCCTTCCGCCTCGGCCCTGCGGTACGCGGCGTCGAACTCCGCGCCCCACAGGTCGACCAGCTCGGGCACGTCGGACGGCGAGAACAGCGACCACTGCGCGTCGGCGTTCACGCGGCGCATGAACTCGTCCGGCACCCAGTGCGCGAGGTTCAGGTTGTGCGTACGGCGGGCGTCCTCGCCGGTGTTGTCGCGCAGCTCCAGGAACTCCTCGATGTCGGAGTGCCAGGTCTCCAGGTACACCGCGGCGGCACCCTTGCGCCGGCCGCCCTGGTTCACGGCGGCGACCGAGGCGTCCAGGGTCTTCAGGAACGGGACGATGCCGTTGGAGTGCCCGTTGGTGCCGCGGATCAGCGAACCGCGGGAGCGGATGCGGGAGTAGGCGATGCCGATGCCGCCGGCGTGCTTCGAGAGGCGGGCCACCTGGTGGTAGCGGTCGTAGAGGGAGTCCAGCTCGTCCTTGGGGGAGTCGAGGAGGTAGCAGGACGACATCTGGGGGTGCCGCGTACCGGAGTTGAACAGAGTGGGGGAGGAGGGCAGGTAGTCGAGGCGGCTCATCAGCCGGTAGAGCGCGGCGACCTCGCCGACGGATCGTGCCGTGTCGTCCTCGGTGAGGCCGGCGGCGACGCGGAGCATGAAGTGCTGGGGCGTCTCGAGAGCCTTGCGGGTGATCGGGTGCCGCAGCAGGTAGCGGCTGTGCAGGGTGCGCAGGCCGAAGTAGCCGAAGCGGTCGTCGGCGTTCGTGTCGACGAGGCTGTCGAGCCGGACGCCGTGCAGCCGTACGAACTCCGCGGTCCGGTCGGCGATGAGACCCTCGCGGTGACCCACGGCGACGGACTCGGTGAAGGACGTGACGCCCTGGGAGGCGGCCTCGGCGCGGATGCCGAGGGTCAGCAGCCGGGCGGCCAGCCGGGAGTAGGCGGGGTCCTCGGAGATGAGCCCGGCCGCCGCCTCCGTGGCCAGCTCCCGCAACTCCGTCTCGTCCGCCTGCGCGGACCGGCCGCGCAACGCGGCGGCGGCGACCCGGCCGGGGTCGGCGTCGGGGAGGTCGGCGGTCAGCTCGGTCAGGGTCCGCAGCAGTGCGGTACCGGGACCGTCGTCTCCCACAGGGGTGGTGGTCGCTGAAGCCGGATCGGCGGGCGCGATGGTCACGTGGGGCTCTCCCTCGCTCGGCACGGGGGCCTCGCCGAGGGCAGGGGGCAGCACGCGAGCGCACGCGG
The DNA here is from genome assembly GCF_014495685.1 of Streptomyces sp. TRM68367. Classification (GTDB taxonomy): domain Bacteria; phylum Actinomycetota; class Actinomycetes; order Streptomycetales; family Streptomycetaceae; genus Streptomyces. The sequence goes on along the minus strand of NZ_JACTVI010000020.1, from coordinate 24,858 downwards.
CGTCGCGTCCACCGGCCCATTCCACGAGGCCCGGACGTCAGGGCACCCGGACTGCTCGGCCGGGCGCGCTGTCGGCAGGTCCTCGGACTGACACGTGTGCGCTCCGCTCTGGGGGCAGGAGGGCACACGCACACCGTTGCGGGACAGTTCCGGATTCGCACCGGGATTCCCCTGCGGCGACAGCGAGCACGAGCATACATGTTGTGCCGCCTGGGGGTAGCACCCCCATATGTTGTGTCGCGGTCCGTGTCAGAGCGTCAACTCGTAGGTGAGGAGAGTGAAGTCGGCGAGGTGCGGGATCGGGTTCCAGTCGCGCTCCGGGGTGCGGGTGAAGCCCAGACGTTCGTAGATGCGGTGGGCGGAGTGCATCTTCTGCTGGCTCGACAGGATGATCCGTACGCAGCCGTCCGTGGCGCGGGCGCGGTCGATGCAGGCGCGGACGAGGGCCTCGCCGGTGCCGCGGCCGCGGGCGGTGTGGGCGACGGCGAGCATCCGGATCTCGGCCTCGCCGGGCCCGGCTATGTCGGCCATGGGGCCGCCGGACGGTACGAAGGTCACGCCGCCGAGGAGGGTGTCGTTCTCCGTGGCGACCAGGACCTCGGCGGCGGACGCCCGCTTGGCCACGGCCTTGAGTTCGGCGAGGTATTCGTCGTTCTCGCCGAAGTCGAGGAGGCCGTCCTGGAGGTAGGCCTGGGCTGTGATGTCGCCGAGGGGGTCGTAGTCGGTGGGTTTCGCGGGGCGGATTGTGATGTCCATGGGCGTGAGTGTGTAACACAGCGGGCCGCCGATGTTGCTGATTTTCGGCGGCCCGCTGCTGGTTGTGTGTGGTTGCTCGCGCCCACGCGGCGGAGCCGCATGTCGATACGGCCCCGCGCCCCTTTCGGGGCGCTTCAGTGACCGGCGCCTACGGGGAGTTCCGTCTTGACTCCCGGGTCGCCCGCGTCCGCCGTGTAGTCCTCCGGCTTGGTCTCGTCCACGCCCTCGGGTGCCTTGGCCGCCTTGAGGACGAAGGTCAGGACCACGGTCACGACGACGTTGAGCACGAACGCCGTCAGGCCGATGTAGCCGATCTCGCCGATGCCGGGGATTTCCTTGGAGGAGCCGCCGAAGTGCTTCTGGGTCGGCGAGGCGACCCCGTACGCGGCGACCGTGCCGTAGATCATGCCGACCGCCCAGCCGGCGAGCAGGGCCCAGCGGTGGAACCAGCGGGTGAACAGGCCGCCGACCAGGGCCGGGAAGGTCTGCAGGATCCAGATGCCGCCCAGGAGCTGGAAGTTGATGGCGACCGTCTTGTCCATGGTCAGGACGAAGGCCAGCGCGCCCACCTTCACCAGCAGGGACACCAGCTTGGAGACCCTGGTCTCCTGCTCGGGCGTGGCGTCCGGCCGGATGAAGTCCTTGTAGATGTTGCGGGTGAAGAGGTTGGCCGCCGCGATCGACATGATCGCCGCCGGGACGAGGGCTCCGATGCCGATCGCCGCGAAGGCCACGCCCGCGAACCAGTCCGGGAACATGGTCTCGAACAGCTGCGGGATCGCCAGCTGTCCGTTGGCGACCTTGATGCCGGCCGCGATCGCCATGAAGCCCAGCAGGGCCAGCAGGCCCAGCATCAGAGAGTAGAGCGGGAGGATCGTGGTGTTGCGGCGGATCACCTCACGGCTGCGCGAGGACAGCGTCGCGGTGATCGAGTGCGGGTACATGAACAGGGCCAGGGCGGAGCCCAACGCCAGGGTGGCGTACGTCCACTGGCTCGCCTCGCCCGGCACCAGCGCACCGCGCGGCGCGCCCGTGGCCGGGTTGGTCTGGCTGAACGCCTCGCCCGCCTTGGCGAAGATTTCGTCGAAGCCGCCCAGCTTGATCGGGATGTAGATGATCGCCACCGCGATGACGATGTAGATCAGGGTGTCCTTGACGAAGGCGATCAGCGCGGGGGCGCGCAGGCCCGAAGAGTACGTGTACGCCGCCAGCACGCCGAAGGCGATCAGCAGCGGCAGGTCCTTGATGAACCAGTTGGTGTTCTCACCGCCGCCGATGCCCATAACGTCCAGCACGGCCTGGATACCGACGAGTTGGAGCGCGATGTACGGCATCGTCGCGAGGATGCCGGTGACCGCGACCGCCAGCGACAGGCCCTTCGAGCCGAACCGGCCGCGCACGAAGTCGGACGTCGTCACGTAGCCGTGCTTGTGCGACACCGACCAGAGGCGGGGGAGGAACGTGAAGATCAGCGGGTAGACCAGGATCGTGTACGGCACCGCGAAGAAGCCGGCCGCGCCCGCAGCGTAGATCGCCGCCGGGACGGCCACGAAGGTGTATGCCGTGTACAGGTCGCCGCCCAGCAGGAACCAGGTGACCCAGGTGCCGAACGACCGGCCGCCCAGGCCCCATTCGTCGAGGCTGTTCTCGTTCGCGGCCCTGCGCCAGCGGGCGGCCATGAAGCCCATGACCGTGATGAGCAGGAAGAAGAAGATGAAGACGGCGAGTGCGACGCCGTTCACGCCGTCCTTCACTTGTCGCCACCTCCCCGGCGGGCGCGCTGGTCACGCTGCCAGAGCAGGTAGGCGGTCACCGTCAGGGCGGTGGAGATCAGCACCCAGGCCATCTGGTACCAGTAGAAGAACGGGATCCCGATGAAGGCGGGGTCGGTCTTCGCGTACGAGCCGACCCACAGCATGGCGACAAAGGGGGCGACGAGACAGAGGCCGATGACGACCCGGACGGGTGTCACCGTCCCTCTGTTCACTTCTGACGTATCTGACATCGGGCGGTTCCGTCCCTTCACTGATCACCTGGGCAATGCGCAGGAAATCTAGGCCAGGGTGAGGCGAATACGGAACCCCTCGTCCGGATTGCGGTCGTTTAGTTATCAACGGCAGTGGCTCATCAGCAGCAACGGAAGCCCTGCCTCGGGTCCTCCTCCTGGCGGTCTGTGCCAGCGCCCCGAGCAGTATGATCATGATGGCGAACGCGGCGAGCAGCGCCGCCGTGCCGCCGAACGGGCCGATCTCCTCCCGCGCCATCTGGCCCAGCGAGTGGCCGTCACGCCGGGTGGAGAAGACCAGCACCACCATGTCCTGGACCGCGCCCGCGAAGACGACACCGGCGATGACCCAGATCGTGCCGGGCAGGTAGCCCATCTGGGCGGCGAGCGCCGGGCCGACCAGCGGGCCCGCGCCCGCGATCGCCGCGAAGTGGTGACCGAGCAGCACGCGACCATCCGGGCGGCCGACACCTCCTCGCCCCTGGACCAGCGCGAGCCCGGTCCAGCCGGCCGCGCCGACGAGCGCGACCAGGGTCCAGACGACGACGGTTCGGAGGTTCGCGGTACGCACCGGGGAGTCCTCCCGTCCATGCGACGACCGGAGGAACGTAAAGCAGGACGTGCGGTTGCGCTACGCCGTGCACACCTCCTGGTGCCCTTATTCCTGGGGGCGCTTGAGCCGTGCCACGAACTTGTACCGGTCGCCCCGGTACACCGACCGCACCCACTCCACCGGCTCCCCCTTCCGGTCGTACGAGTGGCGGGAGAGCATCAGCATCGGCAGGCCCACGTCTGTGCCGAGCAGGCCGGCCTCGCGCGGGGTGGCCAGCGACGTCTCGATGGTCTCCTCGGCCTCCGCGAGGTGGACGTCGTACACCTCGGCGAGCGCGGTGTAGAGGGACGTGTACTTGACCAGGGAGCGGCGCAGGGCCGGGAAGCGCTTGGCGCTCAGGTGGGTCGTCTCGATGGCCATCGGCTCGCCGTTGGCCATGCGCAGCCGCTCGATGCGCAGCACGCGTCCGCCGGTGGTGATACCGAGGAGGCCGGCCAGGCGGTCGTCGGCGGTGACGTAGCCGATGTCCATCAACTGCGAGGCGGGTTCGAGGCCCTGGGCGCGCATGTCCTCGGTGTACGAGGTGAGTTGCAGCGCCTGCGAGACCTTCGGCTTGGCGACGAACGTGCCCTTGCCCTGGATGCGTTCGAGGCGGCCCTCGACGACCAGCTCCTGGAGGGCCTGGCGCACGGTCGTGCGGGAGGTGTCGAACTCGGCCGCCAGCGTCCGCTCGGGCGGGACCGGGGTGCCCGGCGCCTGCGTCTCGGTCATGTCGAGCAGGTGCTTCTTCAGGCGGTAGTACTTGGGCACGCGCGCGGTACGGACGGGCGCTCCGCTCTCGTTCTCCGCACGGCTGACGTCGGTGCTCATGCTCCGCCTTCCCGGCTCCGGACGTGGCTCACATCGTGGTACGGCAGCGTACCGGGACGTTCCCCGTACGCTCCGTGATCCCTTCTGTATACCCTCGCCGCCTCTTCTGGTCTAGTCCACCGAACGGAGTGGTCCAGTGGAGGTGTGCCCTCTGCTGCCGGTGTTTCCGATAGCACTTAAAGGTTCCTGCATATGTAGTCCCATAACAGCTGGTCATGGGCCACCCGGCCACACTCGACGCGCCCGCTGGTCTGGTCCAGGCTCCCCCTGCTGGTCTACACCACTGGTCCACGTCCCTGCCCGTGGGCGGGGTGTGGGCATCCCTGAGGAGGGTGGCGTGAAGCGCAAGCTGACAGCGGCGATCGGTGTCGTGGGCATGATGGTCTCCATCGCGGCATGCGGGGGCGACAACGGCGACGGCGGGAACGGCAAGGCCGTTGGCGGACGGCTACAAGGGCCAAACGCTCACGGTGTGGGTCATGGACGGCTCCTCACCGGACCAGGGGCAGCAGGACATGGCCGCCGCCTTCGAAAAGAAGACGCAGGCCAAGGTCACGTTCGAGGTCCAGCAGTGGAACGGCATCCAGTAGAAGCTGACCACCGCCCTGTCCGAGGAGAACCCGCCGGTCCCGGCCCTGGACCCGGACCGCCCGGCCACGCTGTCCCGGCGGATCCTGACCGATTTCCTGCGCGGCGACCTCGGCTACGACGGCCTGATCGTCACCGACGGCATGGAGATGCGGGCCATCGCGGACACCTACGGCATCGAACGCGGCAGCGTCCTCGCCGTGGCGGCCGGCGCCGAAGCGATCTGCGTGGGCGGCGGCCCCGCGGACGACGAGACGGTACGGCGGCTGCGCGACACCCCCTGGTCACGGCGGTGCGCTCGGGCGACGTGCCCGAGGAACGCCTGGCGGACGCGGCGGCACGGGTATGGCGGCTGGCTCGGTGGACGCCCACCGCGGGGGCGGCCAGGGGTCTGCCGTGAGCGGACGGGCGTCGCGGGCGCGGCCCGGAGCCGCCCTGCCGACGGTGGGCGGACGGCCGCCGCCGCGGGCACGGTCCAGGAGCCTGCCGACGGGGACCGGAGGCCTGCCGCGGGCGCCGCCCAGGGGCCTGGCGACGGTGAGCGGATACCTGCCGCGGGCGCCGCCACGGCGAGGTCGGCCTGCGTGCGGCCCGCCGCGCCCTCGAGGTCACCGGCGTGGCTGCCTTCACCCCGCTCACCGAACCGCCGTACGTCGCCGCCTTCACCCCCGTCGCGAACATCGCGGTGGGCGACGAGACCCCGTGGGGCGTGGCCGCCGAGCTGCTCCGGCTGCTCGCCGGCACGGAGACGGCCGCGTTCTCCGGCGAGGACGCCGGACGCGCGGCGCTGGCGGCGGCGGGTGCCCGGCGCATCGTGGCCGTCGTCCGCGACGAGCACCGCCACCCCTGGATGGCGGCGGCCCTCCACACCCTCCTCACGGCCCGTCCCGACACGATCGTGGTCGAGATGGGCGTGCCCCGTGCCGCCCCGCGCGGCGCCCTGCACATCGCCATCCACGGCGCGGCCCGCGTCTGCGGACGCGCCGCGGCGGAGGTCATCGCGGGCGCGTAGGGAGGTCGACCGGGTCACCGCCCGATGCCGATGGTGGTTGCACCCCTGCTCCAAGATGTAGTACTTCTTATACATGAGTGAGCAGGTGCACAACAGGTTGGCCATGGTGCGCGCCGAACGGAAGGTGTCGCGTCAGAGCCTGGCCGAGGCAGTGGGAGCCCACTACCAGACCATCGGCTACATCGAGCGGGGGCAGTACAACCCGAGCCTCGACCTGGCGCTGAAGATCGCGAAGTTCTTCGGCCTGCCGGTCGAGGCGCTGTTCTCCCTCGAACCGTTCCGGCCGCTCACGGACGAGGTCTACGGGAGGAATCAGCAATGACGACGACGCGGATGAGCCACTACGACCAGGCCATGCTGAGGGTGATGAACGACCGCAGGGGACAGCCGCTGTACGCCACGGCCGCGCGCCGCCGCCTGGCTGTCGCCGCGCACATCGTGCTCACCGTGGCCTTCGGGGCGCTGGTGACCCACCTCTACCTCTCGGACGCGCTGTGGACCATCGCCGTGATGGCAGTGCTCCTGCTGCCCTGGATGGTCGCGACAGGAGTGATCAACGGCGCCGCCCGAGGCCTGCTGGACCTGCGCGAACGCGTCCTGGACGAACGGCAGGTGGCCGACCGCCGCCGGGTCCTGGCCCGGGCCCACCGCACGACGACCCTGCTGCTGGTCACCGCCGCGGTCACCCTGCTGACCGTCGGCGCGATCAACGAGGACGCGCCCCGCCCCTACGCGGCGCCTCTGCTCATCGCCGTCCTCGTGGTCCACTGGCTGATGCCCGTGTGGGTGGCGGGCCTGACGGCCAAGGACGAGCCGGCCGAGGAGGAAGAGCCCGCGGTCCAGGGTGGCTGAGACGCCTGAGGTCTCTCATATGCCCTGCCACTCCGGCTTGTTGGCGTACGTGTGCCGGAAGTAGTCGGCGAGCTTCAGCTTGGCCGCGGCGGCCTCGTCGACGACGACCGTCGCGTGCGGGTGGAGCTGCAACGCCGAGGCAGGGCACACCGCCGCGACCGGCCCCTCCACCGTCGCCGCCACCGCGTCGGCCTTGGCCTCGCCGGTGGCCAGCAGGACCAGGTGCCGCGCCTCCAGGATCGTCCCGATGCCCTGGGTGATCACGTGGTGCGGCACCTGCTCGATGTCGCCGTCGAAGAACCGCGCGTTGTCGACACGGGTCTGCTCGGTCAGCGTCTTGATCCGGGTTCGCGAGGCGAGCGAGGAGCACGGCTCGTTGAACCCGATGTGCCCGTCGGTCCCGATCCCGAGCAGCTGCAGATCCACCCCGTCGGCCTCGGCCAGCGCCCGGTCGTACGCCTCGCACGCCCCGGGTATGTCCTCGGCGGTCCCGTCGGGCCCCATGAACGCGTCCATCCCGATCCCGAGCGGCTCCAGCACCTCCCGCCGCAGCACGGAGCGGTACGACTCCGGGTGCTCGGCGGGCAGCCCCACGTACTCGTCGAGCTGGGCGATCCGCGCCCGTGAGGTGTCCACGGCACCGAAGCGCACCTTCGCGGCCAGCGCCTCGTACACGGGCAGCGGCGTCGAGCCGGTGGCCACGCCGAGCAGGGCGCCGGGCTTGCGCCGGAGCAGCTGCGCCATGGCCCCGGCGATGAGCTCGCCGCCCGCCTTGGCATCCGGAACGATGACAACTTCCACGCTGGGCCTGCCGATCTGAAAGGGGACTCAACTGGCACCCGGGAGGGGATGTGGTTTAGACCAATCTAACAGAGCCGTGCCACGTCTCCCAGAGTTCCCAGCCCCGCCGGCCACCCGACCTCCCCCAGCACAGGCGTGCTTCGAACCGGGGAGTGGAATGGGAGCCGCCGCGACCACTGGCACAGCGATGACAACCAGGCACAGCAACGCAGACGCGACACCAGGCCAAGCGCCTCCCGGCACCGCCCGGCCCGACCGGGCGCGCCGTGAGCCCACGTCGAGCACCACCCGGGAGGAACCCGTATGACCGCCACCGCACCGGACCCCCGCAGCGACGTCCCGGGCCGGATCATGGCCCGCGAGATGACCGAGCAGCCCGACGTGCTGACCCGTGACCCAGCGGGAGTCGGGTGACGCCGGGAACGCCACGATGTCCGCCACGTCGGACGTCGTGCCGACGCGCTTGAGGACCGAGACACCCTCGGCGTGCGCGCGTATGGCGGGGTCGGCGAGCGCCGCGCTCGTCAGATCGGTGTCGACGAAGCCGGGACCCACCCACGATGGCGTCACCCGGCACGCCCAGCTCCGCGCGGATCGCGAAGGCACCGCCGCCCGCCGCCTCTATCGCGGCGACCGTCTCCTTCGCCACCGCCTCGTTGCTGCTGTAGTGCACGGCGACCAGCGCCCCGAGCCTGTACGCCGCCTTCGGCGACAAGCGGTCGCTCTTCGAGGAGGTCGTGCGCGAGTACGACGCGAAGTACGGCTCCTTCGGCGGACGCGCGCTAGCCGAGGAGCCCACCGCCCGGGCGGCCGTCGAGCGCACGCTGCGCGAGGCCGCCGTCGTGTACACCGACGCCGACCACCCGCACGGGTGTCTCGTCCTCCACGCGGCCGTCAACTGCTCGACCGCCGAGGTCGAGGAGATCTGCCGGGAGCGGCGCAAGGCCAATCTCACCGCGTTCGAGAGCCGTATAGCGGCCGACATCGCCGCCGGCCTGCTTCCCCCGGACGCCGACGCCACCGCCCTGGCCCGGCACGCCTGGGCCGTCATCCAGGGCATGTCACAACAGGCACGCGACGGGGCGAGCCGGGATGAACTGGAGGCGCTCGCGGAAATTGCCATGGCGATCTGGCCCCGCACAGGAACCCACACACGTTAGGCTGCATGGTGGATGTTAGGGCGTCCGACTAGTTCGATAAATTGACAACAACGAACAGTCTCCAACGCATGGACACACCTAGTGGTCTAGTCCACAATGTGTGGACAGAGCCATGAGAGGCGCGCACAAGCTTCCGTCTTCCCCGCACAGGAAGGCGGACCGAGGAACCGGAGCTCTCTGCCCTGACTGCCCCGGCTCCTCACCTTCGGCCGACCGGGACCGCACACCCCACGGCCGATATTGCTCCGGGCTGCGGTGCCGGGAGGGTTGAGGGTCCCTCCCAGGCGCCGCGGCCCGCGGGTGTTTCGGAGCGCGCACCGGCCGTTTTCAGGTGAGGTCCAAACGTGCAGGTACGCTCCACTCGTGCCCTCCATGAACGAACTCGTACGCCAGCACACCGCTCTCGACGACACCGATCTCGAGTGGCTCCACCTGCTGGTCTCGGAGTGGCAGCTGCTCTCCGACCTCTCCTTCGCGGACCTCGTCCTGTGGGTCCCCACCCGCGACGGCACCAGGTACGTCTCCGTGGCCCAGATGCGGCCCAACACCGGCCCGACCTCGTACCAGGACGACATGGTCGGCCACCTCGTCCCGCGCGGCCGCCGCCCCATGCTGGACGCCGCCCTCGACGAGGGCCGGATCGTGCGCGAAGGGGACCCGGAGTGGCGCGAAGAGGTCCCCGTCCGGGTCGAGTCGATCCCCGTACGGTGTGAAGGGCGCGTCCTCGGCGTCATCGCCCGCAACACCAATCTCCTCACCGTGCGCACCCCGAGCCGCCTGGAGCTCACCTACCTGCAGAGCGCCTCGGACCTCGCGCAGATGATCGCGGCCGGCGCCTTCCCGTTCGCGAACCAGCAGGTCGACATGGACGCCTCGCCCCGCGTCGGCGACGGCCTGATCCGGCTGGATGCCGACGGTATCGTCCAGTACGCCTCCCCGAACGCCCTGTCCGCCTTTCACCGCCTCGGCCTCGCCGCCGACCTCGTCGGCCACCACCTGGGCAGGACCACCGCCGAACTCGCTCCCACCCACGGGCCGGTGGACGAGGCCCTGGCCAAGGTTGCCAGCGGCTGGGCGCCCCGCGAGTTCGAGATCGAGTCCCGCGACGGGGTCATCCAGTTCCGGGCGATCCCGCTCAAGCCCAAGGGCACGCGCATCGGTTCGCTGGTCCTGCTCCGCGACGTGACCGAACTGCGTCGTCGCGAACGCGAGTTGATCACCAAGGATGCGACCATCCGGGAGATCCACCACCGAGTGAAGAACAACCTCCAGACGGTGGCGGCCCTGCTGCGCCTCCAGGCCCGGCGCATCGAGTCCGACCGCGGTCGCGAGGCCCTCGAGGAGGCGGTACGGCGCGTCGGGTCGATCGCGATCGTGCACGAGACGCTGTCCCAGAACCTGGACGAGCGCGTGGAGTTCGACGAGATCGCCGACCGGGTCCTCGCGATGGTCGCCGAGATCTCGCCGGGCAAGGTCATCGGTCGGCGCACCGGCCGCTTCGGCATCCTGGACGCCGAGGTCGCCACCCCGCTGTCGATGGTGCTGACCGAGATCCTGCAGAACGCCCTGGAGCACGGCTTCCGCGAGGGCGACACCGGCACGGTCGAGGTCTCGGCGGTCCGCGGCGGTACGTCGAAGCAGGCACGCCTGCTGGTCACCGTCCAGGACGACGGCGTGGGCCTGCCCGGGGGCTTCGACCCGCAGACCGCGGGCAACCTGGGCCTGCAGATCGTACGGACCCTGGTGGAGGGCGAGTTGGGTGGCACCTTCGACATGGTGCCGGCGCCGGAGCGGGGGACCAGGGTGATCCTGGACATCCCGGTGCGGTCGCAAAAGCAGGAAAGCTGAGAGCCCTGACCATAGCAAAAAGCCTCGGACCATATGGTCCGAGGCCAGTGCTCGTTGCTGCTCTGCTCATGCGAAGCGCATCGGGGGGAACTGCGCGCTGCGGCTCGGGGGCGGGAGATGCGTACGCGCCGTACGCGCCGCCAAGCTCAGGCTGTTGTCGCGGGGCGGGTGTCAGGCGGAGGCCTGACGGGCCCGGTTGCGGGCGGCGCGGCGCTTCATGGCGCGGCGCTCGTCCTCGCTGAGACCACCCCAGACGCCGGAGTCCTGGCCGGACTCAAGCGCCCACTGCAGACACTGCTCGATCACCGGGCAGCGACGGCAGACGGCCTTGGCTTCCTCGATCTGCAGCAGCGCAGGACCGGTGTTGCCGATGGGGAAGAAGAGCTCGGGGTCTTCCTCGCGGCAAACGGCGTTGTGACGCCAGTCCATGGCTGCTACCTCTCCGTGGTATTACGTGCAGGGTGCTTGTGAATGTGAACGCTTTCACGAATCCCTCAACAAGTGAAGGGCCGACCGCCAGGTTCCCTGGCGTGGTCCTGTGGTTTGAAGAGGGGTTCCGGTGATCTGTGGAGGCCGATGGTGCGGGCCGTCCCGATCGCCACGTAGAGACTCGCAAACCTCAGCGGCGGATACAACCCCTTCCGGAAAGTTTTTTTTGATTCTTCGGTGTCGACTAGGTCACAGCCGTACTTCCATGGGGTGGATCCTGGCCTAAACGTTCGAGTGAAAGGACTTTAGCCCCTTCTGCTCACACAATCACACGCAGTGCACGGCGTACGCCTGTGAACGTCACGCTCGTACGCAGCCCCAGGTGGTCACCGTCCATCTGGAGGGGTAGGGGCGCCTTCGAATGCAAGGTGAACTCGGTCAGATCGTGCCATGAGACGGCATGCCTGCCATGGGGAGCGCGCTCGGGGGACGAAGTGAGCAACTGGGTGCCATACCGGGCAACCGCGGCGGTGGACAGGCGGCTGAGACCGAGCACGTCGAGGCCGGTATCGAACGAGGCCTTAGGTGACGCATAGATCGGGCGATTGCCCAGAAACGTCCACGGAGAGGTGTTGGAGACTATGGACAGCACCAGATCGGTCACCGGCTCCTCGCCGGGCCGCTCCAGAGTGATCGTGCCGTGCCGGCGGTTCGGCTCGCCGAAGAGCTGGCGCATCACCTGACGCACGTACAGCGCGTGCGTGGACCTCTTGCCCCGCTCGCGGTGCTGCTCCACCCGGCCGACCACACCCGCATCGAAGCCGAGACCCGCGTTGAAGGTGAACCAGCGGGACGGGACCCCCTCGTCCTCGGTGCCGGGTGTGCCCGAGGTCAGCCCCAGGCCGATCGTGCGCTCACCGCCCTCGCGCAGCGCGTCCAGCAGGGCGCCGGTGGCCTCGACGGGGTGGTTGGGCAGGCCCAGGGCCCGGGCGAAGACGTTGGTGGAGCCGCCCGGGACCATGGCGAGGCGGGGCAGGTGCTCCGGGGCGGGGCCGGCGTGCAGGAGTCCGTTGACGACCTCGTTGACCGTGCCGTCGCCGCCGAGGGCCACCACCAGGTCGATTTCGTCGCTCTCCGCCGCCTGTCGGCCCAGGTCACGCGCGTGCCCCCGGTACTCGGTGGTCACCGCCTCCAGCTTCATCTCGCTCGCGAGCGCATGGATCAGGACATCGCGCGTGCGCGCACTTGTGGTGGTTGCCGCCGGATTGACCACGAGAAGTGCACGCATGACTGGCAGCGTACCTACTGGGGGGTACCCGGCCCATACCGAGGTAGGGATCCGGTAAGAGGTCGGGGAGTGAACCTCGGCACCGGCGCGCGCGGGGGCGAGGACTACTCTTCATGGCGTGAGCAGTGAGCAGACTCCCACCACCCCGGACACCACCGGCCCCCGCCCGCGGCGGCTGACGTATGCCGCGGCGCTCGCTGCCCTGGAGGGGCTCGCGCTCGTCGTCGGCGGTGTCTGGATGCTGGTCCTCGGCTTCACGGGTGACCCGGACGACCCGCAGCAGGCCGTGACCGGCGGGGTGACCGTGATCGTCCTCGCGCTGCTGCCGCTGCTCGCCGCCCGCGGGCTGCTCGGCCGGCGCAGCTGGAGCCGCGGCCCGGCCGTCATCACCCAGCTCCTGGCGCTGCCGGTGGCCTACAACCTGCTCCAGGCCGACAGCGTGGCGATCCCGGCCGGCATCGCCCTCGCCGTCGTCGCGGTCACCGCGCTGGTCCTGCTGGTCAACCCGGCGACGACCCAGGCCCTCGGGATCAGGGGGCCGGGCCGCGCGCAGGACGGCAAGCAGGAGCCGTAGGGGCGCGAGGGCGGTCGTACGCGCGCGGGTGCGGTCGTACGAGCGCGGTCCCGGCCGTACGAGCCGTGGCGCCGGACGGCGCACCGCCGGGCGCTACTCCTCCACCAGGAGCCTCTCCCGGAGCTGGGCCAGGGTGCGGGCCAGCAGGCGGGAGACGTGCATCTGGGAGATGCCGACCTCCTGGGCGATCTGCGACTGGGTCATGTTGCCGAAGAAGCGCAGCAGCAGGATCCGCTTCTCGCGCGGCGGCAGGTCCTCCAGCAGCGGTTTGAGTGACTCCCGGTACTCGACGCCCTCCAGCGCCTCGTCCTCGGCGCCGAGCGTGTCGGCGACCGCCGGGGACTCGTCGTCCGTGTCGGGGACGTCCAGGGACAGCGTGGAGTACGCGTTGGCGGACTCCAGGCCCTCCAGGACCTCCTCCTCCGAGATGGCCAGTTTCTCGGCGAGCTCGTGCACGGTGGGGGAGCGGCCGTGCTGCTGGGAGAGCTCCGCCGTGGCCGTCGTCAGGGCGAGCCGCAGCTCCTGTAGCCGCCGCGGGACGCGCACCGCCCAGCCCTTGTCGCGGAAGTGCCGCTTGATCTCGCCGACCACCGTAGGAGTCGCGTACGTCGAGAACTCGACGCCGCGGTCCGGGTCGAAGCGGTCGACCGACTTGATCAGGCCGATGGTCGCGACCTGGGTGAGGTCGTCCAGCGGCTCGCCGCGGTTGCGGAAGCGGCGCGCGAGGTGCTCGACGAGCGGCAGGTGCATCCGGACCAGCTGGTTGCGCAGCTCCGCGTACTCCGGGCTGCCGTCCTTCAGCTTCCGCAGCTCGATGAACAGGGCGCGCGCCCCGCTGCGGTCCTGCGGGTCGTGCTGCGTGCTCTGCACGCTCTGCACGCTCTGCACGCTCTGCGCGCTCAAAGCCTCGTCCTCGGCGTGTCGCTCGTGCTCGCTCATCGTCCCGCCCGTCGCCCTTCCCCGAGCCCTGGCCCCCTCCGCCACTCGCGACTGCGCGTGACTGGCCGGACCCTCAGGGGCGGGAGGTACCCCGTGCCGCCCGTCCGGAGGCGCGCTCCGCACGGCACCCTCCCGGCCGCGCTGCCCGCCGCCCGGGAGGGCCGCCTCTGGCGAGTCGTCCTCCGGATGCGGCCGGGCCTGCTCGGGAATGCCGTCGACGCCGTTCGCCGTGCGTCGGGATCCGCCCGGATCGACCGTGGTGCCCTGGCCAGGGCTCTCCGCGCCGTTCGGGCAGGGGGGACCCCCGTCCGGCAGCTCCCGTGTGCCGCGCTCTTCGTCCCGCACCGGCCCGTCCCCGTCCTTCACGCCGGCCCGGGTCCCGCGCCGCGCTGTTTGTAGAGGCTGATCGAAACGGTTTTGTCCTCGTCCACGGCGGAGGAGACCTTGCCCGCGAGGGCGGACAGCACGGTCCAGGCGAAGGTGTCCCGCGAGGGGGCGTGGCCGTCCGTGGTCGGGGCCGAGACGGTGACTTCGAGTGAGTCGTCGACGAGGCGGAAGACGCAGCTGAGCACCGAGCCGGGCACGGCCTGCTGAAGCAGGATCGCGCAGGCCTCGTCCACCGCGATGCGCAGGTCCTCGATCTCGTCGAGGGTGAAGTCCAAACGGGCCGCGAGGCCGGCAGTCGCCGTACGCAGCACCGACAGGTAGGCACCCGCGGCCGGCAGCCGGACTTCCACGAAGTCCTGGGACGCGGGCTCGCCTGAGATCTGGGACACCCTCACCTCCAAGGTGGTACAAGCATTTCAGGGCCGGGGGTCGCCCCCCGGGGTAACGCGATACGTGGTTCAGCGGTGACGCTATCGCGCTCTCAGCGTTCCTGTCCCCAGGGACCCCAACCCCTTACTGTCACTCATAGTAAAACTGCGGATACGCTCCGTGGCTAGAGGGTCTGCGGGCCCAATCGGGGAGAGCGCGCCGGTTTGACGTACCCAGGCGCCAGACGCTCGAACCGTCCGGAACCGGAGTCGCCGCGCCACGCGCGCGTGGGTCAGACGAGAACGTGGTCGACGAAGCACCAGCGCCAGCTCTCGCCGGGTTCGAAGGTTCGCATGACGGGATGGCCGGTCTCCTTGTGGTGCTCCGTCGTGTGCCGTCGCGGCGAGGAGTCGCAGCAGCCGACGTGACCGCAGGTGAGACACAGCCGCAGCTGCACCGGATCCGATCCCTCGGCGAGACACTCCGGGCAGGTCTTGCCGATCGGTTCGGGTTCCGGGTGCGGCAGCGCGTCGGCGTGCGTGCACTGTTTCATGATTGCCAGGTTACGACGGGTCCGCGGATGGCGGCGCGGAAAAAGGAGGGCGGGCGAGGACGATGGACGTGATGCCGCTGCTGCTGTTGGTGGCGGGCAGCGCCGCGATCGCCGCGGCCGGCCGGCGCACCCCGGTGCCGGCGCCGCTGCTGCTGGTCGCGGCCGGGCTGGCCGTGAGTTACGTGCCGGGCGTCCCGGACTACACCCTGGACCCGGGCATCGTCCTGCCGCTCCTGCTGCCCCCGCTGCTGCACACGGCGGCCACCGACAGCTCCTACCTCGACCTGCGGGCGCAGCTGCGGCCCGTGGCGCTGCTGTCGGTCGGGTACGTGCTGTTCGCGACCCTCGCCGTCGGCTGGGCCGTGTATCTGCTCGTACCGGATCTGCCGCTGCCCGCGGCGCTGGTGTTCGGCGCGGTGGTGGCGCCGCCGGACGCGGTCGCGGCGACGGCGGTGGCCCGCTGGGTCGGGCTGCCGTCGCGGGTCACCACCATCCTCCAGGGCGAGTCCCTGTTCAACGACGCCACCGCGATCACCGCCTACAAGGTGGCCCTCGCGGCCGCCGTCGGGGAGGGCGCCACCTGGGCTGGGGGAACCGCGGAGTTCCTGGTCGCGGCGATCGGCGGCGTCGGGACCGGCCTGGTGCTGATGCTGCCGCTGCACTGGCTGCGCACGCGCGTGAAGGACGCGTTGCTGAAGAACACGCTCTCCCTGCTGATCCCGTTCGTCGCGTACGCGGCCGCCGAGCAGGTGCACGCCTCGGGGGTCATCGCGGTGGTGGTCGTCGCGCTCTACCTGGGCCACCGCGCGTGGGAGGTCGACTTCACCACCCGCCTCCAGGAGGAGGCGGTGTGGAAGATGGTCGCCTTCGTCCTGGAGTCGGCGGTGTTCGTGCTGATCGGACTGCAGCTGCCGGTGGTCCTCAGGGGCCTCGGGGAGTACGAGGGCGCCGACGCCGCCTGGTACACGCTAGCCGTCTTCCTCGTGGTCGTCGCCGCCCGGTTCGTGTGGGTGTACCCGGCGACGTTCCTGCCGCGGGTGCTGTCCGCGCGAGTCCGGGAACGCGAGCCGAACCCCACCTGGAAGGGGTCGTTCGTCATCGCTTGGGCCGGTATGCGGGGCGTGGTCTCGCTCGCCATCGCCTTCTCCATCCCGCTCACCCTGCACGACGGCGAGGAACCGTTCCCGCAGCGCAACCTGATCCTGTTCCTGACCTTCACTACGGTCATCGGGACGCTGGTCGTTCAGGGGCTGACGCTGCCGCCGCTGATCCGCCTGCTGCGGTTCCCCGGGCGGGACGTGCAGGCCGAGACGCTCGCGGAGGCCAACGCCCAGGCGCAGGCCTCCCGGGCCGCCGAGCGGCGCCTCGACGAACTCCTCTCCGACTCCGACGAGCGCAACGCCCTTCCGGAACCGCTCGCCGACCGACTGCGCCAGGTCCTGGAGCGCCGCCGCAACGCCGTCTGGGAACGCCTCGGCTCGGTCAATCCGGTCACCGGCGAGACCGTCGACGACACGTACCGGCGGCTCTCGCGGGAGATGATCAGCGCCGAGCGCGCGGTGTTCGTCCGCCTGCGGGACGGCCGCTACATCGACGACGAGATGCTGCGCACGCTGCTGCGGCGGCTGGATCTGGAGGAGGCGGCGGCGTATCGGGAGATGGCGTAGCGGGTGGGGTGAACTCGGGAAGGCGGCTTGGCGGCGGGCGCAGCTCGGGAGGGCGGATGTGTCCAGCCGGGGGGCGGTTTGGCGGGCACGCCCGACCGGGAGGTTGTGTGGTGGGCATCCCCGGTCTGGGGGATGGGGGCGAGCGGGCTTGCTCAGTCGAGGGGGCGGCCGGTGACGGCGGCCGCTAGGGTCGTCCCGGGCCGGAAGGCGCCTTCGGTGGTCAGGGTGGTGAGGGCGTACAGCAATTTGGCTACATAGAGACGTTCGACGGGCAGGCCGTGGCGGTCGGAGAAGTCGTCGGCGAAGGCGTCGAGCTCGGGGGTGGTGCGGGCGTAGCCGCCGCAGTGGAAGCGGTCGTCGAGGGACCAGGTGCCGCGCGGGCCGCCGAAGGCCTCGCGTTGCAGGGCCCGTATGTCCGCGTCCAGGAAGCCGCCTTTGAGGACCGGTATGCCCAGTGCGCGCTGGTCGGGGGCCAGGCCCGCGGCCAGGCCGGCGAGTGTGCCGCCGGTGCCGCAGGCGACGGCGGCGACGTCCGCGTGGCCGCGCAGTTCCTCGCCGAGGGACCGGCAGCCGTGCACGGCGCGGGCGTTGCTGCCGCCCTCCGGGACGACGTACGCGTCCTCGGCGTCCGCCGCGCGCAGGATCGCTGCCAGGGTCTCCGGTTCGGTCTTGCGGCGGTACGTCGACCGGTCGGTGAAGTGCAGCCGCATGCCGTCGGCCGCGCACCGGGACAGCGAGGGGTTCAGGGGGCCGTCGGCCAGTTCCTGGCCGCGGACCACGCCGATCGTGGGGAGGCCGAGGAGGCGGCCGGCAGCGGCTGTGGCGCGCAGGTGGTTGGAGTAGGCGCCGCCGAAGGTGAGGATGGGGCGGCCGGCTGCCGCCGTGAGGTTCGGGGCGAGTTTGCGCCATTTGTTGCCGGTCAGCTCCGGGTGGATGAGGTCGTCGCGCTTGAGCAGGAGCCGGATGCCGCGGTGCGTGAAGCGGTCGTCCGTGATCTCTTGCACCGGTGAGGGCAGCTGAGAGCGCAGGGTGGTGAGGCCGGGGGCGTCGGAGCTGGGCACGTCGCCATTGTCGCCCGTCGGTACGGGGGTGAGGGGGGCCGGTGTTTGCTGGGTGCCCGGGGCCGGTGCGGGCCGGGGGTGGGTCTCGCTTGCCCGCGCCGGCGGCGGTGCCGCTGCCCCACGGGGTGACGGCGTCAGCTGCACCACGATTGCCAGGCGCCCGGCGTTGCGGCTGGCCGGGGGTGGGTCGCGCGGCCCGGCGCCGGCGGGGTGCCTTCCCCCACGCTCGAACGGTCTCGCGCGGGGGCACCCTTATCGCCCACCCGTGCCGCCCTGGGGGTACCTCCCAGGCCCTCAAGGGGTCCTTGCACTGGGGGAGGCACGCATGCCCGCAGCCACGACGACTGCACGTGGCCGCAGCTGCGGCCTGTGCGTGCCCGAGGCTGTGGCGGCTGTTTGTGGCCCGCGGCTACGTCCGTTGTGTGCGCCCGCCGCTACGACGGCCTCGTCCTCGAACGCCGGACGGGCTGAGAGATGCCGACCGGCGCCGAGGAGACCCGCGAGATCCGCGCGCTGTAGGAGCGTCCGGTGTGGGTGGCGGTGTGAGGTGTGGCTTTCCGCGGGTGCGGATGCAGATGGGGCGTGGTCGGGGATGGAGACCGCTCCCGGCACCGGCTGGTGTCCGACTCCGGTGTCGGATTCCGGCTCTGCCTCACGGCCTGATGGCCGCCCGGCGCCGAACCCCGGATCCCGTCAGTTGAGGCGGTCGCGGATGCGGGTGCGCATGGAAGTCATGGTGAAGCCGCGTGGGTCCACCTTGCCAGGCTGCCACTCCAGGTGGCCGATGACCGAGCGTTCCGTCCAGCCGTGATGGCGGCAGATCGCGGCGGCGGCCCGTTCTATGGCCTCCAGCTGGGCCGCGGGCCAGGGATCCTTGCCGTCGCCGAGGTTCTCGCACTCGAAGCCGTAGAAGTGGCGGTTGCCGTCGGTGTTCTGCTCGTTGTCCGGGGGGAGCCCCCGCTCGGCGATCACCGCGCGCAGTACGTCGTCGTCGCCGAGGCCGGCGTGGTTGGCGCGGCCGTAGCCGACGAGGTGGATGGTGCCGTTCTTGGTGATGACGCCGTGGCACAGCGGTCCAGGTAAGCCCGCGTAGCCCTTCCGGCAGAGCTCGACGGTCCGCGCGCTGCCCTTGGTCACGGTGTGGTGGATCATCACGCCGTGCACCGGGCCCCACGGACCCTTGTGGTTGCGGTTGTGGGTCCGCCACTCGCCGACCTCGACGACGGTGGCGCCCTCGGCTCTGAGCGCGCTCAAAAATCTGCTCGCGGACATGGGTGTGGCCATGACCGCCTCCTTCTCGTGGAGCGCGACGACCGCCCTTCGCGGCCGCCTCTACCGCTGCTTGTACCGAAATGCGACGAGGCGGAACCACTTGTTCGGCGCGTGTGCGAACCGATTCGGACACCCGGCTCAGATGCCACGGTGATGGACCGGGTCCCCATTTGTGCCCAGTCGTCGTTGATCCATTCCCGCTCTTTCGTGTAATAGCACGAGCACGCTCCCAGATGGAAGCCTTGGTCGTGCACATCGATGCCCGGCGCAGATCGCTGCCGGCGCATGACTGGGAGGGCAATTCTCTATGTCGGCAGGCGAAGAGGTCCGCTCCGAGGAGACCAGGCCGCAGCAGAGCCTCGGCACGGCAGCCGCGCGGAACCTGGCCACCACGACCAAGTCCGTTCCGCAGATGCAGGAGATCAGCTCCCGCTGGCTGCTGCGCATGCTGCCGTGGGTGGACGTGCAGGGCGGCACGTACCGGGTCAACCGGCGACTCACGTACGCCCTGGGGGACGGCCGACTGACGTTCGTGAAGACCGGCGACCAGGTCGAGGTCGTCCCCGGAGAACTCGCCGAGCTGCCGGCGCTGCGGTCGTACGAGGACGAGGAGGTGCTTTCGGAGATCGCCCGGCGCTGCCGGCAGCAGGAGTTCGAGCCGGGCGACGTGATCGCCTCCTTCGGCAGCCAGACCGACGAGGTGTACCTGCTGGCGCACGGCAGGGTGGAGAAGATCGGCACGGGCCCGTACGGGGAGGACGAATCCCTCGGAGTCCTCGCCGACGGCGCCTACTTCGGCGCCCAGGCGCTGCTCGACGGGGACGCCATCTGGGAGTTCACGGCCCGCGCGGTCACCGCCTGCACGGTTCTCGTACTGCCCCGTCAGGAGGTCGACCAGGTCGCGGAGCGTTCCGACGGCCTGCGCGAGCACCTCCAGCAGTACCGCGCGATCGCCGAGCAGCCCGCCAACAAGTACGGCGAGAAGGAGATCGACCTCGCCGCCGGCCACAGCGGCGAGCCGGACATCCCGCACACCTTCGTCGACTACGAGGCCAAGCCCCGTGAGTACGAACTGAGCGTCGCCCAGACCGTGCTGCGCATCCACACGCGCGTGGCCGACCTGTACAACCAGCCGATGAACCAGACCGAGCAGCAGCTCCGGCTGACGGTGGAGGCGCTGAAGGAGCGCCAGGAGCACGAGCTCATCAACAACCGCGAGTTCGGGCTGCTCCACAACTGCGAGTACAACCAGCGGATCCAGCCGCACGACGGCGCGCCCGGCCCCGACGACATGGACGAGCTGCTCAGCAGGCGGCGCGGCACCAAGCTGTTCCTCGCCCACCCGCGTGCGATCGCCGCGTTCGGCCGCGAGCTCAACAAGCGGGGGCTGGTCCCGGAGACCATCGACATCGCCGGCAACCGCATCCCGACGTGGCGCGGCGTGCCGATCTTCCCGTGCAACAAGATCCCGGTGACCGACGCGCGGACGTCCTCGATCATCGCGATGCGTACCGGCGAGGAGGACCAGGGCGTCATCGGCCTGCGGGCCACCGGCGTCCCGGAGGAGATCGAGCCGAGCCTGTCGGTGCGGTTCATGGGCATCAACGAACAGGCCATCATCAAGTACCTGGTGACGGCGTACTACTCGGCGGCCGTCCTGGTGCCGGACGCGCTCGGCGTCCTGGAGAACGTCGAGATCGGCCGGTGGCGGTGATCCTTCCGTCGGCTCTCGGCCCGGTCCGGCCAGGGGGGATTCCCGTCGCCCACCCGTCGACCACCGAGAGTCCGAGCTCCGGCGGGGCGCTCGAAAGGCGGAGGACCATCGGGGCCCAGACGCACACCGACAGCGGGACGGAGTCGCCGGACGGGCACGAGGCCGCGGCGCTCCTGGACGACGCCCGGGCCTCGGTCGACCCCGTGCTGCGCGCCGCCCTCGGCTCGCTGCCCGGCTCGATGCGCCGGATCGCGCTCTACCACTTCGGCTGGGAGCACGCGGACGGCACACCGGCGGAGGGCAACGCGGGCAAGGTGATCCGCCCGGCGCTCGTCCTCGCCTCCGCCGCCGCGCTCGGCGGGCCGGAGGCGCGGGTGGCGGCCGTAGGGGCGGCCGCGGCGGTGGAGCTGATCCACAACTTCACGTTGCTGCACGACGACGTGATGGACCGGGACACCACCCGCCGGCACCGGGCCACCGCCTGGACCGTGTTCGGTGACGCGGACGCGATCCTCGCCGGGGACGCGCTCCAGGCACTGGCCCTGCGGCTGCTCGCCGAGGACACGCATCCGGCGGCGCCGGCCGCCGCCGCCCGGCTCGCGGACTGCGTCGTGGAGCTGTGCGCCGGGCAGCAGGCGGACACGGCGATGGAGCGGCGCGGTCCGGGCGAGGTCGGCCTCGACGAGGTGCTCGCCATGGCTGAGGCCAAGACAGGTGCGCTGCTGGGGTGCGCGTGCGCGGTGGGCGGGCTGTACGCGGGGGCGGCGGCGGAGGACGTGTCGGCGCTGGACGCGTTCGGCAGGGAGGCCGGGCTCGCCTTCCAGCTCATCGACGACGTCATCGGCATATGGGGTGACCCGCGACGCACCGGCAAGCCGGTCGGCGCGGACCTCGCCGCCCGCAAGAAGTCGCTGCCGGTGGTCGCCGCGCTCTCCTCCGACACGCCGGCCGCCGCCGAACTCGCCGAGCTGTACCGGGCCCCGTACGAGGAGGAGGACGAACTGGAGTCCACGGTCCGGGCCGTGGAGCGGGCGGGCGGCCGCGACTGGGCCCAGGCCCAGGCCGCCGACCGCATGGCCCGGGCGATGCAACAGCTTGCCCGCGCCGTACCCGACCCCGCTGCGGCGGGCGGCCTCCTGGCCCTGTCCGAGTTCGTGACGGGGCGCAGCAGCTGAGAGCGGTACGAAGGGAGAACCGACATGGGCTGAGGGCAGACAGGGGGAGGAGCGGTAGTGGGCTGAGAGCGGCGAGGAGGGGGGGACCGACCTGGCCTGAGGACAGGAGGGGGAGACGATCGGCAGCGGCTGAGGGGAGGCGTCGGTAGCTGGGCCGCGGCTGAGGGGGCCGTCAGTGGCCGGAGGGGGCGTACGGCCGAGGGGGACGTACGCCCGCCTGACTGCCGTACGACTGGCGTGATCGCCAAAGCCCATGAAGACCCCGGAGGCGCCGGGGCCGCGCGGTTCCTGCCCCCGTGCGGTTGCCGGGGTTCCGGTCCGGTGGGTCCCGCTCATCCCCATGGTGAGCGGGGCTCACCACCCCCCCACGGGGCGGTGCCTCGAACCGGCCCCGTCGGTGTGCTTTCCGGGGGTTGAGGAACATCGGAACGAAAACCGGCGCTAAGCCCCTGGAGGGCTTGAGAGCGCTTTGACCTGGGGTTCGGCGGGGGCGGAGCCTTCGGCAGTCGTGTTGATCACTGACTGTCTGGAGGTCCGGGGTGCCGGTCGAGTTTCTGACGGATGAGCAAGCCGCGAAGTACGCGGCGTACGACGGGGCGCCGTCCCGTACGGAGCTGGAGCGGTTCTTCTTCCTGGACGATGCGGACCGGGCGCTGATCGAGCCGAAGCGGCGGGCACACAACCGGCTCGGGTTCGCGGTGCAGCTGACCACGGTGCGGTTCCTCGGGGTGTTCCTGGACGATCCGGCCGACGTGCCGGCGGAGGTGGTCGACTACCTCGCCGAGCAGCTCGGCATCGAGGACGCGTCGGAGCTGAAGGCGTACGGCGAGCGGGAGAACACCCGGCTCGACCACGTCCGTGAGCTGCGGTGGGTCCTGGAGTACACGGAGTTCGCCAAGGCGGAGGCGGAGCTGCGGGCGTGGGTGGACGCGCGGGCCTGGACGACCGGGGAGGGGCCCAAGGCCCTGTTCGACGCGGCGGCGGGGTGGCTGCGTGAGCGGCGGGTGCTGCTGCCCGGGGTGACGACGCTGGCCCGGCTGGTGGCCGCGGCGAGGGAGGCGGCGAACCAGCGGCTGTGGGACACCCTCTACGGGCTGCTGAGCACCGGTCAGCGTGCGGTGCTGGACTCCCTGCTGACGGTGCCGCCGGGCGCCCGGGGGTCGGAGCTGGACCGGCTGCGCCGGGGTCCGGTGCGGATCTCCGGGCCGCAGATGAAGTGGGCGTTGGAGCGGGCGGAGGAGATCGCGGCCTTCGGGATGAGCGAGGTGGACGTGTCCGCGATACCGCCGCGGCGGCTGGCTGAGCTGTCGCGGTACGGGGTCGACGGCAAGGCGTCGCTGCTGCGGCGGCACGGTGACTCCCGGCGCCTGGCCACGTTGCTGGCCACTGCGGTCTACCTGACGTCCCGGGCGGTCGATGACGCCCTGGACCTGCTGGAGGTGCTGATCGCGACGAAGCTGCTGGCCAGAGCGGAGCGGGAGACGGCGAAGGAGAAGCTGAAGACCCTGCCGCGCGTGGAGAGGGCGTCGGCGAAGCTGGCCGCCGCGTTCCAGATCGTGTTCGACACCACCAGCGAGCAGGTCGACACCGACACCGGGGAGATCAGCCCGCCCGAGGTGGAGACGCTGGAGGCGATGTGGGAGCGGATCGAGCAGGTGGTACCCCGGCACGAGCTGGCGGCGGCGATCGCCGCGCTGTTCGAGCTGACCCCACCGCTCGACTCGGACGCGGACGAGGCATGGCGGGCCCCAGATGGTCACCCGGTTCGGCACCGTGAGGCCGTTCCTGAAGCTCCTGGTGACGGTGGTCGACTTCGGTGCCGCGCCGGAGGGCGTGGCGGTCCTGAAGGCGTTGGAGTCGCTGCCGGACCTGATGGGACGCAAGAAGGTCGGCCCGGCGGAGATCGACACCGGCCTGCTCAC
This sequence comes from Streptomyces sp. TRM68367, assembly GCF_014495685.1. Classification (GTDB taxonomy): domain Bacteria; phylum Actinomycetota; class Actinomycetes; order Streptomycetales; family Streptomycetaceae; genus Streptomyces. The sequence continues at coordinate 1,063 of NZ_JACTVI010000020.1, read as the reverse complement.
CGGGTCGTGGCGGCGCCTGGTGCTCTCCGCGCCGCACTTGGAGCCGGGCACGGTCGACTGGAAGGCGTATGCGTTCTGCGTGCTGGAGCATCTGCACCGGATGATGCGGAGCAAGCAGGTGTTCGCGAAGAACTCCTCCAAGTGGGGCGATCTCCGCGCGAAGCTGCTGGACGGAGACGCATGGGAGCAGGCCAAGCCAACCGTTCTCGCCTCGCTCAACCTGCCCGCCGAGGCGGGTGAGCACCTGGCGGCGCGGGCCGCGCTGCTGGACGGCACCTACCGCGAGGCCGCCGCGCGGGTGCCGGCGAACTCCCAGATCGTGTTCGACGACGACGGCCGCCTGCACTTTGCCGCCCTGGAGCCGGAGCCCGAACCCGCCTCCCTGCGTCAGCTGCGCGAGGCAGTGGAGGCGATGCTGCCCCGGGTCGACCTGCCGGAGGCCCTGTTGGAGGTGTTCTCCTGGACCGGCGCCGACCAGGCGTTCACCTCGGTCACCGGTGGCGAGGCCCGGCTGAAGGATCTGCACGTGACGATCGCCGCGCTCCTGGTCGCGCACAGCTGCAACGTCGGCTACACCCCGGTCATCGGGGCCGCGGACGCGCTGAAGTACTGGCGCCTGTCCCATGTCGACCAGACGTATCTGCGGCTGTCGACGTACCGGGCCGCGAACGCCACACTGATCGACTACCAGGCAGCCATCCCGCTCGCGCAGGCGTGGGGCGGCGGCATGGTCGCCTCCGTGGACGGCATGCGGTTCGTCGTCCCCGTGCCGTCGGTGTACGCGCGGCCGAACCCGAAGTACTTCGGGCGCCGGGGCGGGGCGACCTGGCTGAACATGATCAACGACCAGGCGGCGGGGCTGGGCGGGAAGGTGGTGGCCGGCACCCCGCGCGACTCGCTGTACGTGCTGGACGTCCTCTACGACCGCGACGGCGGCAAGCGCCCGGAGATGATCGTCACAGATACCGCGAGCTACCTACGACCTCCGGCACCTGTGGCTCTTCTTCGCCGGTAGCGGTCTGAGCTGGGAACGGTTCGGCCCACCGGACTCGATCGCACTGCT
>NZ_JACTVI010000002.1:131613-285699 GCF_014495685.1 Streptomyces sp. TRM68367 | reverse complement strand
CGAGGCCGGACTGCACCTGTGTGGTGCGATGCTCTGGCTCCGCAGCATCGCACCACACTCGTGATCCGAACTCCAGACAGGACCTAGGCCGGGTCGCGCCAGGTGCTGCGGACCCGTCCTGGGACGCGATGCTGATCGGCAACCATTGCCTGGGCGGCTCGGTCAACGCTCGTCTCGACAGGGTGCTGCGCGAGCGGAAGGGCTACACCAGGGGACCGTTCTCGCGGTCACCCACGACCGCTGGTTCGCCAGGAGCTTCGACCGCTTTCTGGTGCTGGAGGCGGACGGCCGGGTACGGGAGGCGAGCGAGCCGTACTGGGGCCAGTGAGGTGTGCCGGCCAGGGGAAGGTCAGCGGTCGCGGTAGCGCAGCAGGAGCGTGGGGGCATCGTCGCGCAACGGACCGTCGATATGAGCCACGACGAGGCGTTCCCGCCGTACGCGGGTACCGGTGGTGCGTTCCTCGGGGGGAAGAGGAAGGGCCGTTCGCGCCATCTACCTCCCCCTCGCCGACCGCCGCGGTGCACGACTCAGCACGGGAGCCTCCCAGCATCCCAGCACGATCCCAGCACGGGAAAAAGCCAGGGGCCCGACCCCGAACAGTCGGACCCCTTACGACCTGCATGTTTGCCAGATCAGTGACGTGGTGGTACGTCAGCCACTACACATTGAAGCGGAACGTTCAACGCAGAGCTCTCACCTGCGGAAACGCCCGTCACGCTGATCATATCCAGCACCGATCCAGCACCGTCGGGACTCATCCAGCACATCCAGCACGTCACGCTGCGGAGGCAGACTCGTCCGAGTCTGTCACCGCCGGGCGCATGGCGTTCTGCATGACGTCTCGACAACGATCCCACGCCTCGGGGACCAGGTGACCGTAGATGTCCACGGTGGTCTTGATCGACTTGTGGCCGAGCCAGCGCGAGACCTCGTGGATCGGCACGCTGTTTGCCAATGCGGTCGAGGCGAAGAAGTGCCGCAGCGAGTGCGGGGTGTACTTCGCGGTCCCATCGGGCTTGGTGAGGCCAGCCGCGATCTGCGCCTTCCGGAAGTGGTACGCGTAGGTGGTAGCCGTGGGCATGACGCCCTTCCCGCGATCGCGCGGCGGAAAGAAGACCTCGACCACCCGCGGCCGTCCGGCCTTGTCCTGAAACTCAAGGGGGATCGGCCGCCATGTGACCTCATGCTCATGACATTCGTCGACGATGAACGGCGCCACCGGCACATCGCGGTACTCGCCCTCCTGCCGGTGCTTGAGCGGAACGAGCCTCGTCTTGCAGTCCTCGCGGTTGGCCTTCGCGCTGATCTGCCAGCGAACCCGGATGAAGTCATCACGCAGGCAGCCGGTGTGGAACGCCAGCGCCTCACTGATGCGCAGGCCCGCGCCGGCCTGCAGGGGGACCGTCAGCTTGTACTGAGGCGAGATGTGCTGATGGATGAGGTTTACCTCCACCAGCGTCGGGATCTCATCCTCGTCGACCGCGACGTTAGTGGGCTTGGTGTCGACGCCCTTCGTCGGATCCTCTTGGATCAGCTTTTCCTCTTTGGCCGACCAGAAGATGTGCTTCACCATCTTCATGCGGTCGTGCACGGTACTTTCCGCGAGAACCTTGAGGATCGCCGCCTTGAAGTGCTCGATGTCTCGCTTCGTGATCGAGACAAGCGTCTTCGCCCCAAGGTGCGGCACGAGGTGGTTGTCGAGAAATCCCTGGTAGTTCGAGGCTGTCGATTCACCGACACTCCGGCGTTGCAGCCAGTCGTCTGCGTACACCCGCAGACTTATCTTTCCGGCGCTTGGGTCGATGTAGACACCCTGGTCTTTATCGGCCTCCATTTTGACGCCGTGAGCCTCTGCCTGTGTCTTCTTCGCGAAGCTCTCCTCGCGCTGCCGTCCAGTGCGGCCTCCGGGCTCGCGGAAGCGAACGGTCCAGTCATGCCCGCATCGCACCTTCTCGCACGGATAGTTCTTGTTCCGCTTGTCGGTCTTGCAGCGCTGGAAAACGGTAGCCACGCGGCCCCTTTCACATACCGAGGCATGGCCAAACAGCCTTACCCATAGTTTTCTTCTAGGTAGGCGACTATGTCGCGCTCACGGAATCGCAGGAGACGGCCGACCTTCTGGGCCTTAATCCCCCACGTCCGGTACTTGTTCTTCACGGTGATTTCGCTCACCTTGAGCCACGCGGCAACCTCTTCCGGTGTCAGCAAGCGATTGCTCCCGCCGGCGGTCAAATCGTCACGCCCTCGGTCGCTCCACCGGAATTCTTCGGCCAGACAGCCACTGCGCATCTCCCTCGGCGAGGTGCCTTAGCGATTGCGCGACGGGCACCGCGGTCATGTGTGCAGCCGAGGACAGCACCCTGCTCTTCGACCACCGAGTTCCGGTGCCGCCACGGCGTCCACAACAGCTCCACCGCCAAGCGCAGCTGCCGCGAACTCCTCAATGGTCGTGAGGATCGCCGGTTTGGCTAACCGGCGATCGTGGTCTATGTTGCGCGCCGCATCACGAGCCCGGCATCTGCTTGGGCTCGCCGTCGCCGAGGGCAAGCAGATACGAGCGCAGGGCTCGGGGCGCGCCCTCTGAGACGACTACCAGCAGGCCGTCGACCGTAAGCCGGTCGAGATTCGCCGTGGCGCGGCGCTCGGGAATCCCGAGGGTCTGCGCCACTTGCCGCGTAGTGGCACCGGGATGCCGTGCAACATACGCGAGGACGATGCGATCACCTCGGTATCCCCGTTGCAGGAGATCTTCACCGAACAGGCCGGCCGCGCAGACGCAGACACAGAGCCCGTTGGATACTGCAAGGTAGTCACCCGCCGTTTGGCCGGCCCAAGCGTTCAGTGCGCCAAGGGCAAAGAGCGCGGGTGACATGAAGCGGGCGGATCGGATAGCCGACTCAGACAGATGCGCCTCCCAGGTTGGGGCCACGCCAGCAGGGGACAACTCATACGGCGTGTCATTCCGAGGATTTCCGGAATCCTGACCGCAGCCGAGCAGTAGCACCGTCTGGCCTGATGTTCTACGGGACGTTGTACGTTGACATGGACCCGGCGCAGCTATCCAGTCTTTCGGAGCTATTTCCTGTCTGCCGTGGGCGAATGTGGTGAAGTCGGCCCGGGGCGCGGTTCCGGTCTTTCGACCGGCCCGTTTCCCGGGCCGACTTCAGCAGAATGCATACCGCCAGCTGCCTGGAGCCCTTCTCCACGGACCCGTTGAGGCGCAAGGCATGCGCCGATACCTGCATCACGAAGCCGTTACACGACCTCGTCGACGAGAGGACCTTCACCGTGGCGTCGAAGCGACGCGCCACCCGGGATGACGGGCTGCCGCCTGAGTGATCCAGGTCGGTGGGTGAGTCCCACCCACCCTCACCGGTAGCGACCGCCCGTCGGCATGCGCTGGACGGCTGAGTAGGGTCGCGGTACCCGAGCTGGAGAGGTAGATGCATGACCCACGAGATTGTGATCGCGCAGACGACCAGTGACGACGAGGATCAGGCGAAGGCACTGGCCCGAGGCGCGGTTGAGAGCAAGCTGGCAGCGGGCGTTCACATCGATGCGCCTATCACCGCCTTCTACTGGTGGAAGGGGAAGGTCGAGACGGCGCAGGAGTGGCGGATCTCGTACATGACGTCAACGGACCGTCTCCCGGCACTGGAGGCGTGGCTGCATGAGAAGCATCCGTATGACGTCCCCCAGTGGATCACGCTGCCCGTGACCGGAGGATCGGAGGCGTACCTGTCCTGGGTGGTCGAGGAGACTCACCCGCAGTAGGGCACGCCACCCGGCGCCTCACCGTCACCGAGCCTGCTCGCCGGGATGGCTCACGACGCGAACGCCAGCAAGTGGCCGGCCAGGTCGCGCTCCGTGTCGGGGAGCCAGGCAGCGATGCTCTGCGCCCGCTGACGTCCCATGGTGTTCGGCTTTGACTCCGCTGCTGCGGCGAACTGGCGCGCGACGTAGGCCCCACGGTCTACGTCGCCGCCGCGCAGAAGCGCCGACGCCAGGTCCCCGAGGACCACCACTCCAGACTCAGGCAGTCCCTTACCGAGGCGCTCGACCGCGGAGTCGGCTGTGACCGTCAGTTCTTGGCGCTTGAGTTCGCCGTATACCGAAAGCGCCAGTGAGTCCATCCGGTACGGCGTCACGAAGCGGACCCACGCCTGCTCGCTCGTGTGATTCGCGAAGTCATACGCGAATCTCGCCTGCTCCAGGGCCCGGAGAGCGCCGGCTTCGTCAGCTGATTGAGCCGCTTCCTCCGCGTACCGTCCCAATGCCCACGCCGCAGCTGTCGCGTTGCCATGCCCCCGCACATCCTGAGCCGCCTGTGACAGCATCTCCAGCGCCTTACCCGGGGTAGCGGCACCGTAGCTCGCGTAGCCAAGCGCCAGGGCGCGCAAGGGCGGGTGCCCGGCCTCCTTCGCGCACTCCGAGGTCACCCGGTAATAGGCAGCAGCCTTATCGTGTTCCCCCAGGTCCCAGGCGACCCATCCGGCAAGGGCCGCGGTTTCCCCCGCCGCGATGGTCAGCGCTCGCTCGTGGCCGCCAGCGCGGGGAAGGGCCGCCGTGATCGCGTCGAGGTGAGACTCGACCCGGTGCTGCAAACTGCGTGCGCCTTCACTCAGCTCGTCCACATGCAACTCGGCCGCGTGATCGATGAGCACCGACGCGGACTCGGGGTCGATCCTGGCTCCCTTGCTGAGCGCGTAGGCGAGTCGGCCCCAAGGCTCGGCAGCGGCAGCCGCGCCGACGATGGCGCCTCCCAGCAGCGTTCGGCGCTTCACGTCGTCCAGGTCCTCCCCTTCAGCGTCGTCCTTCTTCCTCCGCCTGACTCGGGCGGCCTTCGCCTCCCGCAGGAGCGGCTCCAATGGGACGCCGCAGGCCACAGCGATGTGCCCAAGTGTGTGGTTCGTAGGGACGTTCTCACCGTTCTCGTACCGACTGACCTCTCGGCGGGTCACCGTCGCCCGGCCCGAGGCCGCGTTGATCGCATCCGCCTGCTCATCCTGCGATCGGTCCGCGTTACGGCGCAGCTGACGGAGTAGTTCGGCGAACGGATCTGCTGCCATGAGTGTGACCTCTATCGGTGGGGAATCCAATCCTGACCCCAACTCCCCCCTTGTTTTCCCCCCTTGACAAAGTTTTCCCCCTCAGGTTTCCCCTGTTCCGGATCGCGACACCACGGTGCGATGGGCACATGACCACGCACCGGGCAGCAACGCCTCCCCAACCTGGGATGACTGACGGCGGGCCCACCGCCGCCAGCAGCGCGCCGGCCGTGTCTCCGCTGGCCTTCGAGATGGTCATGGCGCCGGCGAGTATTCACGTCGCTCAAGCACGAGGCACCACAGCGGCCGTGCTGAGGCAGTGGGCCCTGCCGGACGCCCCGGCAGAAGACGCCCAGCTTGTCGTCTCAGAGTTGGTGACCAACGCGATCAGTCACGGCTCTGGGGCTGTGGGTCTGCGGGTGCGGTACGGCAACCACCAGCTCCGGATCGAGGTCACCGACGGGAGCACCGCCCCGGCCAAGCGGCGACGCGCCGGCGCCAACGACCTGGGCGGGCGAGGGCTGCTCCTAGTAGCACGCCTGTCACACCGGTGGGGCGTGGCCGGCAGCGGCCGGACTACATATGCGGTCATTCCCACTCTTACGGAGGCACCCCCATGTCGCCGCACACAGCAACCAACCTTCGATCCGACGTGTTGAGCCCTGTGGCCGACCGTGATCAGGGTCGGGAGTTGCAGTCGTCCGGCGGCTGGCCGGATGCCGGCAACGATCGGATCCGGTGGCGACACCGCAGTCCCGACCCGTTGGAGCGCCACTCCCGCAATGGGCAGCTCCGTAAGCTCCGTCAGCACTTCCATCGCGAGGCTGTCGGAAGGCGCGAACGCCAAAGCGGCGACCGGCAGCTTTGCCTCCTGGCGTACAGCTTGATACTGAGTCCGGGAGCCAGTCCCGACGAGGATTGGCACACCCTCCAGGCCGAGGCCGAGCAGCACGGCTACGCGATAGGAGCGAGGCTCCACGATGTTGCCGTCCCCGTGTCCACGACGTACTTCCCCGGCTCGCGCACGGGCCGGAGCATCTACATGCCCCCCTGGCAGCGCCCCGGTTGGCGGGAAGTCGAACGACTGGTCCAAGGCGAATTCGCGGACGGCGTGATCGTTCTCGACCGGCACAACATCAGCTCCAGCGACGACGAGTACCACGCCGTGATCAAGCATCTGGGCGAGCGGTACCAGGCGTTCGTACACCTCGTGATCCCCGAGGAGCCTACTGCGCCGACTTGAAGGCGTCCGCTGCGCTGGATGGACGAGAAGGGCTGGGGCTGGAGGCAGATCAGCGTCCAGGTCCTCCTCATCGCCACCGTGTTCGCCGTGCTCGCCATCACCTTCAACTTCACCTGACCAGGGGCCCACCATGACATTCGAGGGACACGCCGACCGGGCGCCGCAGCTCCTGCCGCACCGCGAGCAGGGCGAGGCCCTCCTCGCCATCCAGGAGGCCGCCCCGGAACCGCCCAGCGAGGCCGGACTCGATCTCTTCGCTGTCCCCGTCGGCGAGGTGCAGGGTGGCGGCTTCAACCTCTCCCGCTTCCACCGGCTCTCCCGCCTGCCGACTTCGAGGAACGGGGCGGCCTCGGCTTCGACTGATGACCCGCAGGACGCAGCATGAAGTCGCTGTTGCATCGCCTCAGTCCCGACCAGTGGGATGCCTGGTATGGCGAGGGTCGGGCCATAGACCGCCTCGTGACCGACGCCGAGGTCGACCGCTTTCTCCAGCACGTCAACCCGCACGCCGGGGCATCCGTACTCGACGTCGGCTGCGGCATCGGCAGCTTCAGCCGACAGCTCTCCCGTTGGGGCTACGACGTGCTGGGCCTGGACTTCTCGCCGATCGCGATCCGGACCGCGCATCGGCAAGGCGCCAACGGTCGACTGCACTACGGCGTGCACGATTTCGACGCGGGGGCAATCCCGCCTCGGCTGCAGCCCGGCTCGCTCGACCTCATCGTTTGCCGCAACATCCTGCCGTTCATCGACCACCCCCGTTTCATGGTCGACGCTCGTCGTTGGTTGCGCCCTGGCGGGCAGTTGTACGTCCTTGTCCGTGTCTGGTCCGAGCGCCGGGGTGAACCGGACGAGAGGCCCTGGCAGCGCGGCTTCACCGAGGAACAAGTGCAGGACCTCCAGCACGGCTGGGCGGAACAGGGACGCTGCTGGCTCGGCAGACACACCGCGCTGTTCCTGTCCGACCCGCGCCACCGGACCTTGTGACTTCCTCGGCACCAGCGTCCACTCGTCAGCCCGGCATTTCCTTACCTCAAGTCGAGCCGGTGAGAGAGAAGCTGCCGCCGGTTGAGCCGTCGCCCACGCAGTCCGTCAGAGGGGTGCGAGTCGCCCCGCGTCATCCCCACCCACCCGCGAGCAAATTAGGTAGCAGATGAACCGTCCCGTTCTCACTCTGGCCGCCACCGTTGCCGTCGCGTCCGCGGTGCACACCGCCCAGCGGCACCTGCAGCACCGGCAGCTCCTGGAGCTGGCGATGCACAAGGCCCACGGCCGCATGCTCGAAGTCGCGACGACACATCCGGACTTGGACCCGATATGGGTGCACAACCACCCCGATCACGTCGAGGAGGATGAATCGGGCCCCCTGCTGATGTGCCAGTGGTGGCTCGAGTTCTGGCGCACCGGTCTCAACCTCGGGGTCTTCACACCGGCCGTGCTGCGGCAGAACGCGAAGAACTTCATGAAGGACCCCACGGCCCTCAAGGCGTGGGCCCTGTCCCGCCACGGACGTGCGCTGCAATCCAGAGGCCGGCGCGACCGCATGCATGTGGCGCTGCTCAATGCGGCGTTCGAGGAGGCCGGCGGGCCCAACCAGTACCCCGAGTGCGAACTCGAACCGGTCTCGGCCCTCTGAGTCGCGCCGCCCTGCTGCCGACAGCCACCCCTGATGAGGAGGACGACCATGACCGTTCCCGCTCCGATACCACCGGCTCCGCCTACGCCCATCATCACAGCCGGCGATAGCACGCAGCGTGCACTTCTTCTCGACCTCGACGGCGTCCTGCTCGACACCCGTCCGGTGATGCAGGAGGCGTGGCGGAAGGTCCAAGAGGTTCACGGCATCACCCTTCCGTTTCACGACTACGAGCGTCACCTGGGGCGCGAATTCGGCGACATCATGCAGCGGCTGGGCGTGACCGACATCGAGGCAGTCCGCCGGACGTACGAAACGCAATCCGTCGTCGCCGCACACCTCGCGCAGGAATTCACCGGCGTTGTCGAGGTGCTCCACGCCTTCGTGGCCGCCGACTGGCGGCTGGGTGTGGTGACGTCGAAGCACGTCGACCGCGCCGCCCCGCTCCTCTCGCACCTCGTTGCCCCTTCGCGACCATCCGTACCCCCGCGGGGGCGGGCCGGGCGAAGCCGGCCCCCGACCCGATCCTCCTCGCCCTGGTCGATCTCGGAGCCGATCCCGCCGCAGCCATGTACGTGGGGGACATGGCGGTCGACCAGGAATCGGCCGCCCGCGCTGGTGTCGCCTACGTCCATGCCGAGTGGGGATACGGGCAGCCCGCCTCCCCCGCACCCGAGGTCGCCGGATCGCCCAAGGAGTTGCTGCAACTCCTGCGCTCCCACGAGCCGTTCATTGAGGGGAGCCTGTCGTGAGCCTCCGTGCGACCGGTGGCCTGGGCTTGGTCCGCTCCAGCTTCGCCGGCAAGCCCAGGTGGGCTCTCGTCGGTAGCGGCGCCCTGGACCACGTGAAGACCGACCACATCCGGACCGGGGATCTGGAGGCCATCCCCGTCGACCGGCAGGAGCTGCGCGCTCTCGTCGAGAGCGTCATGGACTCCCTGGAACGCTACGGCGCCTCGCTCGCCTCCACACCGGGCGGAGCTGGCTGGCTTCACGTCCAGCACGTTCCCGTTCGGCGCTTCGTGGCCGAGATCGTGCGCAAACTCCTGGCCCTGAACGCCTGGGAGCCGTTCGCCTCGGCTCCGGGGCCCCTGGCTCTCGCCCCGTACGAGGGGCTAGTCGGACTCCGTACGAGCAGCTCGCGGGAGTACCTGGCCTACACCGTCACCTGGTCCGGCATCGCGTACCTGCTCGGGGCCGCGGCTCCGCACAACCCGACCCGTTCAGCCCAGTTACGCAACCGCTCCCGGGCCAGCACGGCGAACACGGAGCCGAGCCCGCTCCCCGCGGACCTGCAGCAGCGAGACGTCGTGGCGCTGTCCTGGACCTCCCGCCACGCTGCCACCCTTATGCCGGTTCTCGCCGAGCTGGCGCGCGACGGACGGACGAGCCTCCTGCTCGATGTCGCCACCGACCCTGCGGAGCGGTGCTCCGCGCCGACGGCCACGGGCATCGACTTGCGCTCGGCACCGAGCGACCTCTTCACCCTCTCCGGCACCGCAGAGGGCCTGCACCTGCCCGACGACGAGCACGTCGTCCGCGCCAAGGGCCACGGCCTCCAACTCGCACGTCTCGTACGGCTCTTGTCCGTGCTCCTCGAAACCAGCGGCGGGTGCACCCAGCCGTCATGGCGGACCCTCCTCCGAGCAGAGAGCTGGCTCGCCAGCGTCCTCGCCGCGACCCGGCCGCACACCATCCTCCTGAGCAACGACACCAGCCCGCTGGGCGCACTGGCCGCGCACACGGCCGAGCGGCACGACGCGAACACGGTCCACGTCCAGCACGGAGCGTGGACCGCAGAGTCGGTCGCCTGGCCGGCACTGCACAGCCGCGACATCGTCGTCATGGGCGAACGGGACATCCCCCTGGGACGAGCGTGGGTGCGCCGCCCTGACGCCGAGGTGCACGTGCTGGGACAGCCCCGCTTCGACGTGCTCGCCGGCCTCGGCCGTGAGGCACAGCGGCGGTACCTGGAGAAGGTGCTGGCTCCGGGCAACCGCCGCGCCCCCACCCGGATCGCGGTGTGGGCATGTCAGCCGTTCAGCCCCGGTCACCTCAAGGCCCAAGCGGACCTCCTCCTGGACGGTCTGAGCGCGGCGGACGGCGGCTGGGGGCTCGTCATCGCTCCGCACCCGGCACAGGGCGCCGATGCCTTCACCACGCTGCTGAAGCGGGACGGCGGGCCGCTCGTGGCCGTGGCCGATCCGCGGGTCGGCGCGCGGGGCTGCCTCGCCGGGGCCGACGCCCTGGCGAGTGCGTACTCGACGTGCGGGATCGAGGCCGCGCTGCTCGGCGTCCCGGTCCTCGAAATCGGCCCGCCGGGCGAACGCACGCTGGACCTGGCCGGCCACGGCCTCGCGACCCGGTGCCACGACGCCGGTGGCGTCGCCGAAGCGCTTTCCGCACTGCGTGAACCGCACATGCCCATCCCGCAGACGGCCATGGACGCGGTGTGCCGGTGGCGCGGCGACAGCGCGGCACAGGTCGCTCGCCTCATCACCCACCGCGCCGAATCCGCCACCAGATCATCCGAATCCGTCCACCACGATGCCCCGGGCGCCTCTGCGTCGCCCCAGGGCGAAGGAGCAACCGTCCGATGACACACCTCACCGCCGACAGCATGGCCGAGCTGTTCTCCGGCGCTGTCACGCTGGCCAAGTCCGGCGAGAAGGTCAGCCCCCGGGGCATGGCCACGCGGGAAGTCCGTGACGTCCACCTGCTGCTCACCCAGCCGCGCGCCCGCCTGCTCTACGCGCCGCCGACCCGGCTCGTGAACCCGGCCTTCGCGGTCGCCGAGACGGTCTGGCACTTGTCCGGATCCGACGACTCGTGGATCTTCGACTACAACGCACGGCTGCGGCAGTACGCCGACGACGGCGTCCTCCTCGGCGCGTACGGGCCCAGGATGCGGAACTGGGCCGGCAAGGTGGACCAGCTGGCCCGTGTCGTGGAGATCCTCAAGGAGGACCCCGACTCCCGGCGGGCCCTGATCCAGCTCTACGACCCGGCCCAGGACGCCGCAGGGCACAAGGACGTGCCCTGCACCCTCGGCTTCCGCTTCCACCTGCGCGACGGCCGCCTGCACATGGCGACCATGATGCGCGGCCAGGACGTGTGGATCGGCATGCCGTACGACGTGTTCTTCTACACCGTGCTGCACGAGCTGGTCGCCGGGTGGCTCGACGCGGAGCTGGGCGAATTCCACCTGCACGTCGGCTCGCTGCACATCTACGACGAGCACGTCGAGCAGGCCGAGCTGCTGACCTCGCTCACGGCGAGCCCGCTCATGCCCGAGCTGCGAACGCCGTGGACGGGCTTCGACGCCCTGCTCGACCAAGTCGAGGCCCGCGATGTGACCGGCCACCCCGGCTGGGACACGATGGCCGAGACGCTGCACAGCTACCGGCTGTGGAAGGACGGTAAGCGCGAGCAGGCATGGCGGGCGGCCGACAAGATCGACGGTCCCCTCGGCCAAGCCCTCACCGCCTGGTACGGAGAACTGAAGCGGCGCTGGACCAAGCCCGCCGCGACGGCCGGGGCGAGGTGACCGCCGCCATGAAGCGCACGCCTTCGGTCGTCCTCGGCCTGTGCTCGTACACCCACGACTCGTCGGCCGCCCTCCTCGTGGACGGCGAACTGGTCGGCTTCGTGGAGGAGGAGCGCCTCTCCGAGCAGAAGCACACCAAGCTCTACCCGTCCCGGGCCATCGAGTGGCTGCTCGGCCAGGCCAAACTCACCGCCGCCGACGTGGACGCCGTCGCCTACAACTTCCAGCCCGCCCGCTACCTCGCCGAGTCGCCCGCCGCCCTGCGCCTGGCGCTCTCCCCGGCGACACGCGAGCGAAGCCTGGCCCGAGCGCACGGGTTCGCCAAGGTGGCCGTGCGCACCCAACGGCGCCTGCGCATCCTCGGCCTGCAGTTCCCCTCTGCCCGCGTCGCGCCGATCCTGCACCACCGCGCCCACCAGCTCACCGCCTTCGCCGCCTCGGGCTGGGACGAAGCCGCCGTACTGGTGGTCGACAGTCTCGGCGAGCGGCAGACCACCACTATCGCCCGCGGCCACGGCACACATCGCCCCCGCACACAGACCCTGGAAGCGATCAACGACCCGGCCTCCCTGGGGTACGTGTACGGCGCCGTCACCGAGCACCTGGGCTGGCGCCGGGGCGACGAGGAAGGCACCGTCATGGCGCTGGCCGCCCTTGGCGACCCCGCCCGCTTCCGCCACCTGTTCGCCCAGGCGGTCCGCACGACGGCTACGGGCTTTCGCATCAATCCCGGCTACTTCCCCACGCGCACCCTCACGTCGGGATACCCGAGGACATCCCAGCAGTTCGTCGCCGAGACCTGCCCCGAACGGCACCCGAGCGAGCCGCTCACGGACCTCCACCGGGACCTGGCGGCTGCCCTCCAGGAGCGGACCGAGCAGGTGATGGTGCACCTGGCCCGCCGCGCTCGCGTGCTCACCGGCTCCCGACGCCTGTGCGTGGGAGGCGGTGTCGCCACGAACTGCGTGAGCATCGGGAAGATCATCGAGGCCGGCATCTTCGACGAGGTCTTCGTGCCGCCCGCGCCCGGTGACGCCGGTACCGCGATCGGCGCCGCCCTCGCCGTACATGTCGACGGACGCAGCCCCCGCCCTCTGGCCGGCGTCGCCCGCAGCTGCTACTTCGGTCCCTCCTACGAGGACCAGCCCCTCGACCTCACGCCCTGGCCCGGCCTTCACCAGAAGACCCTGGGCATCGAAACTGCCGAGTTCCTCGCCGACCAGTTGGCCCACGGCACCATCGTCGGCCTGTTCCAGGGGGCCGTCGAAGCCGGGCCGCGCGCCCTTGGCAATCGGTCGATCCTCGCCTCCCCGCTGGAGCCCGGCGTCGTCGAGCGCCTGAACGCCACCGTGAAATTCCGCGAACCATTCCGGCCCTTCGCCCCCATGGTCCTGGCCGAGCGCGCCGACGAGTTCTTCACGCTCGGCCAGCAGGCACCGTACATGTCCATGGCCTCCGGCGTGACGGACAAGACGCGCGAGCGCGTGCCGACCATCGTGCACGCCAACGGCACCTCCCGCCTGCAGACCGTCACCAGGTCGCAGAACCCGTTCATGCACGCGGTCCTGACCGCCTTCGGCCGCCGTACCGGCGTGCCCGTGCTGATCAACACCTCCCTCAACGTCAAGGGCAAGCCGATCTGCGGGACGCCCGAGATGGCGTTGGACTGCCTGGCCAACTCCGGACTCGACGCCCTGCTCCTCGAAGGGCGGTGGATCACCAAGTGAGGATCGGATACAGCTTCTGGGGCTTCCTCGGCAACGGCGTCACCGACACCCCGGACGGGGGACGCAGCCACCGGCGCCCCTTCATCGACGCCCTCATCGCCCGCGGCCACGACATCGTCTTCCTGCAGGCCGACCGCGACCGCCTCGAAGCCGGCGACGACCTCGGCGGCGCGTACACCTTCGACGACGGCACCCCGGGCATCGACGTCCTGTTCCTGGAATGGCGCTGGGCGATCACCGGCCGCAACACCACGGTCTGCGGGACCGAGGGGCACACCTGCGACCTGCACCGCCAGGCCCAACTCATCAACCACTACACCGTGCGGCACCGGACGCCCACCGTGATCTGGGACAAGGACCGCACCCTGCGGGCCGAGAGCGTATGGCGGCGTACCGCCCACACCCTCGTCTGCGAGGCCGCCCTCGCGCCGACCCTGGGCGCGCGCTCTCTCCTCTTCCCCGTCGCCGACGACCTCATCGCCCAGGCAGACCCCGCCACCCTCGCCGCGCGACCGCGGGACCTCGCGCTCGGCTACGTGGGCAACCAGTACGACCGCGACGAGCCCTTCGACCGCTTCTTCGCCCCGGCTGCCGCCCGGGTCGAGCACCTGGTCGCCGGGAAGTGGACGAAGACCGACCGCTGGCCGGACGTCCACTTCGTCGGCCGAATCCCCTTCGAAGCCGCCGCCGACGTCTACGGCCGGTCTCTGGCCACGGTCCTCATGCTGCCCGAGCGGTACGCCGCCGTCGGGCAGATGACGCAGCGCATCTTCGAGGCCGTGCTCGCCGGGTGCCTGCCTTTGGTCCCGGCGGACGTCCGCTTCGCGGACCGGTTCGTACCGGAGGAGCTGATCGTGCGCTCCGGCCGAGACGTCATCGAGCGGCTGTCTTACCTCCGCGAGATCGCCGACACCCAGCAGCACGCCGACCTGATCGCGGCGTGCGTGGACCGCCTGCGCCTGTTCGGCCTGAACAAGCAGGTCGACACCCTCGAATCCGCACTGCACGGGCTCGTCCAGACCACGGCGACCGAGCGGGGAGCTGCTTGATGGAGTCCGCTCGACAGGCTCTGACGCCTGGATCATCCGAACGTGTCCGGGGGGATGGCTCCGCCGCACACCCGAACCTCTCTACGCTGGAGCACCATGAAGAAGGTCGCCATCGTCGGCTGCGGAGGCAGCGGCAAATCCCACGTGGCCCGCGAACTGGGCAGGATCCTCGACGCCCCGGTGACGCACCTGGACGCCGCGTTCTACGACGACGAGTGGAACGCGCTGCCCATGGACAAATTCACCGAGGTGCAGCGCGAGCTGGTCGCGAAGCCGCGGTGGGTGATCGACGGCAACTACAACTCGACGCTGCCGGTGCGGCTCGAAGCCTGCGACACAGTGATCCTTATGGACGTGTCGACCGTGACGGCCCTGTACGGGATCTTCTCCCGGCAGATCCGGCACGGGGCCGGGCACAAGGGCAACGGCGTACACAACCGCATCCACTGGGGCGTGATCAAGTACGTCGCCACGTACCGCCGCAAGATGCGGCCCCGGGTCATGGCGAAGATCGAGGAGTACGCCGCCGGCCGAGCCGACGTGGTCCTGCTGGCCAACCGGCGCCAGACGCGCCGCTGGCTGCGGAAGGTGGCCGCCGAGCAGTCCTGAACGGCCCGCGCCCCCGGAGCGGGGGTGCGGCATGAACGAGCCCAACCCGTTCCTGGACCCCGCCCGCCAGCAGGAGCTGTACGGGCACGCCTCCCGGCTGGCCGGACGGACCAGCGCCCTGATGCGCGCGAAGACGTCCGGCCGCCCCGTGCCCGAGACGATCGTTAGCTTGGTGCAGACCCACCACGCGCATCCGAACCGCCTCGGCATGGTGCTCGACATCGGCTGCGGTCGCGGCACGAGCACCCTGGCCATCGTCGAGCAGCTGAGGCCCCGGCGCGTCATCGGCCTGGACGCCGCCCCCGCCCTGCTCGTCCAGGCCCGCGCACGCTCCGAGGAACTGCCCGACACCGTGGCGGAATTCGTCGAAGGTGACTTCCACGACCTCCCGCTGCCCGCCGGGTCGTGCGATGTCGCCGTCGCCGCGTTCTGCCTCTACCACTCGCCGCGGCCCAACGACGTCATCGCGCAGATCGCGAAAGTTCTGGCCCCCGGGGGCCTGGCCGTACTCGTCACAAAGGGACTCGACAGCTACCGGGAGATGGACCAGCTGGTCGCTGCGGCCGGCCTCGATGTGCGGGCCGAGAAGCACGAGAGCCTCTACACCGCCGCGCACAGCGGCAACCTCGCCGCTCTGGCCACCTCCTCGCTCGACGTGATCGCCACCCTGGACGAGAAGCACGCCTTCACCTTCGACGGCCACGACCACCTCGCGCAGTACCTCGCCACCAACCCCAAGTACGAGCTCGCGCCCAGCCTGTACGGGAACCCCGGGGCCCTGGCAGCGACCTTGCACGAGTTCCTTCCGGACCAGCCGCTGACCACTCGGTCCCTCATCACCTTCGTCGTCGCGCAGGCGAAGGAGGAGCCGGCATGACCCTCCCACCGTTCACCAAGCACTACGAGACACCGGAGCGCGCGGCGGGAGCTGTCCGCCATTACCGGTGGATCAAAGAGCACGCGAAGCCGCTGCGACAGCCGGCCCTTCACGAGATCGGACCGGCCAGTCTGGCGTTCGAGCGGGTCGAGGGCCGCTCCGTACGCCCCGAGGACCTGCCGCGCATGGCGGAACTGCTGGGCCACGCGCACGGTGCCGCATGGCGCAGCGACCTGCAGTCGGCGTCGCTGGGCACTCCGCACCAATTCAACGACGGCACGCCGTTCGACGGCTACCTCGGCACCCGAGAGATCGCGCTCCGGCGACGCCACGAGCAGGGCTACCTGCCGAACAAGGTGGCCCTGCACGCGATGCTCCGCCTGCTGGAAGAGACCGCACAGGGACCGCTCGCCTTCTACAAGGACAGCAACCCCCGGAACTTCATCATCACCGCGGCCGGGGACATCGTCACCGTCGACACCGACGACCTGTCCCTAGCCCCGATGGGATACGACCTCGCCAAGCTCATCGCGACACTCCACCTGACGTACGGACCACTCACGGACCAAGCCGTCAACGCCGCCCTATGCGCGTACAACACGGCGGCCGGATGCTACAGCTCCCGGCTCGACGCAACGAACCGCGGACGCCTCGACGACTTCCTGGCCCTGCACGCCGTCCTGACCGCCCCGTACGTCGGGCGCAACGGCTACCGCTGGCCGCTCCGCTCCCACCTCCGAGGAACCCCATGATCACCACCGAACTCGTCTTCGTACGGCACGGCCAGGCCCAGTGCAACGCCGACGGCCTCGTCGGGGGCCCGCGCACCTGCACCGGACTGACCAACCTCGGGTACGCCCAGGCCGAACAGGCCGCGCGCCGCTTGGCCACCGAGCACCTGAAGAGGCCCTTCGACATGGTCTACGCGGGCCCGCGGATTCGCCTCGTCCAGACCGGCGAGATCATCGCCCAGACGCTCCAGATTCCGCTGCACTTCGACGACCGGCTCGACGGCCCCGTCCACGGCGATGCCGACGGCAAACCTTGGGATGCGGTGAAGACAGCCGCCAACGGCGGCCCGCATGCGCACCCCGACACTCCCTGGGCCGCTGGCTCCGACACCTGGAACGGGTACCTGAAGCGCGCCAGCAAGAACCTGAGTCAGCTCGTCGAGGAGAACGAGGGGAAGCGCATCGTGTTCGCCGCCCACGGAGAGACGGTGATCACCGCGCACACCCTGCTCCTGGACATCCCGATCGGCTCGCCGGCGGGCTTCACGCACAACCACGCCTCAATCACTCGCTGGCAGCACCACCGCAACCGCCTGGGACAGACCCGCTGGATGCTCGATCGGCACAACGACACCGAGCACCTCAGCCTCCTCACACCGGAGCCGACCCCGTGATCGCCACATCGGACGATCCCCGGATCCAACTGGCGCACTGCCTCCTCGGCGCCGTCGAGATCGCGCCGGACCCCTTGCTCCCTCCCCGGGTCGTGCGCGTGGTGGCCGGCGACGGGCGTCACTTCGTCGCCAAGCAGCACGCCGAGCACGACCGGTACGCAGGGGAACTCCACGCCTACCGGACATGGGGCACCCACCTGATCGGCCACGCGCCGAAGCTGGTCGGCCGTGACGACGCCACCCGCACCCTTCTGCTGACCGCGCTCGCAGGCGATCGGGCGGACACCGCGGCCCCGGGCTCACCCGAGGAGGAACTGGCCCATCACGTGGCCGGCCACGTCCTCGGCAAGCTCCACCGGGCAACCGCCATGCCCCAGGGCGGCGCCGTCGGCGCAGCGCTCGCCGAGCGCCTCCAGAGCTGGATCGACCGGGCCGTTCACGCCGACCTGATCGACACAGCCGAGCGGAACCTGCTGAAGCACCACGCGGCCATCCTGGACAACAGCCTCATGGACGGCGCGGTCTGCCACCTCGACTACCAGCCGCGCAACTGGCTGGTCGGCGACACCTTCGGTATCTGCGACTTCGAACACATGCGACGCGACGCCCGCATCCGCGACTTCACCCGGCTCGAATTCCGCCGCTGGCAGGCCGCGCCCCACCTGCGAACCGCCTTCCTCGACGGGTACGGCCGCCCGCTGACCGACGCCGAACGGCGCCTTCTGGAGTCCTTCGGCGCCATCGAGGCGACCACCGCCCTGGTCAAGGGCCACAAGGAGAACGACCTCACCCTGAGCACGCACGGCCGAACCGTCCTGTCCCGCCTCACCTGAGTTCCCCCTTCGATTACCTTCCTGGAGATTCCCGTGCCGCAGCACGAGCAGCACCCGACCACCGCCGCCCCCCGCCGGGCTGTGGTGACCGGCTCCGCCGGATTCATCGGCTCCCACCTCGCACAAGCCCTCGTCCAGGCCGGCACCACGGTCATCGGCGTCGACCGCCGCGACCCCTCCACCGACGCCACGGCCATCGCCAACCTCGCCTCCCTGCGCGGTCTCCCGGGGTACCACCACATCACCGCCGACCTCCTCAACTGCGCGATCGACCCACTCCTGATCGACGCGGACGCGGTCTTCCACCTCGCCGGCATTCCCGGCGTACGGCCCTCCTGGGGGCCGCAGTTCAGCGACTACCTCGCGTCCAACGTGCTGGCCACCCACCGGGTCCTGGAAGCCTGCACCCGCATCGGCGTCCCGCGACTGGTCGTTGCGTCCTCCTCCAGCGTCTACGGGCCGACCGACGGCGGCGCGAGTGTCGAGGCCGATCGTCCGAAGCCGGCCTCCCCGTACGCCGTGACCAAACTGGCCGAGGAACAGCTCTGCCTCGCCTACGCCGAGCGCCCCGTCGGTCCCAGCGTCGTCGCCCTGCGGTACTTCACCGTCTACGGCCCCCGCCAGCGCGCCGACATGTTCACCCACCGCGCCCTGCAGGCCGCTCTGACCGGACAGCCGCTTCGCCTGTACGGAGACGGTCACCAGCGACGCGACTTCACCTACATCGATGACGTGGTCGCCGCCACGATCGCCGCCGCGACCGTGCCGACAGCGCAGGGCGCGATCAACGTGGGCGGCGGGTCGAACGCATCGCTGCTGGAAGTGATCAACATTGCCACCAGCCTCACCGGCCGCGACATCCAGCTCCAGCAGGACCACGCGCGCAGCGGTGACGTCCTCCTAACCCGCGCCGACCCCAGCCGTGCCCGAGAAGTCCTCGGGTGGCAGCCGCGAGTCGACCTCCACAACGGCCTGCGCGCCCACATGCAGGCCCTGGCCGCCCAGGTCCCCAACTACAGCCGAGCCGCGTAACCCCGCGGCCCGGAGCCCGAGAGGAAACGCAGTGGAGAGTCCCGAGCGAGCGCGGCTGGACGCCTTCTTCCGGCAGATCACGACGCAGTTCCCTGCCGGCGACGCGATCACGACGCTCGTCATCACGCATCTGCTCCCCGAACGGCCGGCATTCCTGCGGGCCATGACCGCGGTGTCCACGGTCGGCGCTGTGCTGCCGAAACCTCGATCGATCCACCAGCCGACCCTCGACACCGTCCGCCGCACCTTCCCCGTCCACGACCTGACCCGAGAACGGTTCACCGACAACACCCAGGCCCTGGACTACCTGGAGGACACAGCGGGCGGCCGGGACGTCGTCCTGGTGGACATCGGCGGCTACTTCGCGGCAAGCCTCGACACTCTCGTGGGCAAGTTCTCCGGCCGCATCCTCGGCATCGTCGAGGACACCGAGAACGGACACCAGCGGTACGCCGCCCTCGACAAACTGCCGTGCCCGGTCGTCTCGGTGGCCCGCTCCCCGCTCAAGGACTGCGAAGACCACCTCGTCGGCCGCTCGATCGTGTTCTCCACCGAAGCCCTCGTCCGCGCCCGCGGCGACATCCTCACCAGCCGCAACGCCTGCGTCATCGGCTTCGGCAAGATCGGCCGCGCCATCGCCCAGACCCTGCGCGCCCAGGACCTGCGCGTCACCGTGTACGACAACGATCCGATCAAGCGAGTCCAGGCGCACTCCCTCGGCTTCCGCACCAGCGCGTCCACCGCCGAGGCCGTACGCGATGCGGAACTCGTCCTGTGCGCCACCGGCAATCTCGCCCTGCGGCAGGGAGACTTCGCCGCCTTGCGCAACGGCGCGTACCTCGGATCGGTGACCTCCTCCGAGGACGAACTCGAACTCGGAAGCCTCCACGACCTCTACCAGCGCAGCCCTGTCAGCGCCCAGTTGACGCGATACGAGGTCACCGGCCACTACTTCTACGTCCTCGCTGACGGCGGTGCCGTCAACTTCGTGCACGGCGCCGCTGTCGGCGCGTACATCCACCTCGTCCAGGCCGAGATACTCGCCGCCACCGCCGCGCTCAGCCACGCCCGCTTCCAGCCCGGACTGCACGAGATGCCGGCGGCCGACCGCGGCTCCATCGCCAGAACCTGGCTCCACCACTTCGAAAGGTGACCCAGTGCCTCCCTCCGTCGGCCACGTCCGCTCCGTCACCGAGGCGTACCTCGCCCGCCACCCGGACGAACGCGACTCCCTCACCCTGCTGTTCGCCGCGCTCGCCGCCGCGGACGACCCCACGAACCGCAAGACGTTCCCCGCCCACGTGACATGCAGCGCCATCGTCATCAACGGCGCCCGGCATGTGCTGCACATCGTGCACAAGGCGTCCGGGAAACTGCTGGCGCCCGGCGGCCACAACGAATTAAACGATCGGCATCTGCGCGACACCGCCCTGCGTGAACTGCACGAGGAGGCAGGCATCCCGCCCAGCGCCGTCGTTCCCCTCTCCGGCTTCGAAGACGTTCCCCTCGACATCGACGTGCACACCATCGACGCGAACCCCTCCAAGGACGAACCGGCCCACCACCACGTGGACTTCCGCTGGGTCTTCCGTCTCGGCGCAGAGCACGCGGTGACCCTCCAGGAAGAGGAGGTCGACGGCTACGAATGGCGGCCGTTCACGAGCGCCGCCTCGCCCACCGTCCGCTCCAAGCTTGCCCTGCTTCCCTGAAGGCCCGCCCCTGCTCGACCACCAGGAGGACGCCGTGGCCGCCACTACAGCTCTGACTCCCGACGCCACACCGCGCCAGCACGTCGCCGTCATACCCTGCCGTTGGGGCGCTTCGCGCTTTCCCGGTAAACCGTTGGCCCGCCTCGGCGACAAGCCGCTGCTCTGGCACGTCCACCAGCGGTGCCTGGAGGCCAAACGTCTCGACGGCGCCGTCGTGGCGACCGACGACGAACGCATCGAAGCGGCGTGCCGCCAGCTGGGCATCGAGTGCATCCGCACCGGAGAGCACCTCACCGGCACCGATCGCGTCGCGGAGGTCGCCGAGCGCCTGCCGGCCGAGGCGTACATCAACGTCCAAGGCGACGAGCCGTTCATCTCGCCGACCGCCATCGACGCCATCTCCGAGGCCCTGGAGTACCTGCCGCCGGGCGCGCTCGCCGTGAACGCGTACACCGAACTAGCCGACGTCGGCGCCGTCCTGGACCACAACGTCGTCAAGGTCGTTGTCTCGGCCCAAGGCGAGGCCCTGATGTTCTCGCGCCAGCCCATCCCCTACCCGAAGGGCGACCGACCGAAGTACCTCCGCCAACTGGGCCTCTACGGCTTCACCGGCCCAGCTCTCCAACACTTCCGACAGCTCCAGCAAGGGCCCTTGGAGCGCGCCGAAGGAGTGGAGATGCTGCGCTTCGTCGAACACGGCCACGCCGTGCAGATGATCCCTGTCGAGGACAACGGCGTAGCGGTGGACACCCCTGAGGATCTAGCGCGAGCCGAGAGCCTCCTCGCCCAGTACGCATGATTAACCGCTGGCACGACGGGGCGGCCTGTCGGCCCTTGAGGTGAGAACGACTTCCTTCCGCCGCAGGAACTGACGGCCGCACACGCAGGACAGTTCCGATTCCGCCCGTACCCCGCCCAGTGGTCGTTTCGGCCAAGTCGAGCGCTCAGGCCGCCCCGACCCCGGCTGGGGGCATACTGCCCGCGTGACAGCACCCAGGATCGGCGACATGGCCGAAGGGCGCGTCGCGCGCTACCTCCGTGAGCGGGGTTACACCTTCGGGGTGGAGCCCGAGTTCGTCACCGGCCGCCACACCACTCGCCCACGCCACACTCCTGTGAGTCCTTGAACTCACGCCCCTCGCGGAGGTGAAGGCGTTCGAGACATGTCCCGCTCGCTGACCGAAGCGCTCGCGCCGGGTGTGCTCACCAGCGATGATGAGGTAGTCGGGGGATCCGCAAGCAGATCAAGAAGGCCGCTGGCCAGCTCAAGGTCTGAGGGACCGGGGCTGGCCGCTGGTCATCGTGCTCGACAGCCCCGGCGGCCGGCCGATCCCGTTCGACTCCCCGCACATGATCCTGTCCGCGATGTACGGCGATCCCATGCTTCAGGCCCCGGTCCTGGCGGACGAGGCTCTGGGCGACTAACCGAGGCTGCGAAACACCTCAATCGTGGGGCTGACGCTGAGCGCGGGGCTGCGACGGCCTGAGGTCGACGCGATGTTGACGTTCCAGGTACCGCTGCGCCCTCTTCGGTCCGGGCGCCACTGCCACGGTCAGGTGGCCCGTGCTCTACCGCGGTCGAAGCGTGACCGGGAGCGCAGAGACGCACCAGACGCCGGAAGTCGAAAAGCGACTCCGCAAAGAAGGGGTCCGCCTGAAGGAGTCCCAGGCTACCGAGGCCGAATCCCAGCACCGAGCGGAGCAGGTAGTCCTCGCGGCCGCCGTCCTCATCCTTCGGGACTCCACCGGCCAAAACCAACCCGCCTCGGGAAACCTGATCCCGCTGCGCCCGGACGGCGCCTGACCCAAACCGCCCCTCGCCAACGCCGTACCGCACCCGGTTCCCAAGGCGCGCCCGCTGAGCCCGACCTGACCCAGGGCGGCCCGCACCCGTTCTGGCTGCCCGGCTGGGAGAAGTGCAGCACTTGGGGATACGAGCAGTGGCCGGGCGGACACCGCGCGGGTCTGTCAGCGGAGTGGCGCTCCGGGCGGGTTGGCGTCGGTAGGGGCAGTCCAGGGCGCGGTGACTGAGGTGGCCATGGAGATGACGGCGAGGAGCGCGAAGAGGTGGCTGTATCCACCGAGTGGCGCGGCGAGCACGGCACCGGCGAAGGGAGCCAAGGCTGCGGCGGTGGTTGCTGGCGCTGCGAGCAGGCCGGAGAGGCGTCCGTAGTGGGTGGCGCCCCAGCGGTCGGTGAGCGGTGGCTTGGAGCAGGGTGAGGTTACCGCGGACCATACCGGCCGCGAGCGACACGACAATGAGCAGGGCGTATGGCCCGGGTACGGCGGCGAAGGCGGCGGTGGTGATGCCGCCGGCGGCGATCAGGGTCGTCGTGCGCGTGGCCACGGCGGTGCGTCGGGCGAGAGTGGCGTACAGGGTGCGGCCGAGGGTTTGTCCGGCGCCGCCGAGTCCGAGCGCCCATGCTGCCTGGCTGGTGGTGTACCCGCGTTCCAGGAGGAGCGGTACGAGGGCGACGACGACGGCGTACATCGCGAAGGACGACAGGGCGAAGACGGCAGCAAGCAGCAGGAACGACCGGCTGCGCACCACCGGGGCCACGCCTGCGGCGGCGTGCGCAGGACTGGATGGGGCGTCCGGCCAGGGCGCTCGCAGCGCGAGGGCGTGGGCGGGGATGGTGACTGCGGTGAGGATCCCGGCCAGCACGAGGTAGATGTGCCGCCAGGACAGGTGGTCGGCGAGCAGGGCCGTCGGGGGTGCGAAGACGGTGGAGGCCAGACCGCCGGCGAGGGTGACGATCGTCAGGGCCCGGACGTGGTCCGGGGCCCACCAGCAGGTGAGGGCGGCGAACGCGGGCTGGTAGAACGTGGCGGCCATCGCGACTCCGGCCAGCGCTCAACCGGCGAAGAACATAGGCAGGTTGGGGGCCGTAGCCACCACGAGCAGGCTGGCGGCGCCAAGGGCTGAGCCTGCCGTCATGACGGTGCGCGGGCCGCGCCGGTCGAGCATCCTCCCCACCCGGATACCGGCGAGCGCGGAGATGACTAGGCCGAGCGAGAACGCCGCGGTGGTCGCTCCTGCCGGCCAGTTTGTCGCCTGCGTGATCTCGGGGTTCAGGACGGGGAACGCGTAGTAGACGATTCTCCAGCTGGTGATCTGGGCGGCGCACAGGGCAGGCAGCGCGCCGCGGGGCCGTGACCGGTCCCCCGTCCCGGTCACGGCCCCGCTGGTGTCGATGTCGGTCATCGGCGGGTCAGCAGCAGCCGCCCGCAGCGACCGGTTCCTGCGCGCCGGTGTCGGCCTCGGCGGGGCCGCCGCAGCAGGTGCTGCTCTGCTGCTTGGTCAGGGAGTCGGCGTCGGCCTTGACGACGTACACCTCCCAGGGTTCCTGGCCGGGCCCGTGGACCCAGACCTTGTCCTGGAGGGCTTAGCAGCAGGTGGTGTCGTTCTCCACGTCTGTCGCCAGACCGACCTCGCCCAGGCGAGCGGTGGCGGCGTGGACGGCCTCGGTGCTCTCGACCTCGACGCCGAGGTGGTCCATGCGCGTTGCCTCGTCCACGGTGCCTTCGATCAGGACGAGCTTGAGCGGAAGCTCGGTGATGGCGAAGTTGGCCTAGCCATCACCGAGTTTGGCGGGCTCGGTGCCGAACAGCTTCGTGTAGAAGGCGACGGATGCGCCGAGGTCGGGGACGCGGAGGGCGAGCTGTACGCGGGATGTCATGGCGAACCTCCTGGGGTGGGTGGGGTCAGCAGCCGCCGGGGGTGGTGGCTGGGGCGCCGATGCCGATCTGCAGGGTGGCCGGGGCGGCGCAGCAGCCGCCGCCCTCGCTGCTCTGGGCGGCGTCGGGGTCGTCGAACAGGCCGGCGCCGCCGCAGACTCCAGTCTCCGGCAGGGTCAGTTCGACGCGCTCGGCGGCCTCGCGGTCCCCGGCGTGCGCCGCGGTAATGGAGCGGACCTGCTCGTAACCGGTCATGGCGAGGAACGTGGGGGGCACGGCCGTAGGACTTCATGCCGACCAGGTAGACACCCTGCTCCGGGTGGGCAAGTTCGTTGACGCCGTGCGGGTAGACCGTGCCGCAGGAGTGGACGTTCGGGTCGATCAGCGGGGCCAGCGCGGTCGGCGCCTGGAGACGCTCGTCGAGTCCGAGCCGGAGCTCGGAGAGGAAGGACAGGTCGGGGCGGAAGCCGGTCAGGACGATGCCCTCGTCGACCGGATCCAGGCGGCGGCCGTCCTCGGCAACGAGGACGAGTCGGTCGCCGTCCCGTTCGATGGACTGGGTGCGGAATCCGGTGACCGCGCTCGCGTGGCCGGCCTCGACGGCGGCCTTGGCACGCAGGCCCAGGGCGCCGCGGGCGGGAAGCTCGTCGGCCTCGCCGCCGCCGTATGTGTTCGCGCCGATGCCCCGGCGCAGGATCCACACCGCATGGGTCCCGTCCTCCTCCTTGGCCAGGTCGGAGAGGTAGGCGAGGGCGGTGAAGGCGGAGGCGCCAGAGCCGATGACTGCAGTGCGCTTGCCCGCGTACCGGGCGCGTACGGCCGGGTCGCCCAGGTCGGGGACGCGGTAGGAGATGCGCTCGGCGGCCGTCTTCTCGCCGAGGGCGGGCAGGCCGTCGGCGCCCATCGGGCTGGGGGTGGACCAGGTGCCGGACGGCGTCGATGACGGCGCGGGCGGCAAGAAGCTCCTCGCGGCCGTCTGCGAGCTGGATGTGGACGGTGAAGGGCTGCTCGTCACGGCCGGAGTCGACGATGCGGTCCCGGCCCGCGCGGGCGACGCCGGTGACCGTGGCGCCGTAGCGGATCTTGTCGCCGAACACGTCGGCGAGCGGCTGGAGGTACTTCTCGGCCCAGTCGCCGCCGGTGGGGTAGGCGGCGCCGTCGGGGCGGGCCCAGCCGGTCGGGGCGGTCGTCGGTGCCTTCACTCCACACCGCCGAAGGGTCAGCCGTGGGCTGCGATGAGGTGGTCGAGGCGGGCGGCGGGGAACTCGCGCTGGAAGGAGTCGGCCTGCCAGCGGTCGCGGAAGAGGGCGAGCTGAGTCTTGTCGCGGAGGCGGGTGAGTGCCTCGCCCTTGATCCGGGAGCGGTTGAGTTCCTCGGCGCCGGCAACGTCGGTGGCCCGCGCGAGGCGGTACGGCAGCGTCTCCAGCCTGACCGGGGCGGAGAACTCGCCGGCCATCCTTGCCGCGACGACCTCGAACTGCATCAGGCCGACCGCGGCCAGGACCGGGGCCTGGTCCCCGCGCAGATCGGAGACGAGCACCTGCACCGCGCCCTCCTCGTCCAGCTGGGCGATGCTCCCCACCAACGCTTCGGCGGTACGTCTTCAGGTGTACGTGGCGGGCTCCTCGCGACACGGTTCGGTACCGACCGACGCCTCCGAGGCCGGCAGTTCGTCTGACCGCCCCTTCCTCTCCACGCCTGTCTCACGCCCTCGCATACCCCACATGAAGGAAGCACGTCCATGACCTCCACACCTTCCCGCAAGGCTCCCTCGGCAGGAGCCACCAAGGCCGAACGGCGCCGCACGAAGGCGGCCGAGCGATCCGCCGAGGCCCGGCGCGCCGAGCAGCGGGCGCGGCGGCTGCGCCGGGGCGGCACCGCCCTGGCCGTGGCGGTGGTCGCGGCGGGCGGGATCCTCTGGGTCACTCGCGACGGTTCCGGCGGCGCGTCGGCCGGGTCGGCGACCGAGCCCCTTCGTGGGCGGCGACCTGCACACCGTGTAAGTGGTGGGCGACCGGCTCTTCGTCGGCGGGCACGCGGCAGCGGCCGTCTCCAGCAACGGCGGCAGCACCTGGAAGGACGTGCCCTCGCTGAGCGGGGCGGACCCCATGGGGTGGGCGATCACGTCGGACGCCGTACTGGTGGGCGGGCACCCGGGGCTGTTCCGGTCCACCGACGGCGGAGCGACGTTCACCAAGGTGACCGGCGCGGGCGCGGTCAGCGATGCGCACGCCATCGGCGCCACCGGAGACACCGTCTACGTCGCCTCCCCGGAAGCCGGGCTGCTCGCCTCCAGCGACGGCGGGAAGAGCTGGAAGACGGTCGACGCCGAGGCGGGGCGCTCCTTCATGGGCACCATCCTGGTCGACCCGAAGGACCCGCGGCGGCTGATCGCCCCCGACATGTCCAGCGGGCTGCAGACCAGCAGTGACGGCGGCAAGACCTGGAAGAGCCTCGGTGGCCCGATGGGCACGATGGCCGCCGCCTGGAACCCGAAGGACATCAACCAGATCGTCGCCGTCGGCATGGGCGGCTCCGAGCTGAGCATCGACGGCGGCAAGACGTGGAAGCAGGCCGACCTGCCGAAGGGCACCAGTGCGGTCGGCTACGACACCACCGGCAGCACCCTGTACGCGGGCGCGCTGGACGGCCAGAACGCCCGGACCTTCCGCAGCACCGACGGCGGCACCACCTGGAAGGCCACTGCGTGACGACACCACCGACCGGGCAGGACGGCATACCCGGTCCGGCGCCCGCCACGGCGGCCGAGGACACCGGCCGGTCCGCTCGCCGCGGGCCGGGCCTGCTGCTGTGGGCGGTGGCCGCGACCGTGGCGGGCGCTCTGGCCGTCGCGGGGGTGGTGGCTGTGCGGGACCGGTCCGGCGGCAGCAGCGGATCGGCCGCCACCGCGACCGCGAGCGCCGCGGCTCCCGCCGTCACGCCTCCCGCAGCCCGGGTACGCCCCGTGCACGAGGCCCTGCACGACATCGACGCCACCTGCCGGGCCACGGTCAAGGGCGAGAGTGGCAAGCAGGCGTCGCTCGCCCGGGACGCCGATACGGTCATCACCTTCTCCCGGCGGTACCCCAACGCCCGCTTCCCGATCGACGACGAGACCGGAACCACGCTGTCCCTGCTTCTGGTCACCCGGCAGGGCCTGCGCGACTGCGCACCCGCTCTCGCAGCCCGCGTCAACCGGGCCCTGCCGCCCGACTTCCGCGACCCCACCACGCCGTCCTCGTAACGGCGCCGGCCATGCGCCAGGCCCCCAGTCCGTGCGGTGGCCAAGGCAGGACCCACGGGCGCCCCGGCCACGCCCGGCTCGGAAAGGACCAGGGACCGCAGGACGGGTCGGCGCTCTCCGCATGTACGCAGCCGCGCCACGCCCCCACGTACGCCCCTCAGAGCAGGACCACGAGGGCGACCCCCAGCAGGTCGCCCGCCACCGGCCCGCTCCCTCATGCCCAGCACCAGCATGGGCGTCCTCACCGAGCGTGGGGTGGTCCCGGCCGATGCGAGCGCCGGGTCCGTCGCTGCCCACACTGTTCGGTGTCAGCGGCGATCCGCTCGTCGGCAGCCGGTGAGCACCTCGTTCGGGGGAATCGGCCCGGGTCGGACTTGCTGTTGCCGCACGGGGAGGGTCCT
Organism: Streptomyces sp. TRM68367; assembly: GCF_014495685.1. GTDB lineage: Bacteria > Actinomycetota > Actinomycetes > Streptomycetales > Streptomycetaceae > Streptomyces. The sequence goes on along the minus strand of NZ_JACTVI010000002.1, from coordinate 257,661 downwards.
AGCGTCGGGCCATGAGTACAGGTCAACCAGATCAGCACGGGTGCCGCGCGGACCGGATGGCGGTGACCCCCTTGAGCAGCCGCTGCGCGGAGTTGGTGGAGCGGGCCGAGCACGCGTGCTTCGGGATCAGCCCGTTCAACGGCTACTTCTCCACGGCGCGGATCCGGGAGCTGGCGGCGTGGGGGCTGGCCCGGTTCGAGCGGGTGGACTTCTTCGTGCCGGACACGCCGAGTGCCTTCACTCTGGAGGCGCTGGGGTATGCGCCGGAAAGGGCCACGTGGAAGGCGCGGCGGCAGGGGCAGTACACCCGCAACAAGATCGTCGCGGCGCTCGGGGCCCTCGGCGTGGCGGACGCGGCGGCGCGGGTGCTGGGGTGGGCCGAGCTGGCGGGCAATGCGGCGTTCGTACGGCTGCATGAGCGCGGGCTGCGGCGGTACGCCGAGGACGCGGGCTTCCGGGACGCGTGCCGGGAGGCCACCGGTTGGGTGCTGGCCGGGAAGCTCCCGCCGGGGCAGGCGCCGGGGGCGGAGCAGGTCGAGCGGGCGGTGCGCTACTTCCTGGCGGAGCTGCCGCTGTTCGTCGATACCCCGTCCATCGTCGGGGCTGAGGCGTCGGTGTTCTGCTATCACCGGCCGCCGGAGGTGTTGCGGCGCCTGTACGGAGGTGAGCTGGACTGGCGGCCCGCGGCCGGGCAGGGGTTCGCCGTTGTCGTACCGGCCGGGCCGGAACCCGCACTCGTACGGCTTCCCGTCAGTCGGTGATCGCGGGCTCGGCGGGCTCTGTTTCGAGGATCCAGCAGACGCCGGCCCGGTCGTGGTCGGTCGGCCGACCCTGGGCGGCGTGCGCCAGCAGGGATTCCAGGTGGGTTTCGAGGGTGACGAGCTCGGTGATCTGGGCGCGGACGTTCTCCAGGCGCTCGGTCAGTACGCGGCCGACGTGGCCGCATGGGCTTTCGCCGCGGTCGTGCACGGTGAGGATCTGGCGCACTTCCTGCAGGGTCATGCCGGCGGCCTGGCAGCGACGGATGAAGCGGAGCCGGTCGGCGGTGTCGAGGCCGTAGACGCGGTGGCCGCTGGGTGTGCGGGCCGGGGGTGGCACGAGGCCCGACTCCTCGTAGAAGCGGATGGTCTTGGTGCTGGTTCCTGTGAGCTCGGCCACTTCACCGATTTTCATGGCGCTCCCGGCTTGAAGTTCCAGTGGGCTGGAAGTGTAACGGTGGGGATCCTCAGTCCCCTGGACAACCGCGAGCCCGACCGCCGCGGGCGTCCCCTGAAAGCCAGGAGCGTTCGATGAGCGAGGCCGCTTACACGGTTACCGGCATGACCTGCGGTCACTGCGCCGACTCCGTCACCGAGGAGATCACCGCCATCGCCGGTGTGCAGAAGGTCGACGTCGACGTCGATTCCGGGCGGGTCACCGTCTTCAGCGATAGCCCGCTGGAGATAGCGGACGTGCGGTCGGCAGTGACCGAGGCCGGCTACGAACTGGTCGGCGCCTGACCCCACCCCTGAACGACCGAGGATCAGGGGATTGCTGGTCGGCGAAGACCTGGCCGGAGTGTCCGCGCGGCGCATGCCCCGTCCGTACGCCCGCCACCGGCGACGCGCGGCCGGCCGGGCACGTGCCCCGGTCGGCCATTTCCCTGACCAGTCTCCGGTCCTCGCAGCCCAAGGAAGAGCCTCGAACATGACGACCACGACCTCCGAGCCGACGGCGGCCGAGCAGGCCGAACCGGCGCAGTCCGTCGATCTGGCCATCACCGGCATGACCTGCGCCTCGTGTGCGGCGCGGATCGAGCGGAAGCTGAACAAGCTGCCCGGGGTGAGCTCGTCGGTGAACTTCGCCACCGCCAGCGCACGGGTCGGCTACCCCGAGGATCTGACGCCGCAGGACCTGATCGCCACGGTGAAGGCCACCGGGTACGGCGCCAGCCTGCCCGCGCCGCCCGCCTCGGCTGCGACCGGGAGTCAGGCAGCGGCTGGTGATGGGCTGGGGAGCGAGGAGGAGCGGCATGTGCGGGCGCTGCGGGACCGGCTGTTGGTCTCGGCGGCGCTGACCGTGCCGGTGGTGGTGCTGTCCATGGTCCCGCCCCTGCAGTTCCGCTTCTGGCAGTGGCTGGCCTTCGCGCTGGCCTCGCCGGTGGCGTTGTGGGGGGCGTGGCCCTTCCACCGCGCCGCCGCGCTGAACTTGCGCCACCGGGCCGCGACCATGGACACCCTGGTCTCCCTCGGCGTGCTGGCAGCCTGGGTCTGGAGCGTCTACGCCCTGTTCTGGGGCGGTGCGGGCGAGCCCGGCATGAGCATGGGCTTCTCCCTGCTGCCGCGGTCCGGGGAGCATGCCGGTCAGCCGGAGATCTATCTGGAGGTGGCCGCGGCGCTGACCGCCTTCATCCTGGCCGGCCGCTACTTCGAGGCCCGCGCCCGCAGACGTGCCGGCGAGGCCATCCGGGCGCTGATGGACCTGGGCGCCAAGGACGTCACCGTGCTGCGATACGAAGGGGGCGAGCGCGAAGCGCTCTCCGTTGAGGGCGGTGGTGGGAGACGGGCGGGCGGACGCGAAATACGCGTGCCGATTGACCAGTTGGCGGTTGGGGACGAGTTCGTGGTGCGCCCCGGAGAGAAGATCGCCAGCGACGGGGTGGTGGTCGAGGGCACCTCGGCGGTGGACGAGTCGCTGCTGACCGGCGAGTCGCTGCCGGTCGAGGTCGGCCCGGACGACACGGTCACCGGCGCCACCGTCAACGCCGGAGGCCGTCTCGTCGTACGGGCCACGCGCGTGGGCTCAGACACCAAGCTCGCCCAGATCGCCCGTCTGGTCGAGGAGGCGCAGACCGGCAAGGCCGAAGTGCAGCGACTCGCCGATTCCATCTCCGCGATCTTCGTGCCCGTGGTGATCCTGCTGGCGGTCGAGACGCTGGTCGCCTGGCTGACCCTGGGCTACCCCGCGGCCCTCGCACTCACCGCGGCGGTGGCGGTGCTGATCATCGCCTGCCCGTGCGCGCTCGGGCTGGCCACGCCGACCGCCTTGATGGTCGGCACCGGGCGCGGTGCCCAGCTGGGGCTGCTGATCAAGGGCCCGGAGGTGCTGGAGTCCACCCGCCGGATCGACACCATCGTGCTGGACAAGACCGGCACCGTCACCGAGGGCAAGATGCGCCTCGCCGACGTGATCACCGTCGAGGGCGAGGACCGGGGCGAGATCCTGCGGCTGGCCGGCGCGCTGGAGCACGCCAGCGAGCATCCGATCGCCAAGGCGATCGCGGACGCCGCCGCCGACGAGACCGGCGCCCTCGCACCCGTCACCGACTTCGCCAACCACGCCGGGCGCGGCGTCACCGGCACGGTCGACGGACACCAGGTGCTCGCCGGACGCGCGAGTTGGCTGACCGATGACCAGGACCTGGAGATCCCCGCCGCCCTGGTCCAGGCGCAGAAGAAGGCCGAGCGCGCCGGCCGTACCGTCGTGTTCGCTGCCTGGGGCGGCCAGGTGCGCGCCGCGCTGGTGGTCGCCGACACCGTCAAGACCACCAGTGCGGCAGCCGTCACCCAGTTCAAGGAGCTGGGTCTGACCCCGGTGCTGCTGACCGGCGACAACACTGCTGCTGCCGAGCACGTGGCGGCCGAGGTGGGCATCGAGCAGGTCATCGCCGAGGTGCACCCTGAGGACAAGGTCGCCGAGGTCAAGCGGCTGCAAGCGCTGGGCAAGGTCGTCGCCATGGTCGGCGACGGTGTCAACGACGCCGCCGCGCTGGCCCAGGCCGACCTGGGCCTGGCGATGGGCACCGGTACGGACGCCGCGATCGCGGCAGCCGATCTCACCCTGGTCAAGGGCGATCTGCGCGGCGCCGCCGACGCGATCCGCCTCGCCCGCCGGACACTGGCCACGATCAAGGGCAATCTCTTCTGGGCGTTCGCCTACAACGTCGCCGCCCTGCCACTGGCCGCGCTCGGCCTGCTCAACCCGCTCATCGCCGGGGCCGCGATGGCCAGTTCCTCGGTGTTCGTCGTCAGCAACAGCCTGCGGCTGCGCCGCTTCCAGCCCGCCCACCGCCAGTAGCCGCCGCGGATCTCCCGTTCGAGGCAACCCGCACCATCACAGCAAACCTAAGCAACTAAGGTTATTGGGAGACGCCTGATGCTCCCTGGACCCATCCAGCAATGCGCGCCCGAGCCCGGCGCCCAGCAACGGCAACGGCATGCCGAACAACGGCATGGGCGGCCAGAACGGCGGCATGGGCATGGGCGACATGAACGGCATGGGCATGGGCGGCATGGGGATGGGCGGCCAGAGCGGTATGGACATGAACATGCAAATGAACCTGGAAGCCATGCGCATGGGCATGATGTCCGGCATGGAGATGGGCATGGGCATGCAAATGGGGCAGGGCGGCCAGGGAGGTCAGACCGGTACGCCGTCTCCCAGCGCCAGCCCGACACCCGACGGATCACAGCAGCAGAACCAGAGCCAGAACCAGCAGAGCAACGGCGGCAACAACATGAACGGCATGAACGGTGGCTGACCAGTTGGACGCCGCCGACGAGCAGGACCGCCGTATGGCGGTGCGGGTCGGGGTGGCCGCCGCAAGCCTGGCCGGTGCCACGCTGCTCACCGCGGCACTGGTGGCCGCCGCCGAGCCGTCCACGGCAGCGGCGGAGTCCGTGGCCGCCGCCTCGGCTCCGGCGGCGGCGACTCCGGCATCGCCCCAGGCCCAGGGGACGCCGTCCTCTCCGGTGACGCGCAGCAGCGGCAGCGGGTGCGGCGGTCAGGGCGAGGCCGCCGCGTCCTCTCCACCCCAGGGGCAGTCCCCGGGACAGGCGATGCCGTCGCCCCCGATGACACGCAGCAGTGGCAGCTGAGGCGGCCGAGGCGCGGTTCCCGGTGATGGGCTCCGCCGGTCACCTCTTCGTGGTCGGCGGCCGAGGTCCGGAGCTTCTGGCCCGGGCGCGTTCCCGGCTGGTCGAGCTGGAAGCGCTGTGGTCCCGGTTCCGTGCCGACAGCGAGCTGTGCCGCCTCAACGCCGCGTCGGGCCAGTGGGTCCGCGTCTCCGCGCCGACGGTCGCGCTCGTGCGCAGGGCCGTGCAGGCGTGGGAGGTGACCGGCGGCCTGTTCGATCCGACCGTGCTGCCCGCCCTGGAGCAGGCCGGCTACACCCGCAGCTTCGAGGCACTTCCGCGCGAGCTGTCGGCCGGCCCCGCACCCGCCACCGCCACCGCCCCCGCCCCGGGCTGTGCGGACATCGAGATCCGGGAGGACCGGGTGCGCCTGCCCCGCGGCGTACGGCTCGACCTGGGCGGCATCGGCAAGGGATACGCAGCCGACCTGCTCGCCCACGAGTTGATGGCCGCGGGAGCTGAAGGGGCGTGCGTCAACCTCGGCGGCGACGTACGTGCGACGGGAGCCGCCCCTGGCGCGGACGCGTGGGCGGTCGCGGTCGAGGACGAGGCCCGCCCGGGCACGGACCTGGCGTGGCTGACCCTCGCCGACGGTGCGGTCGCCACCTCCACCCGGCTGCGCCGCCGGTGGCAGCGGGCCGGGCGGGAGTTCCACCACCTCATCGATCCGGCCACTGGTGCCCCGGCCGCGAGTGAACTGACCGGCGTCACCGTGGTGGCCGGTGTGGCGCACTGGGCGGAGGTACTGGCCAAGGCCGCGCTCATCGCCGGCCTGCCCACCGGAAGCGCCCTGCTGGAGGCTCATGGGGTCGCCGGCCTGCTCGTGACCGAAGACGGCGCGGCGCACTCCGCCGGGCTCTGGGAAAGGTTTGTGACGTGGACCCCCGACTGTGGTGGTACCTCGCCCGCGTCGGCGGGCTGATGTCCTGGTGGCTGTTGTCGGCCACCGTGGTGTGGGGACTGCTGGTGTCCACCCGGGTGCTGGGCCCGCGAGCGGTGCCGGGGCGCCTGCTCGACCTGCACCGCTTCCTGTCCGGGCTCTCGCTGGTCTTCCTTGGGGTGCATCTGCTCGGCCTGGTGGCCGACTCTTGGGTGGACATCGGCCTGATCCAGATCCTGTTCCCGTTCACCTCCGACTACCGGCCGGTGGCAGTGGCCTGGGGGGTGATCGCCCTTTATCTGCTTGCCGCCGTCCAGATCACCTCCCTGCTGAAGACGCGCATCCCGCACCGCTGGTGGCGCTACGTGCACACCAGCGCCTTCGCGCTGTTCGTGCTGAGCACCGTGCACGCGCTGACCGCCGGAACCGACGAGACCGCGGTGCGCTGGACGGCGCTCCTGCTGGTGGCGGCCATCGTTTTCCTCGCGCTCTACCGGTTGCTGATCGGACGGCGTACCGGCGCCAACGATCCCGGCGCACCCCCTGCGACGGGACAGACGACCGGGCCGCCAACGGGGCGCGACCTGCCCGCGCGCCCCGTCGTCGTCCAGGAGCTGCGGCACGCCGCCGACGGTGTCGTCGGCGTCGAACTCGCCGCCGCGGACGGCGCGCGGCTGCCCGCCTGGGAACCCGGGGCCCACATCGACCTGGTGCTGCCCTCCGGCCTGGTCCGCAAGTACTCACTGTGCGGGGATTCGTCCCAGCGGGACACGTACCGCATCGGGGTCCTGCACGTGCCGGACGGGCGCGGCGGATCGGCGGAGGTGCATGCGCTGCGCGCCGGACAGCGGGTCGCCGTCCGCGGGCCGCGCAACAGGTTCCCGCTGGTCCTGGCCGAGCACTACCTGTTCATCGCCGGCGGCATCGGCGTCACCCCCATCCTGCCCATGGTGCGCGCCGTGGCCGCGGTCGGGCGGGAGTGGCATCTGCTCTACGGCGGCCGGTCCCTGGCCACCATGGCCTTCGCCGACGACCTCATGGTTCTCGGCGGAGACCGGGTCCGCCTCGTCCCCGAGGACACCGATGGCCTGCCCGACCTCGCCACCGCCCTGGCCGACACCCCGCCCGGCGCAGCGGTCTACGCCTGCGGCCCCGATGCCCTGCTCACGTCCCTGGAAAAGACCATGGCGGACTTCCCCGACGTACATCTGCACACCGAACGCTTCACCGCCCCGCGCACCAGCACCAGCCTGTCGCAGCCGGGCAGCTCGGCCTCCATTCGGGAGTTCAAGGTCGAGCTGCGGCGCACCGGACGTGTGCTGCCGGTCCCGGTCGGCCGCAGCCTGCTGGAGGTCATCCGCGAGGCGGTTCCCGACGCTCCCTCCTCCTGCGAGGAGGGCTTCTGCGGCAGCTGCGAGCTGCGCGTCCTGGGCGGAATCCCCGACCACCGCGACACCGTGCTGGCCCTCGGCGAGCGCGGCCGTCACGATGTGATCTACCCGTGCGTCTCCCGCGGCCGCAGCCCAATTCTGTCGGTGGACCTGTGACGAGCGCGCAAGGGAGACGTCCCGGACGGGCGGAGACGGACCTGCGTGCATCTGCAGTCACCGTCTTTCCGGGGAAGCACGTGCACTCTTCACAGCGCCTTCATCCCCTTCCGTCTAATTTTGTTCTGCGGTCGGCCGACACCGACCGCAGAAGAGCAGAAGACATGAGCAGCGTGGCGAGGCAATTCGATGCTCCTCGGCCACACCGGGGCACAGACCCGACAGCCGTGCCCGTCCCGGGCCACGCCCCGGCCGGGACCGTGGCACCTGCGGCGTCGGTCAGTACGTCGTGCCCGCAGGGCGCGGTGCCTGTCCATGCACCCGGTCCGCACCCGCACCACACGGCTGAGAGGAAGTACTGATGACGCAGCAGGCCATCTCACGGACCCCGCACACCGGCGTCTGCGCCCTCTCCCCGTACTCGGACGCCGGATCCGATGCCCAGGACGGTCAGCCGGGTGAGGAGTGGACCGTGCCAGGCTGGGACGAGATCGTCCGCACGCACGCGCACCCGGTCTACCGGCTCGCCTACCGGCTCACCGGCAACCAGCACGACGCCGAGGATCTCACCCAGGAGGTCTTCATCCGGGTGTTCCGGTCCCTGTCACGCTTCCGGCCCGGAACCTTCGAGGGATGGCTGCACCGCATCACCGTCAACCTCTTCCTCGACATGACCCGGCGGCGTTCCCGCGTCCGGTTCGAGCACCTGACCGACGCAGCCGCCGAGCGGCTGTCGGCAGCCGAGCCGAACCCGGCGCAGGCCCACCACGACACGCGCCTCGACGCGGACGTCCAGGCCGCCCTCGACGCCCTGCCCGTTCCGTTCCGCGCAGCGGTCGTCCTGTGCGACGTCGAGGGCCTGTCCTATGAGGAGGTCGCCGCCACGCTCGGCGTCAAAACCGGGACGGTACGCAGCCGCATCCACCGCGGCCGCGCCCGGCTGCGCACCTCTCTGGTCCACCGCGCCGGCAGCGGTACGGAATCCACGACGGCTCCCACCGGTTCTCCCGGACCCCACGCCACAGCCCCTGCGGCTGCACTGGCAAACGGCTGACAGGGCTCCGTCGGCCTGAGGCCGGGCCGGCCGCCGGACACACATCCGCGCGCACTTATCGATCCTTCACAGCCGGGGCCTAATCTTCTTATATAGGCTGTTCAGCTCAAAGCCGTCCAAGCCCGGCAGGAGGGCGTCACCGCCGCCGAGGCCGAGGTCAACTTCACCAAGAACACCGGCTCCGACGCCCGCACCTGATCGCGCCCCGAACCGCCGGACTACGACGAGACAGGGTGGGAAGCAATGCCGAAGCCCGCAGCAGGATGCGACGAGATCCGCGAGTGGCTCGGCGCCTACGTGATCGGGGTGCTGGAGCCCGGGGAGGACGCACCGATCGAGGCTCATCTCGCCCACTGTCCTGCGTGCCGGTCCGAGCGCGACAGCCTCGCCGACGTGGCCCGGCTGCTCCGCGATGCCCTGCCACTGCTGGCCGACGCCGACAGCCCACGGCCACCCCGGCCTGGGTCGACAGGCCGCACCGTCCGCCCCTGGAGACCACGGCAGTCCCCCACCACCGGCGCACCTGCGACTAGAGCGCAGACGCCACCGAAGGAGGACACACGGTGAACGACCACGTGAAGGGAGCTGACGATGTCCCAGACCCTTGTGTTCGTCCTGCTGCTCCTCACCTGCTCCGTCGGAATGTGCCTGATGATGTGGCTCATGGGCCGGCATCAGCGGCGGAAGCCGACAGCGAACCAACACGAACAAACCGCCGGTGCCCCTGCTGACCGGGACGCGAAGACCGCCGAGATCACCCGCCTCCGGGCAGAGATCGACCAGTTCAGGGCCGCCCAGCGTGACTCCGCAGAACAGCGCGCCCCCGGTGATCCTCCGCGGGAGGGCTCCTGACGTCATGCGGCCATGTCCGGGAGCCCCGTCATATCGGTCACCGAACTGCCGGGCGGCAGGGGTGTTCGTCTGCCGACGAGGTCGCCACAGGAAGTAACAGGAAGTAGACCGACGGCACCTCGCGTTATCGCCCCCTCGAAAGCCAATGCCGATGCCCCGCCAGCCCGATCTCGACGAGATCAACGGCCGCGCGCAGGAACCACACGGCGCGCGACCGGGCTGGGCCTGGTGGCTGGGGGCCACCGCCCTCGTGACGGCCGCCGTGCTGCTCGCCATCGGCTACCGGCAGGAGCTGGCCCGGGCGGCCCAGCTGGTCGCCCGGGTGAGCCCGCCCAAGCTGGCCGTGGCGCTGGCCTTCGAGGCGGCATCCCTCGTGTGTTTCGCCGCCGTGCAACGCTGGCTGCTGCACGCCGGCGGGGTGCGGCTGAGCCTGAAGAGCATGACGGCGCTGGCCATGGCCGCCAACGCGGTGGCCGGTGCGCTGCCCGGCGGCGCGGCCTTCGCCGCCGCCTGGCTCTACCGGCAGCTGCGCCGTCGCCGCGCAGAGAAGGTCCTCGCGGCCGCTGTGCTGGTCGCCTCCGGGGCGCTGTCGGCACTCGCCCTGTTCCTCCTCCTCGTGACCGGAGCGCTCACCGCGGGTCTCGGCGGCCAGGGCGGGGTACTGCGCCCCGCCCTCGCCATGCTGGGTCTGGCCGTCGGCCTCAGCCTGGTGCTGCTGGCGCTGGCCCGTTCCGCGAGGCTCCGAGCGGCGGTCCAACGGGCCTGGAAGCGTGCGGGCCGACAGGCCCGGCGCGTCCTGCGGCTCCAGGAGGCGCTGGCAGGGCTCACGGCCCAGGCCCGTAGCGTGCAGCCCGGATTCCGCCCCTGGCTGCGGCCCTTCGGTCTCGCCGTGCTCAACTGGACGTTCGACGCCGCGTGCCTGGCCGCCAGCCTGTGGGCGCTGGGCATCGGAGTGCCCTGGAGCGGGCTGCTTCTGGCGTACGCACTCACCCAGATCCCCGGCAGCCTGCGCCTTACCCCCGGGAGCCTGGGCGTCGTCGAGGTGAGCCTGGCGACCCTGCTCATCTCCTACGGCCTGCGCCCGGACCAGGCCATCGCGGCCACCCTGCTGTACCGGATCCTGAGCTTCTGGACGCTCCAGCCGATCGGCTGGGCCACATGGCTCGGCCTGACCCTGCGCGCCAGGTCACCCGCACCACCCTCTGCGAGAGGGCCGTACGAAGGCTCGGACGCGCCGCACTGACCAGCGCGCGGCGGCCTGCCCGAATGGACCGGGCACAACTGTGCCGGTGCTCGGCCCAGAGTCGACGGGCTCGGTCAGGCGGGGCAGAAGGTGCGGGCGCCAGGAAGGAGCCGGTGGTTTGCGCCCGGTTGGGGCGCCGAAGAGCACGCGGTTGCCGCTGTCAAATGGCGGCGGCCGGCACGCTCGTACACCTATCCCACATGGCTGCGACCTGGCCCAGCTGGTCAGGGCTGTGGTGGGCGGGCCCCGGGCTCACCGCCGGAACCGGAAAGCTGGAGACCGATGACCCCCACGATCACCAGGGTGATCGAGACGAGCTTGAGGGTGGACACCAAATCACCGAGGAAGGCCATGCCGTAGATCGCCGTGCCCGACGCGCCGATTCCGGTCCACACGGCGTACGCAGGCCCGACGTCCAGCACCTTCAGTGAGAGCGTCAGCAGACCGAAGCTGGCCACTGCGAAAACGCAGAACCCGATGGTCGGCCAGAGCCGGGTGAAGCCGTCGGACAGCTTGAGGCTCACCGCGAAACCGGTCTCGAACAGTCCGGCGGCGATGACGAGCAGCCACGCCCTGGCCATGTGCGAGTCCTCCACGCCTCGGGTCGGCAGGTCGGTGAGTGCTGCGCCGACCGGTTCGTCACCTTGGTGCGAGTATGCACTGACCAGCCGCGGTTGTCGGCGACCCCGGGCTCAGTCCTGATCGCGCCGTTCCCAGCCGACGAGCAGCCGCCGCAGCCGTTACGAGGTCGCCGTCAGTTTGCGGCGACGACGTGGCCGGACGGATTGCCCCGCCCAGGCCGCGCCGTGTTCATCGTGCCGCCCTGTCAGTCAGTCGGCAGGCCGCGCCTTGTAGTCGCCAGCGCGCTGCACCGCCGCGACGAGGGCGTCGGTATCCACGGTCGCGCCCTCCTCCAGTCGGATGGTGGAGCGTCTGCTGCGCACGTCGGTGCGGGCCGAGCGGACGCCGGGCACCTCCTCCAACTCGTCGTCGATCAAGAGGCCGCAGCTGCTGCAGTGCATGCCCTCCACCGTGAGAACGACCGCCGGTCCGGTCTCCGTTTCCTGCTTACGACGGAAGAGTGCCATTACGCGCCTTTCTGGAAGGTGATGGTGCCGGTCTGCATGCCCATGGCGCAGGAGAAGCGCAGCGTTCCGGCCTTACGGGTGCCAAGATCGATCTCGGTGTCGCCGTTGCGCTTGACGATCTCCTGGACGCCGAGTTCGGGGATGGTGAAGGCGCGGGCACAGCCGCCGGAGTCCTTGCCGCGCAGCACCAGCGTGGTGGGCACGCCAGCCTGCGCGGTGAACTCGGTGGGCACGTAGAAGTCCGTGACCGTCAGGGTGACGATCTGCGTGCCCGAGGCGTCCATGCGCACCGGCCCGCTGGTGACTGGCTTCTTCTGCTCGCTGCCTGTCGCCGTCTCGTCTGAGGCCGGCGGCGAGGCGGCGGAGGCCGCTTCGGGTGAGCCGTTGAGGTTGAAGCTGGCCCAGCCGCCTGCCTGGATACCGGAGGCCACCGTCCAGGCAGCGACCGCAAGCACCACCACACCGGTGAGGACCGCGAGCCGCCCGGACAGCGCCCGGCTCGTACGGCGGAACAGATAGCCGAGGACGGCGAACAGCGGGGCGGTGCCGAGCACGAACCCCGCCATCACGGCGGCCCCGGCCAGCGGTGAACCTGAGGTGACCGCGATCAGCTCGACCGACAACGTCACCCCGCACGGCACCAGCACCGTCGCCAGCCCGATCAGCGCCGGGGTAGCGACCGAGTCAGCCTTGGCGCTGCGGCGCAGCAGCCGGCCGAAGGAGGCCGGGGGCCTCGGCACCAGCCGGGCCACCGCCTTGACGCCGAACAGATCCAGGGCGAACAGCACCATCAGAGCCCCGGCCGCGATGAGCATCACGGCCCGGGCTCGGGGGCTGGGCTGCAGCGCGTCGCCGAAGACGCCGAGCAGCGCGCCGAGCACGGTGTGGGAGACGAGCTTGCCCGCGAGGAACGCGCCGACCGGTACCAGCGCCTTCGGTTCTGCGGGCACGTCGGCGACCGGCGACCGGCCCGGGCGACGGTCCTTCACGGCAACGCCGGACGTACGGCGTGCCCCGGCCAGAGCCGGGGCGGGTGCAGGGGCGGGACTGCGGCGGGTGACCGCGCCGGCCAGGAGACCGCCCTGCACGGCGGCGCAGGAGGCGCCCCCGGCGAGCAGGCCGGTACCGACGCTGGTGACGAACAGAGTGAGGGTCGAGGCCATGCCTGAAGAACTCCGTGGTGGCAGCGGACGGCACGCGCGCATGGCGGCATGCCGGAACGGATCGGGCAGCGGAGCCCGCCGAGCCGTACGGTCTGGCGGGCGTGCATGATCAGGTCCGACTTATACACAGCCTGTGGATATCGGGCCCCTCGCGGGAAGCGGGAGACGGGGGTGCCCGCTGAACATCGGCCAGACCGACGATGTCCCGCCCGGCCTGAGACGCGGCATGTGCCGCGAACGAGGGCGGGGCACTGGACGGCTTGTGCTGGGCCGAGAGCCGGCAGTCCATGACCATGGCGTCCATGGGGCACGACGACGCGGCCCTCTCCTGGACGTTCGCTCCGTCGGACTGCGCCGAGGAGGATGACGTCATCGAGGCCGTGGACGTCATCGAGACGATGGACGTCATCTCTATCGAGGTCGCAGTGGCGGGCCGGATGAGCCCCGTGGTGCACAGGGCCAGGGCGAGCACGGCCAGCAGCCCGGCCCACCGCCGGGCTGGGGACAGCCGCACGCGTGTCCTGGCCATGGCACGGGATGCTAGCCCGCGTCGGCCCTCCGGCTTCGCCATTCCGTGATTCACAGCGCGGGCTGGTAGCCCGCGACCCGGCGCAGCAGCCCGGTCAGGTACGCCCAGGCGCCGCTGACCTGCAGGATGCCGACGATCACCAGCAGTGGGCCGCCGAACCGCATCACCGTACGGGCGTTGCGGCGCGCGAACCCGAACGCGCGCAGCGCGCGGCGGAAGCCCAGGGCGGCGATGAGGAAGGGCAGGCCCAGCAGGATCGTCAGCACGCCGAGGATCCGAGTGATGAAGTCCTGGTGATCGAGCACCCCGCCCGCGAGGAGCACGAGCGGCGTCTCCAGCGGCAGCGAGCCGCTGGAGACGAGGTCGGATACGCCTTGGCTCAAAGGTGGCCTCCCAGGCAGGGTGGAAGAGGGACGCGCGCCCCGTCGAACCGCCCGAGCGAGCATACTCCCAACCTTCTTAGGAGAAGAGTCAGGGGGGTGCCCGCCTCCGCCGCCACCGAGGAGGACGTCATGGCCAAAGCGGTGTCGCATCCGATCTTCTCCCGTCTCTATCCGCGCATCGCCGCCTTCGCCGACGCGCACGGCTCGATCGAGCACCGCCAAGAGATGCTGGCGGGCGTGCGCGGTCGGGTGGTGGAGATCGGGGCCGGTACGGGCTCGAACTTCCGGCACTACCCGCCTGAAGTGACCCAGGTTGTGGCGGTGGAGCCGGAGCCGAGGCTGCGGGCGCTGGCCGAGAAGGCAGCAACGGAGGCGCCCGTGCCAGTGGAGGTGCTGGCAGGGCTGGCCGAGGAGTTGCCGCTCGAGGACGACGGCTTCGACGTGGCGGTGTGCTCGCTGGTGCTGTGCACGATCGCGGACGTGCCAGGTGCGCTGGCCGAGGCCCGGCGGGTGCTGAAGTCGGGCGGTGAGCTGCGCTTCTACGAGCACGTACGCTCCGAGCGGCCCGGCTTCCGGCGGGTCCAGAAGGTGCTGGCCCCGCTGTGGCGGCTGCCCGGTGGCGGCTGCCCGGTGGCGGCTGCCACCTCACCCGCGACACCGAACACGCCATCCAGGAGGCGGGCTTCACCGTCCAGGACATCCGCCGCTTCTACTTCCTGATCAACGGCCGGGCCAACCCCGCCTCCCCGTCGATCATCGGAACCGCCCGACCGTCCACCTAGGCCGCTTAGGATGTCTGCAGGGCATTCCGGTCCGGGAGGAGGACGCATGGCGCAGTTCGGTGAGCTGGAGGCCGCGATCATGGACGCGGTGTGGGCCGCGGGCAAACCGCTGCGCGTGCGCGAGATCCTCGAACACCTCGATCGGGACCCCGCGCCCGCCTACAACACCGTCCACACGGTCACCGAAATTCTCCACCGCAAGGGCTGGCTGTCGAAGAAGAAGGACGGCCGGGCCTACAAGTACGGCGCCACCACCAGCCGCGAAGAGTACGTCGCCGGCCTGATGGGCGAGGCCCTCGCCGTGGCCGAGGACCGTACCGCGACGCTGGCCCGCTTCGTGCAACAGATGCAGCCCGGCGAGGCCGAGGAACTGCACCGCCTGCTCGGCCAGGCGGCGGCCCGCGAAGCCAGGGAGGCGTCGAAGTGATCGTCGCCGCCGTCCTGTTCGCGTACGCAGCCCTGCTCAGCACCCTGGCGCCACGGCTGCTACGCGGTGGGCACTGGGCCGAGCGGGCGCCCCGGCTGGGCATCGTGGTCTGGCAGGTGCTCAGTGCCTCGGCGCTCACCGCCGCCGTCCTGGCCGGTCTCGCGCTGACCGTACCCACGGTCCGCGTCAGCACCGACCTCGCCGAGCTGCTGCAGGCGTGCGTGATGGCGCTGACCGCGCAGTACGCCTCGCCTGGTGGTGCGGCTGCAGGCGCGGCCGGAGCCGTGCTCGCCCTCGCGGTACTGGGACGCACTCTCTGGTGCGTCGGACACGTCGTGGCGCGGATCCGCCGCGAGCGGCGCGAGCACTGCGAAGTCCTCGACATCGTCGGCCGGCGGGACACGGCCCGTGGTGTGGTCGTCCTCGACCACGAGGAACCCGCCGCCTACTGCCTGCCCGGACGCCACCGCCGCACCGTGATCACCACCGGTGCCCTGCGGGCCCTCGACGACGACCAACTGGAAGCCGTCCTCGCACACGAGCGCGCTCACCAGGCCGAGCGGCACGACGCCGTACTGGCATGGGCGCAGGCGCTGGCCCGCGCCTTCCCACGTGTCCCGCTGTTCCGTATCGCCGAGGCGGAGATCGCGCGGCTGGTGGAGATGCGCGCCGACGACGTTGCGGCTGCCCGCTCCGGGCGGCTGACCACTGCGGCCGCCCTCCTCGCGGTCGCCGGAGGGCGCGCCCCGGCCGTGGCCCTCTCGGCGAGCGGCTCGACTGCCGCCCGACGGGTACGCCGCCTCATCGAACCGCACCGCCCGCTCAGCCGCGTACGCATCGCGGCCGGTTCACTGACAGCGGCCGTCGCGCTCGCCGTACCGCTGCTGGTCGTTGGCGGACCCGCGGCGGCCGCGACCCAACTGAACTACTGCCCGGACGGCACCCCGGCCGCCCAGGTCACCACGATGCGCTGACCTTCCCGCACTCCCGGCCGAACGGCATCACACCCTCCCGGCTGGACGCCGCCATCCACGTTGACCTAATCTCCTTAGGAACTAAGGGTCGACGGGTAAGCACGGAAGGCGTCGTCCGCTCGGGAGACAAGGAGTCCCTCCATGGAAAACCTGCTCTACATCCTCCCCGCGCTCGCCTGCCCGGTCGGCATGGGCCTGATGATGTGGCTCATGATGCGCCCCAAGCACAGTGGGCAGACCGAACCCACCTCGGCCCGCCAGGAGCTGGTGCGCCTCCGCAAGGAGATCGACGCCCTGCGCAGCGAGCAGGCATCCGGGGACACCACCCCGCAGGACCGCCCGGCATGACCGGCATCTGGCTCCCGCTGGTGGCGACTGCACTCGCCGCAGCTCTCACCTGGTGGTGCTGCATACGCCCCATGGCCAAGAACCGCGCCTGCCACGCCACTCGGGCAGGCGTGGACGACCCCGAGCTCCAAGAAGAGCTGCGGCACGCCCGCGAGGAAGTCCGGCGACTGCGCGAACAGGCCACCCCGCCTGCCGCCCCCTCCAAGGGACCGGAGATCCTCGACAGGTGACCTCTTCCGCACCAACGGTCCGGCACTCCGTCGTCACGATCGGCTCGATCGGCTCGATCGTCCCGCTCGTCTCGCTCGTCCTGGCCCTGCTGCTGGGCACTGCCACGTCCGCGTCCGCGCACGCCACCCTGCTGTTCACCAGCCCGGCCGCGGACGCCACGGTGGCCGATTCGCCGAAGTCGCTCGTCCTGGTCTTCGACCAGCCGGTCAGCCTGAGCGGAACCTCCGTACGCGTCGAGCCCTCGGCCCGCCTGGGCACCGCCACGCTCAGCCAGGGCAACCAAGCGGTCACCGTCCCCGTCCGCTCCACCCTCGCCGAGGGCGTGCGCACCATCAACTGGCAGGTCACCGCCCGCGACGGCGACATCATGACCGGCAGCTACCGCTTCGCCGTCGGCCCCCGCACCATCGCCCTCGCCTCCGGCCAGACCACCGCCGCCAAGGACGCCACCCCCACCACGATCCTGCGCTGGCTGCTGTTCGCGGCCCTCGCCGTCATCCTCGGCGAGGCGGCCGGCCGACGCCTCACCGCCCGCGTCCCCGACACCCCTGCCCGGCGCCCGCGCTCCTGGGCCCTGCCCGCCGCGCTCATCGGCACCGCCGCCGCACTCGCGCTGACCGCACTGCAACTCGGGGACGGCTCCCCCTCCTTCCTCACCGGCACCCGGCCCGGCGCCCTGTCCCTGGTCGAGGTCGCGGGCTTCGCTCTCGCCGCCGTGGCCGTGCTGGTGCGCCGCCGCACCTGGGCGGTTGTCCCGCTCGTCGCCGTCCTGGTCGCCGAGGCTCTGCGTGCCCACCCGCAGGCCGAGCAGACCATCGCGGGCCCGCTGCTCACGTTCGTGCACCTCACGGCCGCCGCGCTGTGGGCCGGAACGCTGCTGCACGTACTGCGCACAATGGCCGCGTGGCGCGGCGAACGCTCCCCCGTCCGCGCCCTGCTGCTCTCCTACGCCCGCCTCGCCGCTTGGCTGTTCGCCGCCGTCGTCGTCACCGGGCTGATCTCCGCGCTGCTCCTCGTCCCGCTCGACGACCTCTCCACCACCACGTACGGGCAGGTTCTGCTCGTCAAGATCGCCCTGGTCGCTGTGGTCGCGGGTCTGGCCGTTGCCGCCCGCCGACGCCTGCGCCGCACCGGGACGCCGTCGCCGCGGCGCCCGGCCCTTGCCGAGAACGGCGTACTCGCCGTCGTTCTTGCCTTCTCCGCCACGCTCACCGTGCTGTCCGTCCCCGCCGACGCCAACCGGTCGCTCCCCTTCGCCCCGCCGCTCGACGGCCCGGTCGTGCCCGCCGGCACCCGCGCCGGGGAGATCGGCATCAGCGCCCGCGCCGCGACCGGCCGGCTCGTCATCGACCTCACCGCACCCCAGATCGGCGACAGCGAGAAGCAGTCATACGGCCTGAAGGCCACCCTCGCAGACCCGCGCGGCACCCGCCGGGCCCTGAAACTCCGCGGCTGCGGCACCGGCTGCTTCTACACCCCCGTCGCCTGGCGGAAGGGCACCAGCCGTCTCACCCTCACGGCATCGGCGGGTGAAGAATGGGCTGGCGGCCGCGCGGGCCTCGCCGTCACCTGGCCGCCCCGCCCTGACACGGCCCTGCTGCGCGAGACGGTCGCCGCCATGAAGAAGACCCCGCGCTTCACCCTCCACGAACTGGTCACCAGCAACACGGCGCGCGGCCTCGGCGACCTCAAGCAACTCCCCATCACCGGCGAGGAGTTCCTGGCCTCCGAGCCGTACGGCAGCGGTACCGCCCCCGTGATCACCCGCCTGCCGGACGAGAACGGCCACCGTCGCCTTGCCCTCGCCTATCCCGCCGAGCACACCCAGCTCGACCTCACCCTCGACGAGACAGACCGCATCCTCCACGAGACCCTGACCGCCCCCAACCACCTCGTCACCCGCACCTTCGTCTACCCAGAGGCGGACGAGGACGGCCATGACCACTGAGCGTCCCGGCGAAGCCGTCGGCCCGCCCACAGGAACCACCTAATATCAACTGTGATGGGGAGCCGGACACAGCACACGGCCCGCGGAACGCGGCGGACGACGCGGATCGCGGCGCTCTGCCCTGCCCTGGCCGTGCTGCTCGCCGCACTGGTGATCTGCCTGGGGTTCCTGGCCCACGGCCAGAGAGACGCCCCGGTCACCGCTTCCACGACCACCATGTCCGCCACTGCGGTCCCAACCGGCACCCCGGCCGAACACCACGCGTCGACAGCCGCGCACCCGTCCGACTGCCTTCCCGGCGACGTGTGCTGCAGCCCGGCCGCCGACGGCGTACGCGCCGTGCCCGCCGCTCCCGCCCAGCCCCTCCCAGCGGTCCTGCCCCGTCTGCCGGACCTCCCGAGGCAGCTGAACACCCCGTCGCGCTTCGCCGACCCCGCGCCGACCTGCCGCGCTCCCGATCTCCACGTCCTCCAGGTGCAACGGACCTAGACGGATGCCACGGCGCCGTGCGCACGCGCGCACAGCCAGCCGACTCTCGCCATCCAACCCACACTTGCACCCACCGCCGTCCGACGACACCGCGCGGCGGAGACGAGGAACACACAGCCATGAGCAAGTCCAGCAAGAAGGCGGCCGCCGAGGCACGGCGGGCCAAGGTAGAGGAGATGCGCCGCGCCGAGAAGGCACGCGATCGCCGCAACCGGATCATCACCATCACGGTCAGCACGGTCATCGTCGCCGGGCTGATCGGCTGGGGCGGCTACGCCATCAACAGCGCCAACGAGAAGGACGAGCAGCAGGCCGCCGCGGCCAAGAAGCCCGTGAGCGGCGAAAAGACCTGGGACGCCAAGAAGCTCGGCCGCACCCACGTCAAAGGCACCGTTGACTACCCGATGAACCCGCCCGTCGGCGGCGACCACAACAAGGCGTGGATGACCTGCGACGGCACCGTCTACACCAAGCCCATCGCCAAGGAGAACGCCGTCCACTCCCTGGAGCACGGCGCGGTCTGGGTGACGTACAACGACAAGGTCACCGACGCCGACATCAAGACGCTCGGCGACAAGGTCTCCAAGACGCCGTACACCCTGATGAGCCCGGACAAGACCCAGACCGGAGCGATCACGCTGTCGGCCTGGGGCCACCAGCTCAGCGTCGACAAGGCCTCCGACCCCAGGGTCGAGCAGTTCCTGACCAAGTACGTTCAGGGCGCCCAGACGCCGGAGCAGGGGGCCACCTGCTCCGGAGGCCTGACCGCAGCATGAGGGACACGACTGTGACGGCACCGGGCGTTACGGATTCCGACGACACACCCACCCGGAAACCATCCTTCGGCCCGTGGGCCGTCGCCGCCGCGGCCTTGGTCGCCCTCGGCCTGATCGTCTGGTTCGTGGCCGCTCCCGGCGACGAAGGCACGTCCGAGGTGCCCGCCGCCGCCTCCGCCGACGCGGGCTTCGCCCGCGACATGGCCGTCCACCACCAGCAGGCCGTGGAGGTGTCCTTCGTCATCCACGACCGCACCGACGACGAGGACGTACGCCGCCTCGCGTACGACATCGCGCAGACCCAGGCCAACCAGCGGGGCATGCTGCTCGGCTGGCTCGACCTATGGGGCCTGCCGAAGACGTCGGCCGACGGCTACATGACCTGGATGAAAGGTGACGGCCACATGAGGCACGAGACGAAGGAGGGCTCCCTGATGCCCGGCATGGCCACCGACACCGAAATCGGCCGACTCGGCAAAACGAAGGGCAAGGACGCCGAGATCCTCTACCTCCAGCTACTGACCGACCACCACATGGGCGGAGTCACCATGGCCCGCGCCTGCGCCGAGCAGTGCGAGGTCCCCCAGGAGCGCCGGCTTGCCCAGGGCATGGTCGACGCCCAGCAGTCGGAGATGACGCTCATGGCCGACATGCTCAAGGAACGCGGCTCGGCACCCCACTGACGAGGGCCTTCGTCAGGGTCGAGGGCCACCTCCTCCCCCTGACGTAAGGGCCGTGGCTACGATGCGTCCTTCGTGGCCTCGGTCCGCAGCCGTCCCACGCCGGGAAGAGAGCGGCCCGCCGTGGCGGCGTAGTCGAGGTAGGCGGAACCGTGAGCGCCCGGATGTTCATCTCCTGCTCCGACGCGGCGCACGGTCACCGTGGTCACGAGGCCGTCGTGGCGGTGGGGTCGCGGAAGTCGTGCGGCAGTACCTGGTTCACGCGAGGCGCGAGGGCCGGTGCGCACGTGCGCATGCTCTGCCGGGTGACCAGGAGCAGGGACAGCGTGGATCCGGTCTCGTCGTCGATCGGGAAGCGAGCGTCGGGGTAACGCCGTGAGAAGTCGATGATCGTGTCGACGTCCCGGGTGAGCGACGTCTGCTTGCCGTCCCCGCCCTTGTCCGTGGCGCGGCATGCGGCGTGATGCCGTGCAGGGCCTCGTGCACGGGACGCACCTGGGCGGCCGGCGGAGTGACGAAGGACGCGGTGGCGCTCGGCGCGGCGCCCGCGGCCGACCCGCTTCCGCCGCCGGAACCGCCCCGCAGGGCCACCACCGCCGCGGCGGCCACGGCGAGCACCACGGTCGCGGCCACC
The DNA here is from genome assembly GCF_014495685.1 of Streptomyces sp. TRM68367. Taxonomy (GTDB): domain Bacteria; phylum Actinomycetota; class Actinomycetes; order Streptomycetales; family Streptomycetaceae; genus Streptomyces. The sequence continues at coordinate 236,741 of NZ_JACTVI010000002.1, read as the reverse complement.
GCCGGCAACAGCAGGCCCGGCCTGCGGCGGGGCGGCGGGGCGGCGGCCCCGCCCTCGGGGTCGGGTGCGCCCGGGGCGGTGCCGCGGTGGCCGTCCTCCTCGTCGTACGTCGTCACGAGGTGGCCGTCCAGGTGGCGCCGCCGTCGGTGCTGCGGTAGGTACGGGCGTTCTGGCCGTCCAGCGCCCCCGCGTACAGGGTGCTGCCGGTGGCGTCGTAGCCGACCGCGCTGGCGCCCTCGGGCACGTCGGCCTGCTTCCAGGTCCTGCCGCCGTCGGTGCTCAGCTGGGCGCCGTCCATGCCGACAGCGATGATCCTGTTGATGTCCTTGGGGTCCCAGGCGGCGGCCATCGCGCCCATCGGCCCGCCCAGCTCCTTCCAGGTCTTCCCGCCGTCGCTGCTGGTCTGCAGCCCGCTGGCCATGTCGGGGGCGATCAGCCGCTGCGGGTTCTTGGGGTCGACCAGGATGGTGCCCATGAAGGAGCGGCCCTCCTCGGCGTTGACCGTCTTCCAGGTCTTGCCGCCGTCGGTGGAGGCGAGCAGTCCGGACTCCGGGGAACCGATGTAGACGGTGTTGCCGGTGCCGCCGATGGCGTGGACGTCGCCGACCGCGCCCGCGCCGGTCACCTTGGTGAACGTCGCCCCGCTGTCGGTGGACCGATACAGCCCCGGGTGCCCGCCCACCAGTACGGCGTCGGATGTGGACGCCCAGCCCATGGCGTCCGCCCCGCGCAGCGAGGGCACGTCCTGCCAGGTGCGGCCGCCGTTGCCGGAGGCGGCTACGGCCTCGTGCCCGCCGACGAAGAGCCGGTTTGCGACCACGGACACGGTGTGCAGGTCTCCGCCCACCCGGGGCAGCCCCGCCGCAGACCCGCTCCCGTCGCCGCCGCTGCCGCCGCGGGTGGTCAGGAAGACCCCGCCCGCGGCGACCGCCACCACGGCCAGAGCCGCGCCGCCCCAGCGCAGCCGCTGGGCCCGCTGCTCGGCGCGCCGTGCCGCGGCAGCCTGCTCGGCCGCCCTCGCCCGGCGCCGTTCGGCCTTTGTGGACCTGGCGGCTCCCCCCGACTTGGCGGCTGCTGCCGACGGCTTCGTATTGCGGGACGATGTGGAGGACATGATCGTGCTTCCTTCGCAGAGGGTCGTGAGGGGACGGTCGGCGGGGGGCGGTCGGCGTGTCTGCGACGTGCCGGACGGGCATCGCCGCCGATACGTGATGCCGTAGCCGCGCTCGAAGACGACCGCGGAACCCTTGCTGTCGCGGATGTCGATGCCGAGGAAATGCACCCCCAGCGGAGCCGCTTTTCGCGGGCAGCCGGGCAAGCTCGTGGGCCTCCTTGCGGCAGGGCGCGCACCATGAGCCCACACGTTGACGACGACATCACCGCGCCTGTCGGATGTCGACGCGCCCGCCGGTGAGTGCCGCCGCTCTGCTGGGATCCCTTGGCGGTGCCGCAAGCGGTGAGGGTCCCGGCCCCGAGCACACCGAGGGCGCAAACGAGCCGTCGCGACGGCCCCGCGGGGCGGGGACGGCCTCGGGACGTCGTACGGGAAGGAGTGATCTGGTCAGCGAATCTCACCCTTCACGGGGTGCCCGGTGTCGTCGGAGCGCAGATCCGCCTCGCAACGCAGCAGCCGGACCTCTTCGCGCAGTCGCTTGATCTCTGCGTCGACATCCGTGTCCGGGGCCGTCTGGGCGCCCGGCGCCCCGCAGCACGAACGCACCGCGGCCTCCCGTGCCGGGCCCGCGTGCCCGGCGGTGCCCCGGCGGATCGGTCGTACGCAGCAGAAATACAACATCGCGGCCGACGCCACAGCGAGGAGCAGGGGCAGAGCGTAGCCGCTCACGGCGTACGCTCCCGGACCGGGACGTCGGACTGATGACCGACCCGCGCCCGCAGCGCGTCGACCTCGGCGCGCAGCGCCTCCAGCTCCTGGCGCCGCGGATCGGACGTGACCGACGCCGTCGTGCCCTCCACCGTGTAGGTCTCGGTCTTCCGGCGTCCGGACCGGCTCATGAACCACATCATGGCGCCCATACCCAGCGGGCAGGCCAGCAAGGGCAGGACAGTGAGCAGCTGGCTCATCACACTTCTCCCTTCGACGGGAACGGGGGTTGACCGCGCCGGCTCAGCCGACAGCGGACGGCGGCTCAGCCAACCGCACGCTTCTCCGCGAACGACGGCAGTCAGTAACCACATCCTATGTTACTTAGGTACTAAGGCGACTCGGGAAGAGGCCGTCGGGCAACTTGTCCGCCTCGCGCGCGATGGGCGCGGCATGCAAGGCGCAGGCCAGGCCAGGCCAGTGATCGAGAGGGCGACGGTCCGCGACACAGGACAAGCGGGTGCGGCCCTCCTTCCGGGCGTCTGCAGCACAACGCGGTGCGCCGAGTTGGTCGGCCGGTCCGACCAACCTCGACAATGAGAACTCGCAAGGGGCGGGAAGGGCCTGGGGAGGCGGCGGTATGAGGCAACGGACGACGAGGATGCCGGGATGAGTGACAGGGTGACGGCAGGGACGGAGGGGCGGCGGTGGCTGCCGTTGCAGGTACACCTGGAGGGACACGACCGACACCGATGGGCCGGGCCGCTGGCAGCCGTCGGCCTCACGTCGGGTGCGCTGCTGGCCGCCCTCGGGCTGCCGCCGGTGGATCTGCACAGCCCGCTGCATCACGCGGGCGTGATGGACCCGCTGTGCGGCGGCACCCGGGGCCTGCACGCGGCGATGCTCGGGGACTTCGGCGCGGCGTGGCGCTACAACCCGCTCAGTCTGTTCCTTGTCCTGGGTGCCGCCGGGGTGCTGCTGCGCGAGGTGGTCGGTCGGGTGCGCGGCCGGTGGCTGAACCTCCGCGTCCGCCACCGCCGGGCCGCGGTCGCGACCGGTGTCGTGCTGCTGGTCGCGCTGGAGGCCAACCAGCAGGCGCACGCCGACCTGCTGCGCTCGGGACCGGGCAGCGCACCGTCCGCCTGGCTGCTGCTGTCCATCACCCTGCCACTGGCCGCGGCCGTGGTGCTGTTGGTCCTGCGGCTGATCCGGCGGGCCGGTCGGACATGACGGTCCGGCCACTCCCGTACGGTGGTCCGCTCCAGTGGCGTTCTCCCGGGCCGAGGTGAGGGCGGCGCCGTCTCCGCGGGGACCGGCCACAGGCCAGCCCTGCCCCCTTCCTGCTGCGCGCCGACGACGGCGCCCCGTCCCCCATGCGGTACGCCGACGGTCGGCGCCCGCGACGGCCCCTCTGGTGCCAGAGCTTGGCAAGAAGCCGTGTCAGGCCCCTGACCTCGTCCTCCTGCATGGTGGCCGTCACGGCTGCCTGCTGCTTCACGGTCGCATTGCGGCCGTCCTTCCCCACGTCCCGGGCCATCTCGATCTCGCCGCCTCGGTGCTCGATCATCGCCTCCACGAAGGCGCGGTCGAACGCGGCCCCACGGGTGGCCTTGAGCTTCTTCTTGTCGGCGTCGGACATCGAGCCGGACATCTTCATGTCGCTGCCGTCATAGCCGCCCATGTCCGTTCGCCCACGCCGCCGCCACACGCGCTGAGGGGCACGGCTCCGGCACAGACACCTGCGAGGACGAGCAGACGGCGGGGCGTAGGCGATCGGTCTCCCCCGCTCACCCCGCCGGGGCCGACTGCTCCGCGGTCGACGGACTGGCAGTGGACGGACTCGCGGTGGGTCCCTTGAATGGCTTGGACGGGTACCCGGTGTCGAAGTGCATGTAGTCGGGCACCTTGATGTCCTGCCAGACCCATCCCTCCTCCGTGAACGCCCGCCAGACCAGCCCCCCCTCGATGATCTTGCCCTTCCCCTCCGTGCGTGCCTTGTACTCGGCGCTCGGCTGCCACTGCTTGGTCCGCAGGTTGATCCACGGGTTCTCGAGCGGGTTGATGTCGATCGCCCGGCCGTTGGCGTGCGGGGACTCGCTGAACGGGGCGTTGATCTGGTCGGGACGACGGCAGTTGAACGCGGAGGTGTTGTCGTCGCGCAGGCTCGCGTTCAGGTCTCCGTCGTAGGCCTCCATCGGCTGCATACGGCGGATGGGGAACTCTTCCTCGAACAGTCGCGTGAAGATGCGGATGACACTGGCCGTCACGTCGGCGTTGACCACGAGGACGCCGCGGTGCACCTTGCCGTCGAAGCCCAAGTAGTTCATCTCCACGCGGCGCAGTTGCTCGCGGACGTCGGGGCAGCCCTTGCGCCACAGTCCCGCCGCCGTCATGCGGGACCACTGGGCGTCCGTGACCTCTTTGACGGCGGCGTCCAGGGCCGGCGTGGGCGAAGGGGTGGGTGTCGGGCTGGGAGTCGTGGAGGACCGCGCCGATGTTCCGTCGGAGCTGTCGGCACCCGGCGTTGACGGGGCGGCGCCCGAGGCCGACGAGGACGAGCAGCCGCCGGCCAGAAGCGCCGTCGTGGAGAGCAGCGCGAGGCTGCCGAGGGCGATCTTCCAGCGCCGCCCACCCTTGCGGGCCGATGCTGCCGTGTCCCTGCTCGGGTGGTGGAGGCGGGCGCGCATGCGCTCCGTCTCCGGTGCGTGGCTGGTCAAGCAAAGTCTCCTGGAGTGCTTAGGGGGCACCCGTGCCGGGCACGGCCGCGATCCCGGTACGGGGATGATCTGGTTGGTCGGGGTGGTCACCCAGGACCGGTGCCTCAGTGCCGATCTGGCGTCGTGTCCTCGTTCAGCGGGAGGTCATACGTGAGGAGGCGGCGGCCTTCGGGCGTGCGGATCTCTTCCTGACGCCGCCAGCCGAGCCGGTCGTAATACGGTCCTGCCCCGCCCTCGGCGGCGGTGACGAGAGCGACACGCGCGCAGCCCGCGTCGGTGGCGTCCTTGACGAACCGCGCGATCAACCGAGCCCCTATGCCACGGCAACGGGCGTGCTCGACCACGACGACGTAGTCCAGGACAGCGGTGACGCCAGAGTGGCCGACTGCGGGAGCCTGCCGGGCCGCCCGGTTCGGTATCAGCTTGCGGCCGTAGCGCACCAGCCGAGTACGCAGGAAGTGCAGGGCGAGGCGGGGCCGCAGACACAGGCTGCCCAGGGCGCGGAACAGCAGTCCGCGCCCGTAGTCGCGCAGCACATGGCGGCGGTGCGCCGCCGGGTCGGTCGCACCGATGACGAAGCCCACCGGCTGCCCGCCCACCTCCGCGATGTAGGCGCGCGCGTCCGCACCGGTGAGGTAGGTCCCGTTGTACGCGGTCAGGAACTTCGGCCCGAGGCGGGCGAAGAAGCTGTCTGGAAAGTACCTCAGGTGCTCGGCGACCACGAACGGGAGGTCGTCAGGGTCCATGGACCGTATGCAAAAGCCGCCGCGCTCCGCGGGGCGAGCGTCTCTCGTCCCCGGACTCGGAGGCCCGGCGGGGATCTGGCCCGGGTCGACTCGGGCAGGGCTCGGGTATGCGGCTGAGCGCATGTCGGCGTCCACGTATCAGAAATTACTACACTGCGTAGAAACTTAGTAGTTCAGTATCCTGGTCCTGACAACGTCCCGGGTTCCACCAGGCGGAGCACGCCGGCCGAATACAGCTTCTGAGCAGGAAAGGAAGGACCTCATGGCCTGGCCGCCAAGGGCATGGACTTCCACCGCAGGTTCGCGGAAATGATGATCGAGCCTCATCGGTGTGATCGAGACGTCGATGGACGAGCAGAAGAACCGCCGTAATCTTGTTGCAAGAAGCTCGCCGACGATCTGGTGAAGAACCAGTCCGCCGAGGTCAAGCAGATGCGGGGCATTCTCGACCGGCTCTGATCCCGTCGGTCACGCCCCATGCCGTTCCGGGCCTTCCGTGCAGAGGCCCGGAACGGCCGGCCGCCTCCGTCACCGCATGCCATGCCGACCCGTACCGGACAGGGAAGATGAAGAAAATACCGAAGCTGCAGCCAAAAGCCCGCCCCGCGCTGCTCATCGCGCTGCTCGTGGCTGCTGCCTGCTCCCTGTTGGCGTGGAACCCGGAGCGGCTGCTCTCCCAAGGCTTCACATCCGTGGTGCCCGGGATCTGGGCCGGACCGGCCTTCGCCGTGGTTTTCGCGCTGAGCACCCTCGCCTTCTTTCCGAAGCCGGTGCTCAATGTCGCCGCCGGGGCACTTTTCGGTATCCCCGAGGGGCTGGCGCTGGCTGTGATCGGGACCACCCTCGGCGCGGTGCTCGCCTTCGGGCTCGGCCGCAGCCTCGGCCGGGAGGCACTTCAGCCACTGCTGAAGAGGAAGATCCTCGCCGCCGTCGACCGCCGCCTCACTGATCAGGGCTTCGTCAGCGTGCTGCTGCTCCGCATCGTGCCCGGCGTGCCGTTCCAGGGGGTCAACTTCGCGGCTGCCTTCTCCGGAGTGCGCCCGTGGTCCTTCACGGCCGCGACCGCGCTCGGTGTGCTGCCCGGCACCGCCGCATACGTGACCGCCGGAGCCACGGCCTCATCCCCCGCTTCGCCGGTCTTTCTTCTCTCGATCGCTGCCATCGTCACCATGATGGTGCTCACCCTCGCCATCGCGCGGCGGGCGCGGCACAAGGGCACTCCGCCGAAGGCCGTCGAGCCGGTTTGACCAACGGCGGGACAGGTCGGTAGTCCCGCTCTGGGACGCCTGAAGCAGCGCGATTTGCTCGTTACGGCCGCGCCGCGGCAGCAACTCAGCCTGCACCCTGCCCACCTGCGGTAGGTGTGCCGGAGGGACGCCGGGCAGCAGCGGCCGGTGCAAACCAGTGCGGCCGGGCCGGTCGGGCAGTGCCTTTTGGCGCAGCACGGGCAGTCCGGACATTCCTGCGATTCCATAGGAATCAGGTGCCAGCTGATGCATGCTCGGGATCGAGCGCGGTCCTGGCATGCCGCAGCGACGCCTGGCCGTCGACGAGCAGCGAAATGTGGAGGTTCGGGTGGAGGTCACCGCGGTCGGGTGGGTCCTGACGATCGGTGTGATCGTGGCGCTGCTGACCTTGGATCTGGTGCTGGGCACGGTGCGCCCGCACGCGGTGGGATTCAAGGAGGCGACCGCCTGGTCGGTGTTCTACATCGCGGTGGCGGTGCTCTTCGGTCTGGCTTTCGCAGCCCAAGTGGGCTGGGGATACGGGGCCGAGTACTTCGCCGGCTATGTCGTCGAGAAGAGCCTGTCGGTCGACAATCTCTTCGTCTTCGTGATCATCATGTCGGCCTTCTCGGTACCTCGGGAACACCAGCAGCGAGTGCTCACCTTCGGCATCGTCGTCGCTCTGGTTCTGCGAGCAGCCTTCATCGCCCTGGGCGCCGCATTGCTGTCGCTTTTCTCCTTCATGTTCCTGATCTTCGGGTTGCTGCTGCTGTGGACGGCGGTGCAGCTGTACCGTCACCGCGACGAGGACCCTGACGTCGAGAACAACGCGCTGGTGCGCTCCGTCCGTCGAGTGCTGCCGGTCAGCGACAACTACATCGGGGGCCGCCTGACCTCCCGCGTGGAGGGTCGGCGGGTGGTCACCCCGTTGTTCGTGGTGTTGATCGTCATCGGCGGCACGGACATCCTGTTCGCCCTGGACTCGATCCCTGCCGTTTTCGGCGTGACCGAGGAGCCCTACATCGTCTTCGTGGCGAACGCCTTCGCCCTGCTGGGGCTGCGCGCGCTGTTCTTCCTGGTGACCGGCCTGCTCGATCGGCTGGTGTACTTGTCGAGAGGGCTGGCCCTGATCCTCGCGTTCATCGGCGTGAAGCTGGTGCTGGCCTGGGGACATGACCTTGATGAGGTGGTGCCGGAGATCCCCACACCCCTATCGCTGGCGGTCATCGGCGCAGTGCTGGCCATCACCACGGTGGCCAGCCTGGTCAAATCCCGGCGTGATCCGGCGGCCCGGGCACACGCCGGCGCCGTTCTCGGTGCTCCACATCACGCGACCGGCGGTGAACGCCGCACTTCCGGAGACTGAGGGAGGCCGAGGCTGCACGTGGTGGACGGGGACGCTGCATCCCCGCGCTTTCGGCCGAAGGTCCTCGCGCGCCTCTCCTGGCCGCTCACGCGGCCGACCGCGGTGCGCGAGACCCTGTCGGCCGGCACCGGCCGGGAGTGCGTCGCCGGGTCCGGCGCTCTCACCCGGCCGTCGCTCAGTCGCAGGTGACTTCGTCGCGGGGCACGTACCGCGTCTTGAAGGTCTCCCGCTTGACCTCCTTGCCGCCGTCCTTGAAGACCCGGTCAACCGCGACGTTGAAGCCTTCGAGCGGGCTCTGCGGCACGCACTTCTCTCCGGATGCTCCCTCGCGGGTCGCCGGCTCCTTCACGTTGGTGCGCGGGCCCTTGACCGCTTCCACGGAGTCGTACTTCTTGGTCCCCAGGAAGGTGATCGTGACGGACGTGTCCGTGGCGCGCGCGTCGATGTAGATGGCGTTGCCCGAGTCGTTCCGGAACCTCAGGTCGAGGCTGCCCCAGGCCACCGTCGCCTCCCGGCCCTCCGGGTAGCGCTCGATGTAGAACGAGTGCGCTCCGTACTCCACCGGCTTCACGCCGGCGAAGAAGATGGCGTTGAAGGCCGTGGTGGCCACCGCGGAGACGCCGCCTCCGGCCGCCTTCTCGAACTGGTTGTTGTTGATGATGATGCCTTCCACGAACCCGTTGGCCTTGGTCCGCTCGCCCACGGTGCGGTTGAAGCTCCAGGTCTCGTCGGGCAGTACGACGGACCCGTTGATCAGTTCTGCGGCACGGCCGATGTTGGTGACGCGGTAGGGGGCGGGCTCGAAGTCGACCGTGAAGGTCGACATCTTCTCCTTGATGCCCAGGCTGCCGACGTTGTCACGGGTCAGCTTGGGCTCCACCTCCTCGGTGGCCACCACCCCTGTGCGGGCTGCCCCGGTCTCGGTCAGCAGCGGCAGTACGGCCTTGTGGAGCGCCTGGGCCGTGACCTCCTGCCCGGCCTTGCCGTCCGAGGCCACCGCCACTCCCCCGCCGTCCAGGCGCAGCTTGGCGTTGACCGCCTCGTCGGTGGCCAGCGCGAGCGGACTTGCCACCGCCGGATCGGCCAGGAGCCCCTTGCCGTCCAGTACGGCGGTCAGCCGCTCTTCCCCGTCCGGCTTCATGGTGAGGTGCTTGCCGAGCGTCGCTGCGCTGATCTCGATCTCCCGGCCGCCTGCGGTGAGCGTGACCGGCGCCGACATCGCGGGGGTGGCGAACTCCTTCATCGCGCGGTTCACTTCCGCCGCGCCGACATCGGGTTCGGTCGTGCGGACCGGCAGCCGCACCGGCTCCTTCCCCTGGCCCGGGATCGCGGCAGCCAGGGCCTCGACCGCGCCGTCCACGTCCAGGGATCGCCCGATGACCGGCCGCGTCGGCACTGGCTCGCCCGCGTGGAAGGTGACGGCACCTTCCCGTGCCTTCCGGTCGTACTTCTTCGCCTCCTCGGCCAGTGACGCGCGGGCTTTCGCCTCGTCCACGCGGATCACCGGCTCGACTTCGCGATCATCACTCGCGAACAGGCGGCCTATCACGGTGAACGGGTCGGACCCCGCTTGCGCGGCACGGGCGGCGGTCTCCTCACTGTCCAATGAGATGCCGGATACGTGGACGGTGCCATCACTGTCGCCGAGGCGCACCTTCACCGGCTCCGACCAGGCCCCGCCCAGGCTGCTGTCCAGTTTCTCTCGCGCCTGCGAACTACTCAGCCCCCCGATGTCCACACCGCTCACCCGGGTGCCCGCGGGGACATCGTCACCGGAGACCAGAAGGCCCACCAGATACAGCCCGCCGAAACCGACACCCACCGCCCCGGCCACGAGCGCGACACGACGGCCTATTCGCCGACGACCCGCCGACGTGGTGTCGGCGGGTAGGTCGAGCAGGGATGAGCGACTCACTGGTTCTCCTCGTCTGGGACTGTCGCGTGTTGCGGGCAGGGCCCGCACAGAGGGCCACTTGCCGGGTGATGGTAAGAAGAGGTTTGTGGTGATTCCGTAAGCTCCGTCACCGGTCCCGCTCCGGAGCCGCCGCCTCCGGCCCTGTCGGGGCGGTAGTTCCCTGCGAGCAGGACGTCGGCGCACCGGAGGACAGGCCCGGCCGCCGGTTCCGCCGAGCGGAAACCCGGGCCGTCGGAGCGTGGCTGAGGGCGGCGGAGCGCCGACGGCAGCACTTCCGATCAGGTCCGGCGCCGGCGCCAACGGCTCCTCCTGCACCGGCGGTGAATCTCGCCGGGGATCCCGAGTGCCGACGAACAGCCGGCACCGGGCTGTGAGGAATCGACCGCGACGGGCTACCCGTGTATGCCGGCGCCGCCCAGGCTCCTGGGTGGCCGTCCCGCCGGTCCGCCACTACCCGCCTCCGGCGGACGGGCAGGGCAGGCACTCCCCGGGCGACCGGAGCGGGCGGCGACATGGCGCGGGGCGGGCCGAACACTGCGCGATGGACACGACAGCTCCTGTTCTCCGGAGTACCCGGGAGCGGCGGTGCCGTTCCGTCTCGCCGCCGGGCCGATTTTCCTCGGCTGGTCGACACACACCTTATCTCCTAGCCGACTAAGTCAATTAGTTGGATAGCGGTAACCTCGGTCACGATCGCGGTGGTCGCGAAAGGGTGCTGATGGATGGGTCACTGTTCGGCGTCGCTGCCGCCGCCCCCCACCCGTCGGCGGCTTCCGTTCCCGCGGACGGCTGACGGCGGCGACCACGTCGGCCTCGACGCTCAGCCTGTGTCAACGGCCGTGACGAGTAGGGGCCTTCCGCGTTGCTGCGCGGCTTCCTGGGTCGGCCGGGCCGGGGGTCAGCTGGGGTTGTTGGGCCGGGTCAGCCCCAGGTCGTAGGCAAGGATCACGGCCTGGATCCGGTCCCTGGCGCCGATCTTCGCCAGTACCCGTCCGACATGGGTCTTCACCGTGGACTCCGACAGCACCAGCCGCTCGGCGATCTCACCGTTGGTCCAGCCCCGGCCGATGGCTACCAGGATCTCGCGCTCCCGTTCGGTGAGGGAGCGCACCCTGGGGTCGTCGTCGGCTGTCCGATTGTGAGCAGGCCCGGGCAGCTGATGCGCGTAGGCGTCCAGGAGGCGACGGGTCAGGCGGGGGGCGATGACCGCGTCGCCGCAGGCGACGGCGCGGATCCCGGCGAGCAGTTCGTCCGGGAGAGCGTCCTTGAGGAGGAAGCCGCTGGCTCCGGCGCGCAGTGCGGCGTGGGCGTACTCGTCCAGGTCGAAGGTGGTGAGCACCAGGACGCGGGAGCGGCCACCGCTGGCGACGATGCGCCGGGTGGCCTCGATGCCGTCCATGCCGGGCATCCGTACGTCCATGAGGACCACGTCGGGGCGCAGTTCGGCGGCCTGGCGGACGGCCTCGGCGCCGTGGGCGGCCTCGCCGACGACCTCGGTGCCCGGGGTGCTCTCCAGCAGCATCCGGAAGCCCAGCCGCTGCAGCGGCTGGTCGTCGACGATGAGCACGGTCGTCATGACGCGCTGCCCGTTGTTCGCGGCAGTGCCGAGGTGGGGACGGGGACGGGCGAGAGGGGGAGAACGGCGTCGACACTCCAGCCGCCGCCGGGGCGCGGTCCGGCCGTGACGGTTCCGCCGTACAGGGCGGCCCGCTCCCTCATGCCCGCGATGCCATGTGCCTGTTCGTCGAGGCCGGTCGGCGGATGGTGCGCGGGTCGCAGAGGGCCGCCAGGTGGTCCGGTGTCCTCGACACGGACGTGGACCTCCGCTCCTTCGGTGGACACGGTGAGCTGGGCCCGGGTGTCGGTGCCCGCGTGCTTGAGGGTGTTGGTGAGGGACTCCTGCACGATCCGGTAGACCGTCAGCTGGACCCCGGGGTCCAGGGCGTCCGGCTCCCCGACGGTGCGGTAGACGACCTCGGGCCCGGCGGCACGGACTCGCTCGCACAGAACGTCGAGGTCCGCGACGCCGGGCTGTGGGCTGAGCTCGGCGGCCCCCGCTGCGTCCTCTCCGCCCTCGCCTTCCTCGTCGCGCTCCTCGCGCAGCACTGCGAGCATCCGGCGCAGTTCGCCGAGGGCCTGGCGACTGGTGCCGGCGATCAGCTGCAGCGCCTGCTTGCTGCGCGCGGGCGCGACATCCGCGGCGCGGGCACCGCCGTCCGCGAGTCCGATGATGACGGAGAGGTTGTGGCCGACGATGTCGTGCATCTCGCGGGCGACCCGGGCACGCTCGGCTGCGGCGGCCAGCTTGCTGCGCTGGTCACGTTCCACCTCGAGCCGCGCCGCGCGGTCCTGCAGGGCCACCAGGTAGGCCCAGCCGAGCCGGATCCCCAGCCCGAGGGCGACGGCCGCAGTCGCGGCGCTGCACAGGAAGAACAGGGCGATGAGTGGAGAGATCGGGACGGGCACCCGCACAGCCGCCAGCAGGAGGGCGGCAAGCATGGCTCCGCAGCCGAAGCCCAGGTGCTGCAGCCTGCCGTGCCTGGCCAGGCTGTACAGGGCGATGAACAGGGCAATGTCGCTGTGCAGCGACACGTTCAGGGACCACTGCAGCAAGAAGACGGCCAGGACGGCGGCAAAGACCGCCGAGGGCGCTTTGCGCCGCCAAAGCAGCGGCAGCGTCAGCCCCAGTTGCAGAGCGCCGACGCCGTACAGCGGCAGGTCGGCGGTCCGGACGATCGCCACGTGCTCCCTGTCCGGCAGCAGGTCCAGCAGGCCGAAGGCCAGCAGGGCGACCAGCACCAGTACGACGTCCAGCACCCACGGCCGTTCCCGGTCGGCGCGCCGCAGGCGCCGCCCGGCGCATACCAGCCAGGCGACTTGGGGATGGCCCCACAGCGGGTCCTCGGTCATCACTGGTGTCACCTGTCCATCGTCGACGACGACCTTGCGGGCGACACCCTCAGGGTATTGCCGGGGGCGTCGCCTGCGGTCCGCACGGGGGGATCTGTCAGGCGTCGCTGCGCATCAGCCGGTAGGCGGCGCCGGCCAGGGCCAGCGCGGTCCAGCCCAGGAGCGCGGCCAGGCCGGCCGTGGGCGACAGCGCGCTCGCGGCCTGCGAGAGGGTGTACATCGACTCGCCCGCGTTGCTGGGCAGGTACGGGCTGATGTCCTGCTCCCAGGAGGCCGGCAACAGCGCGACCAGCCCGGGGACCAGGAGCAGCACGGCGACCAGTACGGCGATGCCCGCGGCGGCCGAGCGCAGCAGAGCACCGAGAGCGATGCCGATCACGCCGACCAGCGCGAGGTAGAGCCCAGCCCCCAACAGGCTGCGCACCACGCCCGGGCTCGACAGCGAGAGCGCCACGGGCGTACCAGCGACGAAATGGCTGCCGATCTTGAATGCGATGAGGGCACCCAGGCTGCCCACGGCAAGCGCGACCAGGCCGTAGACCGCGGCCTTGGACCACAGCACCGGCAGGCGGCGCGGCACCGCGGCCAGCGTCGAGCGGATCATGCCGGTGGAGTACTCCCCGGCGGTGACCAGGACGCCCAGGACACCCAGCGCCAGCTGGGCGAAGTCGACCCCGAACAGGGCGAGGCTGACGGCGGTGGCGTCGGCGAAGTGCCCTTCCACCTGCCCACCCGCGTCGATCTGGGACTTGTAACGGGCCGAGGCGATCAGACCGAAGGCCAGCACGAAGAGCAGCGCCAGGCCGAGAGTGATCCACGCGGAGCGCAGCGACCAGAACTTGGACCACTCGGAGCGCAGCACCCGCAGGGCGGTCACCTTGTAGGCCGGGCGCGTGGCCCGCTGCGGGGGGTTCGCGGAGGCAGGGGCCTGGGTGACGGTGCTCATACTGCGCTCCCGGTCTTCTCAACGGTGGCGACCTCGCTGACGGAGCCCTGGCGGTCATGAGGCGTGCTGCCGTGGTACTCGACGGCGTCACTGGTGAGGTCCATGAACGCCGTCTCCAGGGAGACGGCCCTGGGGGTGAGTTCGAACAGGGCGATCCCGGCCTCGGCGGCCTTGATCCCGATCGTGCGCGCCGACACACCGGTAACCTGCAGCTCCTCGGAGCCGGCGTGGCCGGTGATCTCGACGCCCGGACCGGCGAGAAGCTCGCGCAGGCGGGCGGGGTCGGCACTGGCCACCTTCACGGTCTCGCCGCCCGCCTGGCGCACCAGGTCGTGCACGGTGGTATCGGCGAGCAGCCGGCCCCGGCCGATGACGATGAGGTGGTCGGCGACCAGCGCGATCTCGCTCATCAGGTGCGAGGAGACGAAAACGGTGCGGCCCTCGGCAGCCAGATCGGTGAGCAGGGTGCGGATCCACAGCACACCCTCGGGATCGAGACCGTTGACCGGCTCGTCCAGCATGACCGTCGCCGGGTCGCCGAGCAGCGCGGCGGCGATGCCGAGCCGCTGGCCCATGCCCAGCGAGAACGCCCCGGCACGCTTCTTCGCCACCGACTCAAGCCCCGTCAGCTCGATGACCTCTTCCACCCGGCGGCGCGGGATGCCATGGGTGTGGGCCAGGGCCATCAGGTGGGCGAAGGCCGAGCGGCCGGGATGGACCGACTTGGCCTCCAGCAGCGCACCGACCTCCTGCAGCGGGGCAGCGTGCTGGGCGTAACGACGGCCGTTGACGCTGACCGTGCCGCCGGTGGGGGCGTCCAGGCCCACGATCATCCGCATGGTCGTGGACTTCCCTGCACCATTGGGCCCGAGGAAGCCGGTGACGGAACCAGGCTTGACCGTGAAGTCGAGCCGGTCCACCGCCGTCTTCTCCCCGTACCGCTTCGTCAGCTCATGCGCCTCGATCATCGAATCTCCCTGGTCCCAGCCACCGGACCGTCACCGGCTGGCGTCGCCGCCCACGCTAGGAACGAGGGCGGCTCCACCCGTGGTACCTGGGTGCTGTCCCGGGCGAAGGACGTCGTACCGCGGTACCACCCGGGGGAACCCGCCGATCCAGACGAATGCGCCGCTACGGGGATCAGAACCAGGCCTCCGCGAGTTGGGCCGACCGCGCACATCGCTTCATCTGTTGGCCGACTGTCTGAGCGTGAAACCGGCGACCTCGCACCTCCGGGCACGGCGCCGCCCCGTTCGCGTTCTTCACCGACATGTCGGAGTCCGCACATACATCCGCGAGAAGTCCTCGAAGTCCAGGCATCCGCCCGCGGGCGCGGTCCCACCACCGACGGCCCCAGGTCGTCGACGACGACGTGGCCGCGTACGTCCGCACGCTGAGGGGCCACGATGTCCCCGAGATCGCCGCCGACCTGTCACCGGGCGCACGCGGGCGCCTGACAGCCGCGTCCTGATGCGCGCGAGCACCATGGCCCACGCCTCGGACTGTGCCTCGGACCGCGCGTCAGACGGTGAGGCCCTGCGAGCGCAGGAACGCGAGGGGGTTGATCGCGGTGCCGAAGTTCGGGCTCGTACGGATCTCGAGGTGCAGGTGGGGACCGCTGGAGTTGCCGGTGTTGCCGGACCGGGCGATGGTCTGCCCGGTCTTCACGGTCTGCCCGGCCTTCACGTCGATCCGGGACAGGTGCGCGTACTGCGAGTACGTCCCGTTGCCGTGCTTGATCACGATGGCGTTGCCGTACGCCGGTCCGTCCCCGCCGCCGTTCGGGCCGGCCTTGACGACGGTACCGCCGCGCACGGCGCCGACCGGGGTGCCGAGGGGCACGGCGAAGTCCTGGCCGGAGTGGGTCGACGACCACCTGCTGCCCGTCTGGGCGTAGCCCGCCGTGAGCTTGTACTTCTTGACCGGGGCGACCCATGAGGGCGCCTTCTTCGCGGCCTTCTTGACGGCTGCCGCCTGCTTGGCGGACTTCTCAGCGGCCTGGGCGGTAGCCGAGCCGGTCAGCGCGGAGGCGGTCTTGCCGGCTTCCACAGCCACCGCGGTACCCACGCCGAGCACCGCCGACGCTCCGAGGCCGACGGCTATGACGGCAGCCCGAGTACGGAGCAGGGACGAGCCGGAATTGTGGGAGCGAGTGCGCTGGGACATTCGGGATTACCTCCGGGCATGAATGGACCCGGCACACAAGCCACATGCCGGGAGGGCCCTTGGTACCCGCGCTCCCTCCATTACTCAAAGGGCCGTTCTACTAGTCAGGGTCGTAGCCGGGCACTTGGATCCCGACCTCCTTGGCACCTACGACCCCTGCGGCCAAATCACCTCAAAACGACCACCAGGCGACCCTCGGCGAAGAGGCCTACCTGCACTACGCAAGTGGCATACAACACCCACCTGTCCGCCTTTCCATCGCTCCGGACTCTGGCACGCAAACCACCACCTAAGCCATGAGACGAAAACATCTCCATTTACTGCAATCTTCGCCCACTATTCAGCCTAGTAAGGGACAAATCAGCTGTGTGGCACATCACCGGACGGCAAGATCCGATAACCCTGGAATGTGACCCGCGCTACGCCGATGCGCATAGCCCGCAGGCGCCGGTCTTGCGGAGCGCCTGCGCCACAAGCCGAAGGAGTCCCTGGTCAGCGCCCGCCACATCGCCGACCAGGCACGCAGGGCCGACGGCGACGCCGTCGTCGTCGGCCGCATCATCGAAACCAGCGGCGAACGCGGCCGATGAACCCCGACCGGTGAACACAGCAACGCCCCGGCGCACCAGAAGAGAGACACGACCGTCGGCCGCTTCCCGCTCGCGGAGTCGATGACCGCAAGAGGGCCTGGATCCGACCGATGTCCAACCAGGCGTCAGGGCAAAAGGGATGTGAGGTTTCCCATGCAACTCGGCATTGCCTCACGGCGTCCCGATCCGGCAGAGTCTGGGTTTCGTCAGGCCCCGCATGCGACACAGCAGTACCCGTGACAACACGAGACCCCAGAGCTACATAGCGAGTCGCCGCATGCCGCCCGAGATCACCACGCGGCACTCCCCGCAAGGGAGTTGCGCACCGGGCCCGTGCCTCCCGTGACCTGTCAGCGACGGAGGCCAGCGCCAGGGGGCACAATCGCGCCCGTCAGGTCACCCAACCCAGAGCGGGCGATGCTGGAAGGAAACCGTGTGAGCCGGATCCGGGGATTCGCAGTGGCCTCCGCCACCGCAGTCACGACTGTCGGCGCCGTCGCGGGTGTTGCCCCGGGCAACACCACGCAGTCATCGAACGACTTCGATGCGACCGCGGCCGACGCGACCCTCCTCTCGGACATACCCGCGGGCCAGCAGGCCCAGGTCCAGAGCAGCTCGCTGGTTCAGCAGGCCGACTCCCAGGCCATCGCCGCGGACACCGCGACAAAGAAGTCCGCCGAAGAGGCGGCGCGCAAGCAGGCGGCCAAGAATGCGGCGGCCAAGAAGGACGCTGCGGAGAAGAAGGCCGAGGCGGAGAAGCTCGCCAAGGAGCGGGAGGAGGCCCAGCAGGAGGCCGTCAGCCGCTCGGCCCGTGACTCCTCCTCCTTCCCGGTCCAGAGCGCGTACACCGCCGCAGAGGTGCAGGCGATGGCGCGCCAGATGGTGCCCGCCGACCAGTTCCAGTGCTTCAGCGACATCGTGGAGCGCGAGTCCAGCTGGAACTACCAGGCGGACAACCCCACGTCCGACGCCTACGGCCTCATGCAGGCGCTGCCCGGCTCCAAGATGTCCTCCGCCGGCGCCGACTGGGCGACCAACCCGGCCACCCAGATCAAGTGGGGACTGAACTACATGAACAGCCGCTACGACAGCCCCTGCGGCGCCTGGCAGTTCTGGCAGGCCAACAACTGGTACTAGACCAGCCTGGCCCTCCATGAACTCTCGGAGCCCCTGGCCTCAACCGGCCGGGGGCTCCGTTGCTTCCGTACCAGGTAGGGGGTGGGAGAAAAAGGGTGCCCTGCACCGAAACCGCTCGGACGCCCAGTACCCGGTCACCCGCTGAACGGCACTCCGTGCCGTTCAGCGGGTGCTGTCGGTCAGTCGAGGTTGACTGAGCGGGCCGAGGTAGCGCCGATCTCCTGGGCGATTTCGCTGAGGACGTCGGTCGGGACGTCGTTGTCGTTGGTCAGCACGACCAGCGCCTCGCCGCCCTCGTCCAGGCGGGAGACCTGCATCCCGGCGATGTTGAGGCCCGACTCGCCGAGGATCCGGCCGACGGTGCCGACGATGCCCGGGCGGTCGGTGTAGCGCAGGAAGACCATGTGGTCGGCGACCGGGACCTCGATGCCGTGCTCACCCACCGACACGATTTTCTGGATGTGCCTGAGGCCGGCCAGCGTGCCGGAGACCGCGACCTCCTCGCCGCTGGAGAGCGTGCCGCGCACGGTCACCACATTGCGGTGGTCAGGGGACTTGGAGCTGGTGGTCAGGCAGACCTCGACGCCGCGCTCCTGGGCGAAGAGCGGGGCGTTGACGTAGGAGACGGTCTCGTCGACGACGTCCTCGAAGGCGCCCTTGAGCGCGGAGAGTTCGAGGACCTTGACATCATGCTGGATGATCTCGCCGTACACCTCGACGTCGAGCCGGACGGCGACCTCGCCCGCCAGGGCGGTGAAGATCCGGCCGAGCTTCTCGGCGAGCGGAAGCCAGGGCCGTACGTCTTCCGAGATGACGCCGCTTTGCACGTTGACCGCGTCGGGGACCAACTCGCCCGCGAGCGCGAGCCGGACGGAACTGGCGACGGCGATGCCCGCCTTCTCCTGGGCCTCGTCCGTGGAGGCGCCGAGGTGCGGGGTGCACACGACCTGGTCGAACTGGAAGAGCGGGGAGTCCGTGCAGGGCTCCTGCGCATACACGTCCAGGCCCGCGCCCGCGACCCGCCCCTCCTTCAGCGCGTTGAACAGCGCCTGCTCGTCGACGATCCCGCCGCGCGCGGCGTTGACGATCCGGACGTGCGGCTGGACCTTGTGCAGCGCCTCCTCGCCGATCAGGCCCAGCGTCTCCGGGGTCTTGGGCAGGTGCACGGTGATGAAGTCCGAGACCTCGAGCAGCTCGTCCAGTGAGAGCAGCTTGACGCCCATCTGCGCGGCCAGTGCGGGCCGTACGTACGGGTCGTAGGCGACGATTTTCATGCCGAAGGCGGACATGCGCTGGGCGACCAGGACACCGATGCGGCCGAGGCCGACGACGCCGAGGGTCTTCTCGCTCAGCTCCACGCCCGTGTACTTGCTGCGCTTCCACTCGCCGTTCTTCAGGGCGGTGTCGGCCTGCGGGATGTGGCGTGCGGTGGCGATCAGCAGGCCGCAGGCGAGCTCGGCGGCCGTGACGATGTTGGACGTGGGGGCGTTGACGACCATCACGCCGGCCTGAGTAGCGGCGGATACGTCGACGTTGTCCAGGCCGACACCGGCGCGGGCGACGACTTTCAGGTTCTTGGCCGCGGCGATGGCCTCGGCGTCGACCTTGGTGGCGCTGCGCACGAGGATCGCGTCGACGTCGGCGATCGCCGGGATGAGCTCGGCTCGGTCGGCGCCGTTGCAGTGCCGGATCTCGAAGTCCGGACCGAGTGCGTCGACGGTGGCGGGCGACAGCTCTTCAGCGATCAGTACGGCAGGTTTCGGGCTCACGGTGGTCTTCAGTCCTTACCTGTTGCTTGGCGGACGGCCGTCTCGGCGGCCGAAGGTGGTGGCGGCTTGCGATGGGGTTCTGCGGGTGCTGGAGGAGTGCGGCCGGCATGGAGACGTAACGCGGCGCGCCCGCGCACGGGTCGACTCGACGGCGGCGTGATGGGCGAGTACGTCCTGACGCCAGATGACGTGCCGGGCCAGATGGCAGTGGCACGGGCGGGCGAGCGCCCGGCGGTGCCTGCGTCCGTGGGCGCACACGCCCAACCATCGACGTGGGCGTGCCGGCCGGAGGGGACGGAAGCGAACTCGTCCGCCCCCTCCAGCACAGGACGTCGTGTTATGCGGTCGCAGGCTCTGGCTGCGCCTCGCGCACCGGTGGTGCCAGGCGGCCCGTGCGGTGCAGCCCGTAGAGGGCGGCCGCGCAGGCGAGGCCGAGTGCGATCAGCGCCACCCATGGCAGCGCGGACATCCCTGCGGCCCGGGCGGCGTCGAGCGCAGCACCCGTCAGCAGGTTTCCGAGGGTGATGCCGATGCCGCAGATGGTGTTGTACAGGCCGTAGTGGGTGGCGACGAGGCGGTTGCCGGAGAGGCGGACGATGGTGTCCATCTCGAAGGGGTACGCGATCATGGTGCCGATCGCGAGGAGCAGCGCGGACAGTGCCGGCGGCACGGCCGCAAGCAGCCACAGCCCCACGCCGCCGTCCAGTACCGGGACCGCGGTGGCCACCAGCAGCGGAACAAACCCCAGCCCCATGGTCAGCAGCCCCCAGGTCAGCGCGCGGCCCGGTTCCATGCGGGCCTTGCACCAGGCGGTCACCTTGGTCTGGAAGAGGATGGTGCTCAGGCCCGAGACGGCGAACAGCACCGCCACCGCCCCCGTGCCGAACGTCCCGTCGCCACCCAGGCGCCGTACCTCCAGCGGCAGGGCGAGATAGACCTGGAACTGCATGACGTAGAAGCCGATCATGGCAACCGAGAACAGCAGGAACGGCCGGTTGGCCACGATGCCCCGCCACTGGGACAGCACGCCCTCCTGGTCCTGTCCGCGCTTGGCGTCGTCGCCCCGGCGAGCGGGCAGGGCCCGGATCTGGACGATGCTCAACAGAGCGAAGATCCCGGCCGCGACAAGGCACGTGACGCGGAAACTCACGCCGGTCAGCAGCATGCCCACCAGCGGGCCGAGCAGGATCCCGGCCTGGTAGAAGACGTTGAACAGCGCGAACGCCTCGACGCGCCGTTCACCCGCGTCCGCCGCGACATAGGCTCGTACGGCGGGATTGAACAGCGCCCCGGCCAGCCCCGTCGCCGCCGAAGCGGCCAGCAGGGCGGGTACGGACTCCACGAGTCCGAGGGTCGCGAAGCCGACGATGCGCAGCATCAGCCCGGCGATGATCATGGGCTTGTAGCCGAGCCGGTCGGCCAGCGTTCCGCCGAGGAGGAACATGCCCTGCTGGCTGAAGTTGCGTACGCCGAGGATCAGCCCGACCAGCCAGCCCGCCAGCCCCACGGGACCTGCCAGATGCGC
Organism: Streptomyces sp. TRM68367; assembly: GCF_014495685.1. GTDB lineage: Bacteria > Actinomycetota > Actinomycetes > Streptomycetales > Streptomycetaceae > Streptomyces. The sequence goes on along the minus strand of NZ_JACTVI010000002.1, from coordinate 215,906 downwards.
GGCCAGGTACGGCATCAGCATGTAGAAGCCGAGGTTGATGGTGAACTGATTCACCATCAACAACTGGACGCTGCGTTCGTAGGAACGAACCTGTGCGATGGTCGACCTCACCGGTTCCCCTCCGCGAGCACATCGACGTCGTCGTGCTGCTCGGCGGCGTCGCTGTCCACGGACGCCCCGGCTTCCGCGTCGTATGCGTCGAGCGGACCGGCCATGTCGGACCGCGGCTCCGAGTCGGCCAGCGTGAGCGGGTCCATGACGCTTTCGCACCGCGTCCAGCGGGTGACCTCCTTCTCGTCCAGGCGGCCGATCACCTCCGGTTCGGGCGCGGGCGGGGCGTCGAGCAGGCCGTGGGCAGCGCAGTAGTCGTCGTCGTAGACCGTGCCGAGGTAGCGCTGCGGGCCGTCGGGGAAGATCGCCGCGATCCGGGTGTCCGCGGGCAGGGTGCGGGCCAGCCAGCCGGCGACCATCGCCACCGCGCCGACGCTCCAGCCGCCGGTGGCGTAGTGGGAGGCGGCCAGCTGACGGCAGGTCCACACCGCCTCCGCCGGGGCGACCCAGTGCACCTCGCTGAAGTTGTCGTAGGCGACATTGCGCGGGTAGATGCTGGAGCCCAGGCCCCGCATCAGGCGGGGGCGGGCGGGCTGGCCGAAGATCGTCGACCCGATGGTGTCGACCCCGACCAGCTTGAGGCCCGGGTAGAGCTGCTGGAGTACGCGGGAAACTCCGGCGGAGTGTCCGCCGGTGCCCACGCTGCACACCAGCACGTCGATGTGGCCAAGCTCCGTGGCCAGTTCGAGGGCGAGCGGGGTGTACGCGGTGGTGTTGTCGGGGTTGTTGTACTGATCAGGGCACCACGAGCCGGGGTGCTGCTCCATCAGCTTGGCGACCCGGTCACGGCGGGCCTGCTGCCAGCCCCCGGTGGGGTGCGGTTCGGAGACGAGATTGACCTGGGCCCCGTACGCGGTCAGCAGCCGGGTCATGGACATCTCCAGCCCCGGGTCGGTCACCAGGGTGACGGGGTGCCCGTAGACCATTCCGGCCAGGGCGAGCCCCAGACCGAGAGTTCCGCTGGTTGACTCGATGATCCTGGCGCCCGGCTGCAAGTCGCCGCGGGCACGGGCACGCTCGACCATGTGCAGACCCGGACGGTCCTTGATGCCGCCGGGGTTGAAGCCCTCCAGCTTCGCCCAGAAGCCACGGTCCGGCTCGGTGAAGGGCTGGGAGACGCGCAGTAGCGGGGTGTTGCCGACAAGCCCCCGAAGGGCGGAGCCGGATCCGGTGGGAGTGAGGTCACTCTTGGTCACGGAGTGCATGTATTTCGCTCTCGTATCGATAGGGACGCGTGCGGGATGCTCATCTCGCGCGACGGCCAAGGCGCGCCGCGCGGCGGGGCGACCAGGGCCGACCCACGGGGCGGCTCCTATATGCGCCACCGGCAGATGGCGGTGAGAGCGGACCGGCCGCCGCTGGGCAGCACTCTTCGGACGGCGCCAGGGGGCTGGCGCACGGGAGTTGCTGTGGCGCCCGTAAGCGACAGCGCGGCGACGGCGGGCGGCGGGACCCGAGGGGACGACTGCGGGGAGACGGCCTGCGCGAGGCGAGGGCCGTGGCAACGGTCGGGAGACTCGGACGGGTCGACATTCTCACCGTCGGAGCCCTCCACAGGCAGAGGGACTTCACTCGACGCCGCGGCCAATCGAGCGGGCGACTCAGGCGCATGGCGTTGATCGCCGAGGCACGTCAGCAGCACGAACAGCAGGGCGTACAGCGTGACCCGGACGAGCCGGCTCCTCCGAAGCGGACGTACGCATGAGGCGTCGGCACGGGAAAGGGCAAGGGTGGGCGGCACAGATCCTCCGCGCGGCGGTCACCGCCCGTACGGGAACTCTCCCGGTCAAGGCAGGGATCGGTGGGGGGTGAGGGAAGAGAGCCGTCGACCATCCCCGCGCCACGCTGTGGGGCGCTGTGCGCAGGAGGTCAGACGCCATGGACCGGTCGCCGGGAGAAGACGTGACGCGGCCTTGGGCCGAGTCCAGAAATCCCGGTAAGGGTCGACCGGTTCGGAAGGCGCTGACCTAGATACGAAGAACCGCGGAGTCCGCCGCTTGGGTTCTCGGGGCCGCGAAGTCCCGTGCCGCGGTGGCGTGACGGGCGGGCGCGAAGCCGGGCGCCTCGTCGCCGCTCTCCGAGCTCAGCGGAGACAGGCAGGGCACAGACACAGCGGGCCCCTGGGAAGGCTGCCCCATCGCACAGTCCGCATCGGCGTGCTGCTGTCCGTGGCCGTCGTGATGGCCGTCCGGCTGCTCATCCGCCACCTGCATCGCCGTGGCACTCGCAACGTTCTCATGTTCGGCACTTGGCTCGAAATGGACGCCCGACGCCGAGACGCCCTTGTCGGAGGCGAGGTGACTCACCGTCGTGTCAGGGCTGACGGCATGCGTATACAGCAGACCGAAGAGGAACAGGCCCAGCCCCAGCACACGCCACAAAGCCGCTGATGAGCGGCTCCTCGGCATACGAGAAGGAGACAAGGCCGTAATCACGTTGTGATCCTAACCTGATCGCGAGGCCCTGGCACGCCGTCTCAAGAGAACATCGCGTGAACCCAGCCACATGACGGTGTCAGGGTCACCCGATGGGACCAATCACACCTAACGGCTGGGGACTTCATCGTTCGCAAACGCCTTGTTCGGCCCCGCGAGACGTCCTCCGGGAACAGAAAAACGGCATGGCCGGACGGCAGTATGCACCGCCCGGCCGCACCGTTTCTGCCGCTGCGTCAGCTCTTGCCGAGCATCTTGTTCATCTGCTCGATCTCGGCGGTCTGGGCCGTGATCACGTCGTCCGCGAGCTTCACGGCGGGACCGTACTCGCCGTTGGCCTTCTCCGTCTTGGCCATCGTGATGGCACCCTCGTGGTGCTCGACCATCATTTCGAGGAACATCTTGTCGAACTCGGCGCCGGAGGCCTTCTCCAGCTTGTCCATGTCCTCGCTGCTCATCATGCCGGGCATGGACGACATGTCACCCATGTCGTGACCCTCCATGCCGGACATGTCCGCGGGGACCTCCTCGCCCCACGAGGTGAGCCAGCCGGACATGGCCTTGATCTCCGGGTCCTGCGCCCCCTTGATCTTCGTGGCGAGGTCCTTGACCTCCTGCGAAGAGGCGCGGTCGGCAGCCAGGTCGGCCATCTCGACGGCCTGACGGTGGTGCTGGATCATCTCCGTGGCGAAGGAGACGTCGGCGTCGTTGTGCTTGCCGGCCTCAGCCGAGGCGGACGTGGACGGGCTGGCGGAGTCGGAGCCCATGGACCCCATGTCGTGCCCTCCGCCGCCACAGGCGGAGAGCACGAGGGCTGCCACTCCTGCGGTGGCGGCGAGAGCGGTACGGCGGATGAGCTTGCGGTGTGCGGTCATGAAGTGAACTCCTGCGTTCGGATCTGTGAGGGGCATACCGGAACGCGGCGCCGCCCCTGTGGGCGTACGGCGTCGCGCGGGTCGCTCTATATCCGCAGGAGCTGGAGTTCGGAGAGTGAGGGCGGAGCGCGGCCGCCGTCGGGATCGCTGCCGGCCGAAGAGGCAGGCACGTTCACCGCGCCGGCGCAGGCCGCCACGTCGGGCAGGAGCGCCGGTGCCACCACGGGGCCTCCGGCGACGGACGCCGAAGCACAGGTCGCGTCGGCATGATCCGTGTGGCCCGGACAACCGCCCTCGCCGTGATCGCACTCGCCCGGCATCGATGCCATGACGTCCGTGTGCGCGACCGACACCATCCGGTCGTGCCCCGAGGCAGCGGTGACCTCGGGAACCGGCCCGAGTCCGTGCATGCCGAGCAGGCCCAGCAGCAGGGCGCAGACGAGCAGCCCACCGGACCGCACCGTCGAGTGCGGTCGAGCGAGCTGTCCGAAGCGGGTCACGGCCTCATCGTAGGCATAGATCATCAGCCTCTTGCATCCCGGAGGCCACGAGAGTAGACACGGAGACGTGATACCCGCCCAGGGTATTATAGCTCTCGGCGGGAGGAACCATGTCCGACGTATTGACGACCGAGTATTCCGTGTCCGGCATGACGTGCAGCCACTGCGAGAATGCCGTTAAGGAAGAGGTCTCGACACTCGAGACCGTCGTCGACGTACAGGTCGACGTCTCCACGGGCCGGGTCACCGTGACGTCCACCACCTCGCTCGACGACACCCGGGTGCGCGAGGCGATCGACGAGGCGGGTTACTAACTCACCGGGCGGGCGTGACGTTTCACCTCGCACCGAAAGCCCGACCGAGCGGCCGTCTACTATGGCCTTGCGTACTCGGTGGCGAAGGGAAGTCAGGGCGATGCGACGGCTGGGAGATCTCGAGGCAGAGATCATGGATCGTCTCTGGACGTGGAACCGTCCGGCGACCGTGCGCGACATAGTCGATGACATCAACAAGACCCGTCCCGTCGCGTACACCACGGTGATGACCGTCACCAACATCCTGTATTCCAAGGGCTGGCTGCTGCGGGGCAAGCAGGGTCGCGCCTGGCTGTACACACCTGTGCGCAGCCGAGAGGCGTACGCCGCCGCACTCATGGAGGACGGTTTGGGAGAGAGCAAGGACCGCCCGGCCGCGCTGGTCGAATTCGTCTCGAACATGTCCGATGACGAGATGGCCGCCCTGCGCAAGGCCCTGCGGACCGCGGGACGACAGGACAAGGCGAACCCGTGAACGCGGCGCCGGCCCTGGTCGGCTACACGGCAGCGGTGGGGTTCGTCGCCCCGCGCCTCATGCTGCGCGGCAGCTGGCAGCACCGGGCCCCCGCGCTGGCGGCAGCGGTGTGGCACGCCCTGGCGGTCTCCTTCTCGATCGGGGCCGCGCTCGCCGCGTACAGCCTGGCCACGCCGGCCGAACACCTGCACGCGGGCCTGGTGGGCCTGCTGCACACCTGCGGACTGGACGTGGGCACGGCTCAGCCCGACCCGAACACCGCGGACCGGCTTGCCGTCGGCGTCCCCGCCGCGATCGGGATCGCCCTGGTGGCAAGCTTCGTCTTCCATGTCGTACGAGCCCGTCGGGTGCGGACAGAGCACCGGGATGCCGTCGACCTGGTGGGCCGCCACTCGGCCCGGCTGAGCGCCACCGTCCTGCCGTACGACGTGCCCGCCGCCTACTGTCTGCCCGGCCGTGATCCCCGGATCGTGATCAGCGACGCGGCCGTACGCGAACTGACGCCCGAGCAGCTCGCCGCCGTACTGGAGCACGAGCAGGCCCACATCGCGGGTCGCCACCACCTGTTCCTGGCCGCCGTGGAAGCGTTCTACTCGGTGTTCCGGTGGCTGCCGCTGGCCCGCCATGCCCGGGAGCAGACAGCGCTCCTGCTGGAGATGATCGCGGACGACCGCGCACTGCGAAGCCACTCCCACGAGGTGCTGGCCACGGCGATGTACGAGATGGCCTCGGCCCGCACTCCGAAGGGCGCGCTGGCGGCAGGCGGCCAGAACGTCCTGATCCGCCTGAAGCGAGTCCTCGGCCCCCGCAAGGCCCCGCACCCCGCCCTGTGGGGTTCCGCGGCGGCTGCGGTCGTGACGGTGCCACTGCTGCCGCTGCTGGTCGCCTGCCCGCCAGGTCTCGGCTGACGCCGGGACTTTTCAGCTCCTCGTGAGGCCGCTGTGGCTCGGGTTCACTTGCGATGCGTAATACGAAGCTACTAAGTTCTAACCCGCTCGATGAATGCGGCGCTGGGCGCGGGCTGGGGTCCGCGCCCAGCGTCCGGTCTACGGGGACAGTGCCGAAGCTGACTGGCCTCGGCCCGACGGACAGGACAGAGTCCGTCGCTCGGTCCACAGACGCGCAGAGGAGTCACCCCACGATGGGATCGCACCGGCGGCCGAAACCGCCCAGCCGTGCTCGAATAGCCACCCTCGGCATGGCGGCCGGCGCGGTCAGCCTGCTGCCGACGCAGAGCCAGGCGGCCCCCAACCCCACCGTGGAGGAAGTGCGCGAGGAGGTGGAGCGGCTTTACGAGGAGGCCGAGGCCCCCACCGAGGAGTACAACGCCATCCGCGAGAAGCAGAAGAAACTGCAGCGCGAGGCCGACCGCGCGCAGGACCGGCTGGCCCGCAAGCAGCAGGAGATCAACGAGCTGCGCGACAAGATAGGCCCGCTGGCGGCCGCGCAGTACCGCAGCGGCGGCATCGACCCGAGCGTGCAGCTCTTCCTGTCGGGCGATCCGGACGACTACCTCGACAAGGCCCAGATACTCGACCGTACGAGCAACCGGCAGGCCGAAGCGCTGAGCGCGATGCAGGACAAGCAGCGCGAACTCACGCAGGAGCGCCTGGCCGCCCAGACGCGCCTGAAGGCCCTGGAGGAGACCCGCACCAAGGCCGCCAAGACGAAGGACGAGGTCCAGGACAAGCTCACGAAGGCGCGCAAGCTCCTCAACAGCCTGACCGCCGCCCAGCGCGCCAAGATGGAAGCCGATCAGGAGCGTGAGGACGCCGCCGCGGGTGCCAGCGACGCGCCGGCCACCTACAACGGCCCGGCCAGCGGCCGCGGCAAGGTCGCGCTGGACTTCGCGTACGCGCAGCTCGGCAAGCCCTACGAGTGGGGCGCGACCGGCCCCAACTCCTACGACTGCTCGGGACTGACCGGCGCCGCCTGGCGCGCGGCGGGCGTCTCACTGCCGCGTACCGTCCAACAGCAGTACGACGCCGGTCGTAAAGTAGCCAAGTCGGATCTGCAGCCCGGCGACATCATCTACTGGTACAACAGCACCCAGCACAACGGCATGTACGTCGGCAACGGCAAGGCCATCCACGCGCCCCGTACCGGCAAGAATGTGGAGATCGTCCCGCTGGACTCCATGCCGTTCTTCGCCGCCAGCAGGCCCTGAACGCCAATCGCCGTACCACCACAGGAACTTCCGTGACCGCACGCCCCGCCATCCGCCCCGTGCTCGCCATCGCGGGCGCGTCCGTCGCCGCTCTGGTCCTCGCCGCCTGCGGAGGCGGCTCTTCCGACACGGATGCCGCAGCGAATGCATCGCAGTCGTCGGGGGCGCTGTCCCATGTGCATGGCCTGGGCGTCGATCCCGCTGACGGACGCGTCTACGTCGCCACCCACAGCGGCCTCTACACCGTGGCCAAGGGACAGGAGCCGAAACTCGTCGGCGACCGCAAGGACGACTTCATGGGCTTCACCGTGATCGGCGAGAACACCTTCGTCGCCAGCGGACACGGCGCCCCGGGCAGCGACCGTCCCGGCAACGTCGGCCTGATCGAAACCAAGGACGCGGGCCGCACCTGGTCGTCCCGGTCCCTGTCCGGGGAGGCCGACTTCCACTCCCTGGACTCGGCCAAGGGCACCGTCTACGGATACGAGGGCGGACGCATCCGGGTCAGTGGCGACCTCAAGAGCTGGGACGACCGGGCGACGCTGAACGCCCTCGACCTCGCGGTGAACCCCTCCGGGGACAAGCTGCTGGCCACCACCGCGGACGGCGTCGTCACCAGCACCGACGGCGGCCGTACCTTCGGCAAGGGTGCCGAGCCGGTCCAGGCGTTTGTGTCCTGGCCCTCGGAGAAGTCTCTCTTCGGCATCGGCACGTCCGGGAAGCTGAGCAGCAGCGCGGACGGCGGCAAGACGTGGAAGGAGCTCACGACCGTGCCCGGCGGGCAGCCCCAGGCATTGACCGCCGTGAACGCCAACCACATCCTCGCCGCGACGATGACGGGCCTGTACGAATCGCGTGACGGCGGCAAGACCTTCTCCGAGCTGGCGCCGCTTGCTTCTTGACCCCAGCTTCGAAGGCCGACAGGCACCCCTTCCGCGCGGACTTCGAGGACCTGCGCGAGCCCACCGGCCTTCTCCCTCACCGGCGTCACTCCGCTGCCGCCTCCCTCCGCGTTCTCGCTGATCGAAGCGGCACCAGACTGATCCCCGCCCCCCATTTCGTCGTACCACTCCAGGCGAGGTGCGCCCGGTCGACGGCCTCCGGAAGACAGGCCTCGGCGGTTGCAGGCCAGGCGCGTTTACCTTGTCCCGGTATCAGGAGACGGTCAGACCTGCTGCCTGGTCGCCTCGGGCTGCGGGCTGCTTCTGGACTCGCGGCTCGTGCTGCTTGCGCCATCCGTAACGGGTCAGGCCCCTCGGCTTGTACACCGACAGCGTGACGGCCACGAGCAGTACCAGCAGGGCAGCGGCGGCGTCGGCCAGCAGCTGGATTCTCATCCCGACGAGATCGCTACTGGACAGGTTCGTCTCGGCTGCGACATCGGCGACGTGGCCGGCCACCTGCATGTGCACCAGCAGCAGAATGGTCGCGACAACGGTGATCAGCAGCTTGAACAGGACCCAGTAGTGGCGGAACAGGCCCCACGAGGTACCCAGGGCCTGGACAACCCCGGTGAGCAGTGAGGCGAGGCTCAACGGGACCAGGACCAGCCAGCCGGTCAGCTCCATCGCGAGATAGGCGCCGCGCACCGTCTGGGCGTTCTGACTGGTCAGACCGGCTACGGCGAGGGCGAGGAAGACGACGACGGCACCGAGCCAGCCGACCGACGAAATGACGTGCGCGGTGAGCGCGAACTTGCGGAGGCGAGGGTTCATGGTCATCGCGATCAGTGGTTTCCCATGCTGCCGCCGAGCACGTGCATGAGCACGAACGCCACAAGCAGGGCGGCACTGGCGGCGATCGCGAGCGTCTTCGCCCAGCGCGGCATGCCGGGATGCGCCGCGGGTCCGGGCCCATGACTGGCGGCGTCGGGGCGAGAAGGTGAGTCGGCCATGTGCGTGTCCCTCACGGTGCGTGGATGTCATGCGATTCGCAGCAGCCGCAGTTTACGAGACACGATGTCTACGATGTCAACCAGGGCGTATCGACATCGCCGCCACGTACACTGGCCCAGTGCCGAAGCTGTGGAACGAGACGATCGAGGCGCACCGCCGCGCCGTGCGCGACGCGATCCTGAACACCACCGCGGAGCTGGCCGCCGAGCACGGCCTGCGGTCGGTGACGATGTCGCAGATCGCCGAGAAGGCCGGCATCGGACGGGCCACGCTGTACAAGTACTTCCCGGACGTCGAGGCGATCCTGCTCGCCTGGCACGACCGCCAGATCACCGAACACCTGGGACAGCTGGCGGAGGTCCGCGATCAGACCGATGGAGCCGGCGAACAACTCGAGGCGGTCCTGAGGGCGTTCGCTCACATCTCACGCCAGTCCCGCGGGCACCACGGCACCGAACTCTCGGCGTTCCTTCACCGGGACGAGCGCGTCGTCCGAGCCCAGCAGCAGCTCCACGGCATGGTCCGGGACCTGCTGGCCGAGGGTGCGCAGATCGGTGTCTTCCGTGACGACATCGCGCCCGATGAGCTGGCTACGTACTGCCTCCACGCCCTCACGGCCGCTGCCGCTCTACCCTCCGAAGCGGCGGCCGACCGGCTCGTCACGGTGACCCTGTCCGGGCTGCGCGACGGACACCCCATGCCGGAGGACCGGAAGCCGGCGAGCCGGCACGAGCACCACGGCCGCCACGCAGGGCACTCAGGGCAAGGGCACTCAGGGCACTGACTCGCCCCCTCTTCCCGCGGCTCCGCATCAGCCTGGGCAGCAGCCTCGGCGAAGTTATTGCAATCCTTTTGCACCTAACTACTAAGTGCCATAGAGAATGGAGTGCGATGTAAGCACGCCCCGGATCAAGGACACGACTATGACCGTTGCGCCCCACCCCCAGCCCGGCCTCGTCCGGCGCGTACGCGGAGCACTCACCCCGCGCGAATGGGCCCGGGCCGGCGGACTGGCCGCCGCGATCATCGCCTTGCATGTCATCGGCTGGGGCACGCTGCTGCTCGTCGTCGTCCCCCAGCACTTCGACCTGGGCAGCCAGGGCGCGTTCGGCGTCGGCCTCGGCGTCACCGCGTACATCCTCGGCATGCGGCACGCCTTCGACGCGGACCACATCGCCGCGATCGACAACACCACCCGCAAGCTGATCTCCGACGGGCAGCGCCCATTGTCCGTGGGCTTCTGGTTCTCCCTCGGGCACTCGACCGTCGTCTTCCTGCTCGCCCTGCTCTTCGCGCTCGGTGTGCGCTCCCTCGCCGGTCCGGTGCAGGATGACGGCTCCGCGCTGCAGCAGACGCTCGGCCTCATAGGCACGTCCGTCTCGGGGGTCTTCCTCTACGTCATCGCCGCTTTCAACCTCGTTGCGCTGATCGGCATCCTGCGCGTCTTCCGCCGGATGCGGGCCGGTCGCCACAGCGAGGCCGACCTGGAGGCACAGCTCACCGCCGGCGGCGGGCTGATGAGCCGCATCCTGGGGCGGGCGACGCGAGCTGTCGGCAAGCCCTGGCACATGTACCCGCTGGGCTTCCTCTTCGGTCTCGGCTTCGACACCGCAACCGAGGTCTCGCTCCTCTTCCTGGCGGCGGGCGCGGCAGGCGCCGGCATCCCCTGGTACGCGATCCTCTGCCTGCCGGTGCTGTTCGCGGCCGGGATGAGCTTGCTCGACACGATCGACGGCTCGTTCATGAACTTCGCGTACTCCTGGGCCTTCTCCAACCCGGTCCGCAAGGTCTTCTACAACATCACCATCACCGGCCTGTCAGTGGCCGCCGCGCTGCTCATCGGCACGGTCGAGCTGCTGTCGATCGCCGCGGAGAAGCTTTCTCTGCATGGCGCGTTCTGGGAGTGGATCGGCCGCATCGATCTCAACAGCGTCGGGTACGCCGTCGTCCTGCTCTTCGTCGTCACCTGGGCCGCCGCGCTGCTGATCTGGCGGTACGGCCGCATCGAGGAGAAGTGGGCACTCAGGCCCCGCATCGCAGAAGAGGACTGACCGACTCCGCACGGGACGGGGAATGCACACTGGCGCCGACGACGACTGAGGCGCACCCTCTGCTCCTATGATTCTGGATCCTTCCGTCTACGTGGTCGTCCAGACCTACGTGCACGCCGTTGACACGGCGCTCCCGGGGCTGGTCCAAGGCCTGTACCTCGTGGGCTCCGTGGCTCTGCGCGACTTCCATCCCGGGGCCAGCGACATCGACTTCGTGGCCGTAACGGCGGCTCCCCCGAACGACCGCCAACTCACCGCTCTGGAGCGGGTTCACGCGCATGTGGCGGACGCGTATCCCCGCCCCTGCTTCGACGGCTCGTACGTCACGTGGGACGAGCTCGCCGCGGACCCGCTGCTGGCTGTACCCGGTCCGCACGTCCACGAGCACAGGTTCAGCCGCACGTCCCACGGTGACCGCCACCCCGTGACCTGGCACACCCTGGCCGACCACGGCACCGCCCTGCGCGGGCCGCTCCCGGGCGCCATCGACATCCATACGGACCCCGCCGGCCTCGCCGGATGGACGCGCGGGAACCTTGCTGACTATTGGGAACCCTGGTGGCGGCGTGCGTCACGGCTTCCCTCTCCACCGGGCCTTGCCTGTCTGGGCAGTTGGGGACCGGCCTGGGGCGTCCTCGGCGTCAGCCGCCTGCACTACACCCTGACCACGGGCCGGATCACGTCGAAGCGAGGGGCCGGAGAGTACGCGCTCACGAGGTTCGACGACGACTGGCAGCAGATCGTGGAGGAGTGCCTGCGCATCAGGAGCTCCACGTCCACACGGTCGCTGTACCGCAACCCCTTCGAACGCCGATCCGCGGCGCTCGCGTTCATCGACATGGCCATCCGTGACGCCCAGCAAAATGTGCATGCCTCCTAAGTAGTTTCGTGGAGAGGGACACCCTCCATGAGGATGAATTCCCGCAGCCTGGGCACCTGCGCACCTCCGAGCCCTCTCCAGAGGGCTTCAGTCCGACAGTCATCTACCAGTCCTCGAAATAGCTTAGTAGCTGCTATTGACAATGGTTGCCATTTTGCTTGAGGGTTGGGCTTCATGACCGTACGACTCCCCATACCTACCGCTGCCGTCATCTCAGCCGTGACGCTCACCCTCGTCGGCCTGTCCGCCTGCTCCACCTCCGACACCGCCGCCGACCGCGAGGACGGCGGCACGGTCGACGTGGTGGCGTCGTTCTACCCCATGCAGTACCTCGCGGAAGAAATCGGGCGCGATCACGTCTCCGTCACGACTCTCACCAAGCCCGGCGTCGAACCGCACGACCTGGAACTCACGCCGCAGCAGACCGCTCAGATCGGCGACAGCGACCTCGTCGTCTATCTCAAGGACCTCCAGCCCGCCGTCGACGAGGCCATCGACCAGTCCGGCGTGAAGAACGCCGTCGACGCCACAGCCCTCACCACTCTGGAGGACCTCGGCACGGCGAACGACGAGGACGAGGAGGAGGGCGGCACGGGCTCGTCGCTCGACCCGCACGTCTGGCTGGACCCGGTGAAATACGCCGAGATCGCCAAGGGCGTCGGCGCGGCCCTGGAGAAGGCCGACCCGGACAACGCCGCCGACTACAGGAAGAACACCGACGCGCTGGTCGACAAGCTCGACGGCCTCAACACCAAGTTCACCGATGGCCTGAAGAACTCCGCGGGCAAGGTCTTCATCACCTCCCACACCGCGTTCGGCTACCTCGCCCAGCGGTACGGCCTGGAACAGCAGGGCATCGCCGGACTGGACCCCGAGTCCGAGCCCAGCCCCGCCCGCATCAAGGAGCTCCAGGAGATCGCCGAGCGCGACAAGGTCACCACGGTCTTCTTCGAGACCCTCGCCAGTGACAGGACGGCGAAGACCCTCGCCGAGGACACCGGCCTGAAGACCGATCTCCTCGACCCCGTCGAGGGAATCACCGAGCAGTCCCGCGGTGATGACTACGTCGAGGTCATGGAAGCCAACCTCACCTCGCTACAGAAAGCCCTCGGCACGAAGTGACGTGTTCGCAGGAGGCGCGAGCCGTAAGAACCGCGTCGATCCGGCCAGGGATCGGACCGCTCTCGGCTCGCGCCCCGGTTCCCGGTGCCGGGCCTCGCTGAGAGTGGCGGTATGACCCCGGAGGCGGTGCTCCCGCCCCGTCCGCGGACGCGGGGCGCGGCGCAGGAACCCCTGAGGGCCATCGACGTCAACTCGTCCCGCAGGCGACGGCAGACTGACTACGCGAGGCGGGCCGACGCACGCGAGCGGGTACTCCAGGCCAACGGGCATGCAACAACCTCTACCCACAAAGCCCTGCCGTCCTCCGTCCACAAGGTCGAAGCACGTATGGCACCCCGTCGACAGCGAGGTCCGCGGATTTCGGGCTGATACGGCGAACGCCCTGGAATCCGCCGCCGAGGAATGCCTCCTTCCGCCTGGGGAGGCAACGCCTCGCCGAACTGGCCGGCAGCACTGATCCATACGGGCTCGGGGTCGAAGAGTCGCCGAACAGCGGAGCACCTAGGAAGCCGTTGCGGACCGCTGGGCGAGTGGGACACGCCGGGCGTTCGGGTGAATCGCACGGCCCGGCGTCAGTTACCGACCGGTTGCGAGGAAATCGGCTTTCAGCACCGTGCTACCGACCGATCGATCGGAGTCTGCATGAACCGCCGGATAATATCCGCGAGCCGTGTGGGTGCGGCCGCGCTGATGACCGTCGGCCTCGCCCTTGCGGCAGCGCCCGCCGCTGTCGCGGACGACGACAGCGAGTTCAACGAAAAAGAGTTCCTCGCCATGACCGTCGACCATCACTTCGGCGGTGTCCGCATGGCCGAGCTGTGTGTGCAAAAGGCGACGCGGGCGCATCTGAAGGGCCTCTGCTCGGAGATCAAGGACACGCAGTCCGAGGAGATCGCCACGATGCGTTCGTGGTTGAAGAACTGGTACGGCACCGATGAGACGCCGAGCGTGCCGCCTGAGACCAAGCCGATGCTGGACAGGCTTTCGGGCCTGTCGGGCCGCACCTTCGACGTGGAGCTCTCCCGCGACTTCGCCCAGCACCACCGCGAGTTCCTGCCCGATGCGGACAAGTGCCGCAAGCACGCCGAGCACGGCGAGCTGCGCGCCATGTGCGACACGATGTACCAGACCCAGACTGAGGAGATCGGCAAGTTCGAGGCGGTCATCGCGGGTAAGCCGATCACCGTCGACACCGGCAACGGCGGCCTGGCCACCGTCGGCTCCGACAGCGCCGGCACCGGCGGGGCCGGGTGGCTGGCCGTCGGCGGCGTGGCCGCGGCACTGGGCACCGCCGCTGTGAGTCGGCGCCTGCGCCGCCAGTGACCGGCGGGCGCGCCGGGCACACCCTGTGGGCGCTGGCCACACTGTCGCTCTGGGTCGTCGCATTGGCGGCCGCCAGCGTCCCGGCGCGCCCTGCCGTCACCGCTGGGGCGTCATCGCTCTTGCCGGTGCCGCCCCAGCGGTCCACTGCCCACACGACCTCGGCGGCGGGTCGGGTACCGGTACGTCTGACTCTGCTCCGGGTGGGTCTGGATGCGGCGGTGGTGCCTGTCGCGGCGGGGGCCGATGGGCGCCTGGCCGTGCCCATTGACGGCAAGGCGGCCGGCTGGTGGAAGGACACCGCTCCGCCGGGCAGCCGGCAGGGCAGCACCGTCATCGCCGGGCATCTCGACACCCGGCGCGGGGCTGCCGTCTTCGCGCCCCTGACCCGGGCCAAGCCGGGCGACCGGGTCACAGTCACCACCCCGGCTGGCACTGTGGGCTACCGAGTGAGGGCAGTCACCGTGCGCCGCGGCGCCGCGCTCCCGGGCGAGTTCATCATCACCACCGGGGCGCCCCGGCTCGTGCTGGTCACCTGCACCGGGCCCTACCGCCACGGCAGCGGCTACCGCGACCGCCTATACGTCGACGCCACCCCGGCCCCGCCCATTGACAAGCGGAAGCCTTCTGAGGGTCAGGCCCCCTTGCCGAAGACAAGCACCTCCGTGGAGGCGACACCCATGGGCGCCAGGAAACTGGCCTCCAGGCTGCAGCCGAGGGTCGAGAAGAGGTCCACACATGTCCGGCGAGGCATGGCGGCTGGGTAGGAGCCGTGCCCCGCGCCGCCCTGAGCCGCCCAAGCGCGTACCGCGGCCGGGTCCAGGCAGGTCTCTGTCATCACGTCGAAGACGATCCGACCACCGGGTCGCGTGACGCGTGCCATCTCGAAGAAGTAGCGGGAGGCGCAGAGGAAGGTCACAGTGTTGAAGACCTTATGGGCCTGAACGAGGTCGATGCTGCCGTCGGGTGTCGGAGCGAGACTGCATCCTGCGGTCGGTTGGGCGACCACGCTGAATGTGTCCATTAGGTAGGCGGCCCAGGGCGCTGCCGTCTCATAGATCTCGTAGCGGTCTGGTGAACACTCCTTCAGCGTCTTCTCCAGGTACCGTCCGGACCCGGGACCGATCTCCAGCACCGTGTTCGGGTTGGCAGCGAAGACGCCGAGAGAGCGGAGTTCATCGATGGTGGACTGGGTGGCGCCAGGCGTCCCGTTCATGACCTCGTCGATGTAGTCACCGACCGACAGACCGGCCGCCCGTGCAGCCCGCACCGTTGCCTCGAACGGGATGAAGTCGTCGACGCCACCCAGGTTGTTGGTGCTGCGCACGATGTCGAATCCAGCACGTCCCAAGAGCCGCTTGACCCCCGACTTCAATACTGACGTTTTCCTGCCTGCTGCCCTCATCAGGCATCCCCCAGGTCGTCTCCACCCTCGCCGTCAGCAGGCGCCCGCCCGCCGGGCGCACCTCTTTCGCACCCCCGCTCCCAATCACCCATCGAGGGAACGCCACCCTACTAAATTACTTAGCACTTCGGGCTACTGTTTCCCCATGACCGATCCGCACGCCCCGGGGCTGCCCTCAGCGCCGTGCCAGATACCTCTGCATGGCACGGTGCAGGGTCTTGTTGACAGCGCCCTCAAGCGCCAGCTCCCACTCACCGAGCGTCTCGACTACCTGGCCTCCCGTACCGAGCTTCCAGCGCATCAGGCCGAACGACCGCTCCTGCGGATCGAGTACATCGGGCACGCCCCGCATGTCGTACACCGCGGCATCCAGCGCGTGCGCGTCCCGGAGCATCCGCCACTGCAGGGCGTTGCTCGGCCGCACCTCGCGGCGGTGGTCCGCGGACGCCCCCGTCTGGTACCAGGCCCGGCGCCCCGCCACGATCAGCGTGTGCGCGGCGAGCACCTCCCCGTCGTGCCACGCCAGGTACAGCCGCATGCGGCCGGGCTCCTCCGCGTTGAGCTCCTGATACTGGCGCTGGAAGTAGTCGAGCGAGCGTCCGAGCCGGAAGCCGTCGCGCTGCTCGGTGAGCTGCAGCAGCCGGTAGAACTCCGGCAGATAGTCGGCCGTACCGATGCAGGGCTCGACGTCGGCCTTCGCCGCCTTCTTTATGTTGCGCCGCCACTCCTGGTTCAGCCCCGCCCACAGGTCGTCGAGGGTGCGGCCGGCGAGCGGCACCTCGAAGAGGTAGCGGGGCTGTGCGTCGCCGGAACTCCCCTCCTCGCCGCAGCGCTGCCATCCGGTCGCCCGCAGCCGGTCCGCGACGGCGGCGCCGACCGGGTCGACGAGGTCCGGCAGCACGTCGCCGACGCGGCGACCGGGACCAATCGCCTCCTTGAGGGTCGCGGCATTCCAGCGGCGGTACGGCAGCGGCGGCCCCATCCGCACCGCGAAGGCGCCGGCCGACCGGAGGTGGTCCAGCAGCGGCTGAAGCAGGTGCGGCAGCCGCGGGTCCGCCCAGTCCACCACCGGCCCTTCCGGCAGGTAGGCGAAGTACCGGCGCGTTCCGGGCAATGGCCGGTACAGCACCTGTGCCGCGCCGCACTGGCGTCCCGAACTGTCGAACCAACCCAGCCGTTCCGCCTTCCAGCCCGCCTTCACCGCGGCCCAGGACGGGTACTGCAGGAAGCTCGCCTGTCCGGGGAGAGAGTCCAGATATCCCAGGTGCCGCTCGGCGGTCGTGCTGCGCACCACGTAGCTGCGGGTGTGTGTGGCTTCGGACATCTGCGCCTCTGTCACGGCCATGTGGCAGGTCTCCTCGATCTGTTCCGTACTCCTCCGCCGGGAGGGCGGCGGGACAGACCCGCCTGTCTCTTGCACGCCTGGCGGCCCCGGTCTGTGGCGGGGAATTTCGCTGAGCTGCTCGGGCGGCGGGGAGGACACAGAGCGTGACGGCTCAGGAACAGGCGGAAGCCGCCACCGATTCGGTTCAGAAGTCCCGTTCGACGCCTCGGCTGCGCAGCGGCGCCGTGATGATGCTGGGCTCCCTGGCGTCGCGAGCCACCGGGTTCGTCCGCGGCGCGGTCATCGTCGCCGCACTGGGTACGGCGCTGCTCGGCGACGCCTACAACGTCGCCAACACGGTGCCGAACATCGTCTACATCCTGCTGATCGGCGGAGCGCTCAACTCGGTGTTCGTGCCGGAGCTGGTGCGGGCCGCCAAGGAGCACGCGGACGGCGGGGCCGCGTACACCGACCGGCTGCTCACGCTCTGCCTGGCCGCCCTGACCGCGATCACCACCGCAGCCGTTCTCGCCGCGCCGTGGATCGTCTCCGCGTACACCGACTACACCGGCGCCCAGCGCGACCTCACCGTCGCGCTCGCCCGTTACTGCCTTCCGCAGATCCTCTTCTACGGCGTGTTCACCGTGCTCGGCCAGGTCCTCAACGCCCGCGACCGGTTCGGGGCGATGATGTGGACCCCGGTCCTCAACAACGTCATCGTGATCGCGGTGTTCGGGCTCTATCTGGCGATCGCCCGTACCGCGAGCACGGCGGGCGAGGTCACGGAGGGCCAGCTGCTCCTGCTCGGCCTGGGCAGTACGGCGGGCATCGCCGTCCAGGCGCTGGCACTGCTGCCGTCGCTGCGGGCGGCCGGGTTCAGGTGGCGGCCGCGGTTCGACTGGCGCGGATCGGGTCTCGGGCGGCCGGCGCGGGCCGCCGTGTGGACCTTGCTGCTGGTCCTGGTGAACCAGGTCGCGTACTGGGTGGTGACCCGGCTGTCCACCTCCGCCGGGGTACGAGCCGTCGCCGAGGGCGTCACGGAGGGCGTCGGCTATACCGCGTACAGCAGCGCCTATCAGCTGTGGGTGGTGCCGCAGGGCATCATCACCGTCTCCCTGGTCACCGCGCTGCTGCCGCGGATGAGCCGGGCCGCCACGGATGGCGACCTGGCGCAGGTGGCCGCCAGCCTGTCCCGGACCCTGCGTACGACGGCCGTGGCGATCGTGCCCGCCGTGTTCCTCTTCCTGGTGCTCGCGCCTCAACTCGCCGGTCTCGCCTATCAGTACGGGCAGGTGAGCGACGCCGATGCCCGGGCGATCGGCTGGGTACTGGCGGCGTTCGCGCCCGGGCTGGCGGCTTTCTCCGCGCAGTACGTGCTCTCGCGCGGCTTCTACGCGCTCGGCGACACCCGTACGCCGTTCCTGCTGACCCTGGTCATCGCCGGCGTCAACGCGGGGCTGTCCGTGGCCTCGTACGTCGTGCTGCCCGCGCGCTGGGCGGTCACCGGCATCGCGGCCGCGTACGCGATCGCCTGTACGGCGGGCCTGTGCTGCACCGCGCTGGTGCTGCGCCGCAGGCTGGGCCGTTCCCTGGACCGGACACTCGGCACGCACCTGCGCCTCGGCGTCGCGTGCCTGCCGGGCGCCGCCCTGGCGTACGCGATGAGCCACTGGTTCACGGAGCGGCTGGGCGGCGGCCTTGCGGGGGACGCCTCGGGCCTGGTGCTCGGCGCCGCCGTCATCGGCCTGTCGGTCGTGGTGTTGGCGCGTCCGCTGCGCATCCCCGAGGTCGGCGAGCTGGTTGCTCCGCTGACCCGCCGTTTTGGAGCTAGTGGCCGTCACAGGAGGGGGCGATGACGGACAGCCAGGGGCAAACACCGGACACCCGCCGGGACTTCGAGCGCTTCTACGCCGCGAGCGTCAAGCGGCTCGTCACCGTCGTGTACGCCGTGACGGGCGACCTCGGCGAGGCAGAGGACGCGGTACAGGAGGCATACGCCAGGGCCTGGCCGCGGTGGGAGCAGCTGGTCGCGGAAGGGGATCCGACGCCGTGGGTGCGTACAGTCGCCCTGCGCCTGGCGGTCAGCTCCTGGCGCAGGACCCGCAACCGGGTCCGCGCCCACTTCCGGCACGGTCCGCCGCCCGATCTGCCGGGCCTCGCACCCGACCACGTCGCCCTCGTCGCCGCGCTGCGGCACCTCAACCCCGAACAGCGGCGCGCGGTGGTGCTGCACCACCTCCTCGACCTCCCGGTGGAGGAGGTCGCCCGCCAGACCGGGTCGACGAGCACGGCGGTACGCTCACGGCTCATGCGCGCCCGCCGCGTCCTCAGCGCCCATCTCACCGACTCGCCGGACACGCCGACAGCAGGAGCAGGCCGTCCAGCGACCGCCGCACAACCCCGGCAGGAGGTCCTCCCCCATGAGTGACGGGACCCGCCGTCCCCCGCAGGACGACCTCGGCACGCTGCTCCACGGCTTCGCCCACGACGCCGAACCTCTGATCACCGTGAGCGGGGGTGTCACCGACGTGCACGAGCGGGTGCGCCGCCACCGCACCCGCCGCCGACTGGCGGTCACCACGGCGGGTTGCGCCGCCCTGCTCTCCATCGGCCTGTGGGGCCTGACGTCTCTGCTCGGCAGCGCGTCGGCCGACCGTCCCGAGCGGACCAACCCCGGTCTGGTCTCGGCCGCCTCGATCCTGCCCTCACCGGACAGCGATGGTGGTCTCCCGCGTACGGATTTGCTGGCCCCGTCCGCGCTGCCTTGGAACGCCGGGTATCACTGGCGCACCACAACCACAGGTAACGGTGCCGCCACTCCCCTGCCCACCGGCGGGACGGGTGACTGCGCTCTGCAGTGGTTCGACGGGACCGGCACCGAGGACCAGATCGTTCGTACGTACAGAGGAACCAGCGGAGCGACGGCACAGCACCGCATCGCGGCGTACGCGGACCACTCCGCCGCCCGGCACGCCGTAAGACAGCTGGCCGAAGCCCTGCACAGGTGCGGCTGGCACGAGACCCGAAGTCCCGATACGCAGGACCACGGCTCGACGGCGCCCGCGCTCTACGAATACGTCCTGACGAGCGGGGCGGGAGCCCCGCTGCGCGTGACGCTGGTCCAGTCCGACCACCGGGTCGCCGTGCTCGTGCTCGCTACTCAGCAGGCTGACGATCACGCACACGCCGATCCCCGGACAGAGCACTGCCTGGAACAGACCGTGAACTCCGCGCAGCCTCATACTCCTTCACCGCCGTCGACGGGTTCCCTGTCAAGTTCAGCTTGTTGAAGTCGGAGGGGGTGTAACTGCGTCTTGAACTCCCCTGCCCATCACCGTCCCGGCCCGCGCCGCGCTGCGGACAAGGCCGCTCGCATGGTCGGCCCGGAATCATGAGATGAGGAAAGTTCGATACGTTCACCGAGGCCGAGGTGAGGAATCTGCTTGTGCGGTGGCATCGAGTATGCGGAGCAGGCTGGTACGGAGGGCGTCCTGTGCGGCCGCGGCGGACAGCCGGCCGGCGTCCTGCTCCTCGCTCGCGGCATGGCCGAGCCTGATGGTCGCCGCGACCAGCCAGTCGACGGGGAGTCGGTCGTCGAACTCTCCGGTCTGTCGGCCGCGTTGGATCACCCGTCTGATCCGGTCGGCGACGGGTGTGTGCCGGTCGTGGTCGACTTGCGGGCTGACGGGGTGGGCGCTGATCAGTTGCAGCAGTACGGGGTAGCGCCCGGTCACCTGTGCGCCAGCGTCGAGCATGCGCATCAGGGCGTCCGCGGCGGGGCCGGTGTCGAGATCGGACGCGTCCATGGCGGCGACGGCCTCGTCGCTGATCCGGTCGACGACGGCCAGCAGCAGCAGCTCCCGTGAGGGGAAGTGGGCGTAGACAGTCGGGCGGGTCACGCCCGCCGCGCTGGCGATTGTCTCCAGGCTGGCGTCGGGTTCGGCGTTGAGGACCCGGGTTGCGGCATCCAGGATGGCGGCCCTGCTGCGGCGGGCGTCAGCACGGCGGTTGCGGGCGGGGGAAGACATCATCTCTTACATGTTGCCAAACTTATCGGAGGCCACATATTTTACAGCGTGTAAAAGATCGTGCGTGAGACACCGGACCGGCGGGAGTGACATGCGCCCACTCGGCAACACCGACCCCAAGCAGTTCATCGCCGACTTCTTCACCTCCTTCACCGAGGACTTGCTACAGACGGACGAGGATGCGGCACTGATCGTCGACCGCTATCACACCCCGGACATCGTCGAGATCGCCGACGGACACCGGATGGACCGTGACAAGCTCATCGCGCACACCCGCCCGGTCCGCAAGAACCGGCCCACCATCCGCATGGAGGTGCACGAGGCCGTCGCCGACGGCTACGGGCTCGCCGCCCGCTACACCCTGCACTCCTCGCAGCGCGGCAAAGACCTCGCCATCGAGGTCTACTTCTTCGGCCGGTTCGCCCCCGATGGACGGATGCGTCAGGCGCATATGACCACCCGCACCGTTCCCGTGGACGGCAGCAGCGAGCAGGAAGAGGCGGCGTCGTGAGCGAGAGCACGTACGCCGTCACGGGCATGGCCTGCGGGCACTGTGCGGCTTCGGTCACCGAGGAACTCGAGCGCATCGCAGGCGTCACCGCCGTGACAGTGGACGTCGACAGCGGCACGGTTGTGGTGACCAGCGACAGGGAGCTGGAAACCGTGGACATACGCGCCGCGGTCGAGGAAGCAGGCTACGAGCTCACGACCGAGGACACATAGAATCCGCGACGGCACGGCTGTCCCCGCACGCCACTTCGGATGCCTGCGCGGCATGCCGCCCACGGCACGCAGTCCGACAACTCCGGATGGGTGCCGACGCGCGGGGCAGACCAGCGCGACCGGAATGCCTGCTCCGGAAAGGATCCAGGAATCTTGACCGAATACACACTGCGCCCGATTGGGCGCGTCGAGTCGACGCTCACCGATCGGGCTGCGGCACTGGTAGCCCGACGAGGGAGCACCTGACGCCTGGCTCGTCTTCAATGACCGGTGGTCGGGCTTGACCGGCTTGCTCCGCCCGAACAGGACATCCAGAAAACCCATGACTGTTCAGCTCCTTCCCGCCCCGTAGCCCGCCCGGACCGGCTCCGACACAGCGCACCGGACCGGGTTGCCGGCACCGCAGTGGGCGGCGGTCATGACGACTCGCCCAGTTGGGCGGAGATCTCCGCGAGCGCCTCCAGGCGCCGCTCCAGGCTGGGGTGGGTGGAGAACAGTTTGGCCACCGTGGTGCCGGGCCCGAGCGCGGGGGTGAAGAAGAAGGCGTTGAACGCCTGGGCGGTGCGCAGGTCCTGGGTGGGGATACGGGCCACGTCACCGGTGACCTTGGTCAGAGCCGAGGCCAGGGCGGAGGGCCGCGCGGTGAGCATGGACCCGGCCCGGTCGGCGGCCAGCTCCCGATAGCGGGACAGCGCCCGGATCAACAGGAAGCTGATCGCGTAGACCAGGGCGGAGACCGCCATCACGAGAGCGAGCGCGACAGCGGTGTTCTGGTCGCGCTGACGCCCGCCGAACAGCTGGGAGTAGAAGGCGAAGCGGACGATCAGGCCCGCGATCACACCCAGGAACGAGGCGATGGTGATCACCGCCACGTCGCGGTGCGCGACATGGGACAGCTCGTGGGCGAGGACGCCTTCGAGCTCGGCGGGCTCCAGGCGGCGCTGCAGCCCGGTGGTCACGCAGACCACCGCGTGGTCTGCGTTGCGGCCGGTGGCGAACGCGTTGGGCATGTCCATCTGGGAGATGGCCACGCGGGGCTTGGGCATGTCCGCGGCGGCGCACAGCCGGTCGATGACGCCGTGCAGCTGAGGCGCTTCCTCACGGGTGACCAGACGGCCGCGCATGGCGTACAGGGCGATCCGGTCGGAGAACCAGTACTGCGCGCCCAGCAGCCCGGCTGCGATGACGACCACCAGGACCACGGACTTCAGCAGCACGATCAGCGCGGCGATGAACGCCACGTACAACAACCCGAGCAGGAACATCGTGACCAGCATCCGGGCCGTCAGTTGCCGGTCCGGCGCAAAGCGGCTGCGCATCGCCATCACCCCGGGATGAGGCCCTCGTCGGAGAGGAGGTCCCGCACCTGCGTGAGGCTGGTGTCCGCATCGGGCAGGACCAGCTCGGACGGGGTGATCGTCTCGTCCGGCAGCGGTGTGCCGAGGGTGCGCACCCCGTCGAGCAGGGCCGACAGGGCGGCGGCGAACGCCGTCTCGTCGCCCGCGTCGGCGGCTGACTGCAGGGCGGAGTCCAGCTCGTTGAGCCGGGCCAGGTGCTCTTCGGCGATCTCGTACTGGCCCTCGCCGAGAATCCGCATGATCATGGTGTCGCCTCCTGGTCCGGCGGGCCCTGCGCGGCGGCTCCGCCTTCCACGGCCGGCGGGGTGGCGGAGGCGGGGAGCTGGGCCTTCATCCGGGCCAGTTCCCTGTCCACGTCCTGGCCCGCGGTGACGCGCTCGAGTTCGGCCTGGATGTCGTCACGGCCGGCGGGGAGCGTGGCGTCCTCCAGCGCTCCGGAGGCGAGCAGTTCATCCAGTGCGCTGGCGCGGGCCTGCAGCTGTTCGGTCTTGTCCTGGGCGCGCTGCATGGCCATGCCGACATCGCCCAGCTCCTCGCCGATGCCGGTGACGGCCTCGGCGATGCGGGTCTGGGCCTCGGCCGCGGTGTAGCGGGCCTTGATGGTCTCCTTGCTGGTGCGGAAGGTGTCCACCTTCGTCTGAAGGCGTTGCGAGGCCAGGGTGAGCTTCTCCTCCTCCGCCTGGAGGGTGGACTGCTGGGTCTGGAGGTCCGTGAGCTGGGAGGCCACCGCGGTGCGCCGGGTCAGGGCCTCGCGGGCGAGGTCCTCGCCCGGCGGCGAGCGCCTGCTGCGCCTGCCCCTCCAGCTTGCCGCTGGACTGCCGCAGCTGGTTGATCTGCAACTCGATGCGTTTGCGGCTGGTGGCCACGTCGGCCACGCCCCGCCGTACCTTCTGCAGCATCTCCTGCTGCTGGGCGTAGGAGTAGTCCAGGACCTCGCGCGGGTCCTCGGCCTTGTCCAGGGCCTTGTTCGCCTTCATCCGGAACAGGGTGGCTATGCGGTGAGTAATGCTGCTCATGAGGCCCGTCTCCTCTCGACGGGGCTGAGGATCAGCCAGGCCACGCCACATCTGCGGACACTTTCAAGGCTCCAGCCCGGTGACATGGACCGCAACCTCGGCCCAGGTGTGCCCGACCCTGCCCCCACAGGTCGGTGAGGGCCCCGGGCCGTGCCTGGTCTGGATACCATTCTTACTCCGCGATACCCGGCGGGGGTAGGGACCAGCGGCCCGCACCGAGGGTCGGCCGGGGGCCGGGCTGCTCACCTCCGAGCGGCGCGGCACCTGGGTGTACCACCGCGTCGAGCCGTCGGTGCTCGCTGCGACGGGCAAGCTGCTGACCACGGCCGCCTGAGCAGCCTGCCCTTCACGCCGGGGATCCTCGCGTGCCTGGGTGGTCGTCGGCTACTCCTCGATCGTCGCCACCGCATCGATGCCGGCATGCCGCAGGGTCCGCTGCACGTTGCGGCGAGCGCCGCGGACGGTGAGGGCGGTCGGCTCCGGGGCACTCGTCACCGCGCGGAGCAAGGCGTAGGCGCACGCGAGGTCCAGCCGTTCGAGGTCGCTCATCTCCAGCACCCAGACGCCTGCCTGCCGCAGGCGCTGGTCGAGGAGTCGTTCCTCCAGCTCGCGCAGCACGTGCGCGTCCAGGACACCCGAGAAGGCCAGGACGGCGCGCTGCCCGTCGGTCTCGGCGATCCTCACCGTCCCGGTCTGCTGCCGCGCGGGGCGTTCGTCTGCCACGGCGACCTCCTCAGCGGCGAGCAGTGTGCGCATCTGCATCCCATTCTCTCAACGACCACGTCTGCGCGCCGGTCCCGGAGGATCGGCGCGACAGCCGCGAGAGCGAGCGTCCGGGCGGCGTGCTCTTTCCGCGTCGGCGCCCGGGAGCGTCGCCCGTGGCGCGGCGCGGAACTGACCGAGCGCCGTCGGCCCGCGGCTATGTCCGGGCGGGCCGCTCAGACGTCCTCGATGATCGAACAGACCGTGGCCGGCTCTCCGCACGGCCGGTCGTCGGCGGTCCGGCGGGTCTCCACCAGGGTCTGGCGCAATACCAGGAGATCTGTGACGGTTGCGTCGATCTCGGCGATGCGCGCGTCCAGCAGGTCACGGACGGCGTCGCACGGCGGTGTGCCGCCGCGGCGGATATTCAGCACCTCACGCACGTCTTCCAGGTGCAGGCCCAGAGCGCGCGCCCTGCGGATGAACGTCAGCAGCTCGACGTCATCCGGACTGTAGAGCCGGTAGCCGGCCGCGCTACGCTCCGCCTTCGGCAGCAACCCCTTGGCCTCATAGATCCGGACGGCCTTGCGCGTGAGCCCGGCCGCCTGCGCCGTCTGCCCGATGGTCATCCCTGGCATCGCCATCGCCATGCTCCCTCCTCCCGTCCAGTGTTGACCTTGCCCCTGGGGCCAGGTTCTAGCGTCGCTCGCGAGAACCGGAACACGTAAACAGGGAGGTGAGCGCGATGCCGTTCCGTGAGGGCGAGGTGTATCGCTGCCCCGATGAGAACTGCGGGTGCGAGCTGACGGTAACCAAGGGCGCCCCTGCGACCTGCGGCGGCCAGCACGCCCCGACATGCTGCTGCGGCAAGACCATGATCAAGGCCGCCTAGGGAAGTCAGCGGCATCCTGGCCGCTCAGCGCAGCCGGCGCCGGGCCGCCAGGATGCTCCAGCCTGGGACACCGCTGCACTCACCGAGCGCAGAGTCACAGGAGCGTGGCGATCTCGCGGGCCGCGTCCCGAGCCGGGCGGCCAACGCCGATCAACGTGGCGGAAGCCGGGCCGGTCCAATCCCCATAGCCGAGCAGATGCAGCCGCGGCTCACCGAGGGCGCGCGTACCGTCCGTGGCGATGCGGCCGCGTGGTCCGCGCAGTCCGAGCGGGGCCAGATGTGCCAGGGTCGGTCGGAAACCGGTGCACCAGATGACCGTGTCCACCGTGGCGCTGATGCCGTCGGCCCACTCGACGCCGGTGGCGGTGAGCCGGGTGAACATCGGCCGCGCCTGGAGAAGTCCGGCGTCGCGGGCGGCGCGCACCGGCGGCACGGCCACGATGTCGCCGAGCGAGGCGATGCCGCCGGTGTCGGTGCGGCCCGCGTCGAGCGCGCGGCGGCGGGCGGTGGCGACGTCGAACAGGACGCGGCCGTCGATGTCGTCGGCCAGAAACCGCGGCGGGCGCTGCGTCGCCCAGGTCACCTCAACGCCGACGCGGGCGAGGTCGGCTGCGATCTGCGCGCCCGAGTTGCCGCCGCCGACCACGATGACGCGCTGTCCGGCGAATTCGGCCGGGCTCCGGTAGCCCACGGTGTGCAGCTGACGGCCGTCGAAGGCGCCGCGGCCGGGGACGGCGGGGATAAAGGGGCGCGACCAGGTGCCTGTGGCACTGATGACCGCTTGCGTCGACCAGTTGCCCGCGTCGGTCTCTATCAGCAGCCGGTCGCCGTCGCGGCGTACGGCGTCCACCTGGACGCCGTGCTGGACGGGCAGGTCGTAGCGTTTCTCGTAGTCGGCGAGGTAGTCCACCACGTGCCCGGCATCCGGGTACGTCTCGCCCGGTTGGGCGGGCATGAGGCGGCCGGGGAGGGAGGAGTATGCGGCCGGGGAGAACAGGTGCAGGGAGTCCCAGGTGTGTTGCCAGGCGCCGCCCGGCGTGGACTGCGCGTCGAGGACGACGAAGTCCTCGCCGTGGCGGCACAGGTGGTAGCCGGCGGCGAGTCCCGCTTGGCCGCCGCCGACGACCACCACTTGCGTCCGCTGGACACTCATCACGAAGTCCGGATGGTGTGCGCGGTCTGCGGGCAGCACGCCGCGTGGGCGCGGTGGGCCGCGGCGCAGGTCCCGCACAGCAGCCGCCGTACCGGTGGCTCGGTGGCCACCGAGCGGGAGATCGGTTTCGTGCAAGTCAGGTACTGCTCGGTGATTTCGGCGTGGACGGCGCAGACGGCGGCTTGGCACTGGGCGCAGACCCCGACGGCGGCGACCTGCGCACCGATGCCGGTGCAGTCCAGACAGTGCATCAGCTCTCCTGCGCTGCTGCCGTCAGCTGTTGGCCGGCACCGAACTTGCGACGCCAGGCCAGTGAGACGTACACGAGCCCGACCAGGACCGGCACCTCGATCAGCGGGCCGACGACACCCGACAGTGCTTGGCCGCTGGTGACGCCGAAGGTGGCGATGGCGACCGCGATGGCCAGCTCGAAGTTGTTGCCGGCGGCGGTGAAGGCGAGGGTCGCCGTGCGGTCGTACGCGAGGCCGATCACCTTGCCGAGGACGAAGGTGCCGAACCACATCACCGCGAAGTACACCAGCAGCGGGAGCGCGATGCGGGCCACGTCCAGCGGCTGCGAGGTGATGGTCTTCCCCTGCAGCGCGAAGAGGATGACGATCGTGAAGAGCAGCCCGTACAGCGCCCACGGGCCGATCTTCGGAAGGAAGGTGGACTCATACTTCTCGCGGCCCAGCTTCTGCTCGCCGATGCGGCGGGTGAGGAAGCCGGCCAGCAGCGGGACGCCAAGGAAGATGACGACGTTCAGGGCGATCTCCCACATGGAGATGTCCAGTTGCTCACCATTCCCGAGGCCCAGCCAGCCCGGCAGCAGGTCGCCTCCGTGCTGTTCGTCTGCGTCCACAACGCGGGCCGCTCTCAGATGGCCGCCGGATTCCTCAATCACCTCGCGGGGGACCGGATCGAGGTCCGCTCCGCCGGGTCCATCCCGGGCGACCAGGTCAACCCGGCCGCCGTCGAGGCGATGGCCGAGGTCGGCATCGACATCGCCGACGCCAAGCCGAAGATTCTGACCACCGAGGCCGTGCAGGCATCCGACTACGTCATCACCATGGGCTGCGGCGACGCCTGCCCGATCTTCCCTGGCAAGAAGTACCTCGACTGGGCCCTGGAGGACCCAGCCGGCAAGGGCGTCGAGTCCGTCCGCCCGATCCGCGACGAGATCAAGACCCGTATCGAGGCCCTGATCGCCGAGATCGACGCCAAGCGGGAGGCGTGAACACCGTGACGGACTCCGACGACGTGCGCGAGGTCATCGTCATCGGCTCCGGCCCCGCCGGATATACCGCCGCCCTGTATGCCGCCCGCGCGCAGCTCAAGCCCGTGCTGTTCGGCAGCAGCATCTTCGTCGGCGGCTCGCTGACCACCACGACCGAGGTCGAGAACTTCCCCGGCTTCCCCGAGGGCATCGACGGCCCCGTCCTGATGGAGAACATGCGGGCCCAGGCCGAGAAGTTCGGCGCCGAGATGATCGACGACGACATCACCGCCGTCGACCTCACCGGCGACATCAAGCTGCTCACCGACACGGCCGGCACCGTCCACCGCGCGAAGACCGTGATCGTCGCCACCGGCTCCGGCTACCGCAAGCTCGGCCTGCCCAAGGAGGACGAACTCTCCGGCCGCGGCGTGTCCTGGTGCGCGACCTGCGACGGGTTCTTCTTCCGTGACCGCGACATCGCCGTGGTCGGCGGCGGCGACACCGCCATGGAGGAAGCCACCTTCCTCACCCGGTTCGCCCGCTCGGTCACCGTTGTCCACCGCCGCTCCACCCTGCGGGCCTCGAAGGTCATGCAGGACCGGGCGTTCGCCGACGACAAGATCTCCTTCGCCCTCGACAGCGAGGTCGCCGAGATCAAGGAAGTGAACGGGATGCTGGCCGGGGTCGTTCTGCACGACGTCTCCACCGACGCCACCCGCGACCTGGACGTAACGGGCCTGTTCATCGCCATCGGCCACGATCCGCGCACCGAACTGTTCAAGGGCCAGCTGGAGTTGGACGACGACGGCTACCTGAAGGTGCAGTCCCCGTCCACGCGTACGAACATCCCTGGCGTGTTCGCTGCGGGCGATGTCGTCGACCACACCTATCGCCAGGCCATCACCGCGGCCGGCTCCGGTTGCGCGGCCGCGCTGGACGCCGAGCGGTACCTGGCCGCCCTGAGGGCTGCTGAGGCGGAGCAGGAAGCGGCTGCCGTCCTGGCCTGAGCGCGGGCAGCGTGGCGGGTCCGTTCAACGCTTCGGACGGGCCCGCACGGCCCGCACTGCTGTCTTGAACCGCCAACTGGCGCCTGAGGACAGTTGCCGCCACGAGACACGGACGCCGCGGACCGTCGGGCCCGAACGGGCACGCCTTGCTCGCCTACAGCCCAGCTCCCGTTCTACGTGCTCCCCGTCAACGAGCTGAGACAGGTAGAGACACTGGACCTGACCGGGAACGTCGAAAGCGCTTATAGGTGCTTCTCTGCTCGTTTCTCGCGGGCAGGCGACGGCCCGCGTCCGCGTCACCGGGTGCGCCTGCGGCGGTGGTGGGCGGCAAAACCGCCCATCCCGATGACCTTCACGAGGACGACCGCCACGATGACGGCGCCGGCGCCCCAGCCCAGCCACCGCGAAGCCGCCAGCAAGGAGCCGCCCAGCACCAGATGCGCGACGGCCAGCAGCGCCACGGCTCCGATGACCGCCCTGACGGTCCACCGGCGGGTCGTGCCGCTGGCGTGACCGTGCTCCTTCGGGTGCGGGGCGTCTGCCTGGTCGCCTGCACCGGGAAGAGCGCTGGGCGCTTCCGGCGGCTGTCGCCAGGCCACTGTCAGGTGGTCGCGCCTGCCGATCTTTTCGACGCGTGCGGCGATGAGATCTCGCATCCGTTGCAGATCTTCCTCGGTGGCGGCCTCGACGCGCATCACCAGCGCGTCCGTGGTGGCCCGCAAGGTCCACTGGCCCAGGCTCAGGCGGACGGTCCCATCGGTATCGGTCCGTTCGATGTGATGCACCACGGGGGGCCTGTGCGTGTCTGTGCTGCCCTGAGCGCCCTGCCGATAGTGGGGGTGTCGTTGCATCTGCTGGGCGTGTCGGCAGAGTTGGTCGAGGTAGCGGCTCGCGCGTTCGGTCTCGACGCGGGCTTCCGCAGTCAGCATGGCGTTCCCTTCCGGGCCGCTCACGGGTTCAGGTCCTGGTGAGGGCGACGAGCCAGGCCCGGATGCCGTCCGGGTCGGTGGTGATGTCGATCGTGCTGGGCTCGATGGAGTCGATGCGCCATCCTTCGGCGAACGAGGCCTCGATCTCGGCTCGCGCGAGCTTGTGTACCCGTCCCCACTCGCCGGGCTGCCGGTCGCTGAAGCACAGCATGAAGTAGCGGCCGCCCGGCCGGATCGCGGCCCGCAGGCTGTCGACGTAGGCGGCGCGGTCGTCGCTGCCGAAGATGTGGAAGAGGCCGCAGTCGAGCACGGTGCCGAAGGTTTCGTGCAGGTCGACCAGCTTCAGGGCGTCCCAGCGCAGGAACCGCGCCGTGCGGCCCCGCTCGTGAGCCTTCCCCTCCGCGGTGCGCAGGGCCCGGGAGGCGAGGTCGATGCCGGTGGCGTCCAGGCCGAGCGCGGCACACATGAGCACGTGCTCGCCGGTCCCGCAACCGGCGTCCAGTACCCGGCCCCGGATGGCACCCGCCTCGGCGAGGGCAAGGAATGCCGGTTGCGGGCGGCCGATGTCCCAGGGCGGCGGCTCGGCGTACAGATCGTCGGGCTCCGGCGGTTCCCCGGAGCCAGGGTGGGGGTGGTGGGAGTAATGGAGTGAGCCAGCCATGCCGGTGTCCTTCCCGTCGCGTCGGGCGCTCCGGATCGCCGCCCGGACCTCATGACGACAACCAGCTTTATCGAGACACTTTGTCTCTGTCAATTCAAAACGTCTCCATTAGCGGCGCGACGTATGACTCCAAGAGCACCGAAGCCAGGTACCGGGAGACGGCGGCACAAGTGCGCAGGCGACCTTGAAGTCGACGGCACAGCGTCGTCCGGACTCGCTATGATCACGCCGTGCTCACGGAACGGACGGCCGCAGCCACGCCGCGAGCCCGTACACGGGCTCCGCAGCTGTCCCGTCCGCTGTGGCTCGCAATGTTGCTGTTCAGCCTGCTGTTCACCCATGGACTGCATGGAGAGAGTGCCGCCGGGCACCTCGCAGCGGGCGTCACCGCATCACTTCCCGTGGATGAACCGGAGTCTCCGGCCGACGACGAGCACCGCCAGCACGAGGACGGCGAGTTCGTGGACTCCGCGCACAACTGCGCCCCGAACCAGCCGAACGAGGCCCTCGATGTGCCTCCGCCCGGCACTTCGCCACTCGAAGTGACCGCACCCTGCCGTCTGTTGCCGCACTCCGGCATGAGGACCGGCATCGCGGACCTGGTCACCGATTCCGTGACCGCAACATCCGTATTGCGCATTTAGACAGACGGGGGCACACCCCGTCCTGACTGCTGTTCACGAGCGCACGTTCCAGCTCCGTGCAGGGCTTCGCACGTCCTGACCCAGCCAAGCAGCGACGCACACGTGCCCCCTCGACCGCGGCTGAGCGCTGCCGTGGCGCTTCTGCCTGCAATCACCTCCTTCCCGAACTCCCTGAACTACGAGTCGCCGAAAGGCCCCGCCTTGTCCCTAGTCACCGATCGCCCCGCCCCCTCCGCACCCCACCAGCACCCTGAGGGCGGCCGAGCGGCCGCCCGCCGCGCTCGTGGACGGCGGCGCGCCCGCAAGCCCGCACCGCTCGCGGGCCGTTACGTCGGATACGTGCTGTACTTCGTCGGGGCGGGCCTCATCAGCGGCGCCGTGGTCCACCACCCGCTGGATCCGGCCCGGTACACGAAAATCGCCGTCATCGGTGTCCTAGTGTTCCTGGCCGCGACAGTGGTCAACGAGTTTCTTCTCGCCACCGACCGGCCCGCGCTGCGGCGCGCGATCCTCGTCATCGGGGCTTCACTGCTGCTCTCGTTCGGCATCGGCATGCTCAGCGGCGGCCTGCAGCACTTCGAGGACTTCCCGGACCGGGGTGCCGTGCTCGTCCCCCTGGGGATAACGGTCTCCTTCATCGCCTTCGTGCTCAAGGACGCCCACTCCTCCTGGCGCCGCATCTTCGGCCCCATGGGGCTGGCCGTCCTCCTCACCGCAACCGTCAGCTTCTTCGGCCTGCGGGCAGTGGCGGACGGTCTGGGCGAGTCGTCCGGAGAGAGCGGACACAGCCACGGGGAGGGCACGGAGACGTCCGACGAGCACGCCACCACGGAGGAGTCCCCGGCTGCCGACACCGAATCCGCAGCACCGGAGACGAGCGCGTCAACCGACGCCGAGGCCGGCCACACGGAAGACGGACACGGCCACTGACACGCGGGCCGGACAGCAGCATCTACTAAGAGCCTTAGCTTGATTCGGG
Organism: Streptomyces sp. TRM68367; assembly: GCF_014495685.1. GTDB lineage: Bacteria > Actinomycetota > Actinomycetes > Streptomycetales > Streptomycetaceae > Streptomyces. The sequence goes on along the minus strand of NZ_JACTVI010000002.1, from coordinate 183,721 downwards.
TAACGTAGGCGTCGCACACCCCCAATAGCGGGGGACCGGAGGGGGACATGACCGGATACAGCGACGCCTACACCCTGAACAGCATCACCAGCACCCTTCACATCGCTTCGGATGTCAAGGAGGAAGACGGGTTCCTGTCAGGGGTCTCCACCATCAGCATTCTCGCGATGGCGCTGGTCGCGGCTCTTGCAGTGATCCTGACAGCGGAGCTGATATGGAGGGAGCGGCGGCAGCGCAGGCGAGAAGAGCCGGTGGGGTCCACCCCTGAAACCGATCCCCATGAGGGTGACATCTCGCCGTAACGACTCGGACGCCGACTACGGTTAATGTACTAATGAACTTAGCGGAGCGCTGTGTAGGTCTCCGCTGCGCAGCCCATGCTGCACGGACCGACTTACGACCAGGAGCTGAACGCAAGTGTCACGAGGCAAGCGGGTATGGGCCTTGTTCGCGGCCCTCGCCGCCGCATTGCTGGCATTTCAGCTCTTCACGCATACGGCGCCCATCACGGCCGTCCACAAGCAGGAGACGACGACGTCCCGGGGCGAGGCCATGGCCTATGAGGTCTGTGATGCCACGCACTCCTCCCCTGAGGAGATGTCCGAGCACTCCCTGACCCGCGATCGCCAGCGGGCCGACGAGCGCACCCCGGACGGCCCTTCCCGCAGCACCCAGACCACGGACACCAACGCGGTCGCGGCGCCGTCGGCCCCGCCGCCGAACACAAACGCGCACCGCCGGCAGAGACCGGCCTCAGACCTCTCACCGGCGGCGATTCAGGTCTTCCGCTGCTGATCCGGCCCACGGGCAAGTGCCATACCGGACGGCTGAAGCCGCACTCCCAGCCGCCCCGCACCCTCGCACGCTCCGACGCGTTCCGAGGCAGTTCCGCTTGCCCGCCGCAGTGACATACCGCACCTGACGAACCGACGCGCCCTCATGGCGCGCCCAGGAGGCATCTCACATGCAGCCCTTCATCGACAACGCCCGCTCGTTCCGGCAACAGACCGCGGCACGGCCCGAAGAGTTCGCCCGCCTCGCCGAAGGCCAGGCCCCACAGGCCCTGTTCATCACCTGCTCCGACTCGCGGGTCATACCGTCCCTGATCACCGGGGCCCGCCCGGGCGAGCTCTTCGAACTCCGCACCGCGGGCAACATCGTGCCCCCGTACACCCCCGCGCGGCCGACCAGTGAGGCCGCCACCATCGAGTACGCGGTGGAGGTACTCGGCGTCAACGACGTGGTCGTCTGCGGCCACTCGCACTGCGGCGCGGTCGGCGCGCTCGTACGCGGAGAGGACCTGACCGCCGTACCCGCCGTCCGCGACTGGCTCGCCCACGCCGCACCTCGGCCGGGAGACGCGACAGCACCGGACGACCCCACCGTCGCGGACGCAGTGCAGTCCCACGTACTGGCGCAGATTCTCAGGCTGCGCTCGTACCCGTGCATCGGGCCGCGGCTGGAGGCGGGCGAACTACGCCTGCACGCCTGGTTCTACGAGATCCACACCGGCACCGTGCTGGCCCACCGGCCGCACGCCGACACCTTCGTCGCGCTGTGAGCGCCCACAGGAAGGGCGCCCGGACAGCAGCCCGTACGACGCCCACGGGCAGCCGGGGGCACGGCCGCCGCCGCAAGGACGCGGGTACTTCCGGAGCGACTTTCCGGCAGGACTTCGCCGCGTCACTCGTAGTCTTCCTCGTCGCCCTGCCGCTGTGCGTGGGCGTCGCCGTCGCCTCCGGCGTCCCGGCCGAACTCGGCCTCGTCACCGGCATCGTGGGCGGCCTCGTCACCGGACTACTGCCCGGCAGCAGCCTGCAGGTCTCGGGTCCGGCTGCCGGTCTGACCGTGCTCGTCTTCGAAGCCGTACGCGAGTACGGGCTGCCTGTACTCGGCGTCATCGTGCTCGCCACCGGCGTACTCCAACTCCTCATGGGCGCCCTGAAGTTCGGGCGCTACTTCCGGGCCATCTCGGTCGCCGTCGTCGAGGGCATGCTGGCCGGGATCGGGTTGGTGCTGATCGCGGGCCAGCTGTACTCCATGGCCGGGACCAAGGCGCCGGCCGAGGGCCTGGCCAAGATCGCCGGGCTGCCGGAGATGTTCGCCGACGCAGTCGGGTCGCCCGGTGCGCGGGCCGCGCTCGGCCTCGGTGCGGGCACCATCGCCGTACTTGCGCTGTGGAAGAAGCTGCCGAAGGCGATCCAGGTGGTGCCGGCGCCGCTCGCCGCCGTGGGACTCGCCACGGCCGCTTCGGTATTCCTCGGCCTGCCGGTGGCCAAGGTGGAGGTGCAGGGACTGCTCGGCGCGATACAGCCACCGACCCCAAGCGCCTTCGGGGACCTGGTGGACGTCGGGGTGCTCAGCACCGTTCTCGCCTTCACGCTGATCGCCTCCGCCGAGAGCCTGTTCAGCGCGGCCGCGGTGGACCGACTGCACGACGGGCCGCGCACTCAGTACGACAAGGAGCTGATGGCGCAGGGCGCGGGCAACACCATCTGCGGGCTGCTCGGCGCGCTGCCGATGACCGCCGTCATCGTGCGCAGTGCGGCGAACGTCCAGGCGGGTGCCCGCACGAAGGCATCCCGGGTCCTGCACGGCGTATGGCTGCTGCTGTTCGCGGCGCTCCTTCCGGCCGCGCTCGGGGTCATCCCGATTCCGGCGCTCGCCGGCATCCTCGTCCACTCGGGCTTCAAGCTGATCCCGGCCAAGGAGGTGAAGGCCCTGTGGCGGGAACACCGCGGTGAGGCACTGATCCTCGTCGTCACGGCGGTGTCGATCGTCGCGGTCAGCATGTTCGAAGGCGTACTCATCGGCCTCGCGCTCGCCGTGGTCAAGACGGCGTGGGATGCCTCACACGTCCGGCTGGAGATCATCGACAAGGGCGCCGGCCCCATCCAGGCACACCTGATGGGCAACGCCACCTTCCTGCGGCTGCCGAAGATCCTCGACAGTCTGGAGGCGCTGCCCCAGAACCGCCCCGTCGAGGTCAACCTGTCCGGAGTGCACCACCTCGACCACGCCTGCCGCACCGCTCTGGAGAACTGGGCGGCACGGCACAGCTCGGAGGGCACCGAGCCCGTGAAGGTCACGTCGGCCGTGTGACGAACCCAAGCTGCTGCGGTACCGGGCCGGTACCGCAGCAGCTTCCGCACACCAGGACCTCGCCCCAGGCCAGGCGTACTACGCTCGCATAGTAGGAACGGTCCTGAAAGGGTGGCGGCGGTGGTCCTGGGAGCACTTGAGGGCGAGGTCATGCGAGTGTGCTGGGGTGCGGAACACCCGGTCACCGTCCGCCAGGTACTGGACGAGCTGAACAGGGGCCGCACCCCGCCCCTCGCGTACACGACCGTCATGACGGTGATGAGCCGGCTCGCGGAGAAAGACGTCCTCGACCGCACAGCGCAGGGACGCGGTTACGCGTACAGTCCCGCCGTGCCGGACGAGGCAGCCCTCGCCGTACGCGAGGTGCTGCGCGCTCACGGGGACGCCGCGGTCGCGCACTTCGCCGCCGAGGCCGCCCTCGATCCCGGCCTCCGTGACCGGCTGCGACGCCTGCTGGACGAGTCGCCGTGATCGGCGCGGCAGCACTCGACCGCGGCGACCGCGCCTTCTGGACGCTGGTCGCCGTATCCGTGGTCATCCGTGCCGTGGTGGTCTACGTCGCGTGCTGCCTGACCATGGCTCTCGCCTGGCAGGTCGGCCATCGCGGCACAGGTGTTCTGCTGTCCGGCGGCGTCTGGGCGGGCACAGTTCTCCTGACTCTTTCGGTCAGCGGCGGCGTACGATCTGCCGTCCACCTCTGGAAGGGGCTGCGCGCCACACGAATCCTGGGCCAGGAGGTGCGAGCCCGAGCTCATGACGACGGCACCGCCACAGACACTCCCGAGGTCAGGCACGCGGCCGAACGTGCAGGCCTGGCCGACCGTGTCACGGTGGTCGTCTCCAAGGCTCCGTTCGCGTTCACCTATGGCCTGTTCCGCCCCCATGTTGCGGTCAGCAGCGGCCTTGCGACGGCCGCCACCCGGCGCGAAATCGATGCGGTCCTGGCCCACGAGGCCGAGCACGTACGTGGCCGTGACCCGCTCAGGGCGTTGATCACCGGTGTCCTGGCCACACGCCACTTCGCCCTTCCCCTGCTGAGTCACCTGCGGGCCGTCTTCGTCGCCGACCGCGAACTCACCGCCGATCGCAGGGCGGTCGCCCACTGCGGTACGCCCGCGGTCGCCGGGGCGCTGCTCAAGGTGTCCGGCATGCCCGGCTGGGCACTCGCCGTACCCGCCAGCGCCATGGGGACCCCGGAGCTGCTCGACGCGCGGATCACCCAGCTCGAAGCTGGACACCCACCGCGCCTTGCGCCACCGGCCCGATGGCGGGTGGCCGCCTCCGTCGCCGGGATCGCCGCCTATGTCTGGGCGCTGGCAGGCTCCGCCGCGCTGATCGCCGCGACACCGTTGACCTGTATACCCGCCTGAAGCCCCCTCATCTACTACGCAAAGATAGTATCTACTACGCCAACGTAGTAGCGTGGCGACGTCACTCACCGACAAGGAGGTGCCGTCATGCCCATGGCCGCAGCCAGGCGCCCGAAGATCAAGCACCCGTTCTTCGCACGGCTCTACCCGAGGATCAACGCCTTCGCAGAGGCCCACGGCGGCCTCGATCACCGCAGGGAACTCCTCGCGGACACCGAGGGCTGCGTCGTCGAGGTGGGCGCGGGAACCGGCGCCAACTTCGCCCACTACCCAGCGAAGGTGGAGAAGGTCATCGCCGTTGAGCCCGAACCGCGGCTGCGCAAGCTGGCGACGGGGGCGGCGGCCGAGTCGTCCGCGCCGGTCGACGTACGCGAGGGCCGCGCGGAGGAACTGCCGGTGCCGGACGGCTCCGTTGACGGGGTCGTCGCATCGCTCGTCCTGTGCAGCATCGCCGACGTGCCCGCGGCGCTGGCCGAAGCGGCGCGGGTCCTGCGGCCCGGTGGGCGGCTGTACTTCTACGAGCACATCCGCTCGGCCGATCCCCGGTTCGCCAGGAAGCAGCGCAGGATCAACCTCGTGTGGCCACTGCTGGCAGGCGGCTGCAACCTCGACCAGGATCCCGAACGGGCCATCGAGGAAGCCGGTTTCACCATCGAGCACGCTCGGCACTTCGACTTCCTCGTCAACGGCCGTACGACGCCCAGCTCTCCGTGCGTCATCGGCGTCGCGCGCAAGCCGGAGAGTTGAAAAGCTGAGACGGCACCCGCGCGCCACGTCCGGACGCGCCCACCGCCAGCCGATGGGCCCGCCCGGACGGTGCCAGGTGAACGTCAGGCCGGATAGGCCACGTTCGCCATCATCCCGGCCTCGCCGTGGTAGGCGTTGTGGCAGTGCAGCATCCACTGGCCCGGGTTGTCGGCGTCGAAGAAGACGGACAGCTTCTTCTTGGGCAGCACGATCGCGGTGTCCTTGCGGGGGCCGGAGGTGCCGAGCTGGTATGTGTGGCCGTGCAGGTGCATCGGGTGCCACATGTCGGTGTCGTTGACGAAGTCGAGCCGTACGCGCTGGCCCTCCTCGATCATGATCGGGTTCGCCTCGGGGTCGGCCATGTCGAAGGGCTTGCCGTTGATGGCCCAGTTGTACTTCTCCATCCCGCCGGTCAGCTTGAGCTGGTGCGTCACGTCGGTCTTGGCAGTCTCGAACCGCACGCCGTCTGCGGCGCGCAGCTGGGAGGCCGTCATGATCATGCCGTTGAGTTCCTTCGGGCGGACGGTCGGCTTCGGGGCGCTCCCCGAGCCCGTGCGCACCAGCGCGAAGCCGTTGGCGTCTTTGCCCTCGGCCACGGCGACCAGCGGGAAGACGCCGTCGCCGAGGGTGACGAGGACGTCGTAGCGCTCGCCCATGCCGACCAGCAGGGCGTCCACCTCCTGGTGCTGGACCGGGAAGCCGTCGGTGTGGGTGATGGTCAGCTTGTGGCCGCCGAGGGCGACCCGGTAGGCGGTGTCCCCGCCCGCGTTGATGATCCGCAGCCGGACCTTCTTGCCGGGCTTGCCGGTGTAGACGTCCGGGTCGGTCGCCACCCGGCCGTTGATCAGGTGGTGCGGGTACTTCACGTCGCCGGCGTCGCCGCCGAGCAGGTCGCTCTCGGCGCCCATGAGCATGAACTTCATCGACATGCCGCCGGACGAGGAGGCGGAGGCCGAGGGGGACGCCGAGTCCCCGCCCATGTCCATGCCGCCCATGTCCCCCATGTCGTGGCCCTCCATGCCGCTGGAGCTGGGGCTGCTGCCGTCCCCCATGTCCATGCCGCCCATGCCCTGCCTGAGCTCGGCGAAGACCTCGTCAGGGGTGCCGGTCACGCCGTCGACCCAGTCGTCGAGGAGGACGACCCACTCGTCGTCGTACGCGAGGGTCTCCTTGGGGTCCTCGACGATCAGCGGGGCGTACAGGCCGCGGTCGAGCTGGACGCCGACGTGCGGGTGGAAGAAGTACGTGCCCGGGGCGTCGGCGACGAACTTGTAGGTGAACGTGGAGCCGGCCCGGACGGCGGTCTGGGTGGTGGGCGGCACGCCGTCCATGTCGTTGCGCAGGGCGATGCCGTGCCAGTGGATGGACGTGGTGGTCTTGTTCGGGAGCTGGTTCGACAGCTCGGCGACCAGGGTGTCGCCGACGGAGAGCCGGACCTCCTTGCCCGGGGTTCGGCCGTCGAAGGCCCAGGTCTTGGGCATGACGCCGCCGCCCAGGTCGATCCTGGCCGGTGCGGCCGTCAGGGTGACCTTCTGCTGGCGTCCAGTGCTCTTGCGCTTCTTCTCGGTGGCGGCGACCGCCGAGGCGTCGGGGTTGATCAGGGCGGTGCCGCTGCCGGAGCCACTCGCATTGGTGCAGGCGGCGAGTGCTCCGGCGCCTGCGGCTCCCAGCCCGGCGAGCAGGACGGAGCGGCGGTTGATGCTGTTCATTGTGTTGTGTCCTCTGGTTCGAAACTGCCGATGTGGTCGCGGAGGGACGGCACATCGCGCGCCGTCCGGCGCGGCTCCTATATGCGCAGTTGCGAGAGGACGGACAGATCGGGCGGGGCACGGCCGACCGCGCTGGCGGGGACACGGCCTTCCGCGGCACGCTCCAGGTCTGCGGGCGGGTCGAACGTGCTCTGGCCTGGCGCGGCCAGTTGTACGGAACCGACGCTCGTCGTGGTGCAGTGCTGCATGCCGGGCATGGCACAAGTGCCGGAGTCAACGCCGTGCGCGGACGATTCCGAGGCGGAGGGTGTTGCCTCGCCCGCCATCACATGGGCCGGGTCCGCCATGGCATGAGCGGCGTGGGCGGGAGCCGGTATGCGAGCAGAGACCGAGGTGGGCGACGCGGTCGCCATGGACATCACGGATGTCATGGGCGTCTCGTGGTGTACGAGCACGGCCAGCGCGACGGACAGGGTGAGGAACACCCCGTACGCCCAGCGGACGGCTGTGCCGCCGCCGCTGTGAGCTGTCCGTATCGCCATGAGTTCCACCTGTGCCGTGCTGACTGATCGCCGGAGTCGCATACTACCCCCAGGGGGTACTGGAACACCTTACGGCCTCACCACCTGATGAGCTCTTCATCGGGTTGGCAGTCCTCCATACGAGTGCAGACCGGTGATGAGGATGTTGACTCCGTAGTAGTTGAAGACGAAGGTGGCGAACGCCACGAGCCCGAGCACCGCCGCGCGCCGGCCCTTCCACCCGGCAGTGGCACGGGCGTGCAGGTACGCGGCGTAGGCGACCCAGGTGATGAAGGCCCAGGTCTCCTTGGGGTCCCAGCCCCAGTAGCGGCCCCACGCGGCCTCCGCCCACACCGCGCCCGCGATGACCGCGAAGGTCCACAGCGGGAACACCAGACCCGTCAGCCGGTACGCCAGCTTGTCCAGCGTCCGCGCGGACGGCAGCCGCCGCCAGAGCCCCGCCGTCCGCCCCTCGACTCGGCCCGCCGCGACCTCGCGCTCCCATCGGTCGCGGAACAGGTACAGGACGGTGACCACGGCCGCGGTGTGGAACACGCCGCCGGAGATGATCGCGGCGGAGACGTGGATCCACAGCCAGTACGAGTGCAGCGCCGGCACGAGCTGCGCGGAGTCCACATACAGCACCGACACCGCGAGGCCGAGGGTCAGCAGGACCGAGAAGAGGACCGGAACTCCCAGCCAGCGCACGGGCTTCCGGGCCGCGAGCAGGCCCACGTACGCGGCCGACGCCATCAGGGCGAAGGCGGTGGAGAACTCGTACATGTTGCCCCACGGCGGGCGGCTCACCGCGAGACCCCGGGCGAGGACCGAGCCGAAGTGGAGCAGAAGCCCCAGCACGGTCAGCGCGACGGCGATCCGTCCGACCAGGTCGGCCCTGGGGCTGTCACCGGCCGCGCCGGAGCCGTCGCCCGCCGGGGCTCGATGTTCTTCCGGAGACGTGGCCGCGGGCGGTGCCAGCACTTGCGTGCTGCTTCCTGTTGCACCGTCCACGGCCACGCTCCTCGTCCGGCCGCGTGAGGGCGCGACCGGAGTCTGTTGTGCCGACGAGGCGGCAGCGGATACGCGAACGACTTTGGTGCTGCCACCGAACGCCCACTCGGCGCAGGCTGCGACGAAGGCGAGCAGATAGACGGCGATGGCCGAGTACATCAGCCAGTTGGCGAGCTGGGCCAGGTTCTGGTCCGCGAGAGAGGTACCGCTCACTTCTGCTCCTGGTGCACGGGTTCTGGGGTGTTCACGTCCGGCGTGGCTGTGCGCAGGGCGGGAAACCGCTCACGCAACTCGTCGGCGAGTTCGGTCACTTCCTCGGCCGTCCGCTCGGTACCGCCGGGGTCCAGTCCGGCGACCACGATCCGTACGCGGCCGCCCAGCAGGGGCTCGACGCGCACCCACACCCGTCGGCGGCGGATGAAGAGCGACGCGCACAGGCCGAGGCCCATGGCCACAGAGCTCCACAGGGCCGTGCTGTTGCTGGGGTTGCGGGCGATCTGGAAGCTCGCCCACTGCTTGATGCCGTCGAAGGTGAGCGAGCCGGCTCCGCCGGGGAGTTTCATCCGGTCCCCGGGGCGCAGCGCCTGCGCGAACGGCGATCCGTCGGCCTTCCGGAACTGCGTCATACCGCTGGAGTCGAGCTGGTAGACGTTCTGCGGCCGCCCGCTGTCCAGGCCAAGGTCGCCGTGGTAAGCGGTCAGGACCATGACGGGGTCGTCGGGGGCGGGGAAGCTGGAGAACCAGCCGTCCTTGGTCAGTTGGACGGTGGGCAGGAAGAAACCGGAGAAGCCCAGGCCGTCCCGCTTGCCGTTGCGGTCACGGGCGTCGGGCGCCTTGACCACACCCACCGAGCGCAGGTTGCCGTCCTGCGGCAGGAACGCGGCGGGCCCCTGCCACGCGACCTCGCCCTTGCCGTCGCGAACGGTCACCACGGGGGCGTAACCGTGGCCGACCAGGAACACCTTCGAACCGCCCACCTCCAGCGGCTTGTTGACCTCCACGAGGGCATCACGGGCCCGACCACCGTCGCCCTCGGTGTAGCTCAGCTTCGCGACGAAGGAGCTGGCGGTGCCGCGCTGCGGACCGCTGCGTTGATACGTGGCCGAGAACCCCTTGAGCCGGAAGCCGAACGGCTGGAGGCTGTCGGCCGAGGCCAGCGTGCCGGGGGTGAAGTCGTCGTACTGAGTCACGGTGTTGGTGAAGCTCTCCCCTTCGAGGACGAGCTTCTGGCCGGTCGTACCGAAGAGGCTGCCGCCGGCGAGCGCGATGAGGAGTCCGAACAGCGCGGTGTGGAACACCAGGTTTCCGGCCTCGCGCAGGTACCCCTTCTCCCCCGCGACCGATCCGTTCCCTTCAAAGTCGACGGCGACCCGAAAGCGGCGCCGCCGCAGCAGGTCCCCGGCAGTGAGCAGCGCCTCGCCCCGGTCGGAGGACGCCGTCCAGGCGACGTGCTGCGGCAAGCGGTCCAGGCGGCTCGGTGCCGTCGGCGGGCGGGACCGCAGGATACGTACGTACTGCTTGGTCCGCGGCACGATGCAGCCGGCCAGGGAGATGAAGAGCAGCAGGTAGACGGCGGCGAACCAGGGCGAAGCGTAGACGTCGAAGAAGCCGAGCTTGTCCAGGAGCGGGGCAAGATCCGGGTAGCGCCTGCGGAATTCCGCGGCCTGGGCGGGCTGCCGTCCCTCCTGGGGGACCAGGGAACCGGGCACAGCGGCGAGCGCGAGCAGGAGCAGCAGGACGAGGGCCGTGCGCATCATGGTCAGCGAACGCCAGCCCCAGCGCAGCCAGCCGACCGGCCCGAGCCCCTTGGGCTCGCCGACCTGCGGCACGGATTCACTCGTAGGGGCATCGCCTTGCGTGGGAGGATCGGCGAGACTACGAAAATTGTTAGTAGCCACGGGCCGAGTCTGACACATGCCATATCCGGTACGGCAGGCACCCCGAGAGTCGAGGGAGCATAAGGTTCCGCCGATCATCTACGAAAACCTTTAGAGCACCAGAGGGAAGAGGAGACCTCGCGCGGCATCGCCTGACGGCACAGCGGGCAGCACCACCGGGGCGACCCCGGAAGCCGCCAATACGACCCTTCCACAGCAGGTTCCCCCATACCCCTAGGGGGTATATGTTCGTCGTATCGAGCGTCGTCAACCACGGAGGCGGGCGGGGAACATGAACCGGCTCATCGCAGCGACAGCGGGCGGGCTGCTGGCACTGTTCAGCATGTACTGGGACGACTCCCTGCACACCGACGTTGGCCGGGACACTTTCTGGAGCGCACCGCACGTACTGCTCTACGGCTCGCTCATGGTGACGCTCGCCGCCACCGCATGGTGGGGGATCGGGAGGGCCCGCTCCCAGGGGCTGCGTACGACCATGGCGGATCCGCTGCTGCGGTGGGCGGTCGTGTCCGCCGGAGCCATCGGTGTCTCGGCTCCGGCGGACGAGGCCTGGCACATCGCGTTCGGCCGGGACGCGGTGCTGTGGAGTCCGCCCCACCTGCTGGGCATCGTCGCCACGTTCGCTCTGGCCGTCACCCTGCTCCGGGCGATCGCCACCGAGGGCGGCGGCCGGCCTCTGGTGCTCGGCAGCGGACTCGTCCTGGCGGCCTCGCTGGCACCGGTCATGGAGTACGAGTCGGACGTACCGCAGTACTCAGCCGTCTGGTTTCTGCCGGCCGCCGCCACCGGGCTCACCTTCGCGATCGTGCTGATCCGGCGGTTCGACCCGCATCCGTGGGCCGTCACGCGCGCGGCCCTGGTCGCCACCGCCGTGCGGCTGGCCGTGATTCCGGTTCTCGCCGGTCTCGGGCACTCCACGCCGATCGTGCCGCCCGTGCTCGTCGTCGCCCTCGCGGCCGACGCGGTCCGCAGGTGGCGGACGTCCCCGTGGGGGCTCGCGCCCGTCGTTCCCCTCGCCGTACACGCGGCGTACGTACCGCTCCTCCCCCTCCTGCCGCACGGCTCGACCGTCGCGGCCGACCAGATTGTCCCGTCCCTGCTCCTCTCGCTGGGCGGCTCGGCACTGGTCGTGCTCGCCGCCGAGGGGCTGCCACGCACCCGGCTCCCTGTGATCCGGACAGCCGGGCTCACGGTCGCCGCACTGACCCTGGCGCTGCCCCTGCTGTCCGCCGAGCGCGCGATCGCCCACGACCCCGGTCAGGGGACCGAGGCGGGCGAGGCCCACTGGCGGACGACCGCGCGGGGCTCCCGGATCGACGTCACCGTGTCTCCCGAGCCGAGCGCATCCGGCCGCGCCGTCCTTGTCGCACGACGCGCCGGGCAGGAGCTGTCCGCCCCTCTCACCTCGTCCGGCGTCGGCGTGTACCGCGGGTACGTCACGGTGCCGGAGTCCGGCCGCTGGTTCGTCTACGCCGCCTTCCGCGACGCCGGGGCCTCGACGACGGAGACCTGGATCCCGGTCGAGGCCGGCTCCTCGCAGCTCCTGCACGAGAACCGGCCGCTCTATGTGCCTCCCGCCCCGCAGAAGGACGGCGCGGGCAGGACGGCTGCCACCGTCGCGCTGTACGGGCTGTCGGGCGTGATCCTGGTCGCCGTCGCCCGCTCTGGCCGCCGTACACCTCTGCCGCAGGGGTGAGCGTGCCACCGTGTCCCGACGACGGGACTGCCATGGCCCGGAATCCGGACTGCCGGGTGACGCTCCGGCAGTCCGGCGGAGCGGGCGGCCCGGGAGTGCGTCGACCGCGCCCCTGGAGACGGGCCTTGGTGACGGCACGTCCTCCGAACGACGCGCGTTCGACGCCCTGTCCGCGACCGGAGGATCAAACGGGCCGACCCGCGTGGCTTCTGGAGAAGCGCTCGCCGCCATTCAAACGGGTTGTCAGCCGTCCTCTGATCACCGGGCCTCAGCCGACGGCTGATCACCGCGCGCCTGCCAGCGCCCGCGCCACCCCCGGTTCCTTCGGCCCGAGGAACTGGGGGTCCGGCTCGAACGCCGCGTCCAGCGCCGCCTTGTTCGCGGCGAACACTTCGCGGGTGGCGCTGTAGTACCAGACCGCGTCGTGGTGGTCGGCCGCACTGACGCCGTACGAGTCGACGCCCGCCTCCTGGCAGAGGGCGACCGCCCGGCGGATGTGGAAGCCCTGGCTGACGAGGATCGCGCGGTCGACGCCGAAGATCTTCTTGGCCCGCACGCAGGAGTCCCAGGTGTCGAAGCCGGCGTGGTCGCTGACGATGCTGGCGTCGGGCACGCCGCGATGGGTGAGGTAGTGGCGCATGGCGTGCGGCTCGTCATAGTGCACGGTGCTGTTGTCGCCGGTGACCAGAACCACCTCGACACGACCCTCTCGGTACAACTCCGCCGCCGCGTCGAGGCGGTTGGCGAGGAAAATCGACGGCTCGCCGTTCCCGAACAGGCCCGCGCCGAAGACCACGGCCACCCCGGTGCGCGGGGCGTCGGCCGTCGTCCGCAACCGGCCGTCCGCCGCCGTGAACACCCACGTCGCGGGCAGTAGCGCCAGCACGCACAGGAGCATCACCGCCTGCACGGCCCGCCGCTGCCCCGCGCGGGTGCGCGGCAGACACGGCCTGAGGATGGCGCTCGGGTGCGGGCGCGGCAGGCGCATGACAGTGGTTCCCCCCGGTTCGTGGGCCACCGTGCTCAGCGGTGGCGGCTTGTGTGGCTCGGCTGTTTCTGTCGTCCCGGACAGCAACCAGCGCTCTGACAAACGAAAGACGCCGCACATGGTCCCCACTCGCCCTCGCAGCGTGACCAACTTCACTCAGTGGCACCGGGCCTCGACGAAGGCGTAGTGGGGCCCGGTCGGGGCTGGTTCTTCGAGGTCCTGCAGGAAGCTCGGCCGCCCTACGTGCCACCCTCCCTGCAGAAAGACAGCGCGAGTCGGGCGGCCCCACGGTCGCACTGTGCGGGCTGTCGGCGACGATCGTCGCGGCCGTCGCACGCTCGGCTCGCCATCAGATGCTACGTAGTGGTTTAGTATCCGCTCGAGATCTAAGGCCGTTCTGGTGTTCGTACGGACTCTCCCCGGTGCAGTCGCCGATCTCCCTCGGCTGTCCAGGTGAAAGAGAAGGTGCTGGTGGACGACCGTCATGCGTCGGGGATCCCGACCTCGGCAGTCCCCGTTGCCGCCTCCCCGTACATGCCGTGGCCGGAGAGCCCCTGGGGGGAAGCCCGGTACGAGCCCTACGGCCATCCTGTCCACAGCCTTGGTCAGCCCCACACCGGACATGCCGACCCGGACCCGCTGTTCGGTGCGATACCGGGCGAGTACGGCATCGGCGCGCCTGGTGGCGAGGCCTTCGGCCACCAGACGTGGCACCACCACGAGAGCGGCCACAACGACACGGCTCTGACGTGGGAGACCCCCGGATACCGAACGGATCCGAGCGGCCAGTGGTGCGGAGCCCATTGGGTGGAGACCACCGATCCAGCCTTTCCCCCGCAGGACTTTCCCCCGCCCCCGGACAGCTCCGACGCCCTCCGTTCGTACGGCACTGCCGAGCTCATCGATTTCCACAGCTCTGCCAGCGAGGAACCACCGGGCCAAGCGCCGCCACACGGTGAGATCCCCGTGTGCCACAGTGCGCCCGAAGCCACGTCCCCCAGCGCTCCCCCGGACCGGCCGGCAACGCGCCGCGCCGGCAGCCGCCGTCGCAGAGCTCCGCGCCGAGGATCCGCGTTCCTGACAGTGGTCGCTCCCTCGGTCGCATTCGTGGGCATGGCCGGGATCGCTGCCGCCTCCATCGGCCTCGGCGGCAGCAGCGGCAAGGCCGCGCAGGCCGCCCCGGACCCTGCTGTCGAACCCTCCACTGCCAACGACGAGTTCGACACCCAGCTCCGCACACTCAGCCGAGAAGCCGACGACTTCGCCGAGCGCGCGAGCCGTACACAGGAACGCATCGACCTCGACCAACAGCGGCGTGAGGAACAGAGACGCAGGAGGGAGGAAGCGGAACGCAAGAAGGCGGAGGCCGCGCGCAGGGAGGCACTACGCCCCAAGTTCGTACTCCCCGTCGCGCAGAAGGGAGTCGGCGAGCTGTTCGGAGCGGCCGGGTCCATGTGGTCGAGTCGGCACACCGGCCTCGACTTCCCTGTACCCATGAACACGCCGGTGAAGGCCGTGACCGACGGCACGGTCGTCGCCGAGTGGAATCCGTACTACGGGAACCTCGTCAAGGTGACCGCCCCCGACGGCACACAGACCTGGTACGCCCACCTCGCCAGTGCCAGGATCCGCTCCGGCTTCGTCCAGGCGGGGACCGTCATCGCCTATGCGGGCAGCACCGGCAACTCGTCGGGGCCTCATCTCCACCTGGAAGTACACCCCGGCGGCGGCGATGCGATCGATCCGCTGGCGTGGCTGCGCAGCCACGGCCTCGACCCGACGTAGCACCGCCCACGACGGCCGATGGAAGCGCCACCGGCGGCAGGTGCCCGCCCGGAAGTGCGCAGACGGGAGCCTGAGCCACGGAATCCCGCGCAGGGAGCCGAGCACCGCGGGGAGGGCGAACCGTAACTGTCCAGTGGGCGGCCTTCCGTGCGCGACGCCCCGCTCGTCTCCGCGCGTGGGCCGGCTCCCACCCTTCGGCTGAGCCCAGCCGGTCGGCGTTTGCGGAGGTCGTCGTCGGCCGTGCGGGCTGGACACCCAGCGCTCCGATGAGGACACCCGTCTCCCTTCACTCCGATGTCACGTCCGAGCTCGGCGGCAACGGCGTACTGGCCTGGGAACCGACGCCCGGCGTGGTCGCCTATGTCGGCTACAGCGGTGCATCCCTCGACCGGGGCGCCGTCGCTGGCCTGCACCGGCTCGCCGAGCGGACCCGCCTGCTGAGCGCGCAGGAGTGGCAGGCCACCGGTCCTTCGACGGTCGACCAGGTCAACGACTTCGGTTGAGGCCGTCCGGCCGGAGACGGTTCCGGTACTCCTACAAGTCGTCGGCCAGACCGCGGTACGCAATCCCACCGGCCACCTGAACACCCTCCGACTCCGAAACGTACTAAGGGCACTAGCAGTTAACGCCCAGGCAGCGCCTCGCGGTGCTCCGTACGACGAGGCGGCGTCGGCAGCGCAGGCCCGCCAGCTCGGACGAACGGAAAGGTGAAGATGGGAATCCTCGCGCTCAGTTGGGCCATCGCGTTGGTCTCTGCTCTGGTGGCAGCGGTCAGCGCGGTCCGGGTGGTGACCACCAGCGGTGAGACCCGGTTCGCGGCGGGCGGCGACCTGCTCATGGGGCTGTGCATGGCGGCCATGGCCCTGCCGGCGACGGTCGGCTGGTACGCGGGCTACGGCATCTGGTGGGCGGTGGCGTTCGGCATCCTCGGGCTCGGGGCTGTGGCGATGGCGGTCAAGCACACACGCGCCGGCGGGTGGAAGCACGGCCGTCACTGGGTGCACCTGATCGTCGGCAGCTTCGGCATGGTGATCATGACGCTGGCCATGACGAGCACGTCGTCCGGTCCGGTACTCGCGCTGGGCGGCGGGCACTCCATGGCGCACATGCCGGGCATGGAGAACACAGCGAGCGCGACGGGCACGACGGGCACACACGAGATGGAGGGCATGGAGTCCATGCACGGGGCGGGATCCATGCACGGGATGGACACGCCGGGCATGACGAATGCCGCGGCTGACGCCGGTTCCTCCGCCGGGTCCGGTTCTGCATGGCGGTTCGTGATCGCGGCTCTCGCCGTCTATTTCCTGCTGTCGATCGGCGCGTCCGTGTGGGCGAGGGTCCGGGGCACCAGACGGGGCGGCCGGAGTGCCGGCTCCCAGTCCGGCTGGAGCCGCTGGCTGCTCGCCATGCCGGACACGGTGTTCGTCTACCTGGCGTCGCTGACGCTCTCGGTGTGGGACAGGACCAGGACGGACCAGCGGTCAGGCCACGGACGGCGCCGCAAGCTCGGAGCCGCGCCGGACGCGGCGCTCGCAGCCCATATCGGCATGGGCGGAACCATGTCCGCGATGCTGCTGATGATGGCCGCGTGAGAGCCAGCCGAGTCGTCGCTGACCACTAGGACGACGCCGCGTCGGGGACCAAGCACGGTGCACCGTGGCCGGCATTGACATCGGCTTCACGTCGCACGGAGTGGACTCAGCGCGGACTCGAATCGCTCAGCATCGACCCGATCGACCCGCGTCATGCAAAGCCGATTCGTATTCGGCGTCCGGGACGGCGAGAATGGACACACGCGATCCACGCGCCCGGACGGCCTCGGACTCCGAGTTCCCCAGCGCAGGCCGCATGCGGGCGCCCGTCCGAAGGGTCCGGTCCGATGTCGCCTTCACGTCTCCGCAGGCGTAGCGTCCCGTTGGCGCTCGGAGCAGCCTCCGTCCTGCTGCTCGCGACCGCCTGTGCCGGCGGGGACAACGAACCCGCCACGACCTCACCAAGCCCCACCTCCTCCCCCACGAGCCCCTCGACCGCCCCAGCCGACACGGGCAGCATCACGATGGAGAACTTCGCGTTCAGCCCCGCGAATCCGGAGGTGCGGCCTGGCGAGAAGATCACCGTGGTCAACAAGGACTCCGCCGCCCACACCGTGACGGCCACGGAAGACGATGCCTTCGACACCGGGAGCATCGCCGGCGGGAAGTCCGGGACGTTCACAGCCCCGCCCAAGGCGGGTGAGTACGCCTTCGTCTGCACCTTCCACCCGAACATGACAGGCACTCTGATCGTCCGCTGAGGCGCCCCGGACCCGGTCGGTGCCCGTGCACACACGGGCACCGACCGAGGTCACACCGCTGCGGCGTCAGCCGACCGGCACGGGCGCGGTGCGCACGCTTGGCGCCGTCCGAGCGCGGGCCGCCCGCATGCCGAGCAGCCCGAAGCCCACGGCAAGACCGCCCCAGAGCAGGCCCATGGACGCGGCCGAGAGCACGCGGAAGTCCCACACCAGCGTGGCGGGGGCGGTCACCGCATCAGGGTTGTCGGGCAGCGCGAACAGGGAAGCCAGCGCGGCCAGCACGATGGCCGTCACGGCCAGCTGACGCAGCGGCGCGGGACGTCCGTGCTCCGCCAGCCATCCGTGGACACGCCAGGCCAGGACGACGGCTATCACCCCGATCGCGATGGCCGCGAGCCACGCGTTGACGCGGGTGTCGATCGTTCCCGGATCACCCACGCCGGGCGGGTTCGCCGGATAGCGGAGGAAAGGCAGCAGCCAGACCCCGGTGAAGCCGGCGCCCGCCAGCGTCAGCGACCGCCGCCAGGGCGCACCGTCCGGATCACGGCGATGCAGGATCGCGTACACGACGGCGAAGAGGACCCCGAGCGCCGCTCCGGTGAGGACGGCGGCCACGAGCAGGCCCGCGTGCTGCGTGGAGCGGGAGAAGACCTCGGCCGCGGCCGGTCCCGCACCGCTCGCCTCCTCGCGGGCCGCCTCCAGCCGCACCGCCCGGTCCAGTACCGGCTCGGCGAGCAGCCACGAGAATCCTCCGCTGACAAGTCCAGCGGCTCCACCGGCGAGCGTGCCTCGCCCGAGCAGGGACAGAAGTGACGTCACCTGTCCCCCCTCAGTGGCAGGGGCCGGCAAGGAGGTGCCGGCCGTCGTGGGCGAACTCGTGGACGTAGTTGGCGGATGTCGCGACCTTGCCCAGCACCGGCGAGAGCAGCGCGCCCTGGTCCAGGAAGACCGCGTCCAGCGCGACCAGGGCGAGGATCACCGCCGCGGCTGCGATCAGCCCGTCTCGCAGCGGGTGGACGACCAGCCCGGTGGCCGGTCGCGCCTCGGGAATCGCCGAAGCACTCATGGAACCTCCTCGCGGGGTGCACACGCCCCGCCGTTCAGGAGGACGACGGGTCAGTGTCTGACTCCCGGGACATCCCGGTCACAGTGGCGGGACCGCCCCGGATTCTCACCGGGTTCCTGCTCACCGTCGCCTCGATGTGAAGTTGTCGTCGCAGGCCGCGACGCTTACTAAGCAGGTTAGCGAGAAACGCGGCGACCGGACAGGCCCGTGTGGGCGGCACCACGGGCGCAGGAATACCCCTCGGGGGTATAGTGTTGATGTCACAGGAGGGGTCAGGGTCGACGCCCCTCCCGGAAAGCAACCCACGCACCCACACCCCGAGGAAGTAGCCATGACCACCCAGACGAACTCCAGCTCCGACTCTTGCTGCGGCTCGTGCGGTTCCGGCGCCACGGTCGATGTCGAGGGCGTCGGCGTCACCACCACCTACAAGGTGTCCGGCATGACCTGCGGCCACTGCGAGGGCGCGGTCTCCCAGGAGATATCCGCGCTGGACGGCGTTACCGCGGTCCAGGCCGTCGCCAAGACCGGCGAGGTCACCGTCACCTCCACCGCACCGCTCGACGAGGAGGCCGTCCGCGCCGCCGTCGACGAGGCCGGGTACGAGCTCGTCGGCCGCGCCTGACGACCTCCTTCGGGGTCCACGGCCCCGAACAGCGAATTCCTCCCCACGCCGGGACGTACCGCTCCGCTGATACGGACGCTGTACGTCCCGGCCTCTCCCTGGAGATACGCCCATGACCAGCACGGCTCCCGAGAAGGCCGTCCCCGACACGGCACCCGCGCCCACCTCCGCGGTCGAGCTCTCCATCGGCGGCATGACTTGTGCGTCGTGCGCGGCCCGTATCGAGAAGAAGCTCAACCGTATGGACGGCGTCACCGCGACCGTCAACTTCGCCACCGAGAAGGCCAAGGTCTCCTACGCGGACGGCGTCGAGGTGACCGACCTCATCGCCACCGTCGAGAAGACCGGCTACACCGCCGAGGAGCCGCCCCCGCCCGCGTCCGGCACCGCCGACACGAGCGAGGGCGAGGCCACTCCGGCGGCGGACGGTGAACTGCTGTCCCTGCGGCAGCGTCTGTACGTGTCGCTGGTACTCACCGTGCCCGTCGTCCTGATGGCGATGGTGCCGGCCCTGCAGTTCGACAACTGGCAGTGGCTGTCGCTGACGCTGGCCGCCCCGGTCGTCGTCTGGGGCGCCTTCCCCTTCCACCGGGCCGCTTGGACGAACGCCCGGCATGGCGCCGCCACCATGGACACGCTGGTGTCCATCGGTACGCTCGCCGCGCTCGGCTGGTCGGTGTGGGCGCTGTTCTGGGGGCACGCCGGGATGCCGGGCATGCGGCACGGCTTCGAGTTCACCATCTCCCGCGGGGACGGCTCATCCTCCATATATCTGGAGGCCGCGGCAGGGGTGACCGCGTTCATCCTCGCTGGGCGCTACCTGGAGGCGAAGTCCAAGCGCAAGGCGGGTGCGGCGCTGCGGGCGCTGCTGGAGCTGGGCGCGAAGGACGTCGCAGTGCTGCGGGGCGGCAAGGAAGTACGTATCCCTGTCGCGCAGTTGGCCGTCGGTGACCGCTTCGTCGTACGCCCCGGGGAGAAGATCGCCACCGACGGCACCGTCGTCGAGGGCGCGTCGGCGGTGGACGCCTCCATGCTGACCGGCGAGTCGGTGCCGGTGGACGTGACCGTCGGGGACGCCGTCACCGGCGCCACCGTCAACGCAGGCGGCCGGCTCGTCGTCCAGGCGACCCGCATCGGCACGGACACCCAGCTCGCGCGCATGGCGAAGCTGGTCGAGGACGCGCAGAACGGCAAAGCCGAGGTGCAGCGCCTCGCCGACCGGATCTCCTCGGTCTTCGTCCCCGTGGTCATCCTCCTTGCCCTCGGCACCCTGCTGACCTGGCTGTTCGTCACCGGAGACGCCACCGCGGCCTTCACCGCCGCCGTGGCCGTCCTGATCATCGCCTGCCCGTGCGCCCTTGGCCTCGCCACCCCGACGGCCCTCATGGTCGGCACCGGCCGCGGCGCCCAGCTCGGCATCCTCATCAAGGGTCCCGAGGTCCTGGAGTCCACCCGCCGCGTCGACACCGTCGTCCTGGACAAGACCGGCACAGTGACCACGGGCCGCATGCAGCTCCAGGACGTCATCCCCGCACCGGGCGTCGACAAGGACGAACTGCTGCGGCTGGCGGGCGCGTTGGAGCACGCCTCCGAGCACCCGATCGCCCAGGCCATCGCGGCCGGTGCCGCTGAGCGGGTCGGAAGCCTGCCGGTGCCGGAGAACTTCGAGAACGTCGCCGGCCTCGGCGTACAGGGCGTCGTCGACGGTCACGCCGTACTCGTGGGCCGCGAGAAGCTCCTCAAGGAGTGGGTCATCGAGCTGCCCCATGAGCTGGCCGACGCCAAGGCCGCGGCAGAGGCAGAGGGACGTACGGCGGTCGCCGTCGCCTGGGACGGCGAGGCGCGCGGTGTCCTCACCGTCGCCGACGCGGTCAAGGAGACCAGCGCCGAGGCGGTGGCCGAACTGCGCCGTCTCGGCCTGAAGCCCGTCCTGCTGACCGGCGACAACCAACTCGTCGCCGAGTCGGTCGCCCGTTCCGTGGGCATCGACGAGGTGATCGCCGAGGTCCTGCCCGAGGACAAGGTCGACGTCGTCAAACGACTGCAGGCCGAGGGCCGTTCGGTCGCGATGGTCGGCGACGGCGTCAACGACGCGGCCGCCCTGGCCACCGCCGACCTCGGCCTGGCCATGGGCACCGGCACGGACGCGGCGATCGAGGCGGGCGACCTCACCCTCGTACGCGGTGACCTGCGGGTGGCCGCCGACGCGATCCGCCTCTCCCGCAAGACCCTGGCCACCATCAAGGGCAACCTCTTCTGGGCCTTCGGCTACAACGTCGCCGCCCTGCCGCTCGCCGCCGCCGGCATGCTCAACCCGATGATCGCGGGCGCCGCGATGGCCTTCTCGTCGGTGTTCGTGGTGACCAACAGCCTGCGGCTGCGGTCCTTCAAGTGACCGTGAGGGCTTACGCCTTTCGCTGAGGCGCCCGGCCCGATGAGGCCGGGCGCCTCGGTGTCGGGCCCGTCGCTCGGCTGGTCTCTCGGTTCGTCGGCTCAGTCCCCGAGCGCGCCGGAAGCACTCCGCCTCCGCCGACGACGGCGTGCACACAGCGAAGTCTGCGGCTTTATCACCGGAGCACCGAGGACCGCAGTCATTCGCAATGCCTCTATGCCGCTGACTTGCCGGCGCGCTCCCGCCTCAAGCGTCCGCCGGGTGCGCCACGTGCTTCCAGCGCACTCCCCCACCCATCGGCAACATTGCACCAACGCCAACGAGTGCACCTCTGGGATCGAGCAACCGGTCGGAGATCATGTGCGCAGCAGCCGGGCGATGGCCCGCGTAGCCTCCGCGACCTTGTCCCGCGCCTCGTCTCCTCCGGCAGTCATGGCGTCCTGGACGCAGTGCGCGAGGTGATCTTCCAGTAGCTGCATCGCCACCGCTTGGAGGGCCTTGGTGGTGGCCGCGACCTGGGTGAGGACGTCGATACAGTACTGGTCCTCCTCTACCAGGCGCTGCAGGCCTCGGACCTGGCCCTCGATGCGGCGGAGCCGCTTGAGGACGGCGTCCTTGCCCTCGCGATAGCCCGGCGGCGCCTGCTCGGCCTCGGTCTGTTCCTGCTGGTCCATACGCCCCAACAGTATTCGCCGGCGGCTTCAGACAGGAGGCGAACGTGAACTGTGTCTCGGCGCTCGTCATGCCGACCCGCAGGAGGCCTTGCCGACCCGCAGAGGATCTGCCGCCCATCACCCAATCGACGACTCCCACGCGTACCACGCTCAGCCCAAGTCCCGCAAAATACGATCAGGTTAAAGACCTTTACGGTTGATCACCGTACTAAGTACCTTCGCGGTGCCGGTCAGTTGGTGGCCGGCATCACCTCGTTTTGGGCCGGTCACCCCGGCCGCACGAGTGGAGGTCAAGCATGCGCAAGGCCCACAGACAGACCGGCGTGGGCGTGCTCGCGGCGATACTCTTCGCCACGACCGCTCTCGCCGGTTCCGCACAGGCACACGACGGCGTCTCGGCAACCGACGGCGCCATCGACAACGCGGCGGCCACCCACGGCCACGACCAGCACGGCGGCAGCGACGGACATCTGCCAGCCACTCAGAAAGACGTCCGACTGGTCAGCAAACTCAAGCTGAGCAACGTCGTCGAGGGCAAGATCGCCGACGTCGGCGTCTACAAGGGCTACGCCTACCTCGCCTCCTGGGGCGGCGTCGGCTGCGACAACACCGGCGTGTACGTCGTGGATATCCGAAAGCCCAGCAAGCCCAAGGAAGTCGGCTTCATCCCGGCCCCGGCGGGCAGCGCCCCCGGCGAGGGCATCCAGACGGTGCACCTCTCCACGCCGTCCTTCAACGGTGACGTGCTCGTCAGCAACAACGAGATCTGCGGCGACACCGGCTCCGGCGGCATGAACATCTACGACGTCACGAACCCCACCAAGCCGAAGGTGCTCGCCGAGGGCGTCGGCGACTTCACGCTGGAAGGTGAGCCGACGGAGATCGCCCGTCAGATCCACAGCGTGTTCGCGTGGGACGCGGGCCGGAAGGCGTACGCGGCGATCGTCGACAACGAAGAGGGTACGGATGTCGACATCATGGACATCACGGATCCGGCGAAGCCGCAGCTCATCGCCGAGTACGACCTCGACGAGACGTTCCCGCAGATCGTCCAGGCGGCCCCGGACAACCTGACCGAGATGTTCCTGCACGACATGGTCGTCAAGAACATCCGCGGCCGCCAGGTCCTGCTGGCCTCCTACTGGGACGCGGGCTACGTCGCCCTGGACGCGACCGACCCGAAGAACCTCACGTACATCGGCGACACGGACTTCACCAACCCCGACCCCGAGGGCGCCGCGAACGGGCGCGACGTGGCGCCGGAAGGCAACGGTCACCAGGCCGAGTTCACCCTCGGCAACCGGTATGTGATCGGCGCCGACGAGGACTTCGCCCCGTACGCCCTCTCGGCCCGCAACCTGGACGACAACACCGCCGTCACCGCCGGCCAGGGCATCCCGCTGGAGGCGGGCAAGACCATCACCGGCGACACGGTGTACGCCGGCCTGGGCTGCAACGACAGCCCCGCCATCCCCGCGGGCGACCCGGCCGCCGTGGACATCGCCGTCGTGGAGCGCGGCGTCTGCACATTCACCGAGAAGGCCGCCAACGTCGAGGCAGCGGGCGGCTACGACGCCATACTCGTCTTCAACCGCACCGGCTCGGACGCCTGCGACACGCAGAGCGGCATGGGCGTCGAGGGCACTCTGCCGACCTTCGGCGTAGCACCGCGCGGCCAGGGCTTCGCCGTCTTCGACCAGCCCTACAGCAACGACGACTGCCTCGCCGGCACCGGTCCCGCCACCCTGCCGGTGGACATCGGCACCAAGGGCGACCGGCTCACCTTCTCCTCGCACTTCGACGGCTGGGGCTACGCGCACCTCTACCGCAACAAGGGCGGGAAGATGACCGAGCTGGACACGTACGCCATCCCGGAGAGCCAGGACCCCGCGTACGCCTCCGGCTCCGGCGACCTGTCGGTCCATGAGGTGGCGACCTCCGGTGTCCGGCCCGACCTGGCGTACTTCGCCTACTACGCGGGCGGATTCCGGGTCACGAAGATCAAGAATGACAACCTCGTGGAGGTCGGCCGCTTCATCGACGAGGGCGGCAACAACTTCTGGGGTGTCCAGACCTTCAACTCCTTCGGGAAGGAGTACGTCGCGGCCTCCGACCGGGACTTCGGGCTGTACATCTTCGAGTACACCGGTCACTGAGGTGATCTGAGGGCGGCGGGGTCCCTTGCAGCTTCGGAGAGCGGCCGGGGCCCCGCTGAGGTCGGTCTCTGACGGCGCGAGGGGCCTCCCAACCCGACGGCCACACAGGCGAGGGGCCGCGAAGCTTAACGCTCGCTGAGAAGCACTCAGGTTGCTCTCAGTGGCCTCCCGGCACATTGGGTTCGTCCCGGCGAGAGCCACCGGGACGAAGCATTTGAGAGGCAGTCAATGAACCTGAAGAAGAAGCTCGTCGCCGTCTCCGCGGTCATCGCCGTGCCCATCGGACTGGGCATCGCCGGGACCGCGTACGCGGGCACTTCAACCGACTCGCCCAAGGCGCCCGCGGTCTCCGAGTCCGCCAAGAAGTCGGAGCAGCATGGTCCCGGCCACGAGCGCCCCGAGGGCGTCGAGCACGGCAAGAACCACAAGCACCCCGGCGGTGGCGAACACGGCAAGGACCACACGTGCCCCGCAGGTGTCGAGCACGGTGAGGACCACGAGCAGGGCTGACACGGAGCGCCCCGAGGGACGACTGGGGCTCGGGCGCCTGAACCGGTTCGAGCAGTCCGATTTCGACTCCGAGGAGTCGGGCTGACCACCGAGCCGCCATCCGATACGGCCCGAGGGCGGCGTGCGCCCCTCGGGCCGTTTGCCTGCTGTCTTCGCTTACGGCAGCCGGGGGATCCGTACCCGGAACAGGGCGCCGCCGCCGGGTGCTTCGACGACCTCGGCCGTACCGCCGTGCTCGCGGGCGATCTCCCGGACGATCGCCAGCCCCAGGCCGGTGCCCCCGGTCGACCGGCCCCGCGCGTCGTCCAGCCGGACGAACCGGTCGAAGACCCGGTCGCGCTCTCCGGCCGGCACACCAGGCCCGTCGTCGCTGACTTCGAGCACCGCGTCCCCGGCGTCCTCCGCTGTGACCAGCCGGATCTGGGTCCGGCCGTGCCGGGCCGCGTTGTCCGCCAGGTTGCGGACCAGCCGTGCCAGCGCGTCCCGGTCCCCGCGCACCTTGACCGGGGTGAGGCTCGCCTCGACCGCCAGATCGGTCGTGCTGCGCAGCCGCACCCGTTCGGCGTCGACCACGTCGTCGAGGTCCACCTCGTCGCGGCGCAGCGCCAGGCCGCCCTCGTCCGAGCGGGCGAGCAGCAGCAGATCCCCGACCAGAGCGCCCAGCCGCCGCGTCTCGTCCTGGGCGGTGCGCAGGGAGTCGGGGTCGGTCAGCCCGCCGTTGCGTTCGGCGAGTTCCAGGACGCTGGTGATGGTGGTCAGCGGGGAGCGCAGTTCGTGCCCGGCGTCGGCGACGAAGCGTCGCTGTGCCTGCTGCGCGCTCTCCAGTCGGGCCAGCATCTCGTTCATGGTGGCCGCGAGGCGGGCGATCTCGTCCTCACCTCCGGGCTCGGGGACTCGGCGAGCCAGGTCGGCCTCTCCAATGGCGGCCACCTGCTCCCGGATGCGCTCGACCGGAGCCAGTGCCCGCCCGGTGAGCCGACGGGCGAGCAGTCCCATCAACACCACGGTGAGCGGGACCGCGACCGCGGCCATGACGACGACCGTGTTGACGGCGACGTTGATGGGGCGGAGCGGCTCACCCACCACGGCGGTGTAGTCGGCGCCGTCCAGCGCGACCCGTTTGCTCAGCACGAGCAGCCCGTCGGTCTCCGTCCGAGCGGTTTGCCCGGGCTCCGGGTCGAGGTCGGCGACGGGCGTGTCCGGACGGCTGCCCGCGACGAGCTTGCCGGAGGAATCCACAAGCTGCACCACTGCCACCTTCTGGTGCGGGTTCCACTGGACCCGGTCGTCCGAGCCGTGCGGGTGCGAGGAGGTCGGGCTGTCCTCGATCTCCTCGATCGCCGTGGTGAGGGTGCTCTCGGTCGAGTCGAGCAGCACCTGGCGCAGCACGAGGATCCCAGCGACGGCACCGAGGACCAGGGCGACGGCCGTCACGGCGACCGTGGCCCACACCAGACGGCGGCGGACACCGACGCGGGTCACCGGGCGCGCGGCCACCTCAGCCACCCTCCGGGTCGAGCAGGTACCCGGCGCCGCGCACGGTGCGGATGGCCTGTCGGCCGAACGGTTCGTCGATCTTCCTGCGGAGGTAGCGGATGTAGACCTCGACGACGTTCTCGCCGCCGTCGTAGTGGGCGTCCCAGACACCGCCGAGAATGTCGGTCTTGGCGAGCACCGTGCCCTTGCGGCGCATCAGGAACTCCAGCACGCCGTATTCACGTGGGGTCAGCTCGATCCGGGCGCCGCCGCGGGCCACCCGGTGCTGGGAGGGATCCAGGGTGAGGTCACCGGCCGCGAGCACCGCGGGACGCTCGGCCGAGCCCCGCCGGGTCAGCGCCCGCAACCGCGCCACCAGGACCACGAAGGAGAAGGGCTTGGTCAGGTAGTCGTCGGCCCCCAGGTCGAACGCGTCGGCCTCGTCGTACTCGCCGGTCTTGGCCGTGAGCATCAACACGGGCGTCCACACGTCCCGTTCACGCATCCGCTTGACGACCTCGTAGCCGCTGAGGCCGGGCAGCATGATGTCGAGGACCACGACGTCGTAGTAGTCGCGCTCGGTCGCCGCCCACAACCCGTCGACGCCGTTGGACTCCACGTCGACCTCGATGTGCTCGGTGGCCAGCCCCCGCTGCACCGTCTCGGCGATCCGCGGCTCATCCTCCACGAGCAGGATCCGCATGGGCCGCTCCCTTCGCCGCCAATTTTGCCGGGGCTCTTACGCCGGTCCGGTGTCAGGGAACCACAGCCGCCTATGGCCCCTTCCCGCGAGGCCTTCACACGAGGGCAGGCCGTGGTCCGACCATCGACGCCAGTAGGGGCCCAAGTCGGTGCCCGTCCAGGTTCATCACATCGGCCTGCCGCCCTCGCGGCACCCCGGCTTCAAGGCACCGAAGCGGCTTTCCTAAGCTACTTAGAAGATTCTATCGCCGAAGGAGACAGCCGTGGCCCCAACGGCACCGCGCACCCACTCCGCCCCCACAGCGCCACCACCGGCAGACCGACGCGCCGACCGCTCGCGGCTGCGTACCAGGGTTCGGTGGCGGGCCTCCGGCGTGGTCGCGGCCGCTCTGCTGCTCGCCGCGTGCGGGACGAGTACGACTTCCGGCTCGTCGGACACCGAGAAGGCCGCCGCCTCCAGCACCCAGGAGGGACTCACCGAGTACCCGGCAGGCAAACGGCCCACGGCTCCCATGCTCAGCGGCGAGACGATCACCGGCGATCAGTTGGACCTGGCCGACCTGCGCGGCAAGGTGATCGTGCTCAATGTGTGGGGATCTTGGTGCGCGCCGTGCCGGGCCGAGGCGCCCGATCTGAAGAAGGTATCCGAGGAGACCCGTGACCTCGGCGTGCGGTTCGTCGGCATCAACACACGGGACAACGACGCGGCGGCGAAGGCCTTCGAGCGGAACTACGGCATCACGTACCCCAGCTTCCGCGACCCCGACGGCAAGCTGCTCCTGGGCTTCGACGGACGCATCCCGCTGTCCGCGGTTCCCAGCTCCGTGATCATCGACCGTGACGGACGCATCGCCGCCCGCATCATCGGCCGGACCACCTACACGACCCTGAGCGAGCTGGTGAAGGATCTCGCCGCGGAGAAGAACGGCGGAGGTACGGACAAGTGACGGTGGCCGCCGGTGTCGGCGAAACGGTCCTGACAGGGCCGCTCGCCGTCGCCCTCCTCCTGGCACTCGCCGCCGGAGCGCTCTCCTTCTTCTCGCCCTGCTGCCTCCCCCTGGTCCCGGGCTATCTCTCGTACGTCGCCGGGATGTCTGGCGCGAGCACCGCCGACGCGGGGCGGCGCGGCACGAGATGGCGGGTTCTGGTCGGCTGTTTGCTGTTCGTGGGCGGTTTCGCCGCCGTCTTCACCAGCTACGGGGCGCTGTTCGGTGGTGCGGGTGCCGTGCTGGTGGCGCACCAGCGGACGCTCGGCATCGTGCTGGGCTCGCTCACCATCGTGCTGGGCCTGGTCTTCGCCGGGCTGCTCGACAAGCTGCCGCTGGCCGGGTTCAGCTGGCGGCCCTCCGTCCGGCCCGGCGCGGGCCTCGCGGGCGCGCCGCTGCTCGGCGCGCTCTTCGCGATCGGCTGGACGCCGTGCATCGGCCCCACGCTCGCGGCCGTCCTTTCCCTGGCGGCGGACAGCGCGAGCGCCGGGCGCGGGGCCCTCCTCTCATTCACGTACAGCCTCGGACTCGGCATTCCCTTCCTGCTCGCGGCGGCGTCGTTCGACGGCGCGATGCGACGCTTCACCTGGGCGCGGCGGCACGCGCGGACGGTGATGCGAGTCGGTGGAGTGCTGCTGGTGGCGGTGGGGGTCATGCAGGTGACCGGCTGGTGGGGGCAGCTCA
Source organism: Streptomyces sp. TRM68367 (assembly GCF_014495685.1). Lineage (GTDB taxonomy): Bacteria > Actinomycetota > Actinomycetes > Streptomycetales > Streptomycetaceae > Streptomyces. Next base: position 155,327 of record NZ_JACTVI010000002.1, on the reverse strand, counting down.
TCGCTCAGCTTCAGACACTCATCACAGGTTTCCAACTCCCACTGTGAATCCGCCCATGGCATGGGGAGCGTTCAGGTTCTCCGCCCCGGATACGAGCCCGCACGGGCGAACTTTCCCTCTTCAGCCTGCACGGGCAGCACTGGGAGCGACCTCGCCGAGGCGGCATACCGCCCGCGCCCGCGCAGTCTCAGGCCGCGGCACAAGCGACGTCCCATAGCTGGCGGATGCGATGTGCACGGCCGACGGAGGCCGAGCGGGGCCGAGGCCTGGAATCACACTCGCGGCGCCTGGTCGCCTACGGCCGGGCCCGGAAACGGATCCGCCGGCTCCGGAGCCTCCCGTTGCAGCAGGCGCATCATCCTCCGCGCCAGGAGGGGGTCCACCGGCAGCGCGTGCGCCGCGAACCAGCGGGCCGCTTCAGGCGCCGGGGACGGCTCCACGAACTCGGGTCCGGCGAAGTCGTCCAAGGGCGGGTCGTACAGGTACCCGATCACGACACCGCACCGCTCCAGACGTGCCACCAGCTCGTCCCGGTCGCGCACCATCAGGGGCACGCGGAACAGCGGCGGCACGTGGCGAGCCTGCACCCCCTCCGCGACCGCGCCCCTCACGCCCGCGGCAGCCCAGACGGTGCCGCCCAGCAGCCTCGTACCCTCACGCCGCCGAGACAGGTCCGCGTCCAGGCCACTCATCCGCCGCCTCAGCGTGCGCTGCAGAACGCGTCCGTGTTCCCTGCGGTATCCGTGCAGATCGACTCGCACCCAGCGGTCGAAGGCTCCCAGGTCCGGACTGCGGCCCGTGCTCTCCCGCAAGTGCCGTTCTTGGAGCTCCATACGAAAGCGTTCGCGTTCCAGCAGCCCCAGGGTCCGCATGGTCCTCCATACGGGTCGGACCAGATGGAGCCGCTGTACCGCAGCGCGCGCGAGAGGGCGCAGCGTGTACGCCAGGTCCCGATGCAGCTGCCGCGGCGCCAGCAGCTCATCACGCAGTTGTTCCAGCGCCTTGCGGTCCGCTGGGTCCTCCAGCGCCAGGAATCCGCCACCGGTCGCCCCCGCGTGCTTGCCCAGGCTGAAAGCCGCGGCTGTTCCGAAGGTGCCGATCGGGCGGTCGCCCAGCGTCGTACCGATCGCGTGTGCTGCGTCCTCAAGGAGGGGGATGCCCATTCGGTCGCACCGAGTGCGCAGTTCGTCCGCGTCGTCCGGCATGCCGTAGACGTTGGTCGTCAGCACCGCGCTTACGCTGCGCCAGGTCGATTCCGGCACCGCGCGGATGTCGATGTTCCCGTCCCGAGGTGACACCGGCGCCATTACGGGACGCAGCCCGGCTGCCAGCACGACGAACACCATGACGTCGTCGTTGACCGGCGACATCAGGACGCTTCCACCAGGAGCGCACCAGCGGCGTAGTGCCAGGTACACGGCCAGTCTGCACGACGGGACATACACGCACTCACGGCCGAGCCGCTCACGCATCAGATCTTCGAGGGCACCGCCGGCCGACGGCGATGGATGTGGAGACTCTCCTGACCGCACGGCTCCCCTTTCCATTCGATGCGGTCACCCGAGACTTCCGGAGGCAAGGAGAGTCATGCGGGATGACCAGCTCCCAATCGGTGACCGGTGACGTCCTTTGAGGGTGGGATCACAGCGGACGGAAAGAAGGCGGCCGCTGGGGATCGAGTGTCGGCTACCGAACTAGACACTAAGTCCCTTAGTAGATAAAGGCAAGCGCATCACCTCCGGCCCGTACACGAACCCCCGACCGCGACCTCGCCGGCCGCGCTGCAGCCAACCAGACCCACCCCCGGCACGAGACACCCCCAGCAACAGATCCATCACACTGCGCGATGGATTGCGCCCGGACTGGCGCCAACGTCCCCATTTATCTAAACTACTTAGTAGATAGAGCGGTTCGATGAGCGTCCCGCAGTCCACCGGGAGGCCCCCATGCCTCAGTTTCTGTATCCACTGCTCCTCCTGGCCTGCCCGATCGGCATGGGCCTGATGATGTGGTTCATGACGCGCGGAGGGCTGCACGCATCACGGCGAAGCAACTCCGTCGACTCACCCGCGGCGCACTTCGAGCTGGACGAGCTGCGCAGGGAAGTCGCCGAGCTGCGCGCCGCACAGAAGGACACACGCGAAACCTTGTGAACTGGGCCTTGGTCCCATGGCCGCGATAGCGATACTGATCGGCACCCTGCTTCTCGCTGCGATCTACTACGACATAGTCCGCCTGGTCAGCACACACCAGAGCCGGTACCCACCCCTGGCCCGCGTCAGGGGCAGGCGCGCGGCGCTCGAGGATGAGGAGCGGTGGTGCGCCGGCCTGCTGCTGCACGGACGGATCGACACACGCTCCTACCAGCGACGCATGACAGCCCTCGCCCACGGCCACCGCGTCGTCGAACCCCGACCTCGCCACTGATCCAACCCCTCATTGCTACTAATCCGATTAGTGACTTAGCATGGCTGCCAGCCGCCGACCGGAGGCCGTTGTCAGGCTCCCCGGTTTGCCGTGCCGTCCGGTCGGCGGCCCGATCCCGAGGAGCAGCCCCATGCGCACCTGGCCCGCCCGCAGATGGCTCGTGGCAGCAGCGGTCACGGTGATCGCCGCACTTGTCATCGGCGTTCCGACGGGCGTGGTGCCGACCCCCTTCTACACGCGGATGACCCCGGTGCTCTGGTGGAACTACCCGGTGTGGCTGGTCAGTTCCGTACTTGAGGGGCTCCTGGTGGCCACGTACGTCCGCATCGGCCCGGCCGACGTCCCCGCGGCCGGGCCGCCCGAGCGTCCCCGCACCGCTCGCGCCCTCGGCGCGGGACTGCTGTCCGCCTTCGCGGTCGGCTGTCCGATCTGCAACAAGCTCGTGGTGCTGGCCATCGGTGTCAGCGGCGCCCTGTCGTACTTCGCTCCGCTGCAACCGGTACTCGCCGCCGCCTCGGTGGCGCTGCTGGTCCACGTGCTCGTACGACGACTGCGCACCGCGAACGTCTGCGCAGTGCCTTCGTGAGGACCGGTACTTCCCTCGTGACCCGCCCCAATGCGGCCACGCTACGGTCCTGGGCAGCGGCCTCCGCCGGTGGACTGCTGCTCTACGCCTCGTTCCCGCCTGTCGGCTGGTGGTTCCTGGCCCCGCTCGGCCCGGCTCTGCTGATCCTGGCGGTGCGCGGACGGCGTGCCCGGTCCGCCTTCGCCGCGGGCGGGATCTTCGGCATCGCCTTCCTCGCCCCGCTGATCGTCTGGCTGGCGAACCTCGGTCTGGTCCCGTGGCTGGCCCTCACTGCGATCCAGGCCCTGGTCTTCGCACTCGCCGCGCTGCCGCTGCCCCGCTTGATCGCGCTGCCGGGCTGGCCGCTGTACACCGCTGCGTGGTGGGTGGTCCTGGAGGCGGTGCGCGGCCGGGCTCCGCTCGGCGGCTTCCCCTGGGGACGGCTGGCCTTCGGTCAGGCGGATGCCCCCTATGCGGGCTGGGCCGCTGTCGGCGGCGGCCCAGCCCTCTCCTTCGCCGTCGCGTTCCTGGGATCGCTGCTGGTGTGCGGCCTGACAGAGTGGCGCCGCGGCCGACGGGAGGCCAGCGCGGCCGTATGCCTTGGCGCGGTTGCCCTGATCACGACACCGCTCGCCCTCCCCGCCCCGGGGACATCCGGGCCGAGCGCCGTGGTCGCCGTCGTCCAGGGCAACGTCGAACGCGAGCGCACGCTGGAGGAGCAGGCCCGGGTGCGCAACGTCGCACAGAACCACGCCCGCGAGACCAAGGCCCTGGCCGACGCCGTACGCCGCGGCGAGGTCCCACGTCCGGACATCGTCCTGTGGCCGGAGAACTCCCTCGACGGCGACCCGAGACGCAATCCGGAGCTCGGCTCCCTCGTCGCCGACTCGGTCCGCGAACTGGACAGCCCCCTCCTCATCGGCGCCATGCTGGAAGCCCCCGACGACCGGGCCTACAACGCCGGCCAGCTGTGGCTGCCCGACCAGGGCCCGGTCTCCTGGTACGCCAAGCGCCAGCTCGTACCCTTCGGCGAGTACATCCCGGCGCGTTCGCTCCTCGGCGGCCTCGGCGCGCTCCAGCTCATCCCGCGCGACCTCCTGCCCGGTACGTCCACGGCCCCGCTGGAGGCGGGGCAGGTGCTGCTCGGTGACGTGATCTGCTACGAGATCGCGTACGACGACCGGGTCCGCGACACCGTCCGGGCGGGCGCCAACCTCCTCGTCGTCCAGACGAACAACGCGACGTACGAGCGCGGTATCCAGGCCGGGCAGTCCGAGCAGCAGCTCGCGATGGCCCGCATCCGCGCGATCGAGTACGGACGGGCGGTCGCCCTCGCCTCGACGAGCGGGGTCAGCGCCATCGTCGCCCCGGACGGACAGGTCATGGACCGGCTGGGGACCTGGCGTGGCGGTCATCTGGTGGAGCAGGTGCCGCTCTCTTCGGGGCTCACCCTCTCCGAGTGGCTCGGCGTGTGGCCCGAGGTGGTGCTGGGGGCGCCCGTTCTCGTCGGTCTGGCGCTCTCGCTGCGTCGCTCGCGGCGCACCGCAGCCGCAGCTCAGGCACCTGCTTCCATGCCCGAGCATGACCAACCATTTACTAAGCTACTTAGCTGAATCTCTTATAGTGCAGGTATGGAACTCGCCGCACTGCCCAGCCCCTCGACCGGAGTCCTGTACCTGGGTCCGGTCCCCCTGAGGGCGTACGCCTTCTGCATCATCCTGGGCGCCTTCGTCGCCGTCTGGCTCGGCGCGCGCCGCTGGGCGGCGCGCGGGGGCAAGAAGGAGACGATCACCGACATCGCCATCTGGGCCGTACCCTTCGGGCTCGTCGGCGGCCGCCTCTACCACGTGATCACCAGCCCGGACGCGTACTTCGGTGCGGGCGGCGAGCCCATCAAGGCCCTGTACATCTGGGAGGGCGGCCTCGGTATCTGGGGCGCCATCGCGCTGGGCGGCGTCGGCGCGTGGATCGGGTGCCGCCGACACGGGGTTCCGTTCCCCGCGTACGCGGACGCGGTCGCGCCCGGCATCGCGCTCGCGCAGGCCATCGGGCGGTGGGGCAACTGGTTCAACCAGGAGCTCTTCGGGCGCCCGACCTCCCTCCCCTGGGGTCTGGAGATCTCTCCGGACAAGCGGCCCGAGGGCTACGCGGATGTGGCGACGTTCCATCCCACCTTCCTCTACGAGTCGCTGTGGGACGTCGGGGTCGCGGTGCTGGTCATCTGGGCCGGCGCGCGCTTCGCGCTCGGGCACGGGCGGACCTTCGCGCTCTACGTGGCCGCGTACACCGTCGGCCGGTTCTGGATCGAGTACCTGCGGATCGACGAGGCACAGCACTTCCTGGGGCTCCGGCTGAACAACTGGACCTCGATCGTGGTGTTCGCCGGCGCCGTCGCCTACCTGGTGATCTCGGCCCGGCGGCGCCCGGGCGTGGAGGACATCTCGGCGAGCGACGGCGGGGCGGACGCCCCCGAAGCGGAGAAGGCGAGCACATGACCGGCAACAGCATCAAGCACAACAAGCTCAAGGTCGGGAAGCTGCACACCCGGTCCGTGCCAAACAGGATCTTCGGATGGACCCTGTTCTGGCTGGGTCTGGCGGTCGTCGTGGTGAACTGGATCGAGGAGTTCAGCGACCTGGAAGTCCTCCCCGGGGGCCATTCGGTGTTCTACCTGGCGGGCGGCGTTATGGCGGCCGTCATCGGCGTCTGGCGGGCCGGTGTGATGGACGCCAAGTCGTAGGCGCTCCTCGCCGCCGAGCCTGCCCGTGGCCGTCCCCGCGCGTCGGCGCGCCGCCAGCCGAGCACCTGCGGGCCGCCCAGTGCGGACGGTCAGAGCCATCACGACTGGGGGAGCGTTCAGGAGCGGTCGATCGCGGCCTGGCAGGCCTCGGCACCACCTACCCCAGCATCTACGACCCCGCCAGCCGCATCCTGCTCGCCTTCAAGAGCATGGTCGCACGCACTGTGCCCACCAAGTACGTCCGGGACGAGCAGGGCCGCGTGGCACCTGTCCATCGGCGCCGTCACCTACTTCCTGCCATCAAACACATCCCCGCCGAGAAGGCGTGACCGTCGGCATCGCACCGATCTGCGGATCAGATGTGGTCAAGCCGTGGACCAGCAGGCTGGGCACCATGGAACATGGAGCAAACACCCGGCGAGGAAACATCTGCCCCAAGCTCTCAACTCCGTACGAGCAGGGCACACCCCCGATCCGGAGACTGGCGAGCAGGCACGAGGAACTGATTGCATGGGGCACATATCCGGTCGAGGCAGCCGCTGCACGGCGCGAAGACCCGCACCGGGAGCCGACGCCGACGGACTGCGTCGGCCACTCTCCGTACGGCCGCATCGCCCGGCTCATGACTCCGTCGCGGCTGCCCGTGCGGGCGCGGAGGCGGTGCGGTGATCCCGGACGGCAGAGGGGCGGCGCCCCATGAGGCGGCACGGCGGCGCACCTTCGCGGTGATCAGCCATCCCGACGCGGGCAAGTCCACGCTCACCGAGGCCCTCGCGCTGCACGCCCAGGCCATTACCAGGGCGGGCGCGGTGCACGGCAAGGCCGGGCGGCGTCGGGTGGCCTCGGACTGGATGGAGATGGAGAAGGCCCGCGGCATCTCCGTCACCGCCGCCGTGCTGCAGTTCGCGCACCGCGGGTGCGTGCTCAACCTGCTGGACACTCCCGGCCACGCGGACTTCTCCGAGGACACGTACCGCGTCCTGGCCGCGGTGGACTGCGCGGTGATGCTCATCGACGCGGCCAAGGGCCTGGAGGAGCAGACCCGCAAGCTCTTCGACGTCTGCCACCACCGCGGTATCCCCGTGATCACGTTCGTCAACAAGTGGGACCGGCCCGGGCGTGAGGCGCTGCGGCTGCTGGACGAGATCGAGCGCGAGTTCCGGCTCAGGCCCACCCCGGTCACCTGGCCGGTCGGGGACGCCGGGAATCTGCGCGGTCTGATCGACGTACGAATGCCCGGGCGGATGCTGCGCTATACCCGCGCCCTGGGCGGAGCCCAGGAGGCCGTCGAGGAGGCGATCGCGGCCGAGCGGGCGGCGGCCGAGGAGGGCACGGACTGGGACCAGGCGGTGGAGGAGCTGGAGTTGCTGCGGGCCGCCGGCGCCGTGCACGACCAGGAGGCGTTCCTGGCCGGCCGGACCACACCCGTGTTCTTCGGCGCGGCTATATCCAACATCGGCGTACGGCAGCTGCTGGAGGCCATCGTCGACCTCGCCCCGCCCCCGGGGCCGCGGGAGCTGGCGGGCGGCGGCACCCGCCCCGTCGACGCACCGTTCGCGGGGCTGGTGTTCAAGGTGCAGGCGAACATGAACCCCGCCCACCGCGACCGGATCGCCTTCATACGGGTGTGCTCCGGCGTCTTCGAACGCGGCATGACGCTCACGCGCGCCGCCACCGGAAGACCGTTCGCCACCAAGTACGCGCACAGCCTCTTCGGCCAGGACCGCTCCACCGTCGACGTCGCCTACCCCGGCGACGTGGTCGGCCTGGTCAATGCCCACACCCTTCGGGTGGGCGACACCCTCTACGCGGACCAGGCCGCCGTCTTCCCGCCGATGCCCGCCTTCGCCCCCGAGCACTTCGCCGTTGCCCGGCCGGTCGACGTCGGCCGCTCCAAGCAGTTCCGGCGGAGCATCGCCCAGATGGACGAGGAGGGTGTGGTGCAGGTGCTCGTCTCCGATCTGCGCGGCGGCCAAGCCCCGGTTCTGGCCGCGGTCGGCCCGCTGCAGTTCGAGGTCGTCACCGCCAGGATGGCGGGCGAGTTTGCCGCCCCGGTCAGGCTAGAGCCGCTGCCGTACCGCCTCGCACTGGCCACCGACGCGGCCGGCGCCGAGGCGCTGGGCCGCTCCCTGATCAGGGGCGAGGCGCTCACCCGCGTCCGCGACAACGCCCGGCTCGCCCTCTTCCGCAACCGCTGGCAGGCCGACCTCCTCCAGCGTGAATTCCCGGACCTCCGCCTGGACCACCTCATCGCCGCTCACGACTGACTGTCCAGCGACATCGAGGCCGGCCCTGCGGGCGAATTCGCCGCCGGGCACTGGTCGGACGACCGTGGGCGGGGCGTCGCCGGAGCCTTCGCATCCACATGAGCAGCGGAGGGACTCGGGCTCTTGCCGGGAGTCTGCGGCGGGCCTCTGCCACTCTCCGCCCCGCCCTCTTGCCCAGCCCTCGATCGACTGGCCGTCACTCCGCAAGGAGCGCAGCACCGCAGTGCTCGACCATCTCCGAATCCACCTGCCACCCCAGAGACGGAACGACCCCAGGCGCCACCCTCTTGGCGCATACCCCTGGGGGGTATATGCTCCTGGCCGCGGCTCGAAGACGGGCCCTATGGACGGGAATGGGATGTAGGCCATGGACCACAGCGCGCACCACACCAGCCCCACGCACGACCACGCCACTCGCGAGGGCCACCACGGCCACTCCGACCATGCGGTACCCGATGGGGGACACGGCGGAGCGTCCTGGGCCATGGCGGCGAAGGCGACGCTGCACTGCCTGACCGGGTGCGCCATCGGCGAGATCCTCGGCATGGTCATCGGCACCGCCCTGATGTGGGGAAACGTGCCGACCATGGTCCTGGCGATCACGCTCGCGTTCGTGTTCGGCTACTCGTTCACGCTCTTCGCCGTGCGCCGGGCCGGCCTGGACCTCAAGACCGCGATCAAGGTGGCGCTTGCCGCCGACACCGTTTCCATCGCCGTGATGGAGCTGGTCGACAACGGCATCATCGCCCTCACTCCGGGCGCGATGGACGCCCACCTTTCCGACGGGCTGTTCTGGTCCGCCCTTCTCGGCGGGTTCGGGGTCGCCTTCCTGATCACCACGCCGGTCAACAAGTGGATGATCGGCCGCGGCAAGGGCCACGCCGTCGTCCACGTCTACCACTGACCAGCGACCCGACCAGCGCGCCCTGGCACCCCTGAGCGCAAGGGGTGCCAGGGCGCGTTTGCGTCGCCGCCACCCCCGAACTCGCCGAGTTGTGGCGCACCAACACGGAGCAGCGACACACGGTTCAACTACGGTTCGCCGAGGCCCTGGTGACCAAGACCGACGGCCCGCTGCGCGACGGCCACGACGCCGCGTCGGCCGCCGACGTCGCCCTGACCATCCTCGGCCCGGAAACCTATGCCCTGCTCACCACCGGACGCGGCTGGCCACCGTCCCGCTGGGAGCAATGGGCTGCGGACGCGCTCGTACGCCAACTCCTTCCATGAGCCAGGGCGCCCCCAGTCAAGCTCCCGCAATTACAGCCCGCCTGGGCCGCTGCCCGGCACTATTGAAAACGAACTTCACTACGAATATTTTGGTGTCCCTCGCAGTGCAGGCGGGATGCGGCGGAAGGTAAGTTCCGATGGAGATCGATCACGTCGTGCTGGCCGCCCGGACCAAGACTGACGCCGAGCAAGTGCTCAGCGAGGCCGGTCTGGGTATCGCCCGTGGTCGGACCATTCCGGGTCTTGGACTGTCCAACCTCGTCGTACCGCTGCGGCATGGCCAGGTGCTGGAGATCCACTATCCGAACGGTGAGGCTCCCGCGCCCGGCGCCCCGCCGCTGCTGGAGTTCGACAAGGAGGCACTCGCCGCACACCCCTCGCAGCCCCTGGTCCCGATGGCGTGGCTCGTAGCGTTCGAGAACGAGCAGCGGCTGCGCGAGCTCGCCGCCACGAACGGGATGTCCGTGATCGAGACACCCTCGGAGGGCCCGGGCTTTCCGCCGTACACGCTGGCCGGCTTCGGCGCCAACTTCGACCGGCGCTTCTTGCCCTGCCTCATCCACTGGCCGGAAGGCCCTGCTGCCCTCAGCGCCGCGCACCGCCGCCAACCGGTCGGCATCACCGGCATCGATGTGGCTGGCCCGGCCGACGTCATCGAAGGCTGGTGCGGAGGAAAGCCCAACGGCCTGCGCACCGCGCCCGGCACCGCGGGTCCCCTGCGCATCGAGATCGGCTTCGTGGACGGGGCGCCCCTCACGTTGGGCCTCGCTGAGTAGTCCGCCGTGCCACTCCGCCGGACGAGCGGAACAGCGGCACGTACCCCCCACCGTTTGGGCGCGGCACCATGTACCCGGCAGCTCACACCTCGCCCATGCCAAAGCCCCAGGGCATTGACGGGTGATGAGCCCCGCCTGGTCGGGGTCATACGGCTCTCCCCCGGGAAGCCCAGGGGAGAGCCTCACCGCGCTTGCGGATACCGCCATGCCTGTATGCCTTCGGGCGCGGCCGGGTGACGTCGAGCCCCATGGCTGACAGCTCAGCGGCCAGCGTCTCATCGGAGAACCGCAGGGTCATGACCTCTTCGCGGCAGGCTCAAGAATCGTCACGCACCTTCACCCGCACCGATCGCCCGGTCAGGACAGCCGCACGGCCGGGATGCCTGGCGCCAGTCGCCGATGAGGAACAGGTCAACGAGGGCCACGCGTCCCAGTGGCGCGAAGCCATACCGTCTGGCGCCCCCGCCCTCACATGAGCTAACGTTCATATGGAGATGGGTTTCATTTTCATCTGCTCGCTGGGGGTGACACTTGGCGTGAGCGACCTGACGACGCAACAGCGGCCCACCCGTCAGCGGTCGGCCCTTCTGGCAGCTCTCGCGAACTGCCGCGACTTTGTCTCAGCGCAGGATCTGCACGCGCGCATGATCGCCGACGGAATACGGATCGGGCTGACCACGGTGTACCGCGCGCTGCGCGACCTGGAGGCCGCAGGCGCGGTCGATGTCGTCCAAGCCGGCGCCGGTGAACGGCTCTACCGGTGGCGGCCCGACGACAGCCACCGCCACTACCTCCTCTGCCGCGCCTGCGGCAGCAGCCGGCCGGTGGACTCCGAGGTCGTCGAGGCGTGGGCCGGACGCATCGCCGCCGCCTCCGGATTCGCCGCGGTGGAGCACACCGTCGAACTCACCGGCGTCTGCGTCGGCTGCCAACCCGCCACCGACTGAGGAGAACCTCCCCCATGCCCCTGGGATTTGGCCCCGGAAGCCCCGCGACTCCCAACCCACGGCTGCGCGAGCTGAAGGAGGCCGTGCGCAGCCTGCTGGACCTCGATGAGGACACCGCCGTCGTGATCCGCCAGCTGACCTGCACCGAGCCGAGCTGTCCGCCGCTGGAGACGGTCGTGGCCGTCCTCCCCATGGACGGGCCGCCCCGCCGCTGGACCCTGCACCAACCCGCCGAGCAGATCACCGAGAACGACCTCAAGGCCGCCCTGCTCACCACCGCACCCGAAGGAGCCCGACCCGCATGACCGAACCCACCAGCGTGGACGACGGCCGCGTCCCCGTCACCGTCCTGACCGGCTTCCTCGGCTCCGGCAAGACGACCCTTCTCAACCGGATCCTCACCGAGCACCACGGCATGCGGATCGCCGTCATCGAGAACGAGTTCGGCGAGATCGGCATCGACGACGCCCTCGTGCTGGACGCCGAGGAAGAGATCTTCGAGATGAACAACGGCTGCATCTGCTGCACCGTGCGCGGGGATCTCATCCGTATCCTGGGCGCGTTGATGCGCCGTCGGGAGAAGTTCGACCACATCCTCATCGAGACCACCGGCCTCGCCGACCCGGCCCCTGTCGCCCAGACCTTCTTCATGGACGACGAGATCGCCGCCCAGCTGCGCCTGGACGCCATCATCACCCTCGTCGACGCCGCCCACGTCCTCCAGCACCTCGACGAGGTCAAGCCCGAGGGCGTGGAGAACGAGGCGGTCGAGCAGATCGCCTTCGCCGACCGCATCGTGCTCAACAAGACCGACCTGGCGGACGAGGCGACCCTCGCCGAGGTGGAGTCGCGGGTGAAGGCGATCAACGCGCCCGTGCAGATCCTGCGCGCCCGCAACGCCGAGGTCGACCTGAAGCAGATTCTCGACGTCGGCGCCTTCGACCTGGACCGGGTGCTCGCCGACGACCCGGCTTTCCTGACCGAGACCGAGCACCAGCACGACACCACCGTCACCTCGGTCGGCATCGAACTGGACGGCGAGGTCGACGACCGCCGCCTGAATGCCTGGCTGGGCAACCTGCTGCGTACCAAGGGCGTCGACATCTTCCGCTCCAAGGGCATCCTCGCCATCGCCGGTTCGGGCAGGCAGTACGTCTTCCAGGGCGTGCACATGCTGCTGATGGGCGAGGAAGGAGCCCAGTGGCGGACCGGCGAGCCGCGCCGCAACCGGCTCGTCTTCATCGGCCGCAACCTCGACCGCGACGAGCTGGAGCGCGGCTTCTCCGACTGCCTGGCCACGGCGGGAGCGGCCGCATGAGCATCACCGCACCCGACCAGGCCCTGACCGTCGCCTGGGAGATCACCATCGACGACGCGCCCGTCGCCCTGAGCGCGCGCGGCGACCTCGTGGCCGTCGCCGGAGCCGAGGGCACGGTACGCGTCCTCGACGCGGCGATGGGTGGCGAGATGGGGGCACTCGACCTGCCCGGCGGCGCCCTGAAGACTCACCTCTCCCCCAGCGCCCGACACTTGGCGGTCACCGGACCCATGGGGTACGCGCTGTGGCGCCGCTCGGACGGCCGCACCGTCGTACGCGAATCCGGCGCCTGATCCTCCTCCGCCGCCTGGGCCAACGACGAACGGGTGGCCATCGCCTCCGGACGCATGGCGCTCGTACTCGACGCGGACAGCGAGGAGTTGTGGCGTACGGAACCGTCCGCGTCCACCGTCACCGACCTCGCCTGGCTGCGCCGGGGGCGACGGCTGGCCGTCGCCGCGTACGGGGCCGTGCACGGCCACGAGCGCCACACCGCACAGCCCGTCGTCACCTACCCCTACATCGGCTCACACCTCGCCCTCGCCGTCGCCCCGACCGAGAAGTGGATCTGCAGCGGCAACCAGGACGCCTCCATCCACATCTGGCGCACCCGCGACGGCAGCGAACTGACCATGTCCGGCTACCCCGAGAAGGTCTCCCGCCTCGCCTTCGACGACACCGGCTTCTGGCTCGCCGCCGACGGCGCACCCGACCTGACAGTCTGGGACTTCTCTGGCAAGGGACCGGCCGGCACCGCACCGCGCTCCCTGCGCTGCCACGAGACGATCAGCGCGCTCGCCTGGCGGCCCGGCCCCGCCGGACACCTCGCCAGCGGCGGCCACGACGGCACCGTCGCACTCTGGTACGCCACCGCCGGACAGCCCGCCAACCGGCTGCGCCCGGCGCGCACCCTGGACGACGCGGACTCGCCCGTCGCCGCGCTGGCCTGGGCCGGACCGCACCTGCTGATCACCGCCCACCGCGACGGCCGCGTTCGCGCATACGGCCTGCCCTCACGGACCGCCCTGTGAACCGGACGGTACTCGGTGCTGCGAACCGTCCGTGCACGCTCGTCGTATGCCGCGGCTGTTGCTGCGGCAACCCGCGCAAGCACCCCGGCACCGACCACGCCTGGCAGCTCGAGCGGCTGCGCGCCGGCGCCGCGTCCGGTGGCCGCTTCGCGGTGCGGACGACGGACTGTCTGGGCCCCTGCGACCAGGCCAACGTCATCGTCGTCCAGCCGTCCACCGCCGGACGCCGGGCCGGCGGCCGGGCGACCTGGATCGGCTGCGCCATGGACGACTGCACCGACGACCTCCTGACCTGGGCCGACGCGGGCAGCCCCGGACTCGCCGAACCCCCACCTGCCCTGGCGATGCAGTTCGTCCGCCCGCCGCGCGAGACGAGGACCCGTGCACGCCGCTGAGCACGACAGCAACGGCATGGGCGACGGCCGCGACACCATCGTGGCCGTCGCCCGCCTCGACGAGGCCACCGCCGCTTCCGTCGCCGCCACCCTCCAGGCCCTCGCCACGCCCTCGCGGCTGCTCATCCTCACCACGCTGCGGCAGACCGGGTACTCCGTCACCGAACTCGCCGCCGCCGTCGGCATGGAGCAGTCCGCCGTCTCCCACCAACTCCGGCTGCTGCGCACCCTGGGTCTCGTTACGGGACAGCGCGACGGCCGCCGCATCGTCTACCGCCTCTACGACGACCACGTCGCCCAACTCCTCGACCAGGCCGTCCACCACATCGAACACCTCCGCCTTGGCCTGCGCGGTCCAAACTGACCCAGTCGCGGCCAGGAGGGGCCCGCCACAGCGTTGCGAGCCAGGCGATTCCTCGGAGCGCAGCTATCGGCACCTCTGCGGCAGCAGCGATCCTCCACATGGGCGGCCGCATCCTGGCATGGCGGTCCCAGTGTCGTAAGTACCCAGCTGCACGACGGACTGACATGCTGCCTGGCGTGGTAACCGTGTGACGGCAGCGTAGGGAAGGGGCCCCGTGCGGACATCAGACTGGCAACCGGTGCTGGCCCTGCTCGTGCTGGTCGTCGCGGCCGTCGTCCTGCTCCATGCCTTGGCCATCGCGGTAAGGGCGGTCCGCGAGCCGCTGCGCACCGGACCGTTCAGTGGAGGGCTCGAACCGGAGGAGCATCCCCTCTCCCGGTTCCACGTCCGCTGGTATCCCGTCACGATGGTCTTCCTCGCCTTCGACATGGAGATGCTGTTCATGTACCCGTGGACGAAGGTCGTCTCTGCCGTCGGCACGACCGCGGTCGTCGAGATGTTCCTCTTCCTCGGCATCCTGCTGGCGGGCGTCGGGTACGCCTGGCGGGAGGGGGCCTTCAGGTGGAGCTGACGCGCAAGCTCACGCGAGGGGCCATGGCCCGGCCGGGGGTTCTGCTGGCAGTGTCTCCCGGTGCCACGCGGGAACGGCTCGCCGTCGAGGCCGAGTTGACGCGGCGCGGGTGGCGCTGCGTGGCCGTTCCCGCGGAGGCCGATCTCCTGGTGATCGTGGGCGATCGCGAGGCCGAGGAGAGTGACTGGGTCGCAAATCTGTGGCGGGCCGTCCCAGCCCCCAAGGCCTGGGTACGGCTCACCGACATCGAGCAGATCTCCGAGACCTTCGATCACGGACTCACTGAACTCCGGCGCGGGGAACCTGTGCGTCCTCCCGGGCATTCTCACCACGCCGACCATGGCGGCCACGACGACTCGGCCGGACACAAAGACCACGGTGGCGGGGACGAGGCCCAGGGATCGAATGAGGAGCAGGACGGTCACCACAAGCACGGTGGAGACGCTCACCATGCCGAACACTCCGCGCACGACGAGGTCGAGCCCCACCCGCACGACTCGCACGGGCACTCGGGGGCGCCCGAAGGCCGCGCCGGGCACGAAGATCATCACGATGGGCACGACGGACACGAGGCGCACGACGATCACGGTGGACATGAGGCGCACGGCGGGCACGACATGGGCGGCGTCGTGGACGGACTCCCCATGGCCGATCGGGCCGACGACCGGGACGGGCTGAGGCTCGACCGGCTGCACGTACCGCTGGGCCCGGCCCTTGCCGACTGGCCCGCCGGGCTGGTCCTGCGCCTGACTCTGCAGGGCGACGTCGTTCAGCAGGTCGCCGTTGAGTCGACGGCCCCCGCATCCTCGCGTCCGCCCTTCTGGAATGAGCCGTGGCTGCGGGAACGCATGGGTGAGCGGGTTTCCCAGGGTGACGCTGCCCGACGGTTGTGCGCGGCGCATCTGGACAGCTTGGGCAGGTTCTTCGCCGTGACGGGGTGGGCCGACATGGCGGCCCGGGCTCGGCACGTACGGGATCGCGCTCTGGCCAGGGCCGGTGCTGCCGAACTCTCCGCTCTTGTACGTCCCTTGATCCGCCGGGCCGAGCGGTCCCGCACCTTGCGGTGGCTGACCGCCGGGCTGGGGCCGCTGGTTGCTGAGCACGCACGTCACCTCGGAGTCACCGGCCCGGCGCTTCTCGCTGACGGTGACGCGCACAGTCGGATGCTCGTGTGGCTCGACGCGGTTGGGCGAAGTGCGGCCGCCTGCGACGACAGCGACGTTCTGGACGCGGCAGAAGCTGTCGGCCCTCGTGGGCGAATCGACGGGGCAGCGCCGCCTTCTCAACCGCTGCTGGATGCCTTGCCCGGCCTGCTGAAGGGTGCCGAGTTCGCCTGCGCGCGGGTTATCGTCGCCAGCCTGGACCCGGACCTCGACGAGCTCGCGTCCTTCCCCCTGGCGGGGGTGGCCCATGACTGATCGCGCTCCGCTGTGGGCGGTCTTCGCCCTGCCCGCTCTCCTGTTCGCGGTGGCCTTGGTGATGGCCGCTCTCGACGCCGTGCTCGCGGCAGGCGCACGGAACGGGCGCCCGGCGTCCCTGCACGAGGCGGTCGTCCACGCGACCGGCCCCGGCCGAGAGGTACTGCGACACCTCGTGCAGCAGCCCCGTCGTACACGGGCGTCCGACGTGCCGCTGGCCCGGATCGGAGCGGCTCTCCTCCCCGTCGCCGCCGTCCTCGCCGCCGTCGTACTGCCCCTCGGCTTCCGGTCGGTGTCCGATCTGCCGGAGGGAATCGTCTGGTTCAACGCGATGGAGGCGCTGGCCTGGGCGGCGGTGTGGCTAGCGGGCTGGGGGCCGAACTCGACGCTCTCGCTCATCGGCGGTTATCGCTTCCTCGCGCAGGGGCTGGCGTACGAGCTGCCACACATGCTCGCGATCACCACCGCCGCGCTCGGCGCGGAGTCGCTGCAGGTCGGCGAAGTCGTGGGCGCCCAGGCCGGGTTGTGGTTCGCGGTGTGGATGCCGGCGGCCTTCGGGATCTATCTGCTCAGCGCGATGGCGATGGCGTTCTGGGGGCCGTTCGACCAGCCCGCCGGACACGATGTCGCCGGTGGCGCGGCCTCCGAGCTGTCCGGCGCGGACCGGGTGCTCTTCCTCGGCGGCCGGTGGCTGCTGCTGGTCGTGGCCGCCTCTTTCAGCGTGCCGCTCTTCCTCGGCGGCGGACACGGGCCGTTGCTGCCCGGCTGGGCATGGACCGTGCTCAAGACGGCGGCCGTGCTGGCTTTCCTGGTCTGGGCCCGGCGCCGGGTGCCGACCCTGCGCATGGACCGCTATCTGGAGCTGACCTGGGTCGTGTTGACCCCGCTGGCCATCGTGCAGGCGCTGGTCGTGGCCGTGGTGGTGCTGAACCGGTGAACTCCGTGACGGAAATGAGGTGACGTACGTCAATGGATGTCGCGGTCTTCTGGGTCCTGGCCGTCCTGGCCGTGATCAGCGGCGCGATGGTGTTCCGCTTCGACTCGATGGCCCGGGCGACGTTCTCCCTGCTGACATCGCTGCTGTGCGTGGGCGGGCTCGTGGTGCTGCTAGGGCTCGACTACCTGGGCATCGTCACCGTGCTGATGATGACCATCGAGATGGCCATCATGGCGGTCTTCATGGTGATGTACATGATGAACCCGGCCGGGCTCATGCCGATGACGATGATGCACAACAAGCGGGGTGCGGCCGTCGTCTGCGGTCTTGTCTTCGTGCTCCTGGCCGCCGGGGTCCTGTTCGCGCCCTGGCCCGCCCGGCGGGGGAAGGCGCCTGCTGACCCCACCATGGAACTCGGTATGTCCCTCATGGGCCCGCAGATGCTCACCATGATGACGCTGGGCATGGCCCTGTTCGCGACGATCGTCGCGACGGTGGTACTGGCCACGCGACGGGGACGCTACGACCGCCTCGGCGACGATCTGCGGGCCCGGCGCGCGGACGATCCCGTACGAGGCGGTGTCGGCCGGTGAGTCTGGAACTGTTTCTGCTGCTGGCCGCCGCGCTCTTCTGCATCGGGCTGTTCGGGGCGCTCACCCAGCAGTCGATCGTGATGCTGATGATGGGCCTGGAACTGATGCTGGGCGGGGTCATCCTGGCCGCAGCGACCGCCTGGCACTACATCGCACCGGCCACCGCCGACGGACAGGTACTGGTCGTCGTCGCGATCACGGCGATGGCACTGGAGATGGCGATCGGATTCGCCGTCGTCACGGCCCTGTTCCGGTCACGGGAAGTCGATATGACCGACATGGCCGCGGAGTTGAAGGAGTGAGCGCCCTGCTGTG
The DNA here is from genome assembly GCF_014495685.1 of Streptomyces sp. TRM68367. Classification (GTDB taxonomy): domain Bacteria; phylum Actinomycetota; class Actinomycetes; order Streptomycetales; family Streptomycetaceae; genus Streptomyces. Next base: position 137,433 of record NZ_JACTVI010000002.1, on the reverse strand, counting down.
GGTGCTGGTCGCCGTACCGCTCGGTTCAGGTGTCCTGCTGCTGGCGGTGGGGCGCAGGGCCGACCGGATTGCACCCGGTCTGGCGCTCGCCGTCGCGGTCGCCGCCACGGGACTCGCCATCGCGGCGGCCTTTCGGCATCCGGCCGCGCAGGCGCCACTCCTGGACGGGCTGCCGGTACGGCTCGCGGTGGACGGGTTGTCCGGGCTGCTGGCGGCGACGGTCACGGCGGTCACCCTGGCCGTACTCCTCTTCAGCGCCGCCGAGTTCGGGGCAGGCGAGGCACAGGCCCGCTTCTTCGGGCTGATGCTGCTGTTCGCCGGGAGCATGCTCGTCACAGTCACGGCCACCACTCTCCCGGTCCTGCTGATGGGCTGGGAGGTCATCGGCGCCACCTCATGGGCGCTGATCGGATACTGGTGGCGGGATCCGGAGCGTACGCGCGCTGCCGACACCGCGTTCCTCACCACGCGCACCGCCGACCTGGGACTCTATCTGGCGGCGGGTGCCGCGCTCGCGAGCGGCCGGGACACGACGCTCTCGCTCGACGGACTGGCGCGCGCCGACGACCCGTGGCTGTCCTTCATCACCGCCGGCATCATCGTTTCCGCCTTCGGCAAGTCCGCCCAACTGCCCTTCAGCTTCTGGCTGTCCAAGGCCATGCAAGGCCCGAGCCCCGTCTCCGCGCTGCTGCACTCGGCGACCATGGTCGTCGCCGGGGCGTACCTGCTGTTGCGGACCGGACCGCTGCTGGACGCCTCCGGCTGGGGCGACGATGTGGTCGCGTGGACAGGCGCCGCCACCGCGGTCTTCCTCGGGCTCGTCGCGGTAGCGCAAACCGACCTCAAGCAACTGCTCGCCGCATCGACCTGTGCCCAGATCGGCTTCATGGTGCTCGCCGCCGGAACCGGCGCGGCATCAGGTGGCACGCTGCAACTCATCGCCCACGCCTCGGCGAAGAGCCTGCTCTTCCTGGCCGCCGGCGCCTGGCTGACCGCGCTGGGCACCCAGCGACTCCCCGAACTGCTCGGCGCCGCGCGACACAACGGGACAGTCGGTGTGGCCTTCACCGTCGGCGCGCTCTCCCTGGCCGGGATTCCGCCGCTGTCGCTCTGGGCCGCCAAGGACGTCCTGCTCGCGGGAACCCTGGAGACCAGTCCCTGGTTGTACGGCGTCGCCCTGGCGGCCGCCCTGCTGTCGGCGGTCTACAGCACCAAGGCCCTGTGGTTCGTGTGGCGGCCCGCGGTCCCGCGGCCCGAGGGCCGCCGTATCCCGGGCGGCGCCGTGTGGCCCCTGGCCCTGCTGGCCCTGGCGTGCCTCGCGCTGACGCCGGTGGCCTTCCCTCCACTGCGTGACAGTGTCGGGCGCGTCCTGGCACACGCAGGTCAACCCGAGCCTCATGCCTCGGAGTTCGTGCTCTCCGGGGCGCTCGCTCTGCTGGCCGCCGCGGCCACCTGGGCCTGGGGCACGCGCCCGCTGCCCCTGCCTCAATGGGCGAAGTCGAGCTTCGCGGACTGGCTGCTCTTCGAGCGTGCCGCGCATGTCCTGCTGGTCGCTCCCGTGATGCGGCTGGCACGGGCCGCCGCGGCCTTCGACGATCGGGGCCTGGACCGTGCCGTCGACGGTTCGGCCGCGGCAGCCGTACGGTTCGCCCGCTGGACGGACGGCGTCCTGGAACGCGCAGTCGACGGCACAGTGACCGCGGTCGCCTCCGGGACTCGTGCCCTCGGCCGCTGGGCCCGCCGCCCGCAGACCGGGCAGCTGCACCAGTACCTCGCCCAGGCCGTCGCCGCCTTCACCGTCCTCGCCGTCGTGCTCGTCCTCGTGAGGTGACCCACTTGCTGACCGCCCTCGTCTTCGTACCCATGGCCGTCGCACTACTGCTGTTCGCCTTGCCTCGCCGTACGACATCGACGGTCATCCGTGCCGTGTGGATCCTGACGTCGGCGCTCGAACTCGCCCTGGTCATCGCGATGTGGGCCGGGTACGAGGCCGACGGCGGCATGCAGTACGAAGAGCGCGCCCGCTGGATCCCCAGCGCCGGCGTCGGCTACCACGTCGGCGTGGACGGGCTGTCGCTGCCGCTGCTCGCCCTCACCTGCCTGCTGTTCCTGGCCTGCGCGCTGTACTCGCTGCGGGAGAACCGCCGTATCCGCGAGTTCGCCGCGCTGTTCCTCTTCCTGGAGACCACCTGCCTGGGCCTGTTCGCCGCCCTCGACCTGATCCTCTTCTTCGTCTTCTTCGACCTGTCCATCGTGGCGATGTACTTCGTGATCGCCGGATGGGGCCATCGACAGGCCGCCCGGGCGGCGTTGAAGTTCTTCCTCTACACCTTCATCGGCTCGCTCGCTCTGCTGCTCGGCTTCATCGGCCTCTACCTCGCCGCATCGCCCCACACCTTCGACATGGTCGAACTGACCGAGCAGAACCCGCTCGCCGGACGCTCCGTCTACGGCGCGTTCGTGCTCCTCGCCGTCGTCGTCGGCCTGGCGGTGAAGACCCCGACGGTCCCGTTCCACACGTGGCTGCCGCCGGCCCACGTCGAGGCGCCCTCCGCCGGTTCGGCCATCCTGGCCGGGGTGCTGCTGAAGATGGGCACGTACGGTTTCGTCCGTATCGCCATGCCGATGCTCCCGGAGGCCTGGCGGCGCTACGCGATCGTCCTGGTCGTTATCGGCGTCATCTCCGTCCTCCACGGCGCGCTGGTCGCCCTCGCCCAGACCGACTTCAAACGGATGATCGCCTACACCTCCGTGAACCACATGGGCTACATCGTGCTCGCCGTCGGCGCCTCCGCCGCGACGGCGGACACCTCCGAGCAGGCCCGCTCCCTGGCCGTCACCGGGGCGGTGACACAGATGGTCAGCCACGGGCTGCTCACGGGCGCACTGTTCCTCCTCGCCGGCGTGCTGTACGAGCGCGGGAGGACGTACGACATGGGCTCCTACTCCGGACTCGCCGCCATGGCGCCCGCGTTCGCGACCATGACCGGCGTCGCGGCCTTCGCCTCGCTCGGGCTCCCGGGGTTCTCCGGCTTCATCGCAGAGTTCCAGATCTTCACCGGCAGCCTTGGACCAAGGCCCGTGGCTACAGCTCTGTCGGTGCTCGGCATCCTCCTCACCGCCGGGCTGTTCCTGCGCGCGCTGCGTCAGGTCTTCACGGGGCCATTGCGCCTGCCCGACGCCCCGGGCACGCCCCGTGCGTTCGCCGACATCCGCGTGCACGAGAGCCTCGCAGTCGTCCCGCTCCTCGCCTTGGCCGTCGTCCTCGGTGTGGCCCCGCGCTTCCTGCTCGACGTCATCGAGCCGGCCTCCCGGTCCGTCCTGGAGCTGCTCGCCCGATGACCGAGATGAACGAGAACCCACTCGACCTCCTCCCCGAGGTATTGCTGGCCGCCTCGGCCGTATTCGGGCTGCTGCTCGGCTCCTGGCTGCCCCGTGCCCGGCAGTGGATCGTGGGGCTGTTGGCCGCCCTCGCGTGCGTGGGCGGGATCATCGCCGCGTCGGTGGCTGCCGCGGAGCCCGCCATGACCGCCTTCGGTGAGGCCTTCACCATCGATCCGGTGACGAGTACGTCCAGGATCGTGGTCCTCTCCGGCACGCTCCTCGTCCTCGGCGTCTCCTTCGGCCCACTCCAACGAGATTCACGTGAGACCGAGTTCTACGTCCTGGTGCAACTGGCGGCCCTCGGCGCGCTGATGATGGCCGGCACGCAGGACCTGCTGCTGCTCGCCGCCGGGTACCTGCTGGCGAGCATCCCCGCCTACACCCTCGCCGGCTTCCGCAAGGACGGTCCCGGTACCGAGGCAGCCCTGAAGTACTACGTCATTGGTGCCCTGTTGGGCGTGCTGATGCTGACCGGCATCACGGTCCTGTACGCGACCGGACGCGGCACCGGGTACCCGATGCTCGCCGAGGCGTTCCGCGACGCGCCCGAGGCACTGATCGCCACCGGCACGATAGGGCTTCTGGCAGGCATTCTGTTCAAGGCCGGAGGCGTGCCCGCACACTTCTGGGTCCCCGACGCCGTGCAGGGCAGCAGCCCCCCGGTGGCGGCGCTCCTCACCACCATCCCGAAGATCGGTGCACTCGCCGCGCTCTTCCGCCTTGGAGCGGTGCCCCTGGCCGACAGCCCACTCCCCTGGTCCGCCCTGATCGCCGTACTCGCCGCGGCCTCCATGACCCTCGGCAACCTCGCCGCCTTCTTCCAGAACGACGTCAAACGACTGCTCGCGTACTCCACCATCAGCCAGGTCGGCTACCTGCTGATGCCCGTGGCGGTCGCCGACCGCTCGGACGAGGCCCAGCAAGCTCTGCTGTACTACCTGGCCGCCTACGCCGTCACCAACCTCGGCGCCTTCGCCGTGGTCTGCGCCCTCCCCCGGGCCCTGAACCTGGACGATTACCGCGGGCTGGCCCGCCAACGGCCCCTGCTGGCCCTGAGCCTGGTCATCTGCCTGCTGGGCCTCGTCGGCACCCCGCCCACCGCGGTCTTCCTCGGCAAGCTGGAGGTGTTCACCGCCGCCGTCGACGGCGGCTACGCGTGGCTCGCCGTCCTGGCCGCGGTCAACACGGTCGCCTCGCTCTTCTACTACCTGCGCTGGATCGTCCCGCCCCTCTCCCGGGGCGAGGGAGCAGCACTCCACCACGGCGACCGCACCGCACGCACTGTCGCGTACACGGCCACCGCCGCATCACTTGGTCTCGGCCTGGCGGGTGGGCCGGTACTGGCAGTGCTGAGCGGCGCTCTCAACTGAGGTACGCGCCGGGGGGCGATGCCACGGAGCACCGCCCTCCCCTCCGTCCTGCCACGCCCATACACCAGAGACCGGACGCGGCACCTCTTGATGGTGATTGTGGCCGTGACGAGTCCCGTCGTCAGGTGAACGGTGAGTTCTGTGGCGCCTCACGGTCTGCCTCTACGTGCATAGCCCTCTGCCCCATGGCAGGGGCCCTCGGTTGCCGCATGAGCGGCCGAGGGCTCCAACTGGGGATGATTACGGTCCGGCGGTCGGCGGGGCAGGAGGTGGAACGGTGCCAGGAGTACCGTTGGGGGGCTGCGAGTGCCAGGAGCGCCCGGTGCCCGGGGTGGGCGTGACATGTTGCTGGTCCGCCGTAGGGCGGGTTGTCCACCACATCACGGCCACCAGACCAATGGCGCACGCACCAGCGATGGCCAGCCTAACTGGGGGGCGTCGCGGGGAGCGCACTAGGCGCAGGCCCACCCAGCCGACGCATGCTCCCGCGAAGACCGCAATGCCGTTCTCGTAGGTGACCAGCAGGGCGTCGTAGTTGGTGAACAGCACCAAGAGCGTCGCGTAGAGCACCGCGATGACCGCGCACAGCCCTTCCAGCAGACGCAACACGCGTCGAACTCCCCTCATGCCCTTCTCCCCCTAGCCCGGCCGGCCGCGGGGGCCGTCAGTTAGCGGGCGGTACGGACGGCCGGACCTGGATGTTCTCGGTCACCCGTCCGTCCGCGTCCGTTTCGACGGATCGATTCTCTCCCGCCTTCAGATTGGGGGCGGACTGGGGTCCGTACTGGGGTGCGACGGGAGCTCCGGAGGGGTTGAGTAGGCCGCGTGTCTTGACCTTGAGTGTCTTGCCCTTGGCGTCCTTGACGACCTTGCCGTCAGCACCGATGAGCGGCAGGGACTCCGGCATCTTGCTTTCGTCGACCGTGCCGTCGGCGTTGACCCACTCCGGGGTGGGCGGCGCCGGGGGCGGAGCAGACTGTGCACGGATGCGGTCGCCGCGGCGGCGCCGATCAGGAGCGCGGCTACTGCCGTGCCCAGGGCTATGTGCGCCTTCTTCACGTACGTC
>NZ_JACTVI010000002.1:24741-131488 GCF_014495685.1 Streptomyces sp. TRM68367 | reverse complement strand
CGGCCGGACGAGCGGCACGGGGGGTGACCGCTCGTCCGCCCGACGATGAAACATGACCTTAGACTACGAATACGCTTCGTAGTAGTGCGCCATCTTCTTGATCTCGACGGCCGCAAACCATCCGGTCGAGTCGGCCCCACAGGGAGGCCACCTGAATCACGAGCCCCCGACTGCGGGAACCGAGCGACGCCCGGCACTCGTCTACTAAATCACTTAGCTACATCTTGGGATGGAGGATGACTGTGCAAGACAGCCGACGGGGGCACATGGAGCCCGCAGAGCGACGACCTCGGCGCAGGCGCCTGGGATTCGCGGCCCTCGCCCTGGCCGGGATCGTGACCCTGGCCGCCTGCAGTCAGGCCGCCAATGGCGCCTCGAAGGAATCGCCGGCCTCGGATTCGAAGCCCGGGTCAGAGGTGGACGCGGATTCCGGCAAGAACGGGTCGGCCGCCGTCACGGTCTCTCCTGCCACCGACGGCAAGGACGTGATACCCGGCGAGCCGCTCACGGTGAAGCCGAGCGACGGAAAGCTGGCGTCGGTCACGGTCACCGCCAGCGACGGCACGACACTCGACGGCTCACTGTCCTCCGACAGCACCTCCTGGACCTCGTCCCATGCCACCGGATACGGCGCCACCTACACGCTCAAGGCCCAACTCGCCGCGTCTGATGGCAAGAAGACGACCCGCAGCAGCAGCTTCACGACGCTCAGCAAGGACGAGATCTTCGTCGGCACCTACAACGTCAACAAGGGCGCCACCGTCGGCGTCGCCCTTCCGGTGTCGATCGTCTTCAACAAAGCGATCCACGACAAGGCGGCAGTGGAGCGCAAGCTCAGCGTCACCTCTTCCCCGGTCGTCGAGGGCGCGTGGAGCTGGATGAAGGACCGGGACGGCAAGGACCGGGTCGACTACCGGCCCAAGGAGTACTGGAAGCCCGGCACCAAGGTGAAGCTGCGGATGGACCTGGTCGGCCTGAAGAACGGCGACCTGGTCGGCACGCAGAAGCGCGAGATCGACTTCACCATCGGCAAGTCGGTCGTCAGCACGGTGGACGTGGTCAAGAAGACGATGACCGTGGCCGAGAACGGCAAGGTCGTCAAGACCCTTCCGGTCTCCACGGGCAAGAAGACCTTCGAGACGTGGAACGGCACCATGGTCGTGCTGAGCAAGGTCCCGACGATCCGGATGAACTCCGCCACGGTCGGCATCTTCGGCCCCGAGGCGTATGACCTCGGCGCCGTCAAGTGGGACGTCCAGCTCACGCCCTCGGGCACCTACGCCCACGCCGCCCCGTGGAACGAGGGCAAGTTCGGCAAGGTCAACGCCAGCCACGGCTGTATCGGCCTGAGCACCGCCAACGCCAAGTGGTTCTACGACCGGGTGAACTACGGCGACCCCGTGACCGTCATCAAGTCCACGGACACCGTGGACGTGAACAACGGCTACGGCGCCTGGAACGTCGACTGGGAGTCCTGGAAGAAGGGCAGCGCGCTGACCTGACAAACCACGCACCCGACGAGAGCCTTGCCCGACGGCCGTGTGCCGGCGGGCAAGGCTTTGTGATGTGAGGCGTCCCTGACTGAACGGTCCACTGAGATCCGACGTACTAAGTGAGTAAGTAGAAACAGGGCTCATTGAGGGGAACCTCCGTGATCCGGCAACGTGTTGTCCTGGCCGCAGCCGCAGGCGTCACCTCCGCACTCCTCCTGACCGCGTGCGGCAGCTCCGGGGACAGTTCCTCCAGTACGGACTCCGGTGCCGCCGCGGCCTCCTCGGCCCCCGCGTCCTCCACCCCGGCCGGCAACAATGATGCAGACGGCATGGGCATGACCACCACCTCCATGCTGATGACCGAGGAGATGGAGGGCATGGGCACCTTCGTCACCGACGACAAGGGGATGACCCTCTACCGCTACGAGATGGACCAGGCGTCCCCGTCCAAGTCGATGTGTACCGGTGACTGCGCGAAGACCTGGATGCCGGTCATGGCGCAGGACTCCGTCAAGGCGATGGGCGTGGAGCAGAGCCTCATCGGCTCGGTGGACCGCTCGGACGGAATGAAGCAGCTCACCCTCGCTGGTCGGCCGCTGTACCGCTACATGGGCGATGCCAAGGCCGGCGAGTTGAAGGGCCAGGCCAAGGACAGCAAGTGGTACCCGGTCACGCCCGCCGGCGAGAAGGCCGCGATGTCCTCGGACGGCTCCGGTTCGTCCGACGACATGGAGGGCATGCCCGGCATGTCCTGACGCTCAGCAGTGCCGCGCCGGACCCGTCGGCCGAGCCATGGCACCGTCGCCGAGCAGCGCGTGGTCCAGGCACTGATCGGCACGACTGTCCGGATGCCGGTGGTCGTACGCGGCTGTGGTGGAGACCGCGAGGACGGCAACCCGATTGTCGGACCGGGCGAGGCGTACCCGCTTGTCGGCGCCCGGGCCGTCGGTCAGCCGGGTTCCTACTCAAGGAGCCGATCCCGTCCAACTGCCACTGCTGGTTACGCTCCTTGGCCGACGGCGGCGTCGCCCTGTCGTCCCGGGTCACCCGCGCCGTCGTGGACGGCTACCTGGACAACGGCCCCCAGGAAGCGGCCGCCGCGGTGTCGCCCGGTTGACCGAGCGCGAGCGCGCCGTACTCGTCCTCATCGCCGAGGGACTGCCCAACACTGTGTCCCACGTCTCAGCGCAGCCTTGCACTGCAAGGCCCCCTCCAGGAAGGCCGGTTCCGGCGCTGAGACTGAAGCTCTCACGCCGCCGAGGCCGTGCAGTCGACCAGTTGAGACAGAAAGCCCAACTCTCGGCGCGGACGCATGGGCGCGGTACCGCTGCCCGCAGGACGCAACCCCTTTATCGGATCGGGCTCTTCCTCGCATCCGACGCATCCTCCTGTGCGGCGACTCGACCTCCGTCCGCGTAGGTCGCTTAGTAGTGGATGAATCTCTCAAGCTGTGCACATGACAAACGCACGTCGATTCCCCTAATCTGCTTAGCGCTTGGTACCTCTGATCGGCTGGAGCCCCACTGGCATGCCTACGTCGCATGCCGCCCGGTCGAACGGTCAGTCACCACCGCAACACCCGCACGGTAGTTCGCGATCCTGGCTGTGCCGACGACGAAGGGGCTCATCCGGGGTCGCGTGTGGCTTCCATCCCCGACCACTGAGGAGACCCCTCGTGCGCATGAAGCTGCTCGCCGCCGTCACCACCGCGGCCGCCGCCACGCTGACGCTCAGCACCTCCGCCCAGGCCAACCACTCATGGGGCGGCTACCACTGGGCTCGCACCTCGAACCCCTTCACCCTCAAGCTCGGCGACAATCTCAGCTCCTCCTGGAAGAGCTACCTGAGCACGGCTTCGAGCGACTGGTCCACGTCCTCGGCGCTCGACACCACGGTGGTTGCCGGGCAGTCCAACAACAGCTGCCGGGCCACCAGCGGCCGGGTCGAAGTGTGCAACAGAACGTACGGCAGCAACGGCTGGCTTGGCCTCGCCTCGATATCCGTGACCGGCGGCACTCACATCAGCTCGGGCACGGTCAAGGTCAACGACACCTACTTCAACACCGCGACGTACAACACGCCGTCCTGGAGAACCCTGGTGATGTGCCAGGAGGTCGGGCACACCTTCGGTCTGAACCACCAGGACGAGACCCAGACCAACCCCAACCTGGGCACGTGTATGGACTACACCAACACCCCCGACGGGCCGCCCAGCAACCTCCACCCCAACACACACGACTATGACCAGCTGGCCACCATCTACGCCCACCTCGACTCGACGAGCACGGTCGACCAGTCCGCAGCCGTACCGCAGGTCGGTAACGACAAGGCGAGCTGGGGCAAGCGGGTTGCGCGCTCGTCCAACGGCGACACCTACGTGCGTGACTTCGGCAAGGGCAAGGCTGTGATCACCTTCGTGGTCTGGGCGCGCTGACGCCCACCGGCCAGGGCAAGGCGGCCGGACTCTCTGGCCGCCTCGCCCTCCCCGCCCGTATTGGCGGCCCTCGCGTGCGTGGGCGGGATCGTCACCGCGTCGGTGGCTGCCGCGGAGCCCGCCCTGACCGCCTTAACCTGTCCGAACAGCACACCTAGGGCCGTACACGGCAAGCGGTGAGACGTCGGTCCCTGGCCGTGGGGAATTACCGAGGTCCGATCCAACTCGCGTGTGGACGCCTCCATGGCCGGTATGGCGTCAACCACCCCGAACTCCCCTGCTTCGAGCGAGAAGCGCCCGTCGTCGCAGCTGGTGTGTCACGTCAGCTGTGCCCGCGCAACTCGTCCAGCACCTCCAAGCAGGCCGATCGTCCTCGACCACGGTCTGTGGCTCCGCTCCGACCGCGACGCGTGGACGAGACCATTCGCGAAGCCAGCGGACATCAGATTCCCCCGGCCGTCCCTCCAAGAAGCGACGCCAGATCTTCAGCCAGTGCGAGCAAGATCCGGTCCGAGTAAGTCGGCCCCACGAGCTGCACGCCGATCGGGAGGCCGTCCGCGTTTCGCGCAACCGGCATGACGAGGCTGGGCAGGCCGACGTGGCTGGTGAGGTTGGCCCAGCCGGTCTGGTCGAAGAAGCTCCGCTCGACGCCGTCGACCATGAGAGAGCGGGTGCCGGCCGCGATCGCCGCGGTGGGAGCGGCGGGAGTGATGAGGACATCGTGCTCGGCGTCGGCGAAGAACCGGTGCCACGCCCCTCGAAACTGGAGGCGCTCCTCGTCGGCTCGGAGCCAGGCGCGGTGTGTCTGGGTTCGGTGGCGGAGGAAGGTGGCCCGTGGGCTCGCGTCATCCTCGTGCAGGTCACGCGCTGCTGCGAGTTCGGCCGCGCCCGCTTCGTCGTCGGTGGCGGCCGTCGCGGTGGCGTGGAGGAGCTGCTCGAAGAGGCGGAGAGAGTCGGCGAAGCCGACCGGCCCCACGGTGCGGCGGACGTCCGCTCCGGCGGAGGCCAGCGCCTGCTCGACGGTGGCGAGAGCATCCGCCGTTTCGCGGTCGACGGGGCAGCGAGCATCCTCGGCCCACACCGCCACGCGGAGCTGGCCGACTGCACGTCGCGCCGTGGGCAGGTTGACGCGCCAGGGGCTGTTCTCTGCGGGTGACGGCGTCGTCAGCGCGTCGAGGAGCAGGTCGAGGTCGCGGGGGTGGCGTGCCAGGGGGCCGGGGGTGACCATGTCGCTGCTGGTGATCCATCCCGGCGGGCGGGGGATGTGGCCGCGGGCCGGGATGAGTCCGTGCGTGGGGCGCAGGCCGTAGACGCCGCAATAGTGAGCCGGAAGCCGAAGCGAACCGGCGAGGTCGCTGCCGAGGTCGGCGGGGGTCAGGTGGGCGGCAACTGCGGCGGCGGGGCCGCCGGAGGAACCGCCGGCGGTGTGCTTGGGGTCGTGCGGGTTGAGCGTGGGCCCGAACAGGCTGTTGTCCGTGTGCAGGTCCTGGCAGTACGCCGGGGTGTTGGTCTTGCCCATGATCACGGCGCCTCGACAGCGAAGCCGAGCGACCGCGTCGGCGTCACGTGCGGGTACGTGATCCGCCAGGTCCTCGGCGCCGCTGGTAGTGCGCAGGCCGGCCGTCTCGAAACTGTCCTTGATCGTGAGGGGAAGGCCGTCGAGGGTTCCCCTCTTCTCGTTGCGGGCGCGGCGTTCATCTGCCGCTTGTGCGGCGGCCTGGGCCGCCTCGTCGTCGCGGGTGATGACGGCGTTGACGTGGCTGGCGTCGATCCGGTCGAGGTGGAGGTCGAGCAGCTCGCGGCTGGAGATCTCACGACGGTCCAGGGCCTGGAGCTGGACGTGAGCCGGTTGGTGGGTGAGATCGGTCGTCATTCGGAGACTCGCTCAAGGTGGGGGGCTCGTGCGGGTTTGCGGCGAATGTGGCGAGCGACATCGAGGAGAGCGTCGATGTCGTCCATGGGTCCGCTGGTCTGGCGTTCGGAGTCGGCGAATTCGGTGAGCTGGTCGGGCGCCGGGCGGGCGCCTTCGGCCCTGGCGGCGATTCCGGCGAGGATCTGATCGGCCGTGACGGCAGCCGACAGCTCCTGGCCGTGAAGCCCTCGGGCCCGGTGCTGGGCTTCACTGGCCTCGCGTACTGCGGCATCGAGGTACTGGCGGATCACGAACCGGCCGTCCCGGATTTCGACTGCTCGGCGGTAGAGCCGGATCGAGATACGGCGGAACCGGCGCCTCTGGGCCGGGTCGACTCGGTCGATTGGCAGCTCGATCTCGGGCGCTTCGCTGTAGAACACCAGCCACAGGGGGCGCAGGCCGTAGTAGCTGCGGTACTGCTTGATCCGGTACTGAACACTCTGGGCCTGGTCGCTGATGGTGGGTACGAGCCAGCCGATGAGCGTGAGCATGGCGCCGACATCGCCGCAGGTCCAGGCGAAGCCCTCCCAGCCGGCGAGGGAGGCGTCAAAGGCGCCGGCGATGACGTTGCCGATGCGGACCGCGCTGTATCCGAGGGTGACGGTGGCGCCGAGGGCGACGATGCGCAGGCCGTAGCGGACGGACCCGCGGGTGCTGCGGCGGGCCAGGCGCCAGCAGGCGCGGGCGAGGAAGAGTTCGCCGATGGTGTAGGCCGTGACGTACAGGGTGAGGTACGCGGCGTACCAGTCGTCGTGCGCGTAGTACAGCGTGAAGTCGATCGGATGCGGCGCGCTGGGCGTCAGCAGGGCGAACAGCACCAACAGCCCTGCGATCACCGCGACGCCGGCCCCGAGCCACCGGCGAGTCCGCTGGCGGGCGGTCTCGGGCGGGGATCCCCAGTAGGTGAGGACCACCTGCTGGCAGGCCAGGAGGGCGACCACGCAGCCTTGCGCGAGGGGCACGGAGAGGTTGACGGTGCCGAGCACGCGGTCGAGGTAGTTCCACATCGGCGTGATGGAGAACAGGAACGACAGTCCCGACAGCAGGAAGACGGCGGCCAGCGCGGTGGAGGCGGGGTCTCGGCGGCGGGTCAGCACGTCCCGCAGGAGGCAGAGGAAGCCGAGCGTGGCGACGACGAGGCTGATCGGATGGAGCAGGTCCTTCACGACCTGGCCTCCCGCCGGCGCAGAAGCGTGTGCGTGACCCGGTCCTGCACCTCGTCCCCGGAGGACTCGTCGCTGCGCAGCCACCAGTCGATGATCCGGTGCTGGAGCAGCGAAGCGAGGAGTTCGGTGTCCCGCTCCTCATCCTCGTCGTACTTGGTGCGCCCCAGCATCATCTGCACGGTGGCCAAGTCCACGCTGGTTATGAAGGCCGGGGCCAGCGCGGACACCGGTCGGTTCTCGTGGTGACCGAGCAGGAGGTGGCTGAACTCGTGGGCGATGATGTGGTCCTGGTGCAGGGAGCTGGTCCGTGGGTCGTAGAACACGTGGACAGCACTCTCCGTCACGGCGCACGCCCCGCACACCGAAGGCGCCTGCTCCCGGGGCTCCAGGACCACCGCCCGTCCCGTGCGGCGAGAGACCTCGTCGCTAAGATCGCGGATATTGGTGACGTGCGGGACCTTCAGCTCGGCCAGGAGGTCAGGCCGACGCAACCTACGTGCAGACCACATTAATTTTCCTTGATCACTTAATGAACTAGGGCCGGTTTACACGCCAGTTGAGGGCGGCAGTCCCTCGGATTTTCGTACGCTCTCGACGATCCCCAGGACGGCATCCTTTCCATCTGCGGATACGTCTGATAGACGAAGAAGAACGTTCTTGATCTTCGCGTCGCGAAGCAGTGCGAGCAACTCAAGCTCCTGCACGGTCTTTTCGGCGACGGCATCATCGAACCAATAGGCGGGATCCACACCGAAAAACCCTGCGAGCGCTTCAAGATGACGCTTCGTCGGGTTATCGCGCTGCCCCGTCCGCAGGAGCCACAGGTACTGGGCCGACAGCTTGCCCAGCCCCCGCTTCTCCATCAGTTCGACCACTTCAGCGTTGCTGAAGGGGCCACGATCGGGCGGGTGCACCGTGTCAAACAATCGGTTTAGGCGGTCCATGAGCCCCTTGGGGTTCACCTGACCTTCGGTGGAATCTTTCATGATCCTTTCCTGGGTGGACTTCGTCGTCACTTTAACCACCCTACCCCGCCATAAACACCAGTTGACGAGCCGATCCCGCGTATGAAAAGTTCTCCCTCACCAGCACGTTTCTATGTGGCGCGCACCGCCTGTTTCAGGTCGGCCTGTCCGTTTCTACCGGCAGGAGTATGCCGGGCGACGTGGCGCGAGCCACATTCACCCAGCGACATACATCACGTCTGGCGCACAAGACTTTGATCTTCGACCGGAAAGCGCGGAGGCGACAGTGGAAGCACCTCATTCACATCGCTTTTCCGCTGCGGGAAATACCAGACACCCGCCCCAATTCGGACACAATGGCACGCTCTCGGCGTTCGGGGTAACTGCGGCAACGGTGCTCCTCGACGCCCGAGGGTGGCCCACGCCGAGTCCCGCAGATGACTCCGTCGGCAGACTATGCGGTGACTCTCTGCAACCAGTACAGAGTTTAAGAACCAAGTCTGGATCTTGACACGGGTCCGTGCGTATGTTCGTCGTCCCCGGGCAGCCCGCCCGCGATAACGGACGTGAGGAGCCAGCAAGCACGGACCGGACCGAGAAGGTCCCGTAATACAGCGACGGCGCCCGAGAGCGGTAACTCACGGACGCCGAGCGCTAAGCGGCACACCCGCCCCGGCAAGGGCGGAGGTTGCCCACCATCACCACGCTGAGTCCTTCCAAGGGGCGCGTCAGCGTGGCAACACTGCAACGGGGAGTATCGCATGCCTCCTGCCCTGCGCAAAAGGCCCTTCCGCCTGGCCTGCGCGGCAGCCACCTCCGCCTCGGCGCCTGAGCGCCCCGAGCCGGAACACACCATCCCGGCCCCTGCGCGCCACCGGCCTCGCCTGCTCATCGGGAGCGGCCGATGAGCAGCGAAGCCCGCGAGTGGGTGTGGGAACACAGCTCCAGCCGGGGGACCGCGCGTCTGGTCCTGCTGTCGATCGCCGACCGGGTGACCGACGAGCAGTGCGTCTCCTGGGCCTCGCTGTCGAGCCTGGCCAAGCGCACGCGCGCCTCCGTCTCCACGGTGCGCGAGGCAGTCGACCGCCTGGTCCACGCCGGTGAGCTGGAGCAGCTCGACGACCTCACCGGCCCGCAGCGCAGCACCGTCTATCGCCTCCCCCTCGCCGCCATGGCCGTGGCAGAGACCGCGGAGGACGAGGAAGCCGGCCAGGCGTCGGCGGAGGGGCCCGAGACCACCCCAGCGCTCCGGATCTCGGCCCTGCGGCGGTGCGGAATCCGCCCCCGTGAGGTGCCGGAATCCCCCGCGAGGGTCCGGAAACCGGCAGTACCGGAATCCGGCAGGTCCCGACGGAAACCGGCACGTCGACGTACCGGAAACCGGCACAGCGATGTACCGGAAACCGGCACACAGAACCGTAGTGAACCTGATTTGAACCGTAGGTACAGCAGTGGTGGTGCTGCCGTCCTCTCGGCTGCCAAGTGGCAGGTCGACCCCGCCACCCACACCTGGGCCCGCCAGCAGGGACACCTCGACCGCCTCGGCGAGCAGGGCCTGCAGGCAGCCGACGCGAAGTGGCGTGCCCACCGCGCCGACTTCAAGCCGAGGCCGGCGGACGCCTGGGCTGCCGACTGGCGCTCCTGGATCGCCCGAGAGCACGCCCCCAGCCGCCCGAACCTCTACGCCGTGCCCGGCAAGGCCACCGCCGCGCCGAGCGGCATGACGCGGGCCGAGGCCCACACCGCCGCCCTTCTCGCCGCCCTCGACGAGCCGACCGGAACGGAGGGCTGACCGTGGACCGCCGCGAAACCGCCGCCCTGCTGGCCTACATCGGCCGACTCGACCCCCGCACCATCCGCACCGACCAGGGCGAGGCCCGCGACCAGCTCGCCCAGTGGCACGAGCTGCTCGGCGACGTGCCGATGGCCACCCCGCACGGCTGGGACGCCCGCGTCGCCACCCGCCAGCACATCCGTACCTCGCCGTACCAGATCCTGCCCGCGGACGTCGTCCGGCCCTGGGAGAGCTACCGGCGCGACCGCCTGGCCCGGCACACCGATCCCACGCCGTCCGTCGACCCGGACGACCAGGCCGCCTGGACCGCCGAGCTGGTCGGCATGCGCCGCGCCGTCGCCGCCGGCACCGCGCAGCCCGCGCAGGCCCGGGCGATCACCAGCGGTCGCGACGGGATCGACCCGAGGCTGGAGGCGCGGCTGCGGGAGATCGGCTCCTGCATACCGCCCGCCGCCCGAGCCGCCCTCGCGCCCTACCGGCCCGCCCGAGCAGCACGCGAAATGGCCGTCGCGCAGGGGCTGCCCGACGCCCTGAGCGTTCGCTGCGAGTGGTGCAAGGCCCAGCCCGGCGAGCCGTGTCGCCGCCGCCGGATCGGCCCCGACGACGGGGTACGTACCACCGCCCCACGCGCCACTCCACACCCCGGCCGCCTCGACCTCGCCGCCGCCCAGCAGGCCCAGCAGAACGAGCAGGCTCAACAGCCCGCCATGGCCTGACCGGCGCATCCGGCGCGTGCATCCCGTCCGATACACCGCCTCCCAACATCACCGTCCCGCCCCGGCTGCGGCGCACGCCCGCGCGCCGCAGCCGGCACCCGACGCCGCGCCCGCCGAGCACCGCCCCGGCCGGCCGACGCGGCAGCACATCGGAGATCGCCTTGCGCCACATCACCACCCACGACGCGCCGGCCACCGGCCTGCGCGGCATTGGAGACACCAGCTGGCACACCCGCGGAGCGTGCCACGGCATGGACGTCGAGGACGCCGACGCCGTCTTCTTCCCCGGGCCCCGGGACCACGAGGACATCGCTGAGGCGAAGGAGCTGTGCGGCTGGTGCCCGGTACGCCGCGACTGCCTCGACTTCGCCCTGGAGAACGTCCTCAAGGAGGGCGTCTGGGGCGGCCTCACCGAAGCCGAGCGGCGTCCCTTGCACGACGGACTGCCCCAGCGTCTCGACTACCGGCGCGTGACCGCCTTCTTCCAGGGGCGCGACGTGCATCTGACCGAGGCCGAGCGGCAGGTCGTCATCGACCACGCCTACGTGCGCGGCTGGCGGCCCGACCGGCTCGCCGCCGCCCTGCAGATCAGCCACAAGCACGCCCGAGACCTGCTCCGGCAGGCCGCCAACAAGGTCTTCGACCGCGACCGCACCTACGGCGTGCCGCGGCCCAAGAAGAAGCGGAAGAAGAGCACCCCGGCAGCAGGCAGCCCCGCGCCCACTGCACCCGGCACACAGCAGCCGGTAGCCCGCCCGGCAGCGTCGACTCCGGCGCGCGCCTCTCTCGGAAAGGCCGCATGACCCACCCCGTCCTGGCCCTCAGCGCCGATCCGGACCTCCCTCTCCTCCTCGCCGCCAGCGTGCCCGCCGTGCTGGTGGTGGTGCTGGTCGCCTGGACGATCCGGCGCCGGGGTACGCGCCCGCAGAAACGTCTCGGCGGTCCGGCGGTCAAGGTCGCTGCCCTTGCCGCCCTCGGCTGCACCGCCTACAGCGCCGACACCTCGTGGCGCTTCGCGGCCGACTACCTCGACATGGCCGGCACCGCCGAGCGGGCCGGCATGTTCGCCGCGGCCGAGCTGGCGCTCTTCGCGACCGCGCTGATGGCACGCCAGAATCTGGCCACTCAGGGTGCCCCCGGTCTGCCGGGCACCCTGGTCTGGGTGATCACCGGAGTGCAGGTGATCCCCGCCTACGCCGAGAGCGGTCCTATCGGCGGCACAGTCCGGGCCTTCGTCGGACCGGTCATGGCGGCGATGCTGTGGCACCTCGCGATGGGGATCGAGCTGCGCCTGCGCACCCCGGGCGCCGCCTCCCACGGACTGATCGCCGTCCTGGGCCGGGAGGCACGCGAGCGTCTCCTGTCCCGCCTCGGCATCGCCGCGCGAGACCGCGACGCCGCACAGATCACCCGAGACCGGGCCACCACCCGCGCGGTCGCCCTCGCCGCCCGCCTCGCCGAGCGCACACCCGAGCAGCAGCGGAGCTGGCGCGGCCGGCGGCTCACTCGGCGCCTGTCGAAGGCGGTCGGCAGGGCCTCGGTCGGCACCGACCCGCTCCAGCGCGCGAACCTGCTCGACCAGCTCGCCGCCCGCCGGCACGCACTCGCGCTCGCTACGGTCCCGCTGCCCTCGCCCTGGTCCCCGGTGCAGAGCACCGCAACGGCAGCCACGGTCCCCTCGCAGTCGGCCTCGAAGGCGCCGGTCCCCGCAGCCGGTCCCCACGGTCCCGACGAGTCGGACGGGGGCACGGGACCGAGCGCCCCTAGGGGACCGGTCCCCGAGCTTGCGGACTCGAAGGCGTCGGCAGGCGCGGGGACCAAAGGCGAGAACGCGGGGACCGGGGCGGGGACCGAGGCCCCAGAAGCAGGCGCGGTCCCGGGGACCGGTCCCGCCAATCCGGAAGCCTCGGAGGGGGACGTCCGAGGCGTGGGGACTGAGCGCCTGACGCGAGAAGTGCCTGCTCAGGACCCTGATTCACGTCGGGGACCGAGCGCCGCCGAGTCGGGGACCGAGCCCACCGGGGACCGGGGACCGACCGACACCGACACGGGGACCGAGCCCACCGGGGACCGGGGACCGACCGACACCGACACGGGGACCGAGCCCACCGGGGACCGGGGACACAAGGTCCCCCTCCGGCGGAAGACGACCTCGAAGACCAGGACGAAGAACAAGGGGAAGCGCGGCCGGTCCCGCACCCCGCAGACACAGCGCCCGCCACGCGAGCCGGAGCAGTCGGTGGACCAGCTCGTCCAGCAGGTCCGCCCCCACGTCCCCGCCCTGCTCGAACGGGACGGCAACGAGTCCGTCACCCGGGTCCAGCTGCGGGAGATCCTCCGCCGCGAGGGCCTGAAGGGCGGCCGGAACGACCGGCTGAGCCTCGTCCTCCAGGAACTGCGGAGCGACGACACCACGAAGACAAGGAGCACCGCCCGATGAAGACCTGCCACCAGTTCGACACCGTCCGTGCGGAGTACGAGCGGGAGATCGGCTTCATGCTCGCCCACTCCAAGCGGCACGAGGGCAGGCCGGCGGCGAAGTCCAGCGCAAAGCAGGCTGCCTCGACGAAGCAGCGGATGGCCCGGGCGCTCAACAGCCACGTCGGGCGCTGCCCCGAGTGCGGCTGAATCGTCAAAGCCCCAGCTCAACGCCCCTATCCGCAACGGGTGGCCCGGCTCCGTGCCGGGCCACCGCCCCGCTTAAGGAGGCAAGCCGTGATTCCGCGTCTCCCTCGTTCATCCGAGCCCAACGCCGCTGAGGCCAGCGCCTGGGCGGACGTCTTGGTCCGCCGGCGACTCCTGCACGCCGCCGTCCTCACGCCGAACGGCCAGTGGCTCGTCCAGGACCGGCCCGGCGGACCCGTCCGCGTCCTCCTGGGACCGGCCGACGTCCTCGCGCTGGCCGCGACCATCCAGCACCGCACCCGCACCATGAGGCCCGAAAACCGATGACGAACCCCACCCAGAACGGCACCACCCCGGAACCTGCTCGCGACTCCAACTCGGTCTCGGGGCGAGCAAGATGGAGGTTCGGACACTCCCCCGAGGGGGCAGTGTCCGAACCCGTCCCCGCCCCTGGGGAGGCGGGGCCCGACTGGCACCAGGGGGCGCCAGTCGGGAAGGCTGCGACCGAGGGCGGATCGCAGCCAAAAGCCGCCCACAAGGGGCGGCCGAAGGGGCGAGCGCGTCCGCGCGACAAGAAGCAGCGTCGCGCGCACAGCGTCCGCCTCAACCCGTCCGAACTCGCTCTCATCCAGGCCGGAGCAGACGCCGCCGGTATGAGCGTGGCGGGGTTCCTCGCCTACGCCGGACTAGCCGTGGCCAGCGACCAGTCCCGTACCGCCGTCGCCATCGCCACCGAACGCGACGTGCTCACCGAACTGTTCGCGATGAGGCGGCAGCTCGGCTGGGCCGGCAGCAACCTCAATCAAGCCGCCAAGATCCTCAACTCCGGCGGTGACGTTCCCCAGCTGACCCAGGTGATGGCCGACGTCCACCGGGCGGCCGACGCGGTGAGGATGGCTGCCGACAAGGTAGCCAACCGGCAGGCAGACGAGGCGCCTTGATTCCACAGATCCACAAGCAGGGCAGCCACACCCTGGGCCTGCTGTACTACCTCTACGGCAAGGGAACCCACGAGGAACACGTCGATCCACATCTCGTCGCCTCCTTCGACGGCATGTCGCCTGACCCCGGACGCGATGCGACAGCTACCAAGAAGGATCTCGGGCAGCTGCTCGACCAGCCCCTCCATCTCCTTGCCGCGGATCAACGCCCCGACAAGCACGTGTGGCACTGCTCGGTGCGTGCTGCGCCCGACGACCCGATCCTGACCGACGACCAGTGGGCGGACATCGCGCGTCGCATCGTCGCCGCCACAGGGATCGACCCGCGCGACGGCGCGGGCTGCCGCTGGGCCGCCGTGCGGCACGCTGACGACCACATCCACATCGTTGCCACCCTCGTGCGCGAAGACGGCCGACGCCCCGACCACCACCGATCCGGTAAACGGGCGCAGGCCGAAGCCCGTCTCATCGAGAAGGAACTCGGGCTCCGGCAGGTCGCCCCCGGCGACGGCACCGCCGCACAGCGGCCCACCAGTGCCGAACGGCACAAGGCCGAACGCCAGGGTCGCGAGCGCACCGCCCGCGAGGAGCTGCGCGAGACGGTACGGCGCGCGGTGTCCGGTGCGAGGAGTGACGAGGAGTTCTTCGACCGGCTCGCCGCCGCCGGCCTCCTGATCCGTAAGCGCGCCGCGCCCTCTGGAGACCTTCTCGGATACAAGGTCGCCCTCCCCGACGACCTAAACAAGGACGGCGAGCCGGTGTTCTACCCCGGCGCGCGCCTGGCCCCCGACTTGTCGCTGCCCCGCATCCGGGAGCGCTGGTCCGGCGACACCGGGACCGATCCGACTCCACGGCAGGAGGACACGGTCCGTACGGGGCCCGGCACCCCGGCCTCCGCCCGCCGCAGGACGGCATCGGCCGCATGGCAGGCCGTGCTCATCGTCGAGCACGGCGACGACGCGGTCGCCGCCGCCCACATCGCCGCCGCCGGCGAGGTCCTGGACGCGCTCGCGAAGACCTCCGCCGCACACACCCGCCGCGAACTGCGAGACGCCGCAACAGCGTTCGAGCGTGCCTCCCGCTCCCACGTACGCGCCGTACGCGGGCACGACCGAGCCCTGCGGCAGGCCGCCCGCGAACTCGTCCACGGCGGCCCCGCCCTCGGCCGGGGCGAGGACGGTGCCACCACCGCGATGGCGATCGACATGCTGTTCTTCCTCATCACCGCCGCCGCCCACTGGCACGCGAGAAAGGGCCACGCCCAGCAGGCCGAAGCCGCCGCCCAGGCCGCCGAGCACCTGCGCACCGCCTACCAGGCCGCCGCCGCCGAGCCGCTCGGCGTGCTCTACCAGCGAGGCCAACGTCTGAGCCGGCCGGTGCTCCAGCGGCAGACCGTGCTGCTGCGCGAAACGCTGCCCCAACTCGCCGAGCAGATCCTCGCCGAGCCCGGCTGGTACGCCCTGGCCGCGACCATCGCGGACGCCGAAGCCGCCGGCCACGACCCGGCCGCCATCCTGTCCGCCGCCGCAGGGCGCCGCGAACTCGACACCGCGGACTCGATGAGCGACGTGCTGGTATGGCGGCTGCGGCGGACGGCCGATCTGCCCGCCGACTCCTCGATCCAGTCCGAGAACGGCACCACAGGGCGCCGTGGGTCCTCGACGCCCAGAACGGCGACCCGCCCCAACTCGCCCGGCAGGCGCCGCAGCGGGGAGGAGACATCGGGCAAGACCCGGTGAGCATGCCGAGTGCCTGAGTGCAGTCTCAGCGCACCACCAAGAGCAAGGAGACCGCCACAGCCGCGCTCGCGGCCCACGGCATGGCCGTACGCCACGACGGCCCCCGGCGGCGTGCGGGCCCACGCTGCGGAGCGCGAGCACGGGTGCGCACACAGGAGGGAAGGGAGTGGCGCAGGTGCCCCGAGTCGAGCCAGCCGGCGCCGCGGAGGTGGACGGCCGGAGAGCACGAGGTGCGTTCGGGCACACCCTGGGAACGTCACCCCGCCGTTCGGAGACACGCTCCGTGGCCAACTCGTCATCCCCTGCCCCGAGCGAGGAGATGCCTTGTGACCTGCGCGAAGGCGACTGTGGACTTTGTGAATTGAAACCGCCGGGGGCGTAGGACACGATCATGAAGCGAGCAGGACGAGGCAAAGGAGGACGCCCGGGTGTTTCACCGAATACGCCGCCGGACCAAGCAGCCCAGCGAGGCACAACGCCAGTTCGCCGAGCTGCATGCGCGGCTGCAGAACCAGGTCCCGCCCGGGTTCGGGGTGCCGCCGGCCGAGGCGGAGCGCACCGAGC
The DNA here is from genome assembly GCF_014495685.1 of Streptomyces sp. TRM68367. GTDB lineage: Bacteria > Actinomycetota > Actinomycetes > Streptomycetales > Streptomycetaceae > Streptomyces. The sequence goes on along the minus strand of NZ_JACTVI010000002.1, from coordinate 115,138 downwards.
CGACCACCGTGGTGGACGACTTCCTTCCGCCGGAGCTGCGGGTGCCCAGCCACGACCAGCTCGACGGCACGATGATGCCGTGGAAGCAGCCGCTCGTCCTCGACGGTGAGATGGTCGCCTGCTCCGAGTGCGGCGCGTACCGGGGCTGGCTCATCCTCTCCACCGGCGGCCAGATCTGGTTGCGGTGCCGGGCCGGACACCAGCAGCAGGAGACCCGCCTCGACACCGCCTGGTTCAACCGGAACTCCGGGCCGGCGGACGCGACGCACGCCACGTTCGAGGACTGCCTGCGACACCTCGGGCACTGACCCCCACTCCTACGACCCCACCGGGCCCGCGGGCCCGCACTGACCACCCGTCGCCTAGCACCAAGGGGTCAGTTCCGTCATGCGCGTTCGCGTCGCCACCACCGTCCTCGGCATCACCGCCGCCCTCCTCGCCGTGCCCGCCTGCTCCACCGACACCACCGGCACCAAGCCCGACACCGCCGCCTCCGCCCGTACCGGGAAGCCGACCGACGCAGCCCAGCAGGCTGCTCCGCTCACGTCGGCCGCGCTGGAGACGCGCCTGCTCGACCAGAGCGACCTCGGCAGCGGCTACCTGCGCAAGCCGGAGCGCCCCACCCAGCACAACGACGTCACCGTCTTCGGCTGCCCGGCCCTGAGCGAGCTGGGCGGCGACGCGGCAACCGGCGGCGGCACGCTCACCTTCCCGCGCAAGGCGAAGACGGCCTTCACCTACGGCGGCAGCTCCTCGGAGATCTCGGAGGAGCTGTACAGCGACAGCGCGAACAAGCTGTCCGAGGGCATCGACCGGATCTTCGACGCCATGACCGGATGCCCGACCTATCAGGTCGTCGCGGGCGGCACCCCGATCGACATGGCCTCGCAGAAGCTGCCCGCACCTCGCGGCCTCGGGGACGAGCGGTGGAGCCAGCTCCTGACGTTCTCCACCGGAGGACGGAGCACCGTGGTCAAGCAGACCGCGATCCGCGACGGCAGCCTGTTGCTGGTGATCTCCGGCTCCCCGGCCCTCGTCGACCGCCACCTCGGCAAGGCCCTCGCCAAGGCCACGGCAGCCAGCTGACGGGCCCCCGACGCACTGCTGCCCCCCGACCAAGATGGTCGGGGGGCAGTGCTGTGCGGCTCGCCACGCTGCACGGTCCAGCAGGTTCTTAACGGGATGTGAACCATGCTGCGAGTCCACTCCCCATCGTCGTGACGAAGGCCGTGACGACGGCCGCCACCAGCCAGGGCGAGATGCGTGGAACGATGACGTGCACTCCACCGCAACGGAGTTCAAGGGCTGGCTGCTGCTTCTCTTCGGTTCGAGGCATACGACTATTCAGCCGCACAGGAATGTGGCACCACTACGCCAAAACGTGGCCACCTTGCCCCGCTTGAGACGCTGGCGCTACCACCTGAGAAATCCCCACCGCTACACCAAGCCGACCTCACTTCACCCCACTTCCCCGTCTTGGAGCCGGAGGCGATCACCGATGCCGGGCAGGCCCGACACCTTGTACTCGTCGCCCGGGTCGCCCTCCTCCGACTCGATGGCTCACCCGAGCCCGGAGGGAAATGCCAGAAGCCCGGCCCCCATTCGGGAGGACCAGGCTTCTTCCGTCTGCCTGAGGGGCGCCGTCGATCGCTAGGCCGGCGCCCGCAGCAGTCGCTCCCGGGTGGCCTCGGGCACCACCCGGCGCAGGACCGGTGCGGTCGAGCTGAGGGAGGCGGCGAAGGCTGCCACGAGGTCGTGAGGGACGCTGGAACCGAAGGAGGCCGCCCACAGGCAGGGTGCGCCGAGCGCGGGCTCGGCCCATGCCTGCCATCCGACCGGTCCCGCCTCGTCGGCCTCGGTCGTCAGGGCGCGCGGGTCGACGTCCTGGATGAGGGGCGGTACCTCGCCGAGGCTGATGTGCGAGGTGAACGTCGGGTCCGTCGCTGCCACGTGGGGCTGGTCGATGTCGCGGAGCCAGCCGTGTGCGGCGACGGCGTCGAGGACCAGCTCGGGGCCAGCGAGCGGCACGGCGGGCTGGTCTCGGGCGTCGAGCGCAACGAGGAAGTCGGCCACGGCCTCGCCGGGGACATCGGGGGTGAAGTAGGCCGACCACTGAGCGAGCGGGGTGCTCGTCTCGGCGCGGGCGGAGATCTGCCAGGCGATCGGCAAATCTCCCAGGTGGAACGGCTCGTCCGCCAGGCTCCACTGGGCCCATCGGAGGGTGTCGGGGCTGATGTGCAGGACGGTACTGCGCAGGACCTGTCGGTCCTCCGGCGCCTCGTCGGGCTCGTGCCGTCCGCGGACGATCGTCAGGCTCGTCCAGCCCAGGCCGGCGAGCGTGTCGGCGACGGTGTCGTAGAGGCGCCCATCGTCACCGGCCAGATGCCGGGGACCGACCCAGAACGCGGGCTGGCCTCCGGGCGGAGTGGACGGGGCGAGCGGGAAGTCGGGGTACAGGGGCGCCTCCAAGGGCTCGGTGCGGGTCTAGTTGCCGCCGGCACTGCGGCGGGGGCGACGCGGGGGCGGCTGGACGGGGCCCTGCCACGTCAGGGCGACGGCGACCTCGGGCGGCAGATGGCCGAGCTGTGCGTCCTCGTCCCGCCCCTCGGCGAGGTAGACGACGGTGCGGCCGGTCTCGTCCACGGACTGCACGACCTGCGCCAGGCGGTGCGCCATCGGAAAGAACGGGTTCATGGCCTGGCGGACCGGAGCATCCCGGTCGCAGGCGGACAGCAAGTCGATGAGATCACCGACGGTCATCTCCGAGGACGTCACGAACAGCCTCCTGGGGTGAGGGGAAACGGTGAGCGATGAAAGGGGCGGAAGCCCGACAGCCGGCCAGCCGGCCGGCCGCCAGAGCGAGGACTACTCGTGGGCGCCTGGCTGTCGTACGCGACGTGAGGTCTCCAGCACGCGCCCCACGGCGGCGGCGACGATGTCGGCCGGCGTCTCGGTGTCGAACGACAGGTGGTAGCCACGCACCTTGGCCGTGCCGGTGACGGCGATCTTCCATCCCTCGCCGTCTGTGCCGGGGCGGCCGAGCGGGAACCAGCCGAGGTAGAAGCGACCATCCTTCGAGCTGACGTGCACGTCCGCGCGGTCGTCCACAATCAGGTGGAAGTCCTCTGCGGAGAACTGGTCCATGACGAGCGTGGGCTGGCCGGGGCCGAGTTGCCACTCGCGCAGCCGCAGGGCTTCAACGGTGGTAGCGAAACCGGGGCCCACGGGCGCTACGGTCACGGGCAATCACCTCTCTGACCTGGGGTTTCTTGCAAGGTCGTCTACGTTGACATGCCGCCGCCCGCGTTGGCCAGTCATTCCGCGATCTTTCCTGTCTGCCCCCGGCGAACTGCTGTCCGCCGACATCGAACTCTGCCCGATCCAGTCGCCGCAGGCCACGGCGTCGGGGGCTTGCGCGAAACCGTGTCCGCGATTCCCCGTCGTACGGCCTCTGGACTTACGAGAGTGGAGAGGCTCTGCGGGGCCTCCGGTGCGCCTATCCGCACTTGGTCACTCGGGGCGGCCCTGCTCGTCCGGCGGAGGAACAGGCAGCGGCCAGTACGCCGTGTCTCGCTTTCCCTCCAGCGCGGCGAGCAGGACGTCCTCGGACAGTTGCAGGGCCGGGGCGCAGCGCAGGAGCTGGGAGGGTGTGACGGGGGCACCGTCGAGCCAGGCGATGACCAGGGGTTCGGGGAGGATGGCTTCCTCGGCGAGCTGGGCGCTGCTCATGCCAAGGTGGCGGGTGCGGTGACTCAGCAGGCCGGCTGTGGTGAGGTCCCGTGCGAGTTCGCGCAGGCGAGCGGGCAGCACGTCGTAGAGCTGGTGGTCCAGGGGCGCGGTGGGCTGGCCGCCTCGAAGGAAGTCCATGGCGGTCTGCCCGTAGTTGGCCAGGATGTACTTGGTGCAGTCTTCAAGGAGGGCGACGGCCCACTCGCGTGCCTCGCGGTCCGTGCGGTCGGCGCTCAGGCGCCAGGTGCGGGTGTAGCCCTGAAGGCAGAAGTCGGGGTCGACGAGCAGCAGCCCGGTCTTGACGGCGCTGGCGCGGGGGTTGAGCGGCCAGATGTGGAAGGGCACCACGGTGTCGGTGTCGAAGAGGCGAGTAAGTAGACGGTCCAGGTTTGCGGCCATCGCGATGGCGCAGGGCTCGTCGAAGAATCGGCGCTGGGCCAGGCCGGTGAAGTGCTCGAACTCGTCGCGGAGCCCCTCGGGCAGCATCGTGGACGTGTCCGCCTCGGCGGACGGGGTGCCGACCTTGGCCAGGGCTGGGGTGCTGGCGAAAAAGACGTCGGGATCCGCGTCGGCGAGGCGAGCACGGTGCTGGTCGGTCAGGGAGCGAGGAAGGCGGGGGCGGATGTTACCGAAGGGGTCGAACCAGGCGCGGGGGCGCAGGTCTCCGGTGCCGAGTTGCTGGCTTGCCGGGTGGTCGGGGTCAGAGGCGACGCCGGCGAGGGCCTGGTCGTAGTGGAGCAGGACGTCTTCGTCCTGCAAGAAGGCTTCCCGCCAATGGTCGAAGGTGCGGTGGCGGACGGTGAACTGGCCGCCGGCTGGCAGGCCCACGGCGTGGGCGTATTCATCGTCCTCGTCGAGGTAGTCCAGGACCGTCCGGGCCTCGGACAGGATCAGATGGAACGCGAGTTCCTCGGCGGTGCAGGTGGGCAGCGGGGCACGTCCGCAGCGCAGGTCATCGGCCAGGTTCTCCACGGCCCGCACCATGGCCAGGCGCCAGGCGGCGGACTGGCCGTCGCACAGCGGCGGCAACTGGAGGAGGAAGGACTCCTCCAGCTCCCAGGCATCCTCCTCCTCGTCGGGGCGTGCGAAGACCCGGTCGCCGTGGGCGAGCAGGTCATGCCAGCCACGCTCGCCCACCTTCTCGGCGGCCACCGTCAGCAGTCTGGCCGCCAGCGGAGTCAGCGTGTCCGCCATCGTCCGCACCCGAGGGCGCAGGACATCGCTCTCTGCCGCCTCCCATGGGTCGAAGTCATCGCCCAGGCCCAGCAGGTGCGCGGCCCGCTCGGTGCTCGGCAGTACCGATGGTGCAGGGCTTTGCTCGGGAGTGTCGGCCCAGCCCGGGTGGCCTCGCTCGGCGTTTCGGGGGCGGGTGATGCCGTAAGGGGAGAACCAGTAGGCGGGGGCGTCCCAGCCGCCCTCGGGCTCCGCAACCGCGTCGGCCTCCGCGGCACCGTCCGCGGTCTCCTCGGCGGAGACAGGCGGTTGGGCCTCGGGGATGGTGTACTTCGCGTCCTCGATGACGAACGCCCAGGCTTCTTCTTCGAAGTACGGTGCCCGGTAGGAGGATTCGCCCGTGTCCGAGGGGATGGGCACGCCGAGCCCGGTCAGTTCCTCGTCGGCGGCGGCACACATCCGGGGCGCTGCATCCAGCATGGTCGTAAGGGCCCAGGTCTCGGCCTGGCAGCGCGGTAGCGGGGCGCGGCCGACCGCGAGGTCGTCGGCCAGGTCCCAGAAGGCGCGCGCCGCATCCCGGCGGAAGGCGTCGCCCTGGCCGTCGCACGTCTCGGGCAGCAGGTTCAGCACCGTGGCAGCGGCGTCTTTCTCGCCGCGGTCGAAGGGGCGGTCTGCGTAGTAAGCGGCGTCGCGGTAGGCGCAGACTGCCAGCATGCGGCCGGCCGCCATCAGCAGTCCGGCCTCGAACGGCTGGAGATACTCGTCGAGCTCGCCGTAGGGCAGCTCGTCGAAGAAGTCGGCCTCTTCGGTGTAAGCGCCGAAGGGGCCATCTGCCGTGATGCCCATCTGTCGTCCGTCCTGCCGTTCGCCCTGAGGTGGTGCGGACAAGTCTCGCAGGGCAGCAGCATGGACCGCGCTGGTACGGCAGGACTCCACCCGTACGGGACGGCGCCTGGGAACTTCCTCGGAGATGGCCACCAGCACAGGAGCTTCACGCATTCCCGTCAGGCTGAAGCGGCGTTCCACAACAACACGCTGCCCATTACCGAAGGCGCAGCCAGACCAGGATGAGGCGCCGGGCCGCAGCCATGGTTCGTGGTTTCCCTGGAGTGCCCGTCGCTCGCGGCGGCGAGGCCGGTCATGATGCGCCGATCCGCCAGGACGTACCGAGTTCCGCAAGGCGCCTCCGAAGTGCGCCGCGCTGCTCCTCCAGGTCCTGCGAGGCGGGCGACAGGAGATAGACGTTATCGCGGTAGAGGCGGAACCCCAGGCTCTCCCACCCCTGGATGATCTTGGCGCTCACGCGGTCCCACTCGGACCTGTCCCTCAGACGTTGGCTGCTGAGGTCGGTGATGCCGGGTGAGCAGGCGATGGCCCGGCAGCCGGCCATTAGCCGGTGGATCGCCTCGCAACCGAGTACGGCCGCCAGGCCGTGCCCGCGCCACGGCGGATCCAGGGTCACCCTGTCCATGACCAGCAGCGCGGAGCCGACGTACTCCAGCAGGTCGCCCACCTCACTGATAAACGAACCCGTCTCGGGGTCGAGGAGGACCTGGGCGGTCTCGTACAGCTCCTCGGACTCCTCTTCCATGGCCCGGAACGTTCTGTATCCAGTGACTGTTGTTGCGGAGTGTCGTTAGAGATCTCGTGAGGGCTGAGAACCCATCGCCCCCTCGGGCATCACCGGCCGGTCTGCCCCCCTAGCCAGGTCCTCCAGTAACGACTCGAACTCGGGAAACTCGTCGGCCCAGGCCGGGTAGTCGTTTCCGGTCCGCAGACGTAGTTGGCCCTTCTCAGGTCCCTTGCTGTACACGCGCTTGCCGTGCTCGGGCTCGTCTTCGCGGCGCGGTTCTCATGGCGGTGGCGGCGCCGAGGGCGCACGGCACGGCGAACAGTGCGGGATATCTCCAAGAGGGTTGCCCGGTGGGCCGGTTCGAGCCCAGGCTGGATGTCACCATCTGCCTCAGTGCCAAGGATGGAGGCCGCACGTGGCCAAGGACTGTTCGCCGGGTCCTGCCCGCTGTTCGGCGTGTCTGCGCTGTGGGCGGCGCCCCTGCTCCGGGTGGCAGAGGCCACGAAGCGTCGTACGGCTGGGCCGTACCGTGCTCACCTACCGTGGCTGCCTGCGCTGGTCGCCGCGGCGCTCATCGCGGCGGCCGGATTGCTGATCGGCGGGGGGCTCGCGGTGTACTGCTGCCTACCGGGTCCGTCGCTGCCCTGGTCGCGCTGGCGTGGGCCGCGCTCATGCTGCGGGTGATCCGGCTCGCGCCCGCCTGCCCCGGCCCCGGCGGCCCCGGTCCGGGTGCGGTCGGGATACGGGAGCCTCGTCTCCCGAAGCCCTGCCCGCCGGGTGGCGTCATCGCGTTGCCGCCGCCCGAGGATCCGCCCTGCGGTTCCGCAGCGCTCGTCTGACGTGCCCGTACGGGCCCCCCTCCCGGGCGGGCACGGTCCTGGGCGTGTTCAGCAGCAGTCAGTCTTGGTGCCACCACCGGAGAGGATCTGCTCGATGATCGGGCGTCCGACTGTGTGGGCGTCGGCGACGGGCAGGACCTGGGCGTCGCGGTGTTCGGCGAGCCAGTCCTTGGCGGCGTCGGCACTGGCGAAGAAGTGGACCTGGTTGCAGAAGGCGGCGCGAACCGAGGTCGGCGCGTCGGGGGTGACCACGGAGACGACGGCGGTGGCCGGTTCCACGTTGGTGGGTCCGTCGGGGGTCACGGTGAGGCGGACCGGTTCCCCGGTGGCCCGGCAGGGTGAGGCGACCTGGGCGGTGTGGCCGATGATGGCTGGGAAGACCAGGGTGTCCATGGCGCACCAGGCGTACAGCGTGTGGTTGTTGGCCTCGTAGCGGTGCGGGGTGGGGTTGTGGGTGAGGCCGTTGCCGATGATGCGGCCCTGGGTGTCGTACTCGGTGTCGGGCATGTCGGCCAGTGCCTCGCGGATCGCGTCCACAGGACGTCCGGCCTGGGCGGCGAGTTGGTCGAGGGTGACCGGCTCACCGGTGGCCAGCAGCGTCAGCAGGGGGCGCAGCAGCCAGAGCTTGACGCCGGGGGCGCGGTTGACCGTGTCGGTGAAGCGGGTGGCGATCTTCTGGGTGTCGGTGTCCACGGCGGGTTCTTCCCTTCCGTTGTGTGGATGGGTCCGATGCCGCCGACCGTAGGGTCTGCCCCCGGGGTGAGGGTCAAGCCTGTGCTTCGCAGCCGCGTGGATCACCGGCCCAGCACAGGTCGTCCTCCGCGAGGTGTTGCTGGTGCTCGGCCTCGAACTTCTCGATCCGGTCCAGGATTTGCTCCTGTGCGGCAATGCGCTGCCGCACGCGCTCGCGGGAACGGTGCAGCAGCTCGGCCAGGTGCGAGCCGACCGGCCCGTCGGGGCTGTCTACATACGCGGTGGTCAGCTCGCGGATCTCGGCCACGGTCACCCCGAGGCCGCGCAGTTCGCCGATGAACCCTACGCACCACAGGGCGTCGGTGTCGTACAGCCGGTAGTTCGAGGGGCTGCGGCCGAGGGTGTAGATCAGCCCCGAGTCGGTGTACTCGCGCAGGGCTTTGACGGGCACGCCGGTGCGGCGGGACAGCTCTCCGATGGTCATCGCATGCCTGCGGTGCGCGGACCGGTTCGTGTCCATGAGCGCCTCCCTCCGTCGTCATCCGCTCAGCCCGCGCAGCAGGAGAGCTTGGCGACGTCCGCGGTGAAGGTCTGGGCGGCGAGCTTGAGGGCTTCGGCCATGGTCAGGTACGGGGCCCAGGTGTGGGCGAGCTGGTCGACGGTCATCTCCGCACTGATCGCGTACGTGGCGGCGGTGATCAAGTCCCCGGCGCCATCGGCGATCACGTGCACGCCGAGGATGCGGCCGGTGTCGGCGTCGGTGACGAGCTTGACCAGGCCCCGGGTGTCCCGGTTGGCCAGCGCGCGCGGCACGTACTCCAGCGGCAGGGTACGGCAGTCGCAACGGATTCCTGCCTCGGCCACCTCGGCATCGGTCAGGCCGACCGCGGCGATGGCCGGGCTGGTGAAGGTGACACGGGGCAGTGCGGTGTAGTCCAGGGTGCGTTCGGCGCCCGCGAGGGCGTTGTCGGCGACCAGGGTGCCCTGGGCGGCGGCGACGTAGACGAACTGCGGGCCTCCGGCGACGTCCCCCGCCGCCCAGATCCGCTCGTTGGTCGTGCGCAGGTGGTCGTCCACGACGACTTCGCCGCGCTCGCCCGTCTTCACGCCGACCGTATCGAGGCCAAGACCGGTGGTGTTGGCGCGGCGACCGGTGGCGATCAGCAGTTGCTCGGCGCGCAGCTCGATCTCCTCGCCGCTGCGGGTACGTACGGCGGCGATCCTGGCTCCGTCTTCGATCCGTACGGAGGTGAAGGTGGCGCCGGTATGGACTGCGATGCCCTCGTCCGCGAACACCTCCTCGATGACCTGGGAGACCTCGGGCTCCTCGAACGGGGCCAGCCGCTCCAGCGCCTCGATCACGGTGACCTGGGTGCCGAGGCGGGCGAACAGCTGGGCCTGCTCCAGGCCGATCGCGTTGCCTCCGACAACCAGCAGCGACTCGGGCAGGGCGTCGAGTTCCATGGCGGTGGTGGAGGTCAGGTATCCGGCCTGCTCCAGGCCGTCAATGGGCGGGGCCCAGGGGGCCGAGCCGGTGGCGATCAGGTAGTGGGGGGCCTCGAGCCGGCGGCTCCCGCCATCGCTCAGCGTCACCTCCAGCACCGGGGTCTCGGTGGTCCCAGTGAAGGCGGCGGTGCCGTGCACGATCTCCCAGCCGTAGTCGGCGGCAAGGCCGGTGTACTTCTCCGCCCGTAGTTGCTCGACCAGCGCGTCCTTGCCGCCGATCAACTCACCGAAGCCGACCGGTATTTCGGCGGCGGCCAGTCCGGGGAAGCGCCCGGCCGCCCCGGCGCCGTGGCGGGCCTCGGCGGCGGCAAGCAGCGCCTTGGACGGCACGCAGCCCACGTTGACGCAGGTGCCGCCGGTGGTGCCGCGCTCGACCATCACCACGCTCTTGCCCTGGTTGGTGGCGGCGATCGCGGCGGCGAACGCCGCAGAGCCGGAGCCGATGACCGCGAGGTCGAAGCCGGAGTGCGTTGTGGTCACGGTGCTGCCTCCTCGTACGGGAGCCGGGGTTCCGGACCCACTGCTATGCGCCTTGCCGTATAGCTCACTGTCACCATACTATGCGGACAGGCGAATAGTTCCAGTTGTGGAGGCTGTCTCTATGCCCCAGCGCCTTGACACCCCCAACCCGTCCACCGGCCTGGCTGCCGATGAGGTGCCGTGCACTCATCTGGACACGGTGGCGAAGTTCTTCCGCGCCCTGTCCGATCCGACCCGGCTCAGACTCCTGGAGTTCATCCTGCGCGGCGAGCGCACCAGCGCCGAGTGCGTCGAGCACGCGGGCATCTCTCAGCCTCGCGTCTCCGTCCACCTGTCCTGCCTCGTGGACTGCGGCTACGTCACCGCCCGCCGCGACGGCAAGAAGCTGCGCTACTCCGTCGGCGACCCACGCGTCGCGGACCTGGTCGTGCTCGCCCGCTCCCTGGCCGCGGACAACGCCACCGCCCTGGACTGCTGCACCCGCATCCCCGACAGCCGGGGATAGCCAGCAAGGAGCACCCCGTCATGCCTGCCGACCACCACCGGCCCCCGCGCCGCAACAAGGAGCCCTCCGGCACCGGCATGGCCACCGCCGGCATCGGCGCCGCCATCCTGATGATCGCCTGCTGCGCCGGGCACCAGCGGCGCGCTCGCGGGAATCGGCGGAGCCCTGGGCAACCCCTGGCTGATCGCCGCCGCCGTGGTCCTGGTGGCCGCAGCGATCACCGTCGTCGTACGCCGCCGCCGCTCGGACCGCGACGCCTGCTGCCCGCCCACCGCAACGACCAAGCACCCCGCCGACCGGGAGACCCCGCACACCCCGGCCGACCAGGAAGGCCCCCGCTTCCCATGACCACTTCCCAGCCCCGCCGCCAACACCGCCCTCGCCCTTTCGATCACGGCGTGAGGCCCTGCTCCTGGGCCTCGCCGTTCGACGAGGCCCGGGCCCGCGGACCGACGATTGAAGGTCACCCCGTTGGCTAGCGTACGGATGGGCAGCGGACCGGCGCTCTTGCGGAGCTCGGTGAGACGCACGCCCGGGCCAGTCACGGATCAGCAGCTACGGGCGAACGCTCAAGAGATCCGTCTCTCACAGAGAGGCAACAGTGCTGTTGCACACTCCCGCCCCTTGCCAGCCGTTTGAACTGGGCATATACGCCGTCAAGGCATGCATCTGCCGTTCAAGAGATGGCGGCAGAAAGTAGGCGTTCCGGTCTCGGTCGAGGTGCACGCCGGTAGACGTCAATGACCCGACGGTGGTGTCCTCGACCGTGCACGAGCAGCAGTCCGGGGTGATGCAGCTACTGGGAGCCGCTGGCCCCTGACCTCCGCCGTGTGTACGTCGGCGGTGGAGGACGGCCACGTTCCATCGCTCCAGCGTGTCGGCCTGCGGGGTATCCCAGAATTCGTCGTCGTAGTAGACGCGCAGGTGCAGCTCGGAGGGATCGCCGGGCAGCGAGGAGGACTCGATCACTGCGGCAGCCTAACGAGGCGTCCGCACGCGGCTTCACGCTTGGGTAGCAGCACCGCACGCGTGAGGGCCGCAGACGGCGAACTGCCCCCTCCCGCCGGCGACACACGTGCCGCCGCGAAGCGGTCAAATACAAACAAGGACCCCACTCGGTGAGTGAGGTCCGTCACGGTCGACGCGAACCGCTTCCCGCGCGCACACGAGAGCACCGACCCGCCTCAACATGCCTGACCAGCAAGCCTTTTGGGGCTGGCCCATATAACTTAACCACCCCACCCCCGAAAGGAACATTAATGATTAAAAGGGGCTTCTAGTGCCTCCTAACACATGAGAATTGGTGCGCCGTTCATAACCTTCTCCGGCCCGCCTATGGCCCTACTGACCGTGCTGTTCGCTGTAGCACTGGCACACCCCGAACCGCAGGTCAGGGCGCGGGCGGAGCGGCTTCTGGCGGTGATCTTCCGTGCCCGTTAAGCCAAAGTAAATCTCAGCAACGAACCACTCGTCCATCCCTGCATTCGCCGACGACAATACCCCCGGAATCCAAGCAGGGGATTCCGGGGGCATTGCGCCGTGAAGGGGGCGAGGTCAACTCTCGACGGAGCCGTCGTCGGTGGACTCGTCCGCGCGACGACGACGGGCCATGGCGAGGGCGCCTCCGCCGGCGGCGACCAGCACTCCCGCGCCGCCGACCAGCCACGGTGTGGCGTCGGCGCCGGTGTGGGCGAGGGAGCCCGTCGGTGCCTTCGGCGTGGAGTCGCCAGCCGGGGTCGCGGCGGTGGTGGACGAGAAGTCGGCATCCGGTGTGCCGGTGCCCGGCGAGGTGGGCGTGGCCCCGCCGGTACCGCTGCGCGGCTTGCCCGGGGTGGACGGGGTGTTTGTGGGCTTGTGCGTCGGCCTATCCGAGGGGTCGGGCTTCGGGTCGGTCGCGGTCTTCGCGTTGGTGACGGTCACTGTCACTGGGGCTCCGGGGCCCGCGGTGAACGTCTTGGACGGCTTGTAGAGGTCGTACCCGGCGGGGGCCTTGATCTCCTTGACCCAGAACTGCGTCTTCCGGCTCGTCACCGGTAGCTCTCCGGAAGCCGTGCCCTTGGCTCCAGTGGTCAGGGTGAGCAGCGTCGAGGTGCCGGTGCCGATGTTCACCGTCGCCCCGGGCAGGAGCTTGCCGGTCTTGTCGTCCTTGGCCTGCAGGAGAACCTTGGCGGCCTTGAACGGGTCGGTGACCGTCAGCCGTGTGGTCGCGCCCGGGGTGACGATGACGTCCTGGTCGGCGACGACCTCGTGGAGCGGACTGCCGGACGCCGTCTCCTTGAGCCGGTAGACGCCCGGCGCGAGGTCGGGGAAGGTCAGCTTCCCCTGTGCATCGGTCTTCCCGCGTCCGGCTTCTTCGCCGGCAGAGTCGAGCAGCAGGAACGCGGCGCCGGGGAGCGCCTCGCCAGCCGTGTCCTTGGTGGTGATCTCGACGCTGCCCGCGTCCAGAGTCGGCGTCTCGGCGGTGGCGGCGGCCGAGGGAGTCGGCTCGGAGGGCTGGGCGCTCGCGGCCGGCGCCCAGGTGAGGGTGCCGGTCACCGCGACGGCGACGGCGGCGGATCGGACGAAATGTGCGTGCACGAGGAGGAGGACTCCTTGGATCAGAGGGTGGGGAAGGTCATCGGGTTCGGCCAGCGCCCGGGGCGGGAGGCGGCGGGGCGACAGGTGTGTTGCCGTGAGGCTGCATGGGTGTAGTCGTGGCGATGTAGAGGGCGCGGCGGGTGTGGACGGGGACCTCTTGCACGGTGCGGTGCAGTGGCTCGGTGGAGATGAGCGAGGCGGTGAAGGCCGCGACGAGCGTGGTGGGCGTGCCGAACGAGAAGCGTGCCGTCCAGTGCAGCTCGCTGGGGTATCCGCCCCAGGATCGCCAGGCTGGCCCGCTGGAGCCGCTGATGGCGTATCGGTGGCGTACACCGCCGAGTCCTTCCGGGGTGAGGAAGGTCTGTGTGCCGTCGGTCTTGACGTCGTGGCGCCAGCCGCGGGTGAGCAGCTGTACGTACGCCTCGTACGGCGACGTCTCGTCCTGGAACAGCCGGTCCTGGTCGCTGTGCCGGTCTTCGAGGTAGAGGTCGAGCAGTTCGGTGTGGACGTCGTGCAGCAGCTCGACGGGGGTGGTGGCGTCGAAGCTGATCCGCCAGGCCGGCGGGGTGAACGGGGCCCGGTGCGCGCTGATGGTCCACGTGCCCTTGCCGGGCTGGTCGGGCTGGGGGTCGTAGGTGGTCTGTAGTCGCAGGCACGGGCTGAAAGCGGCGGCCGTGCCGTCGTCGGTCTGGGCGAACGGCCAGCCCTCGTCGAAGGGGAAGGCCCAAGCGCTGCGAGGGTCAACGGCGCCGGGCCCGGCAAGGTGGCGGGGAAGGACCTGCACGGTGTGGGCGGGGTCGAGGTTTTCAAAGGGGTGGGTCATCACAGGCAGGGCTCCTGCTGGAGAGTGCGGGACGCCGGGGCTGATGGTGTGGGCGCGGCTCAGCGGGCGCGGGCGCCGCTGCGGGCGGCCGGCATGGCGGGAGACGTGTGGGCGGTCCGGCCTGCGGCGCGGCTCGGCTCGGACGCGGTCCAGGCGCCGGGGAACCAGACGGCGGTGTACTGCTCGATGGCGTCGCGCAGCCCGGTGGTGACGGCCCCGTCCCACGGGGGTCGGCCGGGGCGGTGGTACTTGTCGAAGGTGCTGTACTGCTTGGTGTTCGGCCGGGTGTTGGTGGCTTCGTCGCGGCGGTGGAAAGTTCCGTGATCCACGAAGCTGAGCGCCACCGCGTCGATCTCGCCGCGTTCCGGGTGGACGATCGCCGCACGCAACCCGCCGTAGGTGTCCGCGTGAATGGTGCCGGTGAAATCGATCCGCAGCCGCAGCGGTGCGCCGGGGACGGGAGCGGCGAAGTACGTGTTGCCCACGACGGTGCTGTCGTGGAAGGGGAGACACAGCTCGGCGAAGAACTCAGGGGCCTGCAGGGACAAGAGGGGCTCCGGTAGGCGTCGGGCTGGTCCTACCGGCGTGGACCGGGCAGGGCCGGTCGGCTGGTGGTGCTCCAGCGCGGGACGCTGGCCGCGGGGAGCGCGGCCGGGCGGCGGGACGCGACGGCCCGCTGCACGTCGAGCGGGGTGGGGGCCGGCGGTCCGGGCGGAAGGATCGGGGTGAGCTGGGCCATGCCCTTGATGTAGCTGAAGGTCTCCTCGCGCCACCGGGGCAGTGGAGCCGGATCGGCAACACTCTGGGTGACGGCGGTGAGCAGGGCGACGGGAGTGTCGGTGCTGGCTGTCGCGTACCAGACGGGTCGCTCGATGGAGTTCCCGGCCCACAACTGCCACCGGGCGTCGCGTGTGGTCAGCTCGGTTTCCGGATCGAGGTCGCCGGTGGTGAACTCCAGGCCGGCGAGCCCGTCCGGGGACTGGACCGCGAAGACGCCCCAGCGCGGGCGGTCGATCTCCCAGCTCTGCTGCAGCAGGGGCACGACAGCCAGAAAGGGATCGTGCTCGTCGACCCCGGCGACCGGCCTGGCGAGGTAGGCGTCCGGGCCACGCTCGTACGCCTCGGCGAGTGCGGTGGTGAAGGCGCGGACGAACTCGGTGGGGACGCGGTCGTTGAAACAGACACCCCACGCCGGCGGGCCGAACGAGTCCTTGTAGGCGTTGATACGCCACAGCCCGTCGTCCTCGCCCTCGGGCAGGTAGCCCAGGCGAACGCGCCGGTCGGGAGCGCTCAGGCACACGTTGGAGTCCTCGTCGTACCGGAGGTCCCAGCCGAGGTCGAGCAACGGGGCGAGGGCGGGGTCGCCGGTCCCGGTGGTGGAGGCGAGATGGCGCGGGGAGACGTAGACGTCGCCGTCGATCTCTTGGGTGTCGGGCACGAAAGTCCAGGGGGTGGTCGGGGCGGTGGTGGGTGGCGCGGCATGAGTGTCAGGCGCAGAGGTTGTTGACCGGGGCGGGCAGCAACTGCTCTTCCAGCTCTGTGGGTTGGCCGGTGTAGTGCAGGGTGCGCAGACCCAGTTCGGCGGCGGCCCGGCAGTTGTCTTCGCGGTCGTCGACGAACAGCACACGTGCTGGGTCGGTGATGCCGGTGGCGGCCAGGGCGTGTTTGTACGTGGCCGGGTCGGGCTTGCACCGGCCCATGCGGGCGGAGTACAGGGCGTCGTCCATCAGCTCGCGCCGCCAGTCGGTGGCGTCCAGGACGTTGCTGAGGTGGGCCGGGGCGTTGGAAAGCAGCACCATCGGCAGCCGCCTTGCGGCCCGGGCGCGGTACAGGATGTCGAGGACGCGCGGGTCGGTGCGGGTCCACATGGCGGTGTCGGCATCGCGCAGGGTGCGCAGCCACCGCGGGCCGGGGTGGTGTCCGAGCACCTTGGCCCAGTAGGCCAGATCGCTCAGTTCCCCTGCGTCGTACGCGTTGCGGGGAGCCCAGAAGGCGTCCTGGAAAGAGGGGAGATGCCGGTCGGGCCACTCGGCGAGGTCGGCGAGACGGGTCCACATAGCGGTGCTGGGTTGCAGGCCCGGAACCCCGTTGTAGTCGAGGATCAGGGCATCCACGCCGCTCGGGGAGACAGATGTGCGGGTCAAGGGGTCGGTTTCTCCAGGGCTTTGGGGGTGAGGGCGGCGACTGCGCCAGCGAGGAGGGCGGGCAGCAGCAGTGCAATCGGCAGAGCGGTGACGGTGGCGAGGGCACCGATCAGGGCGGGGCCCGCGAGCAGGCCGACGTAGCCGGTAACCGCGACGGTGGCGACCGCGCGGGGACCGCCGACGCCGGCGGCGGTGATCAGGCTGGGGATCGTGACGGACAGCCCCAGGCCGAAGGCCGTCCAGCCGAGCAGGGCGAAGGCGATGGTGGAGCCAGCCAGTCCCGTGGCGAAGCCGAGCGCGGCCAGCGCGGCACCAGTGCGGACGACGGCGAGAGCGCCGAAGCGGGCGGTGAGTCGGTCTCCGGCGAGACGGCCTGCGGCCATGGCGGCGCTGTAGAAGCCGTACGCCACGGCACTGGTCGCGGCCGTCGCGCCGAGGTCATGCAGGTGGACAGCCGCCCAGTCGGCAGCAGCTCCTTCACCCAGCAGCGTGGCAGCAGCAAGCGCACCCAGCAGCCACAATCGGCGCCGGGACAACCCCCTCTGCTCGCCCGAGCCCAGTGCAGCACCGTGGTGGACGGGCTCGAGTACAGGGCTGGCGACGGTGCGGGTGAGCCGCGTGGCCGCGCCTGCCGCCGCAGCGGCGCAAGCTGCCACCGCAGCAAACAGAACGGTGTGCGAGGTGTGAGCGGTGGCCGCGGCCAGCGCGGCACCGGCGAGGGCGCCGAGGCTGTAACTCGCGTGCAGCCGGCCCATGATGGGGTGGCCGTGGGCGTCCTGGCAGCGGACCGCCGCGGAATTGGCCGCGACGTCAAAGACGCCGTGCGCGGTGCCGAAGGCGAACGCCGCCGCTAGGAGGCTCTCCAGACTGCGGCAGAACCCGAGGACGGTAAGACAGGCGGCGAGGGCAACGGCACCGCCGGTCAGCAGCACGGGCAGACGGGCCGGCCGGGCGAGGCGCCCGCCCGCCTGGAGCCCGGCGACCATGCCGAAGGCGGCGGCCAGCAGGACCAGGGCAAGCCCAGAGGTACTCACCTCGGCGGCGTTCTGAACTGCGGGCATGCGCGCGCCCCAGACGGCCATCACCACACCCAGGCCGGCGAAGTACCCGGTCAGCAGGCGACGGCTGCGCACCAGCTCGGGCGCCGCGGTCTGCCTCACGCGGCATGCTCCCCGGTAGTCAGGGCCGCCGGCGGGACCGGGGCAACCTGGACGTCGAGGTTGCGGTACACCTCCTGGGCGCGAGCTTCGGCAACGGCGGCGGTCAGCCCGGTGGTGATCAGAAAGCCGATACGGGCGGTGTACAGATCGCCGCCGTCCTGTGGCAGTACGAGCTGGTCGCCGGCCTGTCGCTGGAAGCGCACGCGCTCCACTCCCCCGGTGGGCTTCGTGACACGGCGGGCGGTGAGGGTGCCGGAGTAGGCGGGGTAGATGAAGCGGATCGCCGCGGCCCGGTGGCGGGTGGGCGTCAGGTCGGGGGTACGTCCGCAGGCGATGTCGGCGGCGGCCCGGGCGAGGTCGACGCCGGTGGCCAGGTGGACGAGGTGGCCGATCATGTCGCCGCCCAGGCGTGCGTTGACCTCGATCAGCCGGGGCCGGCCGCCGACCAGGCGTATCTCGACGTGCTGCACGCCGTCTGTGATTCCCAGGGCCTTGATGGCAGCAGCGGCGGTCGGTGCGACCGTTGCGAGGAGCGGATCGGCGGCGTCGACGGTGTGCCCGGTCTCGTCGAAGTAGGGTGCGGGGCCCAGGTTCTTGCGGGTCACGGCGACGGCGGTGGTGGTGCCGCGGTGGGTGACGCATTCGACGGAGACTTCGGGGCCGTCGAGGTACTCCTCGACCAGGACGCCGCGGTCCTCGCGGCTCCGGCTTGCGCCGACAGAGGCGAACGCGAAGGCTGCGGGCAGCTCTTCGGGCCGGTCGATGCGGATCACGCCGATGCTGCCGGCCGCTGCGGCGGGCTTGAGGACGGCGGGGAAGCCGAGGGTCCTCGTCGCCAGTTCGGCCTCCCGCAGGGTCCGGGCCTTCATCGACGCGGCCGACGGCACTCCGTGGCGGGCGAACAGAGTCCGGGCGGTGGCCTTGTTGCGGCAGGCCCGCATCACCTCGACGGAGTTCGCGGCCAGACCGAGGGCGCGGGCGAGGCGGGCGGTGGGGATGAGGTTCCATTCGTCCCAGGTGACGACGCCGGCAAGGTCGTGTCGTTCCGCCAGAGCCCGGCCGGCGGAGAGGAGTGCAGTGGTGTCGTTCAGATCGGCGACGGCGTGGTCGACGATGTGCGGCTTCTCCCACGATGGCTCGGCGCCGGTCAGCAGGACGATGTCGTACGCGGCGGCCACCTGCTCAAGGCAGTAGCCGCGATCCGCCTCATCGCCCGGAGAGACGACGAGTACGAGGGGGCGAGCGGACAAGAAGGGGTTCTCCGAGTCGGTAGGCGGCAGGACGAGGGAAGAGAAAGGGGTGTCTCAGGCGGCACGGCGGCGGCGCAGCTCGAACACGCCGGCCCAGTGGGGGTGGTCGTCGATCAGGCGGCGGGCGTGGAGGGCGGTGAAGTTGTTGTTCAGCCCGGCGACGCCGTACGGGAGTTGGCGGCGCAGGTCTTCGAAGAGGTCCTTCAAGCTGACCCGCGTGGCGCCGGCGGCCAGGCGGCGGGCGGCCATGCGTTCCAGAGCGCGGTAGACGTGCGGGTTGTGCGCGTCGAAGGCGTGGAACTGTTCGGTGATGGTGCGACCGCTCGCGCGGTTCGTCCCGAGGACGGCGGTGGGCATGGGGTTCTCCACAGGCTGGGGGCGCAGCAGGGTCAGGTGCGCAGGGCGGGATCGGTGCGCAGGCGGGTGAAGGCGCAGAACAGACCGAGGGTCTGCAGGGCGGCGCACGCGGTGATGACGTGGCCCAGCGCGTCGGGCGGGGTGAGGGCGGTGAGTACGCCGGCGACGGGGAAGGGCAGTAGGAGGATGAGGATGGTCGCCGACAGGGTGCTGCCGAACTTCTCCGGGGGGATCAGGCGGGAGCGCAGGGTGCGCAGGACGACCGTCATGCCGCCTTCGGCCGCCATGAGGACCGCGACCAGGGCCAGGTAGGACAGGTAGTCGGGGGCCTGGGCGGCGGCGAGACAGGCGAGCGAGGCGAGGGCGGCGCAGGCTGCGCCGACCGGCCACAGGCCCAGGCGGTCGATCGCGAACCGGCAGATGGTGACGGCCAAGAGGGTGGCCGCCGCGGCGGCGGACCAGACCAGACCGACGGCAGTGGTGGACTGCCCGAAGTGCTGGACGACGATCACCGGACCGGCCGCTTGGAGAAGGCCGGTGGCCAGGTTGGACAGGGTCAGCCCGGTCACCAGCCAGCCGAGCGCGGGAAGAGCGCGGATGGTGCGCCACCCGGTAAGGAGTCCGGCGCGGGACTGTCCCTTCGGCGCACGGGTCGGGGCGACGGGCGAGGGGGGTGTACGCAGGGCGAGCAGCGCGGCGAGAAGCGAGAGCACGGTGATCACCACGAGCATCGGCGGCGGCCCGGCGAGCAGGAGTACCCCGGCGAGCGCCGGGCCGGCCAGGGTCGCGGTCTGGTCGATGCCGAGCAGGACGGCCTGGACGCGGTGGGCCCGCCTTCCCGCCCGGCGGCCGGCGGCAGCGCCCGCCGTCTCGGCCGCGATGTAACTGAACTCGGTGAGCACGCCGGTGGTCGCCGCGAGCACCATCACGGTCGCGCTCGCCACGGTGCCGGACGGGTGGAGGTGGAGCAGGACCGCGCCGGTGGCGAGAGCCAGCGCGCGTCCCAGGGAGGCGAGGTGGAAGACGACGGCCGCCCCGCGCCGGTCGACGATCGATCCGGCCCACCCGAACGCCGCCAGTCGCGGGATCCACTCCAGGGCGAACGCGGCGCCCGTCAGCGCGGCGGAGCGCGTGGTGGCCAGGACCAGCAGCGGGATGCCGTAGGTGGACATCGCGAACGCGAGAGCGTCCGCCGTGCGCGGCAGGTAGATGCTGCGCATCAGCCCGGCGGTGTGGCGTGCATGCCGGGGCATGACAGCAGCGCTCACGCGACCGGCTCGGGCTCGGACACCCGGGTGACCTGCGGGTTGCCGGCCAGCCACTGGATCAGGAGAGCGCGGGGACGGGCAAGGTCCGCCTCGGCCTCGTCGCTGGGCAGCCGCGCGGCGGACGGCCGCGGGAGACCGTCGGCGCGCTCGGCCGCGAGCGAGGGCGCCAGGAGGTCGAGGACGTGGCGGATGCGACTGCTGAACTCGCAGACCGGTGCCGGGAAGGCGTGGCGTCGAGCCCAGCGCGCAGCCGCGTCGTACAGGTCGGCCAACTCCGAACCCGACTCGGTGAGTTCCAGACCGGCGCCGGGGGCGACCCGGACGAGACCGTGGGCGCGGGCCGTCTCAGAAGCGCGGCGCAGCTGGTGCAAGGAGAGGTCGGGAAGGGTACCGGCCAGCCGCCGCGGCGGTATCGCCCCGTTGTCGTCGATCTCGGTGACCAAGCGGATCAAGGAACGCGAAGCCAGCAGCTCGACAGCGTTGCGTACTTCGGCAGGGGTGAAGAGGGTGGTCATCGGCGCGGACCTCCCTCCGGGACGGCCGCCTTCGGCCGGGCGGCCGTGGCATGGGAGAAGAGATCGCGGTTGTGCCACGCCGGAGAGGACTCACCCGTCCGGGTCTGCGGGAGCGCCGCGGGGGCCGGCCGGGACTGGCTGCTGACCCACGGCCTCGGCGCGGGCTTCGCCTGCGGGTGCCCCCAGACCGGGTGCTGGGCCGCCTGGCTGAGGGGCTGCCCGGCGGACCAAGCAGACAGGGCGCCGAGAACGGGGCCCAGGCCGTCGCCCGCCGCGGACAGCCGGTACGGCCGGCCGATGCCCTCGGTATCGACCAGGCCGTCGGCCACGAGCTGCCTCAGCGGCGGGTACACGTTGGTCCAGTCGCTGCTGGGCATCACGATCCGGGCCAGGGCCCGCCCGCTGACCTCGTTACGGGACTTCAGCACCCACAGGATGGCGGCGGCGTGCCGCCGGGTGAGCAGGGTGAGGCTGTCCTCGATCTGCTCGATCGCGGGCAGCGGGCGGTCCGCCTTCTCCAGATACTCCTCGGCCCAGGTGACGATCATCGGCAGGACCGGCAGCAGGGCCACGCCACGCTCGGTGTGGCCGTAGGTCACATGCCGTGCGGTGTGTTCGGTGCGCTCGACAAGACCGGCGTCGCACAGTGCCTTGAGCTTGGGGTGGAACTGGCCGTTCTGCAGCCAGGACACCTTGGCGGCCAGCTCGGTGTAACGCACGGGCGGGCCGGAGAGTGCCAGCAGGATCCGGACGTTCCAGCGCGGTGTGATCATGGCGAGGGCCTCAGTGACCCGGGCAATGTCGGCGTCGGTGTCAGGAGGCAGAGCGGTGATGGCCAAGGTAGGAACTCCTGGGTGAGTAAGGGAAATCGCCTGCGGGTCAGCGGCTGTGCGCCGTGCTCTGGGCCGGAAGAGGCGGAGCCGGAACGGGCGGCGAGGGAGTCGGCGGGGACGGCGCTGGGGCCGGGACGCGGGCCAGGCTCTGCAGAACGGCCAAGACCGACTTGGCCTGGACGTCGCGCACGACGACGGCTTCGGCGAGTCGGCGGGAGCCGTCGAGGAGGTGGGAGACCTCGTGCCGGCCGATCTGCCGCTCGGGGTGGATGAGCCGGGCGAGGTAGTCGCGGTGGAAGTCGATGCTGAGCTCGGCGTGGGCGAGGTCGTCGTACATGCCGAGCAGGGCGGAGAGCATGCCGGGCGGCTGGTCCTGGGCGTGGGCTTCGAGGTCGGCGAGCGGTGCGCCGTACAGGTCCTCGATCCGTCCGGCGATCTCGGTGGACGTGAGGTGGGGCAAGCGGGGCTTTCAGGGTCGGCGAGCCCGGGCCGCCCCGGCACGCTGGGGTGCCGGGGCGGCGGACGGGGGCAGGGTTGCGGTGGCCCTGAGCTGCGTCGTGCGGACGGGACGGGGCCGCTGGTCGGGCGGAGGCATGGTGCGCAGCAGTTCGCCGAGGGCGGCGCGGTAGGCGTCGCGGGCGTCGAGCGCCGCCTCCAGCCACTGCGCGTCGAAGCGGAGCTTGTCCGCCGACAGCTCGCTCATGTCGCGGTCCGGATCCATGTCCGCGTGCACGCGGTCGCGGACGCGGGCGACTTGCTCCTCGGTCAGAGCCAGGAAGGAGCGCAGTTCCAGGGCACGGGCGAGGGCGGGCGAGGTATCGGTGCCGACAGCCGCGTCGTACAGCTCGGGAATCGGGTTCCCGAAGACCTTCTGCAGGTCGCCGTCCATGGTGCTGGCCTTGACCCGGCTCAACGGACGGGTCTTCCCGACCGCCACGTCGACGCCGGCGCGGGTGTACCCGCGGGTCGGTGGGGAGCGCTGGTCTGCACCGCGGGCCCGGTTCGGGGGCGAAGGCGGGCGAGCCGTTCGGCGGCGAGGTCCTTCTTGCCCGGAGCGTCCGGGTCGAGGAGCCACCGCACGACCAGGGCCCGGCCGTCGCGTGCGGTGACGGCCGCGTTCACGCGGTGGGCGAGGCCCATCGTCGGGTCGTCGACCTCGCTCGGCTGGGTTTCCAGCGCGGCGAGGAGGTCGTCCTCCGCGCGGTCGAGCACGGACTGGGCCTGGACGAGAAGGCCGTGCCACTTGACGACGTCGGTGGCGTCAGGGTTCGCGGTCGGCGCGGCGGCGACCGCGGCCTTCAACTGGTCCATGTCCATGGCGAAGCGCGCTTCGATCCGTTCGGTGAGCACGCCCACGACATCCTCGGCGTCATCGGATATGCCGTCGGACAAAAGAGAAACTCCTGTTCTGGAAAGACCGGTGCCTGGGGGAATGTGAGGGGCGGCCGTACCCGGCGGCTCAGTCGCCTACGGGCGCCTGCTGAATGCCTGTCAGTCCAGGCACATGCGGGTGTCGCGGTAGACGTACGTGCCGGAGACCCAGCCCTTGACGCCGGTCGACTTGTCCGTGATGTAGAGCCAGTTGCCGCTCTTCTTGTGGACGGTGAACTTGTGGCTCTTGTAGAGCACTCCGACCGCGGTGGACTTCGTGGTGGCCTTGGACCGGATGGTCACGGCCGACGCGTGGACCTTGTACGGCAGCGGCGGGAGGTCCGGGCAGGGCGTAATGCTCGTGGCCGTCGGCGCGGCAGCGGTGGGGGCCGCACTCGCGGTCGTAGTGGACAGCATCGGCAGAGCGATTACTCCGAGCATCGCCGCGGATATGGCAATTCGGGTGGAGCGCATGCGGAAGAAACCTCCGTGAAGGCATAGGGATTGCGTGGAAGGGCGCCGCGGGAGTTGTCCCGGCGGCTGTATAAGAGTCCGGAGAATCGCCGGTTTGGCTAACCGGCGATCGTCGGCTATGTTTCGCCGCCCGCGTCGGCCTTGGCGCTCAGCGCGAGCGGCCGGGCGGGCGCGGAGCAGGGGCCTTCGGCACACCGGCCGGGCGGCTGGCTGCGGTTGCCGGGCGGACCGGCGGCAGAGGGCCGGCCTCTCCGGTAAGCCGGTCGTCGCACCACTGCAGGGCCTCGCCCACCGTGTCGAAGCCGCCCTCGCGCAGGGTGTGCGTCCACGCGTCGGTGTCGACCTCCTCGACCACGACGCGGAACGGGCTGGGGGCTCGCTCATCCAGGGCACGCAGTGCCACGACGGTGACCATGTCGTCCGGGTCGTCGCAGGTGTAGGAGTAGCCCATGGCGTAGTGGTCGCCGTCGCCCGCGAGGCGTCGCTCCAGCGCACGAGTCGCCTCGTCCGCCGGCGGTGGGCCCAGCTCGGCGTTGAGGCCGATGGCATCGTGCGGGCAGCCGCGGTGGATGAGCCAGGACTGCGCCATCGCGGGCAGCGGCAGCAGGGCCTGCTCGAAGTCGAACGTCTCCTTCTCCCGGTCCCGCTTCAGGTGAACGGCGACGTATTGCGGCATGCCTGGGTGCCCGTAGGTGGCGGTGCGGTCGAAGAGGACGTAGTAGCTGTTCGCGCCGTTGGGGGTGTGGTGTTCGGCGAGGGGGACGAGCATGTCCTCGCGGACGGCGACCTGGCGGTAGAAGTCGAGGTACATCTCCTCGTCGGCATCGAAGTCGTCCAATGCGAAGTCGACTTGGGGGATGGACTTCCGAGCCGGCGCCGGTTCGGTGGGAGACAACAAGGGCCTTTCGATGGAGTTCAGCACCGCTGCGCCGGGGTGGACGGCGACGTGCCGGGTAGAGCCGGGACCTTCGGCACCTGGGTCGTGGGCGTCCGTCGGGCGGCGAACAGCGCGGCGCGTCCGGCGTCGGTGAGTGAGACCGGTTGGCCGGCGTGCACGGGGTGGTCGGTATCCCGGACGACCAGGCCGGCGTCCTCCAGCCGCTGCAGCTTGGCGTGAGGGACGCGGGTGCCGGAGGCAGCGGTGACGGACATCCGGCCGGTCAGCAGGTGTTCGTAGAGCTTGGCGCCGCCGGCGATGGCGAGCAGCGCCGCCTGGTCGTCCGTCGAGAGTGGCTTCGCGTCGGGCGCCAAGGCCGCTGCGGCGGCCTCGATGGGCTCCAGGGCGGCGAGCACCTTCCGGGCAGCGGCGTCCCGCGCGTCGGTGGCCTCCTCCAGCTGGTCCACGGTGCGGTCGATGCGCGTGAACAGGGCGTCATCGACGTCGAACTCGCCGCTGGAAAGGCGGTTGAGGAGGCGCAGGTAGAAGGTGACGCCGGTCTGGGTCTTGGCCAGCTCGCGGTGTCGGTCGACCAGGTGGGCGTGTGGCTCGTCGAGGATGCCGCGGTCGCGGTAGGCCCACAGGGTGTCGATGTCGTGGCCGGTGACGGCTTCGATGCGGTGGTCGAGTGGGGAGACCGCACGCCGGGCTGGTGTCGGCGCGGGTTCAGGGGGCATGGGCGAGGCTCCGTGCGTTCAGCGGGTGTGATGGTGCGCGGGGTTGTGTGCGGGACGGGGCAGGCCCGGCAGTGCGGTGGGCGGCGGACCGGGCCGGGGCACGGGAGTGCGGGTGGTCAGCTGCGGGGAGCGGGCCGCGTGGGTGCGGGCGCTCAGCGGCCGGCGGGCCATCCCCAGGCGGCGGCCGACCTCGTCGTAGACGTCGTTGCCCGCACGCGGCCGGACCGCGACGACGTGGATCTCCTTCGGGTGCGCGGACTCCGCGGGCGCCGGGCGGACGCCGTAGACGACGCGCCAGTCCTTGCGCGAGTCCACGAACAGCTTTCGATAACCCTCCAGGTCACCGTCGAGGCGTAGCCCGAAGCGCTGAGCGTTCACGACTTCCTGCAGGTAGGCGAGGGTGAGGTCGCGGATATCGCTGGGGGCCTGGAGGAGATCGGTCAGCGCGCGGGGGTCGAAGCTCAAGCCGAAGGCGGGCTGTCCCTGTCCCGCGGTCATGACGTCGGCTCGTCCGGCTCGGCGGGCCCGGCGTCTTCCGCCCGGTCCGCCGCCGTCTCCATACGAACGGACGGCGGCGGACCGGGCAGAAGACGGTGCGCGGGCCGATCGGGAGAGGTCATGCAGGCCGACAGCGGCCCGCCCGGTGCGCGGATCGCCGCAACGGCGTGGGTGAGGAAGTCCCGGTGCCACACGAACAGGCCGGAGAGTCCGGCTTCGGGGTCCTTGTGCTGCTGGTAGGCGAGCCACAGGGCGTGGAGCCAGGCCACGACATCGTCGTGCTCCTGCCACTGCAGACACCAGGGCGCCGCGGTGGTGACCTCCGACCCGTAGACCGGGAGGAAGAAGTCGTCGACCCAGTCCGACAAGGCGTCGAGTTCGTCTTCCCTTTCCTCCCCGTCGAGTTCCAGGATCGGGCGGGGCTCCGGCGGAGCGGCGGCAGGCCCGCCGAGCCCCGGCATGCCGAACGCGGCGAACGGCGATCCGTTCGGCTCCGGGGCGGACGCGAGGTGGTCGAGTTGCTGCGCCTGTTGCGCCGACTGCTCCATGAGCCGTCGGACGCTCGCCTCGATTCCCTCCAGCTGCGGATCGGGAATACGTACCGGCTCCAACTCCCCATCGTCAGATGGCTTTGTGGATTCGGGCATCAAAAGGTTGGCCTCCTACGAGACGCGGAATGAGAGAAGGGTGAAAGCGGCGACACGCGGAGCGGCCAGCGAGTTACAAGTCCGCTTCGCCGATTGCCGACTTGGGCGCCGGTCGCCTTGACGGGAAGCGCGCTCGCGGCTCAGACGGTGAGAATCACGTCGTCTTGCGTGAGGGTCTCGCGGATCGTTTCGGTGAGCCGGTCGGCCG
Source organism: Streptomyces sp. TRM68367 (assembly GCF_014495685.1). Classification (GTDB taxonomy): domain Bacteria; phylum Actinomycetota; class Actinomycetes; order Streptomycetales; family Streptomycetaceae; genus Streptomyces. The sequence goes on along the minus strand of NZ_JACTVI010000002.1, from coordinate 88,901 downwards.
CGATCGACGCGTAGTGCTCGGTCTTCTCAACGCCGATGAAGTCCCTGCCTTCCAGCAAGGCGGCGACGCCCGTGGAGCCGGAGCCGGCACAGAAGTCGAGCACCGTGCCGCCCTCGGGGCTGATCTTGACCAGCTCGCGCATCACCTCGACGGGCTTCTGCGTGATGTGCTGGCGCTTCGCCCCAGAGGGCTGCGACGCGGAGTACATGCCCGGTAGATAGACCGGGTTCCGGGAGCCGTCGATCGGCCCCTTGCTGGCCCAGACGATGAACTCGCAGTTTTGCGTGAACCTCCCGCGCTGGGGCCTGGCCTGCGGCTTGTGCCAGGCCAGCACCCCACGCCACAGCCACCCGGCCGCCTGGATCGCATCCGTCGTGACGGGAAGCTGACGCCAGTCGGTGAACAGCAGCGCGGTGCCGCCGCTGCGGGTGAGGCGGTGGGCTTCGGTCATGATCTGCGTCAGCCAGAACCCGTAGCTGCGCTGGTCCATGTTCTCGCCGGTGAAGTCCGGCAGGGTGTGCTGGGCGTCGGCGGAGGTGTACTTCTGCTTCGCGGAGCGGGTGGTGCGCTCCTTCGCGGTCCTACCGCCCGAGTTGTACGGCGGATCGGTAATGACGGAGTCGACGCAGTCGTCCGGAAGGCCGGCGAGAACACTGAGGGCGTCGCCCTGGTGCAGGGAAAAAGGCAAAGAGGAACCCCTATTCGGGTGCGGAATCGCGGAGGGAACTAACCGCCTCGCGCAGGAGTCCTCGCGGGCCGGAAGTGGGCATGCAGAAGCCCAGGGCCGCAGACCGAGGAGGGCGAGGGGGAGTCCAAAAACTGTAGAGGCGAATCCGCCGACGACCAAGAAGTGAGTTGCTGAGGTGCCGGATTCCGGCACCTCACGCCAACTTTTTGGTCAACCGCCGATCCGCGCCTACTGTTTTTGAACCGCCCGGCGCACACCGCCGCTGGCTACTCCCCTGCCACGCCTCACGGAGGTACCCCCTTGCCCCGGCAGACCTAGCTCACGGCCCGGCCACGCGGAGCGAGCGGCAACTCGCCCGCACCGGCCCGTCCCGATCGCCCACCCCGGCCGCCGCGCCCTTCCACCACGCCTCGCGCACGCGGCACGCCGGACACCGCACCCCGAAGGACACGTTCATGACGCCTCGCTACCCATCCATGGCCGAACCCGCTGACCGGCGAGCGGTCCGCTCGGATTGAAGGGGCTCGCCGCCGGCATCGGCGTCGTCTTCCTCTCCCCGATCCTGATCGCCGGCACCGGCATGATGCTGGCCTCCTCCGCCGACGCCGTGCAGAGCAGCGGCTCCTTCAGCAGCTGCCTGAGCGACATCGACAGCGACAAGGTCGCCGAGCAGGTCACCAAGATCCTCGACGGCGCGTCGGGTAAGGACGTGCACGTCGAAGGCCTGGACCTGCCCGCCGAGCAGGTCCCCAACGCGGCGACGATCGTGGCCGCCGGCCTCTCGCTCGATGTCCCCAAGAAGGGACAGATCGTCGCGCTCGCCACGGCGATGCAGGAGAGCCGGCTGCGCAACCTCAACTACGGCGACCGCGACTCCCTCGGCCTGTTCCAGCAGCGTCCCTCCCAGGGCTGGGGCAGCGCCCAGCAGATCCGCGACCCGGTCTACGCAAGCGAGCAGTTCTACAAGCACTTGCTCAAGGTGAGCGGCTGGCAGCAGATGACCGTCACCCAGGCCGCCCAAGCCGTGCAGAAGTCCGGCCTCCCGGACGCGTACGCGCAGTGGGAGAACCTGGCCACCGCGCTGCAGGACGCCATCGCCAAGACCTTCCCCGGCGGCGGCAACGACGCGGACGGCAAGGATCCGGACCAGGGCAAGAAGCCGTCGACCGGCACGACCGGATGCGCGCCGGGCCAGGACGGTTCCAGCTTCGGCCGCATCCCCGAGGGAAGCGTCCCCAAGGGCTACGCGATCCCCAAGGACGCCGATCCGAAGGCGCGCAAGGCCATCGAGTGGGCGATGCACCAGCTCGGCACGCTCTACCAGTGGGGCGGCTCCTGCACGAACTCGCATGGTCCTGACCCCATGGGCCGCTGCGACTGCTCCAGCCTGATGCAGCAGGCGTACGCGCATGCCGGCGTCACACTCACCCGCACCACGTACACACAGGTCAACGAGGGCAAGGCGGTCTCGCCCGCCCAACTTAAGCCCGGTGACCTGATCTTCAGTCGGGGCACCGCCGCCCGGCCTGAGCACGTCGGCATGTACATGGGCGAGGGCCTCGTGATCGAGGCGCCGCGCACCACCAAGCCGGTCCGGATCACCCCGATCAAGGACTGGACGATTCTCGCCGCCCGCCGCGTCCTCTGACGCCGCCCCCGCCCGGCACCGCTCCGGGCGGGCCGCCGCGGCCACTTCCGCGCCCCGAGCGCGCCTCCCCCCTCCGCTTTCCCCTTCCCGCCGGCCCTCGCCTGGCCCGCGTACGCAAGGAGCCCCGCCACACCTATGTCCGTCCCTCTCGCAGACCGCGTCATCCAGCTCGCCTACGACCCAGGAATCTCGCCCAAGGGCGGTGGCCTGCCCGGCCTGAGCGTGTTGAAGAACGTCGTCAACAGCATCAATATGTTCGGGATCATCGCCGTCGTCGGCGCCCTCGCCGTCTCGCTCGGCGTATGGGCCTGGGGGCACCACACCGGTGGCCACCAGGCCGAGGCCAACGGAAAGAAGGGCGCGGTCGTAGCCGCCGGCGCCGCCCTCGGTCTGGGTGCCGCGAACGGCATCGTGGCCTTCTTTTCCGGCCTGGGGTCGCAGGTCCACTGATGCGGAACCGATTCCCTTCCTTTTCGCTGTCCTCGTACGGAACGGGCTGGTCGGCCAACCGGCGCATCGCGATCGTCGCCTCCGCCGTCGCCGTCCTGCTCGCCATCGCCGGGATCGTCGCCCTGCTGACCGGCGGCGGCAACGGCCACCAGGCCCCGGACAGCGCCGCGCCCGCCCCGACTGGCAGCCCGTCCTCCTCCGAGGCCGCCCCCAAACCTTCCTCCGGATCCGGTTCGGTGCCTAAGCCCCCGCAGATCGCCGAACCGGTCGCCTACGCCAAGGCGGCGGCCCAGATGTTGTGGTCCTACGACACCCGCGACACCAACCGCGACCAGCAACTGGCCGGCATGCGCGCCTGGATGACCACCGAGACCAAGTACGCCGACTGGGCCTCGGTCTCCGGCCAGGTCCCCGATCCGTTGCTGTGGTCACGGATGGCCGACCAGGACCAGCACGCCACCGCCAGCGTCACCGAGGGCCACTACCCCTCCGCATTCAAGGCCGCCCTGGCCGACGACCCGTCCGCGATCACCGAGGCGTACATCTACGTCGTCACCGTCAACGGCAAGCAGACGCTCAGCTGGAAGAAGGGCGGCGGCGGAGCCGAGGAGAGGGCAGTGACCCTCGCTGTGCAGTGCCGCCCGAACCACGACTGCACTCTGGCCGCGATCGCACCGAGCGTCACACAGTGACCCGCGCCTGAGACAAGAAAGGAGGAGTAACTCCTCGTGGGTTTCTGTGATTTTCCCTTGGCGGACAAGCTGTGCGCCGTCGGTGACGCGGTGGATTTCGCCTCGGACCCCGGCAAGGCCATCGGTGACTGGATGGCGAAGTCCGCCGGTGAACTGGCAGCCGCCGCAGCCGATTTGGCCGCCGAGGCCGTCAACACCACCACGAAGGTGGACCTGAACGCCGGATGGTTCGTCGACAACTACGAGATGTTGCTGCCACTGGGCCTGGTCCTGCTGGTCGCGACGTTCTGCGCGCAGTTGGTCCGGGCAGCCATCCGGCGCGACGGACAAGCGCTGGCACAGGCGTTCACCGGCACCATGAGCGGCGTCCTGTTCGCCTTCTGTGCCATCGCCTTCACCACAGTCGCCGTCGAAGTGGTCGACGCCGTCAGCGACGGCCTGTTCAAGACCGCGCACCTGAACATCGAGTCGGCCGTGCGCCGCATCGTGAAGGTCAACCAGATCGGCGGCCTGTCCGGCCTGGGCTGGCTCGTGCCAGTCGTCGCCGGTCTCGGCGCAGCCATCGGCGCCTTCCTCTACTGGTGCGTGATGATGGTCCGCAAGGTCGGCATCCTCGTCATGGTCACGCTGGCCGTCTTCGCGTCCGCCGGCGGCGGCTGGGAGGTCGCCCGGCGCTGGCGCAAGGGCTGGATCGAAGCCACCGCCACCCTCGTGGTCTCCAAGCTGCTGATGACCGTGATCTTCGTGCTCGGTATCGCCGCCATGGGCAAAACCGAGGCCAAGGACGGCATCGCCGCTCTGGCCGACGTCATGTCCGGCATCGTGATCATGGTCTTGGTGTTGCTCTGCCCGTACGCCGTCTTCAAGTTCGTCCACTGGGCAGCCGACGGCACCGACGGCGAGTCCATCCACCGCGCCGGCGGCGCGGGAGCGCAGATCGCCAAGGCGCATGCTGAGAAGGCCGCCCGCAAGGCCGCCGCAGCTGCAGCTACCGCCGGAACCGGTGGCGCTGCTGCCGGAGCAGGCGCCGCGCCGCAAGGCCCCGACGCCAGCGGGGGCGGCTTCCCCGGCGACGTCGCCGCCAACCCGACCGGCGGAGGCAGAGAGGGCAACGAAGGTTCACAAAGCGGCGGAACGGGCGTCTCGCCCGGTGCCGATGCCGTCAAGTCCGGTCTGGAGAAGGCCGTCCAGCCCGCGCCGACGAGCGTGTCCGACGACACCAGCAGCCAGGTGGGCGGCAGCCCGGGGCCGGGCGGATCTGGCGCGAATGCCGCGTCCGGCCAGGGCGGCGGATGGCAGTCCGCTCCGCCGACCACGACTCCGCCGCCACAGGGCGCACCCCCGTCCTCCGGCTCGCAGAACGCCACGTCGAGCGGGTCGGCCTCACCGCCGCCGCCTCCGACCGGCCTCTGATCCCCTGCCCGCCTACCGGGGGCGGGACGTGCACTGCACCTCCCGCCCCCGGGTTCCACCCGCGCCTCCAGGACCCGCCCCTTGACTGATCTCTCCGTCGCCCCGGTCACGGTGAAGTTCCCGCACCGGCCCCGCCGCGGCATCCTCCTCGGCCTCTCCCTGCCCCAACTCATGCTCGTTTCCTGCATGTTGGCGGTGCTGCTGATGACGGTGGTCTCCACCGGACTGCTCGGCGCCGTCGCCCTGACCCCGCTGTGGGCCGCTTCCGGTGCCCTCGTCGCGATCCGCCGGCACGGCCGCTCCCTCATCGACTGGGCACCGATCGTCACCCGCTACGCACACCGCCGCCGGACCGGCCAGACCCTCTGGCTCGCCCGGCCCGTCACCCGCCCCCGGCAGGACGGCGTCCTCCACCTGCCCGGCACCACCGCCTCCCTCAAGGTGGTCACCCCCGGCGACTCCGCCAACGGCGCCGCGGCCGTCCACGACCCGCACCAGCAGACCCTGACCGCCATCGCCCGCGTCAGCAGCCGCGCCTTCGCCCTCCTCGACCCCGCCGCCCAGAACCACAACGTGAGCAGCTGGGGACGCGCGCTCGCAGGCATCGCCCGCACCGGTCATATCGCCACCGTGCAGGTGCTGGAGCGCACCGTCCCCGACAGCGGCGACGCCCTCACCCGCCACTGGACCCAGAACGGGCAGCCCCAGACCCCCGTCGCCGGACAGATCTACTCCGAACTGGTCTCCTCGGCCGGCCCCGCCGCAGCCCCGCACGAGACCTACCTCGCCATCTCCCTCGACCTCAAAGCCGCCCGGCGCCTGATCAGCCAGGCCGGCGGAGGCTTGCCCGGGGCGTTCACCGTCATGGAGCAGACCACCGCCTCCATCGCCCAGGCCGCCCGCAACGCCGGACTCCAGGTCACCGGGTGGCTGACCTCGCGGGAGATCGCCGCCGTCATCCGCACCGCCTACGATCCGGGGGCCCTCGCGGCCCTCCAGCAGTGGTCCGAGACCGGCCGCGCCGAGGCCGACCCCGCAGCCGCCGGGCCCGTCGTCCAGTTCGAGGAGTACGACCGCCTCGCCACCGACAGCGCACGGCACGCGACGTACTGGGTGGAGAACTGGCCGCGCACAGAAATGGGAGCCGGGTTCCTGCACGGGATCATGTTCACGGCCGGAGTGCGGCGCAGCCTCTCCCTTATATACGTGCCGCAGGGGCTCGAGTCCGCACTGCGGGACGTCCAGAGGAAGAAGGCGGCGATCATCGCCGACGCCAACGAACGGGCCCGCCGGGGGCAGGTCGACAGCGAGGAAGACTCCGTCGAGTACGCCGACGTCAAGCAGCGTGAGCGCCAGCTCATCGCCGGGCACGCGGACGTGGCCCTGACCGGCCTGGTCACCGTCACCGCCGAGACCGACGCCCTCCTGGACGCCGCCTGCGCGCAGATCGAGACCCACGCCGTCACCTCGGGCGTCGACCTGCGCAGGCTCAACTACCAGCAGCCGGACGCCTTCACCCTCACCGCGCTCCCGCTCGCCCGGACCGCCCCGTGAGCCAGCCCCGCCGGCCAGCACCCCGGCCCACTGCTCTTCGCTCACCCGCGGCGGACCACCCGTCGCCGTCCCTGCCTCCCGGCAGGAAGGACCACCACCTTTGACCTCTCGCACACCTCCGGACGACGCGCACCCCTACCTCCGCGCCGCGAGCGCCGGAGTCCGCCACCACACCCGGGCCCTTGCCTCGTCGGACGCGACCCCGCCCCGGCCGGCGGACCGCCTGCACCTTGACGTGCTCCACGCCCACCTCACCGCCCTGCACCAACTCCTGGACCGCCTCGCCGAAACCACCCGTCCGCCACACCCCGCCGCCGGCCGCCACCTCGCCACCGCGCACACCCGCCTCTGGCAGGCCACCAGCGAGGTCCACTCCGCCTTCCACCTGCTGCCCAACAACACAGCAGCAGAAGCCGAGTCGAGCGCATGCCATCCAGAGCGGCTGCCCGAGGGACCGCCCGTGCTCACGATCTGCCAGCGCCACCTCGCCGCCGGACACATCATCCGCCGCAAGACCACCCCCACCGACCTCCGCCCGCACACCACGGCCTGCGTGCGATGAGCACCACCCGCAGAAACGAGGGCCACCGATGAGCCACCGGCCCGCCCGTCGCGCACGTCGCGCGTCCGCCAGCCCGCTCTTCACCCCCCACGGCACCGACCGCGCCAGCCGCAAGGCCGCCCGTCGCCAGCTCGCCGAGGCCACCGCCAAGGCCCGCGCGGAAGCCAGCGCCCACCAGACCGAGAGCACATCCGCCGAGCACGAGATGCCCGCCGCGCTCTACCCACCGAGCGGACGTCCCGGACCCGCCTCCGCGCGTAATAACCGGCTGAAGCTGCCCGCCCACCGCATGACGACGGCCGTGGCCGCCGGCGCATACCCCTTCCTGGCCGAAGGCGGCCTCGGCGCCGAGGGCATCTACATCGGGCGCGACGTCCACGCGGAAGCGTCCTTTGTCTTCGATCCGTTCGCGCTGTACGGCAAGGTCGAGGGATTCACCAACCCGAACCTCTTGCTCGCCGGGGTGATCGGCCAGGGCAAGAGCGCGCTCGCCAAGAGCTTCGCGCTGCGTTCGGTGGCCTTCGGATACCGCGTCTACGTCCCGTGTGACCCGAAGGGCGAGTGGACGCCGGTGGCGGAGGCCCTCGGCGGCCGGTCCGTCGCTCTCGGCCCCGGACTGCCCGGACGGCTGAACCCTCTGGACGCGGCCCCGCGCCCGGAGAGCGTCTCCGAGGCCGACTGGGTCGGCGAGATCCGCAAACGACGCCTGCTCCTGCTCGGTTCCCTGGCCCGGACCGTCCTGGGCCGGGACCTGATGCCCATGGAGCACACCGCCCTGGACGTCGCCCTGGACGCCGTCGTCACCCGCGCCGTCGACACCGGCCGCACCCCGCTCCTCGGTGACGTCGCCGCCACCCTCAACAATCCGAGTGCGCTCAACGAGGCCGCCGGGATGATGTCGGGCCAGCTCGGCGACGCCGCCCGCGACCTGGCCCACGCGATGCGCCGCCTCGTCCACGGTGACTTGGCCGGCATGTTCGACGCCCCCTCCACCGTCGCCTTCGACCCGAACGCGCCGATGCTCACCATCGACTTGTCCCGGCTGGGCGGCTCCGGCGACGACACCGCTCTCGTTCTGGCGATGACCTGCGCGAGTGCCTGGATGGAGTCCGCCCTCTCCGATCCGTCCGGCGGCCGGCGCTGGATCGTGTACGACGAGGCGTGGCGATTGATGAGGCACGTCGGTCTGCTGCAGCGCATGCAGGCCCAGTGGAAGCTGAGCCGCGGCCTCGGCATCGCGAACCTCATGGTGATCCACCGGCTCAGCGACTTGCTCACCGCCGGCGACGCCGGATCGCAGGGCCGGGCTCTGGCCGAAGGACTCCTCGCGGACTGCTCCACCCGCATCATTTACCGCCAGGAGACCGACCAACTTCATGCCGCAGCCTCGCTGCTCGGCCTGACGTCCGTCGAAATGGACGCCATCGCCCACCTCAACCGAGGGCGTGGCCTGTGGAAAGTCGCCGGACGATCTTTCATCGTGCAGCACCTTCTGCACGCGCACGAGCTGGCGCTCTTCGACACCGACGCCCGCATGCACTGAAAAGCAAGAGGCTCATGAATTCCGATGCCCAGCGCGAACTGATACCTCGCGACGCCACCCTCCGCCTTATCGGCGCGCTCGACGGCATGAAGGCCAAACTCCTCGACGCCGCCGAGCAGTGGCAGCTGCTGGACGAGACCGGTCATGTGCCGGCCACGCCGTCCTACGCCGATCTGCTTCAGCATGCCGCCGACGCGCAGGTCCTCTCCCGCGACGTCGTCCGCATGACTGCCGAATTCGCCCGGACCGCCCACAGCACGAACCGCGCCGGCAGCGCCGTACTCGCCCACCTCGCGGCGGCGGCCACCATGTCGAGCCACGCAGCCCCGTACTTCGCCGAGACAGCGGAGAGGGCCCTTTCCCTGCCCCGGTCCTCCAGCCCGACCGACCGGCACCACCGGGATAACCGCATGGTCATCGACCACGCCACGGCGCGCGCCTATCTGCGGCGCACGTCGGAATCGCTCCGCGACGCGGTCAAGGAACTCGACGCCCACCTCGACTTCCACCGCTTCTTCCCCGCGCCTTCCCGGCGGGAGAGCCCGGCGCCCCCGCCGCCCCGGCCGAGCGCACGCCACCGGTAGCCCGCACCGAAGCATCCACGCCGGCATCACCCTCTCAAGGAGTCCCCTGAACCGCCCCGCCCACTTCAGCGACGCCGACTGGGCCGAGTACCAGCAGTGCCAGGCAGAGCACGACGACCTCATGGCGCAGGTCGCCGAGCGCGAAGCCCAGTTGGAGCACGGCTTGATCAACGCCTACGACGAGTACGAATTCGACTTCACCCCTCTTCCGGAGCCAAAGCCCGGTCCCACGCGCCGGACCCCGCCGCTGCGCCACGCACCCTCGCGCGGGAGAAGCCGTGGTCGCTGAGGACAAGAACACCCCGCCCGCCTCCCACGCCGACGCCCGCCGCACGTCCGTCGACGCGTCTGCGTTTGCGCCGCTCCCCGACCACCGCAACGTGGACACCGCCTGGTGGCAGGAGCTGTGGCGCCGCCACGCGCACATCACCACGCCGCTGCGGCAGCGCGGGCTGGAGTGCGACATCGAGTTCGGCCTCAGCGCGTACATCGTGCGCGTATCACTCCCCGACGACAGTTACCTGATCATCGGCCCGCCGCAGGAGCCCCCCTGCGACCGTCCGCCAGGTGACCCGCAGGGGTGGACCGTGACCCGCCAGCATCCCGACGACCAGGCCCTGTTCGAAGTGATCTACGACTCGGCCCCCTCCACCGACCCCGGTGCCCCTGAGCGGCCCGAAGCCCGCCACGGCGCCAACGCCACGCACCTGATCGAGGCGATCGACCAGCGGCTCATCCAACTCGGGCTGCTGCCCGCTGTCTCCTCGTCCACCGCAAGCGCGCTGATGTCCGCAGCCACGCCGACGCCCCGCGCCCCCAAGACCCCGGACGTCTCCGACAACGCGGACCGCACCTCCGCCTACGGCGATGCGCTCCTCGCTCTCACCGACCGGCTCAACGCAACCGAGTCGCATGCGGACGCCGCCGCCCTGCTGCACCAGATCCTGGACCCCACCAGCGGCCTGCTGGAGCGGCTCGGCGAGTTCTTCGAAGCAGCCGGGGAGAAAGCCAAGGAAGCCGAGCAGGACGACGGATTCGACCTCCACTACGACCTTGAGGACGCCGCGGCCACCGTGCGCAGTCTCGGTGAGGACCTGCACACCGCTGTCGACCGCATGCGTGCCCTGGCCCCCGCGCGCCAGACCCCCAGCGCTGCCCTCCCTTCGGGCCCAAGCCCGGGGCTGCCGACGGCGAAGATCCCCATGCCGGGTCGCACCCGGTGACCCAGGCCCGCCCGACGCTCACTGCGCAGTCGTCTGCCTCGAAGACCTGGAACGTGTCGCCTTCCCGGATTGTGAGGTCCACGAGCCGCGGGCCCGACGTCGTGGCCTCCCGCCTGGCCGGGGGCCCGGATGACGGTCCGCGTCGCCGCCGGGGAGGTGCACGCTGCGCTACCTCGGCACTCCCTCGGGGCCTGAGATACGGGCCGCGATGAGTGCCGGACGCATCGGCTGCATGACCACCCCCGCGCAAGGCAGCCGGATCCCCGAGGGCGCGCTGTATGCCTGTGACAACTCCAAGTTCGGCAGCGACGGCAAGGGCCGCTACTGGCCCGGCGCCGAAGCGTGGTTCGCCTGGCTGTACCGGACCGTTGAACGGTACGGGCCGGACCGCTGCCTGTGGGCGCTCGCCCCGGACCAGCCGTTCGACGCCGCCGGCACCCTCACCGAGTCCCTGCCGTGGCTGGCCCGCATCCGCGAACTGGGCATCCCCGCGGCCTACGCGGCCCAGGACGGCTGCGATGCACCCGGGCTGCTGCCGTGGGACAGCTTCGACGTCCTGTTCCTGGCCGGATCGACCGAGTGGAAACTCGGCCCCGTCGCCGAACGGCTGGCCCGCGAGGCGAAGGCCCGCGGCAAGGGCGTGCACATGGGACGCGTCAACTCCCGGACACGTCTGGGGATAGCCGAGTGGTTCCGCTGCGACAGCGCCGACGGCACCTACCTCGCGTACGGGCCCGACAAGAACCTGCCCAAGCTCCTCAACTGGCTCGCCGAACTCGACGGCCGCCCCTCCCTCATCGGCGGCACACAGCCCTTCGCCGTCCCCGACGCACCGTCGACGGCTCCGCCTCCGCGGGCAGACCTCCGACGACGCGTACTGCCAGGTCACGAGGCTGCCATGAGATCGAAGAAGCACCCGCCCACGGCGGCAAGCGATGCAGCTCCCGCATTCCCGACATCACGGGGTCCACGTGCCAGAACCCGCTGAACAGCCGAAGGCCGCACCGGGTTGCAGCAGCTGTCCTCGAACCTCGCGGCGCCCTCCGAGCCCCTCGGACTGCTCGACAACACCGGCCACGTTCCCGCCGCCGGCCCCGGGAACCGGCACCGCGCCCATGCCCCGCTCGCACTGAACCCTCGTCACTCGTCCGCCCAGACGGCACAGTTGCTGCGCTCTTGGCGGGCGAGACATGAGGCCAACGGCGACCCCATCACGAGAGGAAGCCGGGCTGAACCCCGATTTCGAGCTGTACGACAACGTCGGCCGCACCGCTGAACAGATCCGCGCCTACCACACCCGATCCGCCACGTCGGATGACCTGCACCGCTGGGCCAAGCGCGACGCCGAAGGCTTCCGCACCCAACACCCCTTGCCCACACAGCCGTTGCCCGTGCCGGATCTGGCCCCCTACCTGACCGCACTGGCCGCTGCCGAGACGCCCGCCGAATTCAGCACGGTCACCAACGCGCTGCTGGAGGCCGCCGAGCCTCTCCTCCACACCGTCGTCGACTACCTGGCCGCCGCCGCGCAATGGCGGCGCCAGAACCGCGGAGCCGCCCAGGGCTCTCCGCCCGTGCTGCTGAGGGACGCCGCCAGCCGGATCCTGACCGCCCTGGCCATGGCCGCCGACGCCGACCTGCAGATGCTCCGCGCCCACTACGACCCGTCCCCGGACATCGACACGCTCCTGAAGCAAGCCCAGGGATCCCGCGGCACGCCTCCTGCCCCGCCCCCCACTGGGCAGCATCCCGGTTCCGGCGGACCACGACGCTGACCGCCCGCAGCGCCGTCCCCGGCAATGCCTCACCCGTTCCTGCTTCGTCCCGACTCCGTCTCCGAGGAGGCACCCACCTGCCGCCCCAGTCCGACACCCCGACAGACCCGTACGCCGCCCACGCCGTGCGCGATCTCACCGACCGGCTCAACGCGGCCCGCTCGTACGACGAAGCCGCCCAACTCCTCGACCAGGTCCTGGAGCCGACGGAGGGACTCCTCGCATCGATCGAAGGACTCTTCGAAGCGGCAGCTATGACGGCCAAGGCATCCGAACGTCACGACGGCTTCGACCTCTACCACCGCTTCCAGCGGGCCGCCGGCACGATGCGCGCTCTCGGTGAAGACCTGCACGTCGCCGCCGACCACATGCGGGCCCTGGCGACCCCGCCGCGCCGGAGCTGGCAGGAGGCCGTGGCCATCTACTACGGCACGGCCCGCACCCCGCCCAGCCGCCCGGCACCTACGCCCCCGTCATCCGCACCGCCCTCTGGCCGTACCCGCTGACAACACCTCAGGAGCCCATGCCTCAGCCCCGCACCGACCTGTCCGCCTTCGCCACCGCCCTCGCCGAGCGCCTGCCTGACACATGGACCAGCGAGTATCACCGCCACGCCGCCTACGAGGACCAGTTCCCCACCATCGAACGGCTCTGGGACACCGGCCACGTCGACTACATCGTCAGCCAGTACGTCCTCGGCCACGACGCCGTCCTCCACGGCCCCGGCAACGAGCAGCTATACGTCACCGACCGGCCCCTGTACCCGCACCAGTTCCTGGTGGCCCCGCTGGAGCCCAAGGGCTTCAAGCCACACCACTTCCGCTACGTGGACGAGCCGAACGGCATCGCCGTCCCCCACGATCCGGTTCGCGCCGCCGCCGCAGTCACGCGCCGTTTGCTGCCCCGCTTCCACGAGGCCCTGGACGCGGTCCACCACAACGCCCGCCTCCAGCCCGAGCCGCCGCACCGTCCTGCCGCACCGGAGGTCGCCCAGAGCCTCACACTGATCTGGTACCCCGACGGCGTGGTGGGAGCGCCGTACGCGAGCGTGCCCGCCGAAGCGCGCACCGTGCTGTACGGCTGCTACTTCCAGTACAGCCCGCACGAGTCGGCGTTCGTGCTGCCCGCCTCCTACAGCACCACCGACCGCGCCCTGCTCATCCAGACCGCCGTTCGGCATCTCACCGCCCAGGGCATCGGCGTCGACTTCCGCCACGCCGCCCCGACCGCCGCCCCCGCCCGGCCGGGCCGCCCGCTCACGGCATCGCTCGGCGCACAGCCGCCACCCACGAACTCACCAGCAGCCGCGCGACGGTAGAGCCCCGCCCCCGCATCCTGGAGCTGCTTCTGTCCGATCTTGACCAGCGGATGCTGCTGCACGACGTAGCCGACCGGCTCAACACCGTGGCCGACCACCTCCCGCTCACCGACCAGATCCGCCCGGACCCGGGGTTGAGCGAGATCCTGGACGATGAAGTCCGCCATCTGGCCCGCCTGCTGGGCTACCTGGTCGGAGAGAGCGCCTTCCGCCACCGGGCCACCATCCGCTACCCCCACCAGCCCACGGCCACCGACCGCCGCACCACCCTCGCGCTGGCCAGCGCCGCCCAGCCAGTCGGTGCCGCGCTCGCCGTCCTCGGCGCCGCCGTCCACCACCTCGGCCTCCTGACCCACCTCACCCACCAGCCGACCAGCCCCGCCGGCGACCGGTCGATCGCCACCGCACACCAGGGGCTAGTGGACCGCATCGGTGACGCCCGTACACACCTCGCCCGCGCCGCGAAGCAACTGCGCGCTGCCGCCGACACCCAGGTGACGCCCGCCGTGACCGCGCCGCGCCCGCCCGCCGCTTCCTCTGCCGCATCCCGTAACCGCTGACCCGCCCCCTTCCCCGGAGCATCCTCATTCCCTTGCACACCTCCGCCCGCCACACCGCCCTGCTGCTCTCCGCCGCCGTGTCCGTCACACTGACCGCGACCGCCTGCGCTTCTTCCGGCAGCGCCGACGCCCCCGCCACCGCCCGGGCCACGCACACCGCCTCCCCCACGCCGACCGCCCAGCCGGCCCTGACGAAGAAGGCGGCACTCGCCCAGATCACCCACTACTCCAAGATCAACAATCAGGCCAACGCCGACCGGAACCGCGCCCTGCTCGACACGGTCGAGGACGGCCCGCTGTACGCGATGTCCGTCTCGGACTACACCGAGACCGAAGGGCTCCCCGCGGCAGACCGCAAGCCGTACAAGCCGTGGTCCTACGACTCCGCGGACGCCAAGCTGTACATCCCGCGCCTGGGAGCCGGACAGGACCGCTGGTTCGCTGCCGCGCTCTCGGACCAGAAGGGCAAGGCCCCCTCGCGGTTGGCCGTGTTCGCGGAACGCCCCCAGCACAAGCGCTGGGAGATGGTCTCCGTCGTCGACCTCGACAGCCCGGACCTGCCGGACATCGCCCTCGACCACGACGGATACGCAACGGCCGTCACCGCCGACGGCAACAAGCACCTCGCTGCCGACGCCAAGCTGCTGCGCACCGCGATCCTCGACAACTTCGCCACCGGAGGCGCGAACACCGGGACGAAGGTCTTCGCCCCGACCAAGGCGAGCAAGCGGCAGATCGAGGTCCACGACAAGACCGGCAGCCGCTTCGGGAAGCAGGGCACCACCGTCTTCGCCGGTGCCGCCAACCGCTACAAGGACGCCTACGCGCTCAAGACCACCGACGGCGGCGCGTTGATCCTCTTCTCTCACACGCACACCCAGACCGACGCCGTCGCGCACTCCGGCCTGCAGATCAACCCCGGCAAGGAGGACCGGGCGTGGCTCCACGACGTGCCGCGCAGCTCCATCCAGTACACGTTCGTGTGCAACGACGCCGCCACCGTCCCCGCGAAGGCCGAACCGTCCCGACTGATCGGCTACACCTGCGCCCGCACCGACGCCTCCGGTCCCCCGGTCGCCTCCTGGTCGGGCCGCGCGTAGACGCACCACCCTGACGCGCCGCGCGCCACCTTGACGGCCGCCCAACGTCCCCCGCTTCCTTGCTCGATCTGGAGATCCCCCCTGTCCACACGTTCCTTCATCGCCCGCCCCACCACCGGCACGGGGTACAGCGGCATCCACGTCCAGCTCGACGGCATACCCAGCCACCGCCTCCCGCTGCTCCTGGCCGCCTACCAGTACAAGTTCGGTCGCGACGTGGAGGCCATGTCCCGTCACCTCATCGACGACGTCGCCGTCGGCTGGGAGGAGCTGGGCACCGATCTCCTCGATGACGCCCCGCCCGCGCTCGTGGCCGCGCTGACCGGCGGCGAGCAGTGGCCCAGCCGTACCCTCGACCACCTGATCGCCCCGGACGGCTCCCCGCCGGTGCGCATGTCGGTCACCGACGAGACCGCGGGCGAGCAGGACATGCAGTGGGGCTACGTCCTGCACCAGGAGGGCATCGAGGTGATCAGCCTCCTCTATGAGGACATCGGCCCCGTCGTGGACTGGGCCATCGACCCGCGCACCGCCTTCAACGACCACCCGGCGGCCTGGTCCTCCCTCGACCCCGCACCGGCTATCCGGGCATCGCGCAGCACGCCGCCCCCGAGCGCACCCGCCGCAGCCCCGGCGAAGGCCGGCACCCCGCGCCCCGCCACGCGCCGCTAGTCCCCCTCTCGTCTCCCCCGGAGCCTTCCCTGCCCCCGCACACCACACCCCTGATCACCGTCGTCATCGCCAGCCGCCTGCGTGAAGACCGGCTCGGCTACCTGACCGCCATGCACGCCAGCCTCACCCGGCAGTCCGTGCCGTGGGAGGCCGTGATCGCGCTCGACGGGGCCTCACCTGATCGCCTGCCGGCCTCGCTCGCGCAGGATTCCCGCGTCCGCACGCTGGTGCTGCCCCGTCCGGTCGGCGCCGCCTGCGCCCGAAATCTGTCCCTCGCCCACGTCCGCACCCGGTACACCAACTGGGCTGATGACGATGACGAGTTCACCGACGACGCCATGTCTGTGCGGCTGAACGCCCTGGAGTCCACCGGGGTCGGCTGGTGTGCGGGATGGAGCGAGGACCAGCACCCCGACGGCTCGACCACCCTGTGGCGATGTCCCACACCGCCCGGCCGCCACGAGGCCGGCGACGTGTGGACGTACTGGAAGTCGCCGGCGAACACCATCCCCATCGGGCCGACCACGATCCTCGCCCGCACCGACCTCGTGCGCGCCGCTCCGATGGGCGGCCTCGTCCAGGGCGAGGACTACTGCGCGGCCCTCGGCGTGACCGCTCTCGCGCCCGGAATCCTGCTGCCGGTCCCCGTGTACAGATATCGCAAATGGGACGGGCAGATGACGGCCCAGGTCGGATACGACCAGCTGGAGGCGGCGGCCCGGGAGCACGCTTGGGCCTACGGCCGCAGCCTGCGCTCCGTCGTGCGCCGCGGTGAGGACCTGGTCCATGGCTGAGGCGCTGATCATCCTGTCGCACAGCCGGGAGTCCGGGATTGTCGCCATCGCCTCGGGCGAGCAGTACCCGTGGGCGCACACCGCCCTCGCGGAGAGCGGATTCCGGCGGGACGACGAGGGCGTCTACCACCTGCCTGCGGACGGCACCGGTACCACCGTGGTCGACCTGGTCAGGTGCGCGAAGCGGCACGGCACCAGCGTGCATGCGAGCAGCCGGCGCTTCATCGGCGATGCCGCCCGCGACTTCGCGTGCCACCTGCCCGGCCAGTGGCATGCCTCGGTCGAGATCTACTCGCATCCCGCCTGGCAGGAAGACCTGGTGCCCTGGGTCTGGGACAGCGGCGGACTCGGCCGTGTCCTGCAGAGCGAGCGGATTCCCTACGCCGCCACGCTCACCGACATGGTGCAGGGCACCATGCTGTTGTTCGTCGAGCGCCCCGGCCGTCAACTCGACTATCTGGTCGGCGCCTTCGCTCCGGAAGGGCTCGAAGAGGGCTACGGCGATCCGCACGCTCCGCGCAGTGTCGTCGTGCCCTCGTTCGCCGGCCGGGCGGCCCAGGCCGTCGCCGACCGGTACCTGCCCTCCTACGAGCAGGCCGTCCACGCCCGCCGACCGCAGCCATCGCCGCCGTACTCAGCGGCATCCGCTCCGAGCAGAACACCTGGCAGACCATGGTCGCTTCCGGCCGCTACAGCGACGCCACCCCGCTGAGCGCCGCCGCCCTCGGCTCCGCGACCGAGGAGTTCCTCGACCACGCCTGGCGCCGTTTCCTCACCGTCGTCGACCACGCCCCGACACTGATCGACCGGTGCCGTCCCGCCAGCAGCCCGTGGCCCGACGACGCCGCGACGCTGTCCCGCCTGGCCGACGCCGTGATTGATGCCGAGACCCTGTTGGACGACGTCGTCCAGGGCAGCCTCCTCGCCCCGCAGGAGCGCCGTGCCCGCGCGTGGCCAGCCATCGAGACCTGGCTCACCGACGGCGGGATCTTCTTGCGCCAGGCCCGCGTGAGCGCACCCCACCGCCGACCGGCCCTCCCCGTCGCCGCGCCGGTCCGCCCCCTCGCTGCGGCCCGCCCCGCGCACCGCAGCCACTGAGAGCTCCACCCCGACAACGTGAGGAGTACCCCGCCCCCTTGCAACCCAGCACCCACTTCGTCTTCGGCGACCACGACACGCACGGCTTCGTCGCCTCCTTCACCGCCTCCATGCCCGCGCACCTCGCCCACTGGTACCTGGAACGCGAGCAGTTCGAGCCCGTTCCCGAAGAACCCGGGCTGTACCGGCTCAGCGAGCCCGAGCGCGACGGCCCCCGCCGCACCCGCCAGGCCGTCCACGATCTGCGCCGCCAGGGCTACACCGTGCAGGCCGACATTCGCCTCGACCCGTCCCTCTCCGCCGGCCCACCACGCCCGGTCCCGCCGAACGGGCTCCAGGAGCGCCGCAGCCGTCTCGCCCAAGCCGCCGCCGGCCGAACGACGCAGCGCGCCACACCGCCCACCACTTCCCCGCCCTCGGCCCGGCCGATCCCGCCGAAGCCCACCTACGCACCGACCGTCCACCTGACGGCCTCGGGCAGTGGACGGTCCCGATGACGCCCGCGAGCAATCCGACCCCGGACGGCTCCGTCCCGGTGACACCGGAACTCACGGACGGTGCACGCACCTTCCGGCTGCGGATGGCGGTCATCGACCGCGAGAGCGAGGTCGCGCTCGACATGACATGCGACCGCTACGGCCGCACCGTCCACGCAGACGCCGCGGCAGCCGCTCGCGCCCACCGCAACAGGGCGGCGGTGGAGGCGTACACCACACACCTCGCCCCGCACGCCGACACTCTGCTCGACGCCGCCCGCCGTGCACTCGACGAGCTGCCACCCGCCCGGTACCTCGCCGGGTGGCGGGCCGTGCTGGACGGCCTGGCCGCCTCCGCCGCCGAGATCCGCCGGGCCCTCGACCGGCCGGCCGCCCCCGGCTCCCCGGCGGAACGCGCGCAGCACTCGGCCCTGTGGCCGCACCTCACCGCCTGGGCGGATCACAGCTTCATCGCCAGCGACCTCGCCGACCAGAACAAACACCACCACCACAAGGCCCCGCTGACCGACGAGGAACAGCAGACGTGGACCGAGAGGGCCCAGGTCGCGCAGAGGCGAGGCGAGTTGGAGCTGACCGAGTCGTGGTACGCCGCCGACGGCCAGCCGATCACCCTCGCCCACCTCATCGAGAACGAGGACTCGACGCTGGTCGCGCTACGAGGCGACCCGGACGCACCGGGCTGGCAGGTGATCGGGCACTACGCCCACGAATACGAGGCAGGAAAGGTACTACCTGCCCCGGTCCCGCCCGGCGTGCTGCGCGCGGACGTCTCCCGGTTCAACCGCCCAGCGCCGGTCCCGGAGGTGTCGCTGCAGGAACTCATCCGCGACGTCGTCGAAGGCCAGACCGCAGGAGACGCCTCCGAAGCTCTCCTCGGCGCCGTCCAGCGCGGCTACACCCCGGGCCCGATGGTCCGTCTCCAGGAACTCCTGGAGACCAGCGGCCAGTTCGCCAGCGCGCTGGAGGCCGTTCAGGGCCGCCAGATCGCCGCCCGTCTCTCGGCGCTGGGCCGGCAGATCGAGTTCCTCACCCGCGAAGTCGAGGAGGCGGCCGAGGACCTCGGCGCGACCGTCGCCGTCCTGCCGCCGCACCGCACCCCCGTGCTGCGCGTCCGCCCGCGTCCGGCCGTGGACACCGCACCACCCACGCCGCCGCCCCGTGCCAGCACGCCCGCCCGCCACCGCTAAGCACGGAGAAAGCACCCGTTGTCCCTGACCGCATCCCCGGCCCCGGCACCGCGCATCTCCTACGGCGCGGTGCTGGGCAGCCCGTACGTCGCCCGCCTCCTCGGCGGCACCCTCACCGGCCGGCTTCCCAACGGCATGGCGCCCGTCGCGATCCTTCTGTGGGCCACCGCGAGCGGCGGCAGCATCGCCTTCGGCGGGCTGCTCAGCGCCCTGTACGGCCTGTCGTCCGCGCTTGGCCCAGCCGGTCAAGGGACGCCTCATGGACCGCCACGGCCAGAGCGCGGTGCACCTTCCGGCCGCCCTGCTCAACTCGGCCCTCCTGGTGGCTCTGCCCCTGGCCGGACCGTACGGCGGACCGGGCCTCGCCACGGGCATCGTCGTCGCCGGCGGCCTGACCACGCCTCCCCTGGAGGCCGGACTCCGGGCGCTGTGGCCGAGCGTGCTGCCAGACCCTCGGCTGCGGCACGCCGCGCTCGCGCTCGACACCGGCACGCAGGGCCTGCTGTACATCGTCGGCCCCCTGCTCGTGGCCGCGGTCGCCTCCGCCTACAACCCCGCCGTCGCGCTCGCCGTCACCGCAGCTCTCGGCCTGGCCGGCACCGCCGCGGTCGCCCTCGCTCCGCCGTCGCGACGCTGGCGACCCGAACCGTTCGTGGGGCAGGACGCGGCCCCGGCTCGGCAGTTGGCCACCCCTGCCGCGTTGTTGCTGCTCGTTTCCCTCACCGGCATCGGGTTCGCGATCGGAGCCATGAACGTGTGGTCCATCTCCATGGCCGAGCACCACCACCAGGACATGCTCTCGGGCATCATCCCCGCCGCGTTCTCCACCGGCGCCTTCCTCGGCGGCCTCATCTACGGAAGCCGCACCTGGACCGGCACCACCACCAGGCGACTGATCATCGCCACAGCCGCGTTCCTGGCCGGGTGGCTCCCGCTCCTTGCCCTTCCGGCCCCGTATGCGGCCACCGCCGCGGTCACCGTGCCCGGTGCGTTCCTGACCATCGTGGTCGCCTGCGCCTACGTCACCACTGACGCCCTCACCCCCGCAGGCCGCTCCAGCGAGGCGTACGCGTGGCTGATCCTCGCGATCGGCGCCGGGCAGTCCGCCGGCACCGCCCTCGCCGGACGCCTCGCCGAGCAGCCTCTCGCCAGCGCTGCGCTCCCCGCCGCCGGCGCGGCCTTCGCTCTCACCGTCCTTCTCGCCGCTCGCCGACGTCTCGGCCCCACCGGACACATGCAGTGCGGCCGGCACCGCCGCCCGCTCCGAGGCCGGCACAAGACGCCCTGATCCGGGCGCAACACCCCCACTTTCCAACCCTTTTTAGGAGATCCATTTATGGCCGTCCGTACGCATTGGACAGTGGAGCACGCGTGCTCCCACCAGGTGGTTCATGACCTGTCCGGCCGTCCTGCCGACAAGCGGGCAGGGTTCGCCCGCTGGCTCTCAGCCAAGGACTGCGCCGACTGCTGGAAGGCGGCGCGCGACGCCGACACCGAGTCCAAGGAGGAGTGGCTCGCGGCCAAGCGCGCCGCTGAGCAGGAGGCTGCCGTCGCGTGGGCGAAGCAGTTCGACATGCCGCAGTTGGAAGGCCCGGCCAAGGCCCTGGACTGGGGCGAGCGCTCCCGCCACCAGCTGATGACGGCCGCGCACACCGCGCTGGTCGTGGAGGGGAGTTGGGACGAGGCGGACTGGGCGGAGCTGGAGGAGAAGGCCCGCGCCATCACCCGCGCCGGGTGGTGGATCGACCAGCGCGACGCAGAGGGCACCGACGTGCTCGAACTCCTCGACGCAGCCACGGAGCAGGACCGCCCGACGGAGAATCCCTTCCGCTGACATCCATCTGGGGACGCAGTCCAACGGATTTCGAGAGCCATGCCCGCCGAATGGGTGAACCGTCCTGCACCGCAGGGGGCCGATTAGGCCGAACGGGTTGTGCAGCACGAAGGATTGTCAGTCCCCCAATCTACGTTCCGAGCCATGACGGATTGGATCGAGCCCAGTGCTCGTGAAGCAGAACCGGCGTACTCCTCTGAACAGGTAGAGCGCGGTCAGAAGCTGGTAGCGCGCGATGACCTCCTGACAAGCGAGAAGCAGCAGACGCGCTTGAAAATCGGAGATCTCCTGCTTGAAGTCGCGCCGATGGGCGACGACGAGTCTTCCAAGGGATCCGATGAAGTGATCAGGAGGTTCGCCGTAGAGATCGGCATTACCGCCGAGATGGCTCGTGAATACCGGCGCGTGTCCTCAAGGTGCGGGGGCGCTCTCAGGCAAGTGCTAGCCGAGTCGGACGTGACGGTGTCCTACTCAGTCGTTCGTGAGGCTGCGCTGGGATTCTCCCTGCCGAAGGAGGTCCGGGACGCCGAGAAGGCGCTGCCGGTGGAGGGCCGCAAGCGGCAGCGCCAGGCCCGTTGGGACATCCTGCTTGGGATGCTCCAGAAGCCCGGCCGCCGCCGTGTGACGGCGCAGGAGTTCCGCGCAGCTATCGGTGCGCGGCCGGTGCCGAACTCCGCCTCCGCGATGACCGCTGAGAAGATCGTGGAGCAGCTCGCTCGTCCCGACGTCAGGTCGGCAGTGATGGCGAGCGTGATGGAGCCGACGTACCTCGTGGAAGCGTTCGCGGCCGATCCGATGGTGGAGCTGAAGGTCCGCGACAGTCTCGCTCAGGTCGCCCAGGTGACAGGCAGCCGCGGGAGCACTTCCGTCGCCGAGAAGACCGACGACCGACTGGTGCTCCAGTTCCGGCGCCGGGTGGACCTGCTCTACGGCCTGGTCGAGATGCACCCCGAGCAGATCATCAACATCGCCGACGAGGAGATGCTCAACGACCTGGAGAAGGCGTGCGAGGGCGTAGTGCACTGGGCACAGCGACTGCACTCAGCCCGGACCGCCGGACAGGCAGGTGTGCGGTGACCGCCTCGCGCTACACCTCTCTGTCGGCCGCAGCCCGCCAGTGGATCACGGACAACTACGGCCCGCTGTTCGCGCAGCACAGCGACAAGAACCGACGGACCGGCGAGTTCATGGATCTCATGATTGAAGGGGTTCAGGCAGGCGAGCTGCCAGCGATCGAGTACTTCAAGGTCGTCTTCGGCACTGTCCTCGGCGCACTGGACAACGAGCTGATGCTCCGCTTCGCCCACAGCGGCATCGAAACGCCGCCAGCCGGAGGATCGAGCAAGGGCGGCGATACGAAGGCACCCGGTGGGGCAACACCACCGATTCCCGGCCTCGGTGGTGACGGAGCAATCTCAGGAACCGCCTCTGACGGCTGCAGCACCGGAGCTGACGTCGGGATCGGCATCCCTGGCCAGCGCTCGTTCCTGCCCGCCGACCTGGTACACGCCCGCATCGTGGAGGTAACCAAACAACTCCTCGCCATCAAGGCGAACCAAAAGCACCTCCGCCAGCAGGAGAAGGACAGCCGCGAGTTCCGGAAAATCCTCACAGGCCAGTACGCGGAGCTGGAAAAACAGCTCCGTGCCCTTCAGAGGGCTCAGGAGCGCATCAAGGAGAACCCGACGATCGGGCTGGACGCGCTGGCTGCGCTGGGCATTGGTGCCGCGGAGCTTGGCATGAGCGAGGCGGATCTGGTGACCCTGGCGGGAGCGGTATGAGCAGCCTCAGCTACTCCTCGACCCAGTGGCACGACTACTGGAAGTCTGTGGTGCCGGCGACCCACCGTGAACAGTGGCGAGGAAACCACATCGCCGACGTGATCGCGGCCGACGGATGTGTGGTTGAGATCCAGCACGCGAGCATGTCCCCGACGAAGATCATGGGACGTGAACTCGACCACGGTCACATGGTGTGGATCTGGGACGGGCGCTCCGCCTACGCCTCCGGCGCCCTCTCACTGACCGCCTTCGCCGACGGGGTCGTGAGATTCAGGTGGAAGAACCAGCGCCGGAACCTCCGTACATGCAGACGCCCCTGCTTCCTGGACCTCTGGGCTCTCGGAGAATCCGGAGAGCGCATGCTGCTAAAGGTCGACGTGCTCAACGAAGACGGCACCGGCTCGGGCCAGTTGGTCACCCACCACTCGATGCGTCTGTGGATGGTCTGTGGCCTTCCCCGTTCACCTCTCGCTGAGCTTCCAGAAGGCTCCAACATCCCGCTGGTGATGCTCACCGCAGCGGTCGCCTAGAACCTGCCGCCCTGGCGGGTTAGTCAGTTGATCCGATGTGTCGTTCGGCTAGCGATCACTGATGCCGTGTGAGACCTGATCAAGCCGTTAATGCCGGCCGATCCAGTCCGGATGCGGCGGTGGGCCGACCACCGCCGCATCCTTGAAGGGATCGCGATCCTGCCGGGCTCTCCAGCATGCCGCCGGGGCTCATGAGATGGAGCATCTGTTCGGTGAGAACCCCACGCTCACACCTCGGCCCTCCTGCGGCGGCATGAGCACGAAGACCTCTCTCGTCAGCGACAGAGCGCCCTCAAGACTCAGCTACGCGCTGCACCACGGCACCGAGCCCCGCCTCGGCCCCAAAGGTCGGCCAGCTCTATGATGGACCGCCAGTTCGCACCCGCAATGGACGCGGACTCAGGGGGAGGAGTCTAAGCATGTCGGAGTACCGCATTTCCGTGGGCGGAAACTCGCCGGGACGGGACCTGCGTCAACTCACGCAGTGGCTCCGTCAGGACACGGCGACCAGGACCGGGGCAACCATCACCCTCCAGCCAGCGCACCCCGCCGAGGGCCAGATGGGCGCAGCCCTCGACGTCATCGCGTTGGTCACTCAGTCAGGTTTCTCGACGGCCAGCCTGGCACTGACGATCTGTGCCTGGCGACGGGCCCGGCCATCGACGCCGGTCGTCACCATCGAACGCAACGGCGTAAGGGTGACGGTGGACTCCGATGACCCAGCCGACGTCACCCGGATCGTCCGGGCACTGGAGAGCGAGTAGCCGACGCATGCCGCTCCCCCGCCCGGAATCCTCACGGGTGGTCCTGATCGGCGTCGCGGACTACGACCACCTGCCGCCCCTCCCGGCCGTCCGGAACAACCTTGCGGCACTCGCCGAGTTCTTCACCTCAGCACCAGGCTGGAGCCTGCCGCCGGAGCACTGCACGGTCGTCACCGACCCCAGACAGTCATCCGAATTCATCAACCCCGTCCAACAGGCAGCCGCCGAAGCCACCGACACCCTCCTCGTTTACTACAGCGGACACGGCCATCTCGACGACGAACTGCGGTACTCGGTCTCGGTCACCAGCTCCCGACAAGACGAGCCGTGGACCTGCCTGCCGTACGCATGGCTGAAGTCCGTGCTGATCCAAACCCGGGCGGAACGCCGGGTGGTGATCCTCGACAGCTGCTTCAGCGGACAAGCCCACGGACTGATGGCAGACGCGGCCGACGCGCTACGGGTGCAAGTGGCGACAACGGGAGCGGTGGTCATCAGTTCCGCCCGCCACGACCTGCCCGCACTCGCACCGATCGGCGAGACCTACACCGCCTTCACCGGTGAACTGCTCCACGTGCTCACCCATGGCATCGCGGGCGGCCCCGCAGAGATCAGCATCGACGCCGCCTACATCCACGTCAAAGCAGCCCTAGCGGCACGGGGCCGCCCAACACCTGACCGCACAGGTACCGACACCTCCGGCGCCTTGGTCATCGCACGCAACCCCGGCTTCCGGCCGCACACCCCCACGGCTGCTCCGCGACCCGCTCCTGGGACACATCTGCAGGCACTGGCCAACCGACTGTTCCCGCCGTCGGCGGACGTGCGAAGCACGAACCGACGCTACGTGGAACCAACCTCGGTCAGTGATCGAGCGGAGCCGACCCCGGTCGGCGAGCGATACGAGATCCTCTCCCCTCTCGGGAGGGGAGGCATGGGAACCGTGCATGTGGCCTATGACCGTCTCCTGGACCGGCGGGTCGCGTTGAAGTCAATTCAGCTTCACGGAGCCGACGAACCCTTCGAGCGGCAAGTCTTCTGGTCCGAAGTACGCGTCGCGGCGGCGCTGAGCCATCCGAACGTGGCTGCGATCCACGACGTAGTCGAGGGCAAGGCCGGGCGGTTCTTCGTGATGGAGCTTGTCCCGGGAATCGATCTGTCGACTGCGCTCCGTGAGGGGCCGCTGTCGCCCGATCAGGCTGCGGAGGCCGTCCATGACGTGCTGTCCGGACTGGAGGCCGCCCACCAAAGTGGGGTGGTCCACTGCGATGTCAAACCAGGCAACATCATGCTGACGCCGAACGGCAGGGTCAAGATCCTCGACTTCGGGGTCTCCCACGTCATCGCAGAGGAGGGGCGGGGGCCCCTGCACCGAGGTGACGGGACCATGGTGGGCACGCCCATCTACATGGCACCCGAAAGTCTCCTCGGCCAACTTCCGACCGTATCCGCCGACATCTATGGCGCGGGGGTGGTGTTCTACGAACTGTGCACCGGACAGCCGCCCTTCCCCGCCGACAATGTCGCCGCGGTGATGTCACGCAAGAACGCGGGGCCTGCCACGCCGCCAAGCCAGATCCTCCCGGCACTGGCCTCTGAGTATCAGACGATCATCATGCGGGCCCTTGAGCGTGATCCCCGGGGGCGGTACAGCAGTGCTGCCGAGATGCGCGCCGCGATCGCAGCCGCCCTTTACGGCGCGAACTGACCCCCGGACGCACCACCGAGCCGGGCGGAACATAGCCGCAGATCGCCGGTTAGCCAAACCGGCGATCCTCCGGACCATTGTTCCTCCCACCGCCCCCGTCTCGCGTGGAAGGATCCGCATGCTCCCGCCGCCCTGGACACCTCCGTCCGCCCCGGCCGTCGCTCTCACACCCGACCCGCTCACCCCCAACCGGGACATCACGCACCAGCACTTCCAGGCCGGCGACATGGTCGTCGTCCTGAAGGGAGTGGCCGGCGGGGAACTCTGGGGAGACGCGATGCGCGTCGTGGTCCCGTCCTGGCACGCCCCGACCGACGAGGACGGGTGGCGGCTGCGTGATGCAACCGGCGGCGCCCAGTCCTACGTCACCGGCCACCCCCGCTACCTCGTGCACCTCTCGCGCCGCTGCCCGGACTGCCTGATCTACCTGCGGGCCATGGAAGACGCGCTCCTGCCGCGGTACGCCGGCCGCAACGAGCTGATCGACTGCGGCTGGTACACCACCACCGCCCTCAACCAGTTGGTGCACATCGCCGACGTCCGGGGCGGCCGGTGATTCCCCGCCTGCACGAGCGGACCCACACGCCGCACGACCCGCTCGCCGAGGCGCTGGGGCGGCCGGTCTCGCCGAACGAGGGCCTGACGGAGTACACGGTAGTCGCCCACTGGCCGGGCCTGGATTACTTCACTCTGGACGACGAGCAGAAGATCTGGACCTCCGTCCAGTGGGCCGAGCACCTCGAAGACCCGTACCTGGAGCACCCGTTCGCAGCCGGCCCGGGCGACGACCGGCGGGCGATCCTCCACCTCGACATCCGGCTTCACGCGGACGACCGGGAGCTGACCGGCCCCGAGTGGGCCGAAACCGCCCACCGGCTCGCGCGGGCCGCCGGCATCGAGATTCCCGGCAAGGAGCACGGCTGCCGGTGGATTGCCGTTCAGGCGCAGCCCGGACGCCTCGATTTGATCGCCAACCTGATCCACCTCGACGGCGCGTGGCACGCCCCGCCCGCAGACATCCTGCGGCGGCTCTCGGACGAGGCGCGCCGCATCGAGCAGGACCTCCACCTGATCCCCGTCCGCACCGGCCCCACGGCGGGGCTCTCCATCCGGCCGGCGCCCACGGCATCGGCCCAGCTCGCGAGGGTCCTCACGCAGCTCGCTGACGAGCAAGTCGGTCCGCTGGCCACGGTCCGCGGACTCGTCGAGCACACCGCGCACCGGATCGCCCGCCAGCCCGGCGCCGTCGGCACCGACGCGGCGCACCGTCTGGAGCTGATCGCCCGCCGCCTCCATGCCATCCAGCAGGACCTGGACAGCACCGCCGCGCAGCTGGTCCAGCTGCGGGTCGCCGCCGTACCGCCCGCCGCCCGGCGCACCGCCCACCGATCGCCGTAGGAGAAACGTCTCTTTGCCCCTTGCCGACCGCTTCCTGGACATCCGCCGGGACCCGCACTCCGACGAACTCCTCGCCCGCGGCGGGGACTCCG
Organism: Streptomyces sp. TRM68367; assembly: GCF_014495685.1. Taxonomy (GTDB): domain Bacteria; phylum Actinomycetota; class Actinomycetes; order Streptomycetales; family Streptomycetaceae; genus Streptomyces. Next base: position 61,436 of record NZ_JACTVI010000002.1, on the reverse strand, counting down.
AGGCGCACAGCGTCCTGCAGCGCGCGGGTTTCATCGCCGTTGTCCGCGTCCACGAGACCTACCACCGCGCACCCACCGGCCTTACCGAGGACGGCGAGTCCGATCTCGCCACCGACGCCGTCGCCCGCCTCCGGACCGCCGGGTATCACGTCGACTGCGACGAGGGCTTCGACACCGACTACCGCCCGGCCCGTTACCTGCCGCTGGGCTCCTCCGTAGCCCACATCGCCGAGCGCATACGCGAAGCCACCACCACGGAAGAGGCGGCCGACGCGCTGACCGAGCTGACCGCCGCCCACGACGGCATCCTCGCCGCTCTGGGCGATGTCCTCACCGCCACCGCCGACTTCCATGACGGGCTCGGCCAGGCGGCCGACCCCTACATCGCCCGGCGGCTGCGCTACCTCTCCGACGAGCACCTCCGCCTCATCCGCACCGACCTCGCCGACACCCGCAACACCCTCGCCGACCGGCACGCACCGCACCCCGGCCGCAGCGCCTGCACCCAAGAGGTCTCCGCCACCGAACGCGAGCGCTCCGCCGTGTGCGCCTGCCCGCCCCCGCCACGCACGCTCCCGGCCCCGCCGCCACCGGTGGCCGCCGGACTGCGCCGCTGACCCTCACCTCGCCCAAGGACACCATGCACGACTACGACACCTCCGAGCGCCTCGCCTCGTACGCCGACGTCCTCGCCGGCGAACTCCCCGACACCTGGACCAGCACTCACCTTCCGCCGGAGGCCAAGGACGACCTCACCGAACTGGCTGACCGCATCTGGGACCTGGACCTGGCCGCCGCCTCCCTCGCCGAGCACCCGCTCCGGCAGGCAGCCGTCCTGAGCCGCCCCGACGGCGCCCAGCTCGTCCTTCTGGACCGGCACGACGAACGCGACGGATTCCTCATCGCCGCCGTCGCCCCGCGCGCCCTGCCCGACGAGGCGTACCGCGCTGTCCCCGAGCCCAACGGCATCGCCCTGGCGGACGATCCGTTCCTGAGCGCCGAGCACGTCGCCGATGACCTGCTCGCCCGCTACGACAGCGCGCTCGCCCAGGTCCGGCACAACGCCCTGGGCGGCATCCAGCCCTCCCAGCCGGACCGGGTCGTCCTGACCTGGCAGCTGGACGGCAGCGTCGCCACCGCCCCCGTCGACGACCGTGCCGGCGCGATCCTCGTCGCCAACGGCTTTGTCCAGGACCCGCAGAGCGGCACCTACCGCCTCAGCGGCGGCGACACCAGGGCGCAGGCACGCGCCCTGCGCGAGATCGGCCCTCAGCTCGACGCCCTCGGCATCGGCACCGCCCTCCAGCACCCCGCAGGCCGGACCGCGCCCACCTCCGCCCCAGCCTCCATGCCGCCCTCCCCGGCAAGCAACCGTACGCCGACCGCCAGGGCTCGATGAAGCAGTCGGAGCCCGAGTTCTGGGTGCTGGAGTACGTCACCATCGCTAAGGACCCGCGTACCGACCTGGTCGTCGCCATCGGCGGCACCGAGAAGGCGGCGGACATCCTCCAGCGAACCGGCGGCTTCCTCTCCGTCCCCGGACCCCGCGGGGACTACCACCGACTTCCGCACGGCCTGCCCGTCGAGCAGCAGCGGCTGAAGGCGACCACCGCCTTGCATGCCCTGCTCGCCGCCGGTCACAGCGTCCACCTCGACCCCGCTCTGAACGCGCTGGCCACGCCGGACAGCGAACATGACGCGGCCCTGCGCTACCTCGCCCAGCTCGCCGAGCGGGCCTCGGCCGCCAGGACCAGCAGTGCGGTGGCCGAGGTGCTGACCGAGATCGCCGCCCCGGTCAACGGGCTGCTGCCCCTCACCAGGGAAGTGGTCGTCCGGGGCTGGATCGCCGCCAGTGACCTCCAGCGGGCTGCCCCCGGCGAGGAACCCGAACCCCTCGCACGGCTCGGGGACACCGCCAGCTCCCTGAGCCAGGCCGCGCACGTGATCCTCCGCGCCCGCAACCACGCCGCCCGCGCTCCGCAACCGGCGGCCCCCACACCGCCGCCGAGCAACGCCCAGCCCCCGGCCTCCCGCCGCCGTTGAACCCGGAGAGAAACACATGGCCAACCTGGCCGACGAATACGGCACGGACGTCGAGGTCTACATCAAGGCCCTGACGACCACCATCCACGCCGACACCCCCACCGGCGCCCCCGCCAAACTCCACGGCCTGCTGGAACAGCTCGGCCTCGAACGTCACGAATACCCCACGGGCGCGCCGCTGTACATCTGGCACACCGTGCCCGAACACCTCGATGCCGACGAGCAGAAGCGCCTGGCGACCCGCGCCATCCCCGCCCTGCTCCTGGCCGGGTACGAGGTCAACTGCACGCCCGACATCTTCGACGAAGCCACCTACCGGCAGGCCGTGCACGACGTCCGCACCCGTGCGGCTCGCCCTGCCGCGCAGCATCCGGCACCGGCCAGCTCCCCCTCGCGCCCCTCTCCAGCCCGCCGCACCCCGTAAGGCCACCCGGTCGGCCCCGGCACCACGCCGGGGCCGACCACCGCACCGCCCGATCCCCGGAGAAACCTGTAGCAGCCCGCACACCCCCACCGATCAGCAACCGGCTCAAACCCCGACTCGCGACAGCCCTGTTCCGCCGCTACCTGCGCGCCTGCATCCCGACCGGCCCCGACCGCGCCTCCCCGCTCGCCAGCGCCCGCCCGGAGGCCGTCCTCGCCGAGACGCAGCGCGTCGGCCACCGCCACCACCACTGACCGTCCACCGACCCGGAGGAGCATGACCCACCCCGCCCCCTACCCGGTGAAACTGGCCGACGAGATCACCCGACAACTCGGCCAGCTCGCCGACCACCTCTCCCAGCTTCCCCCGCCCCAGGCCGCGCAGGTCATCGCCCGCGTCCTAGACCCGGACGCCGGAATCCTCGGCAGCATCACCCACCTCGTCGCCACCGGCAGCATGTTCGCCAAGGACCAGGCCGAACGAGGCGCTCTCCCCGCGGAGGTGTGGCTCGCGCTGGGCCGCGCCTCGAACGAACTGCACGACATCACCCTCGACCTGGACGAACACAAAGACACCCTCCGGCACGTCGGCACCCAGCCCGCCACCACCGCGCCGAAGCCCCCGGCACCCGCACCGCTCGTCGTCCGGCGGCACCGGTGAAGAAGAAGCAATGGCAGGGCTGGGGGCCAGGCGAACAGGCCGAGCAGCACTACCTCGTCCAGCCCCGTGCCCTCGCCGGCGGCGGCGACATCCGACACGTCTCGGAGTTCCTGCGCGCCTCGGGATGGCGGGACAAGTCCAAGACGAACGGCCCTCTGCTCATGGAGAGCCCCGACCGCACCGTCCGTGTCGCCTACGACCCCAATGTCCTTCCCGGCGGGTGGACCATCCACGGCAAAGCGGACGGCCCCAACGGCGAGTGGACGGCGCACCTGGGCCGACAGACCCCGGTGGAGATCGTCGCCGGCCTGACCGACGCCCTCACCCGACCCCGCTCCGCCCACGCCCCCAACGTCTGGGCGCCCCTGCAGGAGCAGAACTGGCACACGCGTTTCGAGGGCGAGCACTACACCGCGACCAGCCCCGACGGCACCGCGTGGATGCAGTACCACCAGGGCGCCGACGGCTCGGCGATGTGGTGGACCGGAGCGAAGGACCAGAAGGGCAACGGATGGACGGCCAATTTCACGCCGAACACGCCGATGCACCTGGTGCAAGCCTTCTCCACCGAACTCGGCGGCCCCGATCCCGTGATGCGCCCACGCGGACGCGTGCCGCTGAGCGCGCAGATCCGTACCTGGTCGGTCTCCGTCAAGCCCTCCCAGCTCAGTGCGTGGCAGCAGGCCCGGATCACGGCCGCCCGCGCCGCCACCTGGGCCCGCAACAGCGCCCGAAGCACACGGCCGCGCACCACCGCCCGTCCCTATACCCACGCCGGCGGCGCCCGGACCCGCCGCTGACCCGATGCCCGTCCCAAGGAGCCCGATGCCCGCACTCACCCCGGACACCATTCGCACCGCGACCGAGACCCTGTCGGACCTCACCGACTACCTGCGCGAGAACCCTGACCCCGTGGAGGCCCTCGCCCTCGTCGAGCCCCTTCTCGATGAGTACACGGGCCTGCCCGTTCAGCTCGCCGACACCCTGCGCGCCCTCGCTCGTGCCCTGCAGGAGGCCCCGGACGTCCCGCGCACCGCGCAGGTCGACCTTCTGATCACCGAGTTGCGCACGGCCGCGTGGGAGCAGACCGACCAGCACACCCTCCACTACGTCCTAGACGACCTCCGCGACCTGTACGGCAGCGCCGGCACGAGCGAGCCGGGGTACTGCCGGTGCCGCTGAGCGAACGGCAGCTCGCCGCGTACGCCGACAAGCACGCCGGGCGCATCCCGTTCGACACCAGCCCCCGCCACCTCGCCGGCCCCGGAGACGCCCGCCACGTCACCCACGGTCTGACCGCCGCCGGATGGAGCGCCGTCTCCGACCCCCTGAGTGCCGAGATCGTCCTGCGCAGCCCCGACCTGCGCCACCGCCTCCAGTTCGACCCGCAGTCCGCCACCTCGGCGTGGTGGCGGCTGCGGGCGGAGCCCACCGACACCGAGCCCGGCTGGTACGCCGAGTTCGGTGAACTCGTGCCCGCCGAGGTCCTCGCCAGCTTCACGGACGCCCTCATCGTCCCGCCGCCACAGCAGCCGGACCCGTGGCAACCGGTGACCTCGGCGGGGTGGCACCGCGACTCGGACGGCACGGCGCGCTCGCCGGACTCCATGTGTCACATCGAACTGCGCCCGCTGAGCGAATTTCGCGACCGGCCGTCCTGGCACGTCGAGACCCGTGAGCCCGGCCACGGAGAGTTCCACGGCCCGCGCATCTGGCACGCCTACTTCGACGAGCGCACCCCCGCCCACCTGGTCGGATCGTTCCTCACCGCGCTGGCCGACCGTAGCCCGCTCCAGCGCGGCATGTACGACCGCACCGGCCACTACAGCGTTGTGCAGGAGGCCAGCTCACTACGCCCACAGCAGGTGGTCGACGCGCACACCACCCGTATCGAGTCGCTCCGCGCCCGGGCACGCTCCGCCCGCCGGCAGCAGACGAAGCCCACGACAACCCCGGCAAAGGCTGGCCCAGCCCAGCCGGCCGCTCGCCGCTGAACGGACAGGACTCCACCTCATCTCCACCGACCACCACGCACACCGCGACTTCCTCCGCCACCTCGACGACTATCTGAGCGACAGCAAGAAGATCCTCGACGCCTGGGACGCCTACTCCGACGAGCACACCGACCTCGACGGCTGGCCCCACGACGACCACGCCTACGGCATGCGCGCGAGCCAGCGCGACGCAGACACCGCTGAGGCGTTCGAGCCGCTCCGCTACGGCGCCCGTCACCTGCTGGCCACCGCCGAGACACAGCTGGCCCAGCTGCCGGAGAACACGGTGCAGAGCCGCTGGGTCTACCAGTTGGGCGTCCTGCGCGACGCCCTCGACCGGCTCGACGAACTGCACGAGCAGTGGCTGGAGACCCGAGACGCCCTCCCCGTCACCGCCAAGCCAGGCACCGCCGACTTCGACGACGCCCTCGCCGAGCATCACGCCGAATCGTGGAGCTACCTCGATGACTGGGCCACTCACGGCAAGGCACTCCGGGAGATCAACTCCTCCGCTCGCAAGGCCCGTTCGCCTCTGGCCCCCATACCGGTCCCCGCACCCCTCCGACGGATTGCGGCACGGAAGTGAGCATGCCCCCGGCTCCCGAGACCGTCGAGGTCTACTTCATCGCACCGCGGCACCTCGCCGGCGGCGGTGATCCCGCCTGGATCACCGTCCCCCTCCACCGCGCCTGCGGCTGGAGTCACGGCAACGACCCCCTGATGCCACGCGTCCTGCTCTCCAGCCCCGACCAGAAGGCCCTCCTGCGCCTGGAGCCCGAACCCGATGGGCAGTGGTGGACGCTCAGCCACGCTGCGGAACCGGACCGGCCCGCCTGGTACGCGAGCTTCGGCGCCCGCACCCCGGTCGAACTCATCGCCGCCGTCACCGACACCCTCACCGACCCCGCCTCAACAGCGAGTACATCGTCCGACCCGTACGAACCGCTCCGGCAGATCGGTTGGTCACCGTACGGCGACGACGGCCTCGTATCGCCCGACAAGGCGGCGTACGTCGAGCGCCTGGGAACGCCCGGTGATCCGGGAGCCTGGTTCGTCACCGTCACGCTCGGCCTGCATCAGAAGGTGTGGCAGGCCCGCTTCGGCGAGCACACTCCCGCGCGCCTGGTCACCGCGTTCACCGCCGCGCTCGCCGATCCGGCCCCCGTAGCGCGCACCGACAGCGTGCACAGTCTGCCGACCCACGACCCGAACGTCGTCACCCGCCGGACCACAGACGTGCTCGCCGTACTCGTCGCAGGGGCGCTGGAAGAACGCGTCCGCACCCTCGCTGCCCGGCACGCCGTCCCGCCGGCCACACCGATGCCCTCGGCGCCTCCGCCGGTCAAGAACGGCCGCAGCCGCTAATCCCTCCGTCCCCGCCCGGAAGCACGTAGCCCTTGCCCCCTTCCTCCTCCTCGAACAGGTCCACCGACGGATACGACCTCGTCCTGCGCCTCCTCCTCGGCGTACTCGCGATCGTCGTCCCCCTCGCCCACCTCGCCTGGCTCTCGGGCAACATCACCGCCTACCTCACCGGAGCCGACTGGGCGCCATACCAGCCGACCGCCGCCCTACTCCACCCCGAGCAGGTCTGGCCCAATGCGGGAGAAACGTCCCTGCTGATCGGCGCCCGCATCGTGCCCGTCCTTCTGCTCCTGGCCCTCGGGGCGGCGGCCGGCGTCGTATGGGCCCGGCACAAGAGCCGCAGCGGCGGCCGGAAAAAGAAGATCACAGACATGGCCAAGGCCCGGGACATCGAGCCCCTGATGGCCAAGGCGATCACCGACAAGGCCCGCTCCCTGCGGCCGAGCCTGCAGGACACCAAGAACATCGACGCGAAGGACACCGGCATCCTCCTGGGCAACCTGCAGGGCACCAAGCACGAGGTGCGCATGGGGTTCGAGGACGTCGCCGTCGCAATCATGGCGCCCCGCTCCGGCAAGACGACCTCACTCGCGATCCCCTCCATCCTGCACGCCCCCGGACCGGTGCTGCTCACCAGCAACAAGGCCGCCGGCGATGCCTTCACCACGGCCTACGAAGCGCGGGCGAAGGCGGGACAGGTGTGGACCATGGACCCGCAGCAGATCGCCCATGCTGCCCGCGAGATGTGGTGGAACCCCCTGGCCAGCGCGACCACCCTGGACGGGGCGAACCGGCTGGCCGGCCACTTCCTCGCCGCGAGCGTCGACGCATCCCAGCAGGGCGACTTCTGGTCCAAGGCCGGCAGCAACATCCTGTCCCAGCTGCTCCTGGCCGCGGCTCTCGACGAGCGGCCGATCACCGACATCATGCAGTGGCTCGCCTTCCCGGCCGACCGGACCCCACTCGACATCCTCCGTGATCACGGTTTCGCCGCCGTCGCCGCCCAGCTCAAGGGCACCGTCGAGGGCCCGCCCGAGACCCGCGACGGCATCTACGAGACCGCCCGCCAGTACGCCGCCGCGCTGCTCAACTCCGAGATCGCGGCCTGGGTGACGCCGCAGAAGGACGTCCCCGAATTTCAGCCGGCGCAGTTCGTCGGCTCCACCGACACTCTCTTCCTGCTCAGCAAAGACGGAGGCGGCGGCGCCAGTGCGCTGATCGCGGCGTGCGCGGACTCGGTAATGCGGGCCGCGACCGCCCAGGCCGAGCGCGCCGGCGGACGGCTCGACCCGCCGATGCTGGCGATCCTCGACGAGGCCGCCAACGTGTGCAAGATCAGCGACTTGCCGGATCTGTATTCGCACCTCGGCAGCCGCGGGATCATCCCGATCACGATCCTGCAGTCCTACCGCCAGGGCCAGAAGGTCTGGGGTGACGCCGGCATGGACGCCATGTGGTCCGCCTCGACCGTGAAGGTCATCGGCAGCGGTATCGACGACCCCGACTTCGCCGACAAGCTCAGCCGCTTGATCGGCGACCACGATGTCGAGACCACCTCGACCTCGCACTCGGAGTCCGGCAAGTCGACCTCCGTGTCGATGCGGCAGGAGCGGATCCTGCCGGCCGACGCCATCCGGGCCCTGCCCAAGGGCACCGCGCTGTGCTTCGCCACCGGCATGCGCGCCGCGATGCTCGACCTGCGTCCCTGGTACCTGGAGCCCGGAGCCGACGAGCTGTCCGCCGCCTCCGCCCGCGCGTCGAAGGCCATCACCGCCCGCGCCGTCGCCAAGCACGCCCCCCAGCAGGGCGACTACGGCACGGCCGCCTGACCGGGCTGCGCCACACCCCCGGATCGCGCTCACCGTCCCCAACTCTCCGGAGCAGCATGGCTCTGACCGACCACCACGACGTCTTCATCGGCTCGACCGGCGACGGATGGACCTTCGTCGTCCTCAACCGCCCTCTCCGCAACGCCGCCCGCATCCTGACCGGGGCGGGATTCACCGCCCGCGAGCACCAGGGCCGCACCCTCTACCTCCTGCCGCCCGAGACCGCTGAGGACGCGCACGAGCGCGCCGGTGTGGCGGCCTACGGGCTCATGGCCCACACCCTGGACCTCGTCGACCTGGCCTGGACCACGCGCCAGCACGGCGCAAGCCCGGCTGCCCAGCCCGACGTGACCATCCGCTTCACCGACCACGCGGTCACCGCGACCGCGGCCACGGGCCAGGCCGACGCTGTCCTCGTCCAGCACGGCTTCATACCAGCGGGGGCGAAGCGGCAGTACGCACTGCCGTCCGGACTCGGTGAGCGCGACGCACTCAGCGCTGTTGTCCGCGCCGAGGCCCACCTCTACGCAGACGGCATCAGCGTGCGCATCGACCTCGGCATCGCGACCTGGCAGGACATCCCACAGGCAGTGTCCCGCCCCGGTGCCGCCCCCGCACCGCCGCCCACCACACCGGTCCAGCGGCGCAGCCGCTGACCACCGTCCGCTTTTCCCCGGAGCACTGCACCATGCGCCAGATCGACCTTCAAGCCGAGATCGCCCGACTGCGGCAACTCGGCAGCGACTTCGAGGACTTGCACAGCGAGATCCGCTCGCTCGCCCTGACCCCCGGCACCGACGCCCGGCAGCAGCTCACGGCGAAGATCGTGGACACGAACGAGCTGGTCCAACAGGCCATGTTCCGCCTCGCCGCCCTCGACGGCAGCCAGTACACCGCCGTACCCGGCAGCCGCCCGTCCCTGGAACTACTCGCTTCCGTCGTCTCCGCCGCCAGTATCGCCGTATCCGACCTGGCCTGCGCGCTGGAGGCCAACCCGCTGGAGGGCGCCCCATTCCCCGGCCCGCCAGGCGCCCCGTTCTCCAGCTCGCCGGCCGAGGAAGCAGCCGTGCGCACGGCGCGGCACGCGGAGGCCCTCCCCGCCATGGCGGAGCACCTCGCGAACGCCGCCCACCAACTCGACCTCGCCTACACCGGCTGCTACTACCTCGCCAGCGGCATCACCCGGGACCTGAAGCAGCACGCCGAACACAACCAGGCGACACCGGCGCCGAAGATCACGGACAGCCAGTACGCCGTCCTCGCCCGGCTGTCCGCAGGGGGCGGCACCCGTTACGTGATCAGCCGATACGGCGTGCTCAAGGCCATCGACAAGGACCGGGCCACCGTGAACGTCGCCACCCTCAACGCCCTGATCAAGCGAGGACTCGTCGAGGTGGACACCACGACATCCCTGCACCAGGGCCAGCGCCTCCACGTCACCGCCGAAGGCCAGCGTGCCCTCTCCCAGCACAAGCCCGCCACGACCCCCGCCCGAACAGCGGCCGTGACGCCTCCCGCGACCAAGCAGGCCGCCGTGGGACGCACGCGATGACCGGCTTCGCCCCGACGGACCGCGTCCTGGTCGGCCCCGTCTACCTGGCTGGCCCCGGCAATTCCACCGTGGTCATCCGCCCGCTGCACGCAGCCGGTTGGTCTGAGGCGCGCACGCCCGAACACCGGCGCACATGCGCCTTGCCCACCCCACACGATCACGCCGCTGAGCTTCCCGCCCGGCCTCTTCGGCACAGCTCAAGCTCCTGCGCCGCCTGGGCCGTTGGACGCCGACACCTGACGGCGGTCCGAAGCGCTCCGTCTCTTCCCCACCACTGGACTCCCCTGTGCCCGAACCCCGCCCCGACCCCGGCCTGCGCCGCACGCAGCGGGCCGGCCGTGACCGTAGCGATGACGATGTCCTCGTCGCCCCTGGCTACCTCGCCGGCAGTGCCTACTGCGGTGACGACGCCTTCGTCCCGCTGACCCATCACTACTGGCACGCCATGAGTGACGAGATGGGCAACTTCTACGTCACGACCATGGGCAGCCAGCTCCGCGTCGCTTATGTCCCGGAAGCATCCGAACTGATGCCGGACGCCACCGCGTTGTGGCAGATCCGCTGCCGCACGGATCTGCACTCCCCACCGACGTGGACCGCGGCCTTCACCGAGGAGACCCCGCCCGAGATCGTCGCCGCCGTCACCGCCGCCCTGGACGCCGACGTCACCGCGGGCCGATGGGACGACGAGCCCTACCGCGAGCGCGATGACCATCCGGAGACGGTGTGGGAGGTCCTGCACGCCGCCCGCTGGCAGATCACCGTGGACGGCTTGCACATCACCGCGACCTCGCCCGACCGGCTGGCCCGCCTGGAATACCGCCCTCCCTCCTCGTTCGGCGGGCACACAGTGGCCCGGGACGAGGCGTGGCGCGCGAGGATCCTTGCCGCCCCGGATACGCGACGGGCGCTGTGGGAGGCCGACTTCCACAGCGCCACCCCCGCCCACCTGGTCGCAGCCTTCGCCACAGCTCTGGCCGATCCGGCGCCAATCTCCCGTGAACGCGCCTGCGTGCCGCGCGAGTGCCACGCCCACCTGCGCCCGCTGAAGCCGGACGCCCCCGCGGCGCCCCGGGCCGCGGCAGTGCCCACGCCGCTAGACCTCGCCCGCGCCCGGGCGGCTCGCGGTCCTGCACCGGCAACCGTCAGCGTTCCGCGCTGGTCAACCACCACACGGCCACCCGCCGTTGCCGCCCCCGCCATCACGCCGGGCCCGCGCCGCTGAACATCTCCGCCGCCGGGATCCAGCGCGACACAGCCGCCGAAGGCCACCGCGCGCTCACCCGCCACCAGCCCAGCCACAAGCGCCCCCTCGCCGCCTCCTACGCCAACGGAACCACCCGGCCGTGGTACGAGCCGGTAACCGGCAGCGCGTTCCCGTCCCGCCGCCCGAGCACGCGGCCGAAGGCGACAGCCGTGCGGCGCTGGCTGCCCGCGCCCCTTCGGGGTCGCCTCCCCGGTATCCGCCCACCCCCAATGCGGCGGCATGCGCAGTGCGGTGCCGAACGGCCGGTTCCACCGACCCGGCGCGGACGGCGAACGGCTGCCTCCTACTGATCCCCCCTTCCGGAGTTCTACCTGTGCGCAACCCGCCTTCTGCCACTGAGGTGTTGTCGGTCTCCGCCGCGGACGGCACTCGCCTGTCCGTCTACCGCGACACCCCGGTGCGCCCGCGTCCCGGCGGCGCGACGGTCGTGCTGGTGCACGGCGCGTCCGTCACCGCCGACCTGTGGCGCGTCCACGCCCGGCACCTGACCGGCCTGGGCTTGACCGTCGTGCGCTACGACCAGCGCGCGCACGGTCACACCCCGCGCGGCCAGGCACCACTGACGATCCGGCAGCTCGCCGACGACCTGCACCAGATCCTGACCCACCTCGTCCCCGCCGGACCGCTCGTGCTCGCCGGCCATTCCCTGGGCGCCCACGTCCTGCAAGAACTCGCCGCCCTACACCCCCAACACCAGGCCCGCGTACGGGGCATGGTGCTGCTGTCGGCCACCGCACGCAGGGCGAGCGTGCTGCCCGGCCGCAGCCCGCGTGCCCTGCTTCTGGCCGCCGGACGCAGCCTGTTCGCCCTGACCTGCACCCACGCGCCCCAGGCCATGGACGTCCTGCGGCACCGGCTGCCCACCACACACCCCTACAGCCTCGCGCCCCACCCCGACCGGCCGGCCGACGGGCCACCGCCGTGCCGCCACGGCATCCGCCACACCCACACCCGCGATCTCGCCGACCTGTGGCAGTGCCTGCGCCGCTACCAGCCGCGCGACGCCACCGTGCTCAACCAGTTCGGCGACCGGCTGCTGCTGATGGCCGGCGCGGACGACCGGCACATCCCCGCCGCCCACACCAGGCAGCTGGCCGCCCAACTCCCTGCCGCCCGCCTGGAGATCCTCCCCCGCACCACGCACGCGCTGCCCATCCGCCACCCCACGCTCATCAGCGACCGCATCGCCCGCCTCGCCGCCGAACCGGGCCCCCACCCTCCTCACCCCCAGGACCGATCATTTCCGAACTCCCTGCTTTCCGAGCAATTTCACTAGGTGCCGGAATCCAGTCCAGCGCCATGCTCGCCCTCTCCGCACAAGGCATACTCCCGAAGGTCGACTACGCCATTTTCGCCGACACGGGCTGGGAACCGAGAGCCGTTTATTCGAATCTCGACCGGCTGGAGCGAGAAATAGCCAGACCCGCAGGCATACCCGTTCTCCGCGTGTCGTCCGGAAACATACGCAAGGATGCCCTGGACCCCGACCACAGGTTTGCGTCAATGCCGCTCTACGTCCTGAACAAGGACGGAAATCCGGGCATGACCAGGCGGCAATGCACCGGGGAATATAAAATTAAGCCGATCAAGAAAAAGGTCCGCGAACTACTCGGCTACCCCTATCCGACACGCATCCCCAAGGGGATCTTCGTCGAGCAGTGGGTCGGCATCTCCACCGACGAATTCCACCGGGCCAAGGACGCCGACGTCAAGTACATGCGCAACCGGCACCCGCTCATCGACCTGGGCTGGTCACGGGCCGACTGCGTCCGCTATCTGACGTCGCTCGGCCTGGCCGACACCCCGAAATCAAGCTGCCTCGGGTGCCCTTTCCACGGAAACGCTCAATGGCGCAACATCCGCGACAACTCCCCGGAGGAATGGGAGGACGTAGTGGAGTTCGACACGGCCATCCGCAAAGGAAACGCGCGCGCCAACGCCACCGGCAACCGTCTGCTCGGCGAGGCGTTTCTCCACCGCTCCCGCGTCCCTCTCAGCGAAGCTCCCATCGATCACGTCACCGCCGCCGAATGGGCGGCGATGCAGCAAGAACTCACCGACAGCGGACCGGACCTTCAGGAGCTGGAGCAGGGCGTCGTCGACGGCTGTTCCCCGTGGGCCTGCCGCGATGAAGTCGAGCCAGTACAGGACGACTTCGGACTCGCCTCTTGACCATCCTGGACCTGTTTGCGGGACCGGGGGGATGGAGCCACTCACTTAACGTCCTCGGCGTACGGGACGTGGGCCTGGAATGGGATGAGTGGGCCTGCAAAACCCGTGCGGCGGCAGGACAGTTGACCATTCGCACCGACGTGGCGCTGTACCCCGTCTGGCCCTTCCTCGGAAAAACCGCCGGGCTCATCGCGAGCCCGCCCTGCCAGGCATGGTCCATGGCCGGCAAGCGCCTCGGCCTGGTGGACCAGCCCCTGGTCCACCAGGCAGTCGCTGACCTCGCCACCGGCCGCGACACCCGCGCACAACTCCTGGCCGCCTGCCGTGACGAGCGCTCCCTGCTGGCCGCCGAGCCGATGCGCTACCTGCACGCCCTCAACACGGTCGGCGAACCGGAATGGGTGGCCATGGAAGAGGTCCCCGACGTGCTGCCGCTGTGGCGCCAGTACGCGGCCGTCCTGCGCGGCTGGGGGTTCTCGGTCTGGTACGGGATCCTCAACGCCGCCGACTTCGGCGTTCCGCAGACGCGGAGGCGGGCGATTCTGCTCGCCTCCCGGGTCCGTACGGCACAGCCTCCAACGCCGACGCACTCCCAAGTCGCCGAGCCCGAATCGCTGTTCGGTCCGGGCCGCGCCCGCTGGGTGAGCATGGCTGCGGCACTCGGGTGGGGCGCGACCGACCGGCCCGTCCCCACCGTTTGCGCCGGCGGCGGACCCGGCGGCGGGCCCGAGCCTTTCCCTTCGGGCTCCCGAAAGACGCTGTCCGATGCCCGGGAGCGCGGCACCTGGATGCCGCGACCGGACGGAGTGGTTCTGCAGTCCCGCCGCGAAGGCGCAGGGTGGGCGGCGCGGCACGGCACCCGTGAGAACCGTGTCGCCAGCGCTCCGGCGCCGACGTTCACCGCCGAGGCCCACCGTTGGTCTTGGTCGCTGCGCAGCAACAACCAGGCCAACGCCACCGTCCGGTCCGTCGAGGAGCCGGCGGGAACGCTGTTTTTCGGACACCGGGCGAACGAGTGCACGTGGGTCGCGGAACCGGCCGCTGCGCCGACACAGGACACAGAGGCCCTCGCTGTGCCGGAGCCGATCCGGATCACCGCCCGCGAGGCGGGCCTCCTGCAGACCTTCCCCGCCGACTACCCCTGGGCCGGCAACAAAGGCCAGGTCTTCGGCCAGATCGGCAACGCGGTCCCACCGTTGCTCGCCGGCCACCTCCTCGCCCCGCACCTCGGCGTCACCCTCGACCCCGACGATTTCACCCTGGCTGCCTGATGCCCCACAGCCCCGAACCCGACGAAGACGACCTGCCCGACACACATCCGCCGCAGCCCGTGCTCTACGCCGAGCAGGCCCTTCTCGGTGCCCTCCTCCTCGACCCGCATCGGCTCGGCGACGTGACCGGGATTACCGCCGACTCGTTCTCCACCGCCGCGCATGCCGCCCTGTTCGCCGCGATCAGCACCCTGCCCCCGCCCGATCCGGCCGAGCACGCGAAGAACACCAAGTGGCTCGACCAGGTGCTCGCCGCCGGCCGCGAGCAGGCGCGCGGACTGTCCGTCTCATACCTGCACACCCTCATCCAGATCTGCCCCTGGCCCCGCCACGCGCCGGCCTACGCGCGCATGGTCGAGGCCGAACACGCCCGCCGCCGTCTGCAGGCCGCCGCGGAACGCCTCGTCCAGACCGTCCACGATGTCTCCCTCCCGCACCCCGTCCAGACGGTGCTCGCCGAGGCCGACGCGCTCGCCGCGGTCGTGGACGACATCGCGAGCCGCTTCCCGCCGCGCGCCGGCGTCCTGCCCCGCACCACGGCACCGCCACCGACCATCGCGCCCGACTACACCGAGGCGGTCGAGGAGGAGCAGCTGCTGCTCGCGACCGCCACCGCGCACCCCGCAGATATCGAGTCCGTCCGGTGGCTGCTCCCCGAGGACTTCAACCGGCCGCTGCACGCCGGGCTGTGGCAGTGCCTGACCACCCTCGCTCGCCGCCGCGAGCCCGTCGACCCCGTCACCGTTCTGTGGGAAGCCCAGCAGCGCGGTCTGCTGGACGACGGAAGTGAACCGGGCGAGGTGCTCCGCCTGCTGGCCGAACCGGCTGGGTCCGTGGAGCACTGGGGCGAGCGGGCCCTCCAGCGTTCCTTCCTGGCCACCGCCGAGCACACCGGCCGGCACATCGAGGCGTACGCCGGCGACCCGGCGAACACCCCGTTCCAGCTCGTCGTCGGCGCCCGCCGCTCCCTCGCCGACATCGGCGCCGTCCGCACCCGCTGGCAGCACGCCACCGGAACGGTCCCGCCGCAGCGACCGCGCCCGGCGCCCACCACCCGTGCCGGCCCGCCGACCACCACGGCCGCGCGCACCGCCCGCGCCGCGCGAGCAACCCGATAGCCCCCCGCATACGCCGGTGGCCGGACCCGAAGGCCCGGCCACCGGCAGAAGAGACGACACCCACGTGACTCCCACCATCGACGCCCACGTCCGCCTCGACACCCACCCCACCCATCCCAGCGCCGTGACCGCCGTCCTGACCGGCACCCAGGCCCACATTGCCCACCTGGGCCTGGAGGCAGCCGACTGGACCGTCGTCGCCGACAACGTGCTGGTCCTGGTCCGCATCGACCACGAGGAACCCCACTGGGCGCAGGACGCGGCCAAGCACCTGACCGCCGAAGGCATCACCGTCGAGATCACCCCTCGGCTCCGGGAGGCCATTGACGAAGAATGGACCTGGGCCAACTACCCGATGCCCTGGTGCACCCGCAGCGAAATCCGCGAGGTCTCCAACGAGGCCCAGAAGATCCACGACGACATCCGCCACGGCCAGCTCCTCATCCACGCCCACGCCTACAACGGCCACACCACCGTCGCGGTCGGCACCTACCTCGGCCCCAACGGCAAGTCCGTCTACCTCCACGACGAAGACCACCTGCGCCAGATCGCCGACACCTTCGACTCACCCGCTCGGGCCCTGCTCGCCTTCGAAAAGGTCCACGGCGCCGAGATGCGCCCCGGGCCGGCGCCCCTGACCGACACCGAACGCGCCGCCGCCGAAGCCCGCACCCCACTCGCCCTCACCGTAGCCACGACCGAACCGGCCCGCCCGGAGCCGGAAACCGTCCCGGCCTACCTGGCCGATACCGGCGACCACGACGCCCTCCTCGACACCTTCCTCGACGCACACGGCGGCTGGGAGAAGTGGCGGACCTGGTCGGACGAGACAACCCACGCCATCCACGAATCACAGACCCTGCGCATCGAACGCGTCCACGAAACCCCCGCCCACGAAACCGCGTGGACCGTAGCCGCCTACGAGACTCCCGTCTCCGACCGCATGTGGGTCCTCACCGCGACCGGCGCCACCCCCGCCCCGGTGCTGCAGGAGTTGCTGGACCACCTCGCCGACGGCGACGGCTGGGACACGGCCATCGGCGCCCCGGTGGACGAGAAGATGGTCACCGCGGCCACGCAGCCCCTCTCCGACGCCGGATGGAAGCACACTGTGGACGGGCGATGGATCCGCTGGACATCCCCCGCCGGGGACGCAGGCGTCCAGTTCGACGCCTTCACCGCACAGCACCCGAGCCAGAACCTGGCCACCTGGACCGTCTGGGCCGGCCCCGATCCTGACCGGCCCACCTGGACCATCACCGCGTCCCCGCACACCCCGAGTTCGCTGCTGGCCGATCTCTCCGAAACCCTCGCCCACGAAACCGGCCTTCGCCGCCCGCAGACCGCGGGCCCCGAACGCAGGACGACCCTCTTCACCAGCCCACCGGCCGCTCCGGCGGTCACGGCCAGTCCGGCTGCCAGCCGTTCACGCTGATCATCGGCACGCGAGAGCGGGGCAACATAGCGCGGGATCGCCGGTTAGCCAAACCGGCGATCCCGCGCACCATTGATAGTCCACCGCCACGCCCTGCCCGCACGTCGAAAGGCACCACCCGACGACCACAGAGCAGCCACGAAGCAAGCACAGCCGAGAGGCCCACAGGCGATCACGCCGCTGCGTAGCTCGCCCGGAACAGATCCTTCGCCCGCTCCACGTCCTTCGGCGTACGGAGCTGCACCTCCAGATCACCCGTCCCGTGGTGACCGAGACCCGACACGTCCCGGGTGAACCCCGGCACGAGGTCGACGTCCTTCGGGTCGACCTTCAGGTAGACCAGCAGCTTGCTCCGCTGCGGCGGACACAGACAGGCGAAGTTCCGCAGACGCTGATACGCCCGGTACTGCTTGCGCTCAACACGGTTCACACCGTCCCCGAGCCCGAGCAGTGCCTCGTCGACCGCGCCCGCCAGCTCCATCATCGACGCGCCCTGGACGTCAGCTGCTGCCCGAGCAACCGCCTGGCGACGCGCCCGGCGGGCCACCTGCATGCCGCCGCTCACGGACGCCACGGTCTCAAGCCCGAGCAGGTCGCTGCCGAAGAATCGGTAGCGGACCAAGTCGATCGAGCGTCGGTGCTCGCGAACGGCATGCACGTCGTAGCGCGTGAAGTCACCAGCGATACAGATCAGGCGCGGGCCGCTCCACAGCACCTGGGACGCGGCCGTCACCCCGAGCCGGTCGCGGACCAGGCGCTCGAACTCGGCCCGGTGATCCATCAACCACGCCAGGTAGAACAGGCCCTGGTTGATGACGCCGGCATCGACGCCGCGCTTGTACTCGACGATGACCGGCGATCCGTTCTCGTCCAGCCCGAGCGAATCGATCCGGCCCCCGTGGACCGGCCCCGTGCCGTACTCGCTCGCCAGGAATCGGACGCCCAACAGCGTCTCCATGTGCTCCTCGACGAGGCCCTGCACATCTGCCTCGACCTCAGCAAGACGCGGCGTGACCTCGGTCACGCCGCTTTTCGTTGTGCCCGTACGGAACAGCTTCAAGCCGACCACCCCCCGTTATCGCATCGGAGATCGACAACGTCGGGTGGGCAGAGATTTGTTTCCGCAACGGGCGTTAATCACGTGAAGAACGTGTGCTTGGGGCCCAATCGACTAGGTTAGTAGCCCTCACCGCACGGCACGTACACCCGTGGTCCCCGCGCGGTCCGTCGGCATCCAGCACGAATCCAGCACGGTACGGATATGGGAGGTGATGACAGGTGACGAGAGGTCAGAAAATCCAGCACCTATCCAGCACGGTAAAAATCATGGGGCCTGACCCCGAAGAGCCAGACCCCATTTGACCTGCGCGTTTGCCAGATCAGCGAAGTGGTGTTAAGTCA
The DNA here is from genome assembly GCF_014495685.1 of Streptomyces sp. TRM68367. GTDB lineage: Bacteria > Actinomycetota > Actinomycetes > Streptomycetales > Streptomycetaceae > Streptomyces. The sequence continues at coordinate 42,905 of NZ_JACTVI010000002.1, read as the reverse complement.
CCGGCTAGACATTGAACCGGAACTCCACCACGTCGCCGTCCTGCATCATGTAGTCCTTGCCCTCCATGCGGGCCTTGCCCTTGGCGCGGGCCTCTGCGACTGAGCCGGTTTCGACGAGGTCGGTGAAGGAGATGACCTCGGCCTTGATGAAGCCCTTCTGGAAGTCGGTGTGGATGACACCGGCGGCCTCGGGGGCGGTGGCGCCCTTCTTGATGGTCCAGGCGCGGGATTCCTTGGGGCCGGCCGTGAGGTACGTCTGGAGGCCGAGGGTGTCGAAGCCGACGCGGGCGAGCGTGGCGAGGCCGGGCTCGTGCTGGCCGACTGACTCCAGGAGTTCGAGGGCTTCCTCGTCGGAGAGCTCGGCGAGGTCGGACTCCAGCTTGGCATTGAGGAAGATCGCCTCGGCGGGGGCGACCAGCGCGCGCTGCTCGTTCTTGAAGTCCTCGTCGATCAGCTCGTCCTCGTCGACGTTGAAGACGTAGAGGAAGGGCTTGGTGGTGAGCAGGTGCAGGTCGTGCAGGAGCTCGTTGCTCTCGGTGCCCTGGACGATGCCGTGTGCGAAGAGCGTGTCGCCCTTCTCCAGGATCTCCTTGGCCTCCTCGATGGCCTTGACCTTCGGCGCGATGTCCTTCTTGATCCGGGACTCCTTCTGGAGGCGCGGCAGGACCTTCTCGATGGTCTGGAGGTCGGCGAGGATCAGCTCGGTGTTGATCGTCTCGATGTCGTCCTTGGGTGAGATCTTCCCGTCGACGTGGACGACGTTCTCGTCCTTGAAGGCGCGGATGACCTGGCAGATCGCGTCGGACTCGCGGATGTTCGCGAGGAACTTGTTGCCCAGGCCCTCGCCTTCGGATGCGCCGCGGACGATGCCGGCGATGTCGACGAAGTCGACGGTGGCCGGGAGGATGCGCTGCGAGCCGAAGATCTCGGCCAGCTCGGCGAGCCGGGTGTCGGGGACGCCGACCACGCCGACGTTGGGCTCGATGGTGGCGAACGGGTAGTTGGCCGCCAGCACGTCGTTCTTGGTCAGGGCGTTGAACAGGGTCGACTTGCCGACATTCGGCAGACCGACGATTCCGATCGTGAGCGACACGTTGCGACTTCCCGTACGTGAGGATGAGGACTGGCCGGCTGGGCTGCGTGGGCCGATCCACCAGTCTACGGCGTGCCCGGGCCCGGTTCGGCGGCGTATCGAACGCTTGGCCAAGGCCGGGTTCTCGGCGTGTCAGATGGGCGATTCGGCACATAAACCGACCTAAGTTGGTCCAGTGGAGCAACACAGGACGCGACCCTCGGAGTACGGACCGCGACGCGAGCGGCCGAAGCCGCCGCTGCCCTCGCAGGCCGGGCGCGCCGACGGGGGTTCGGTACGGGCCGCTGCGCGGCGGACGGGGGCGGTACGGCGGCCGCCGGCGGCGGTGCGGTCGGCGGCCGGGCGGTCGCCGGCTCGGGCGGCCGGGGCGGTTGCGGCTGGTCGTGCGGCGCGGGGGATGCCGAATCCACGGCTGACCGGGCTGGGGAGCGGGTTGTTCTGCGGGGTGCTGATGGTGGCGCTCGGAGGGCTGGACCAGGTGCTGTTCGGGGCGTCCCTGACGGTGTACGGAGTGCTGTTCCTGCCGGTGTGTGTGCTGACTGCGGTGTGGGTGCGGCGGGGGGATCTGCTGACCGCGCCCGTGGTGGTGCCGATCGGGTTCGCGGCGGGGTTGCCCGCTGTCTCCGACGATGGGCTGATGGGGCTGGTCACGGCGTTGGCGACGCAGGCCGGGTGGTTGTACGGCGGGACACTCGTCGCGGGTGTGACGGTGATCGTACGCAGGATTCGCCTGGTGAACCGTCGAGTGGCACGGAGCCCCCGGTTGGAGTGACCGGTTTCCCACCCGCCCGGCCGTCACTGTCGGCTGGGCGGGAGTCGTCGAGGTGGGCCCGGTGGCCGACGTTGGGAACCGTCGGCTGTCGGCGTCAGAGGGAGCCGTCGGCTCTACGTCTCCGCTGCTCGCATCGCCGCCCCCACGATGCCCGCGTTGTTCTGGAGCTGGGCGGGGACGATCTCGGCCTTGATGTTCTCGATGTGGGGCAGGAACTTGTGGGACTTGCGGCTCACGCCGCCGCCGATGATGAAGAGTTCCGGCGAGAAGAGCATCTCCACGTGGGCGAGGTACTTCTGGACGCGGTGGGCCCACTGCTCCCACGTCAGGTCGTGGTCCTCGCGGGCCTTGCTGGACGCCCGCTTCTCCGCGTCGTGGCCGTGCAGCTCCAGATGGCCCAGCTCGGTGTTGGGGACCAGCGCGCCGTCGACGAACAGCGCGCTGCCGATACCCGTGCCGAAGGTGAGCAGAACGACCGTGCCCTTGCGGTCGCGCCCCGCGCCGAAGTGCATCTCGGCGACGCCCGCCGCGTCCGCGTCGTTGACCACCGTCACCGGCAGTCCCCCGAGCCGGTCGCTGAACAACGCGCGCGCGTCCGTGTCGATCCAGCTCTTGTCTACGTTCGCCGCGGTGCGGATCGTCGATCCGCCGGTGACCACGCCGGGAAAGGTCAGCCCGACCGGCCCCGTCCAGCCGAAGTGCTCGACGACCTGCCGGACGCCGTCGGCCACCGCCTCGGGGCCGGACGGCTGCGGGGTCAGGACCTTGCAGCGCTCCTCCGCCAGGTCGCCCTTGTCCAGGTCCACCGGGGCACCCTTGATCCCGGAACCGCCGATGTCCACACCGAAGATCTGCATGGCTCTACGTTACGACCTACGACCGACAGTCAGGGACGGACCGCTCACAGCCGCCCTCACGCCTCGGAGTCCGCGGCTCCGGAACCGGCCCCGCCGCGCTCCTCGACCAGCGCCGCCGCCTCCTCGCGCAGATCGCGGCGCAGTTCCTTCGGCAGGGAGAAGGCGATGGACTCCTCTGCCGCCTTGACGAGCTCGACGTTCTCGAAGCCGCGCCGGGCCAGCCACTCCAGGACCTGCTCGACCAGGACGTCCGGCACCGACGCGCCCGAGGTGACGCCGACCGTGGAGACGCCCTCCAGCCAGGCCTCGTCGATCTCGTCGGCGAAGTCGACCAGGTATGCCTCGCGGGCGCCCGCCAGCTTGGCGACCTCCACCAGCCGTTTGGAGTTGGAGGAGTTGCGGGAGCCGACCACGATCACCAGGTCGGACTCGGCGCCCATCTGCTTCACCGCCAGCTGGCGGTTCTGCGTGGCGTAGCAGATGTCGTCGCTGGGCGGCGAGATCAGCTGCGGGAACTTGTCCTTCAGGGCGTCGACGGTCTCCATCGTCTCGTCGACGGACAGCGTGGTCTGGGACAGCCAGACGACCTTCGACGGGTCGCGGACCTCGACGTTCGCGACGTCATCGGGGCCGTCGACGAGCTGGATGTGGTCGGGGGCCTCGCCGGAGGTGCCGATGACCTCCTCGTGGCCCTCGTGGCCGATCAGGAGGATGTCGAAGTCGTCCTTGGCGAACCGGACGGCTTCCTTGTGGACCTTGGTGACCAGGGGACAGGTCGCGTCGATGGTGGCGAGCCTGCCCCGCTCGGCCTCTTCGTGGACGACGGGGGCCACGCCGTGCGCCGAGAACATGACGATGTTGCCCGGCGGCACCTCCTGCGTCTGTTCGACGAAGATGGCGCCCTTCCTCTCCAGGGTCTGCACGACGTACTTGTTGTGGACGATTTCGTGCCGGACGTAGACGGGAGCCCCGTACTGCTCCAGGGCCTTCTCGACGGCGATCACGGCGCGGTCCACACCCGCGCAGTAGCCCCGGGGGGCGGCGAGCAGGACACGGCGGCCAGGCGAAGCAGTCATGCTCACCATCGTAAGGCCGCGCTCGGGGGTCAAAGATCGCATCCGCGTCGAGTCCTTGGGGAGGCTGACCGTGGGGCGGGGAGGGCGGGAAGTCCGGGGCAGGACGTGATCGCCACGGTGGCGATGGCGTTCACCGCGCTGGCCGGGCAGGCGGCGGCTTGGTGCGGCAGAAGGGCGGGTGGGTGGGGTCAGCGGGTCGGCGACCCCCGTACCTGGCCCGCGCAGGAAGCTCGCCCTCGTCTGAGGGTGGCGGGTTCGTGGGGTTGTCGGTCGGGGCCGTTACGCTCGCGGCATGGCTGTGAACACGTCTCCGGAATCTCCGTTGCCCGTGGGTGAGGTGTCGCGGCTGATCGGAGGGTGGATCGACCGGCTCGGGGCGGTGTGGGTCGAGGGGCAGATCACGCAGTTGTCGCGGCGGCCGGGGGCCGGGGTCGTGTTTCTGACGTTGCGGGATCCGTCGTATGACATCTCCGTGAGTGTCACTTGTTATCGGCAGGTGTTCGATGCCGTCGCCGATGTCGTCAGCGAGGGCGCCCGGGTCGTCGTGCTCGCCAAGCCGGAGTGGTACGCGCCGCGTGGGCAGCTGTCGCTGCGGGCCGCCGAGATGAGACCGGTGGGGGTCGGGGAGCTGCTCGCGCGGCTGGAGCAACTGAAGAAGGCCCTCGCGCGGGAGGGGCTGTTCGCGGCCGAGCGGAAGCGGCCGTTGCCGTTCCTGCCGCAGCTCATCGGGCTGGTCTGCGGGCGGGCCTCCGCCGCGGAGCGGGACGTGCTGGAGAACGCCCGGCACCGCTGGCCCGCCGTCCGCTTCGCGATCCGCAACGTCGCCGTACAGGGTGTGCACGCCGTGCCGCAGGTCGTCCAGGCCGTGAAGGAGCTGGACGAGATCGACGACGTGGATGTGATCATCGTCGCGCGCGGGGGCGGCAGCGTGGAGGATCTGCTGCCGTTCTCCGACGAGCAGCTCATCCGTGCCGTCGCGGCCTGCCGTACGCCCGTCGTGTCCGCGATCGGGCACGAGCCCGACAACCCGCTCCTCGACCACGTCGCCGACCTGCGCGCCTCCACCCCCACCGACGCCGCCAAGAAGGTCGTACCGGACGTCGGCGAGGAGTACGAGCGCGTAAGGCTGCTGCGCGACCGCGCGCGGCGGTGTGTCGAGGCGTTCATCGAGCGGGAGGAGCGCGGTCTCGCCCACGCGCTGGCCCGGCCGTCGATAGAGGACCCGCACCGGATGATCGACGTGCGGGCCGACGAGGTGGCCGCGCTGCTGGACCGGGCCCGGCGGTGCCTGCGCCATCACCTCGACCGCGCCGAGTCCGAGCTGACGCACACGCACGCGCGCGTGGTGGGCCTCTCCCCCGCCGCGACCCTGAAGCGCGGGTACGCCGTGCTGCAACGGGCCGACGGCCACGCCGTGCGCGATCCGGATGAGGTGGAGGCCGGCGAGGCGCTGCGGGCCCGAGTCTCCGAGGGCGAGTTCACAGTACGAGTCGACACATAGGGTGGGTGGATGACCAGCGAGGCGGAGGAGACGGCGGCCGTGACCGAGGCGCTCGGGTACGAGCAGGCACGGGACGAGCTGATCGACGTCGTACGACGGCTCGAGGCAGGCGGTACGACGCTGGAGGAGTCCCTCGCGCTGTGGGAGCGCGGCGAGGAGCTGTCCAAGGTGTGCCGCCGCTGGCTCGAGGGCGCGCGGGCGCGGCTGGACGCGGCGCTGGCCGAGGAGGACGCCGGGGCGGAGGGGGAGCGGCCGGAGGGATCCGGGGACGCCGGGTAGCGGTTTTCCGGTGGCTTGTGAAGCCCATCACCATGCCCCCACTTTGATTGAACGTTGAACTTTGGCCGCGTAGCGTCGTTCGTGTCAGCCGGTCACCTGTCCGGCTTTCCGGACCCGCACCTCGCAAGAAAGTTCACCCATGCCCCTCGTTCTTGACCCCGCCGCCCAGGACCTGCTGTTCCGCGAGGCCCGCACCGCCAACACCTTCACCGACGAGCCGGTGACCGACGAGCAGGTCCAGGCGATCTACGACCTGGTCAAGTACGGTCCGACGGCCTTCAACCAGACCCCGCTGCGCATCACCCTGGTCCGCTCCCCCGAGGCCCGCGAGCGCCTGGTGCAGCACATGGCCGAGGGCAACCAGGCCAAGACGGCCGCCGCCCCGCTGGCCGCGATCCTCGCCGCGGACAACGAGTTCCACGAGGAGCTGCCGCACCTCTTCCCGGCCTTCCCGCAGGCCAAGGACGTCTTCTTCGCCGAGCGCACGGCCCGCGAGGGCGCCGCCGGGCTGAACGCCGCCCTCCAGGCCGCGTACTTCATCGTCGGCGTGCGCGCCGCGGGCCTGGCCGCCGGCCCGATGACCGGCTTCGACCCCGAGGGCGTCCGCAAGGAGTTCCTGGACGACGACCACACCCCGCTGATGGTCGTCAACATCGGCAGGCCGGGCCCGGACGCCTGGTACCCGCGCTCCCCGCGCCTGGCCTACGAGCAGGTCGTCACCACCGTCTGAGCCACACCCGACAGCAACGTCCGAGCCACACCGGACGGCAACAAGCAGGCCCCCGGCGTTTCGCCAGGGGCCCCTGTCGTGTCCGTGCGGCTCATTTCGTCCTGAGCGCCCCGGCCATCCGCGTCAGCTGCTCGAACGACGCCGTGCCGGTCACCACCGTCGTCGAGCCCTTCGTGCCCTGGAGTACGAGCGCGTCGTACCGGCCGCCCTTGTACCGCGTCCACGTTCGGCCGTCGATCTTCTGGGTGACGTTGGTCCGCTCGGCGCCCTGGGTCGTCTCGTCGATGAAGACGGCGGGCTTCTGCGCGGACTGCTCGACTCCGACGTACTGCCCGTCGGGGGCGTGGAAGCCCAGGTGCCAGGCGTCGAAGTTGTCGCCCTGGAAGCGGACGGACGTCGCCTTCCAGCTACTCGGCAGGCCCTCGGGCGCGGCCACCGGGTACGACGCGGCGCGGCGCGCCGTGAGCAGCTCGACGCGGTAGTCGACGCGCTTGATGTCGGGAGCGCTGTCGTCGTGCGGGATGAAGAGGTAGATGACTCCCGCCACGAGCACGACGATCCCCATGGAGAGGATCATGTCCCGCACCGTTTTCTGCTTGCCGTTCGAACCTGCCACGCCCTCTATCGTCGCAGGTGCCCGGTCCGCTCATCCGTGGGGGCCCCTGCTCATTTTGCCTGCCTAACGATAGAGTCGGACAACAACACCCTCATCCGGCCGTCGTCGTACAGAAAGGTGCGCTCCGATGACCGAGCATCATCATCTGCCGTCCGAACTGGATGTGCCCTCCGAGGCCCCCGACCGCAACCTCGCCCTGGAACTGGTGCGGGTGACCGAAGCCGCGGCGATGGCCGCCGGCCGCTGGGTGGGACGCGGGGACAAGAACGGCGCCGACGGTGCCGCGGTGCGTGCCATGCGGACCCTCGTCTCCACCGTCTCGATGAACGGCGTGGTCGTCATCGGAGAGGGCGAGAAGGACGAGGCCCCGATGCTGTTCAACGGGGAGCGTGTGGGCGACGGGACCGGGCCCGAGTGCGACATCGCCGTCGATCCGATCGACGGTACGACGCTGACCGCCAAGGGCATGTCGAACGCGATCGCGGTGCTGGCCGCCACGGAGCGCGGTGCGATGTTCGACCCGTCGGCCGTTTTCTACATGGACAAGCTGGTCACCGGTCCCGAGGCGGCCGACTTCGTGGACATCAACGCGCCGGTGGAGGTGAACATCCGGCGGATCGCCAAGGCCAAGCGGTCGTCGCCGGAGGATGTCACCGTCGTCATCCTGGACCGGCCGCGGCACGAGAGACTCATCCGGGATGTCCGGGAGGCGGGGGCCCGTATCAAGCTGATCTCCGACGGTGACGTGGCGGGCTCGATCTACGCGCTGCGGGAGGGCACGGGCGTCGATCTGCTGCTCGGGGTCGGCGGTACGCCGGAGGGGATCATCTCGGCCTGTGCCGTGAAGTGTCTGGGCGGGACGATTCAGGGCAAGCTGTGGCCGAAGGACGACGAGGAGCGGCAGCGGGCGGTCGAGGCCGGGCATGACCTTGACCAGGTGCTGACCACCGACGATCTGGTGTCCGGGGACAACGTGTTCTTCGCGGCGACCGGGATCACCGACGGGGAGTTGCTGCGGGGGGTGCGGTACCGGGCGGAGACCGCGATGACCTCGTCGATCGTGATGCGGTCCAGGTCGGGGACGGTGCGGCGGATCGACTCCGAGCATCGGCTCAGCAAGCTGCGGGCGTACAGCGCGATTGATTTTGATCGGGCCAAGTGAGATCGAGCAGCGCCTGATCGGGGGCTGCGGGGCATTTGGCGCCTGCGGGTTGTTCGTGGCTTGTCGCGCCCACGCGGCGGAGCCGCACATCGATTACAGCCCCGCGCCCCTTCGGTGGGATGGCGCCCCCGGTGCGGCGGGGGCGCCCCACGTTCATGAGAAGAGGCGTTCAGCCTGCCTGAGCTATGCGGCCTGCCGACCGGGCCGCCTTCTTGAGTTCCATTTCGCGGCGGCGGCGTCGGGCCAGGACCACGCGGCGTTCGGCAGCGGTGAGGCCGCCCCAGACGCCGTACGGCTCGGGTTGCACCAGCGCGTGCTCGCGGCACTCGACCATGACGGGGCAGCGGGCGCAGACACGCTTCGCCGCCTCCTCGCGGGAGAGCCGGGCGGCGGTGGGTTCTTTCGAGGGTGCGAAGAACAGGCCGGCCTCGTCGCGCCGGCACACCGCCTCGGTGTGCCAGGGTGCGTCTTGGTCCCTGTCCCGCACTGGCGCCCGCTGGGCCGGAACGGCAGCTACCTGCAGGGACGAATGCGGCGGTTGCAGCACGGTCTACTCCTGACGACGGCTTCGCGAGCGAGAGACGATGCAGCAAGGTCTACCCGCTGTGCGCGCGCCTATGCAGTGAGTCCCGAACGGCTGGAACTGCAGGGGTCGTTGGGCCCCGAAGGGCAGGGAACAGGCCGCTGAGGCGGGCGAGTCGACGCGCCCGAATTCACATCTGTCAACGGTCGAGATGCTTGCGCAAACTCCTGTCGAGCTTGGCGTGCACGCGATCGAGGATGTCCGAGACGATCTTGCCCCGCTTGGGCCGCGCCTCGATGTTGCCCAGCACGGCCCAGCCGTCCACATAGACGACCGGCGCCTCGGGCTCGCCCGAGTCGAGCGTGTCCACCTCGAAGTTGCCGAGCACTCCGCCGCCCATGCCGCGCAACGACACGTTCTCCGGGACGCGGACCTCGACGTTGCCGAACACCGATATCGCCTTGATCACGACCTGCTGGTACTCGAAGAGCGCCTCGCTGAGGTCGATCTCCACGCTGCCGAATATGGCGTACGCGTGGATACGGCGGCCCGCGCGCCAGCGGCCCTTGCGAACGGCACTGCTGAACACCGCCACCACGTTCTCGTCGGGGTCCATCGGGATGGCGCCGGCCGTGGGGCGGCTGGGTGCGGCGGCGTGCGGTGGGGTCCGGCCGTGCGCCGCGGGCAGGTCCCGTATGAAGACCTCCAGCTCGCCGACCGTCTTGGCGGCCAGCACACCCTCGACGCGCTCGGCGTGCTCGTCGGCGCTGAGGCGGCCCGCGGCAAGGGCCTCGCGCAGGATGTCGGCAATGCGGTCGCGGTCGGCGTCCGAGGCGCGTAGCTCGGCGGGGTGCGGCTCGGTGCGCTTCTGGAGGTCCACCTGCTTCTGAAGGTCCACGGCAGCAGCGTAGCGAAACACGATAGATCGCGACACCCCTGTGGACGACGAAGCCCGGCCGGGACGAACTGAGCCTTACCTCACAAGCTCGCTGCCGGAGGCAGGTTCTACGCTGGTGGACGCTCGCCGATGGAGGCGGGCCGCCGTCTGCCGAGTGAGGAATGGGCTGAGATGCCGCATAGTTCCCCCCCACCCAACCCTGCGTTCGCGTACACCGATCTGCTCCCCATGGGAGAGGACACCACCCCGTACCGGCTGGTGACCTCCGAGGGTGTCTCCACCTTCGAGGCCGACGGGCGGACGTTCCTCAAGGTGGAGCCGGAGGCGCTGCGCAAGCTGGCCGAGGAGGCCATCCACGACATCCAGCACTACTTGCGCCCGGCCCACCTGGCGCAGCTGCGGCGCATCATCGACGACCCCGAGGCGTCGGGCAACGACAAGTTCGTGGCGCTGGACCTGCTGAAGAACGCGAACATCGCGGCGGCGGGCGTCCTGCCGATGTGCCAGGACACGGGTACCGCGATCGTCATGGGCAAGCGCGGGCAGAACGTGCTGACGGCGGGCGACGACGAGGAGGCCCTGTCCCGGGGCATCTACGACGCGTACCTGAACCTCAACCTGCGCTACTCGCAGATGGCTCCGCTCACCATGTGGGAGGAGAAGAACACCGGCTCCAACCTGCCGGCGCAGATCGAGCTGTACGCGGCCGACGGCGGCGCCTACAAGTTCCTGTTCATGGCGAAGGGCGGCGGCTCGGCCAACAAGTCGTTCCTGTACCAGGAGACCAAGGCCGTTCTGAACGAGGCCTCCATGATGAAGTTCCTGGAGGAGAAGATCCGTTCGCTGGGTACGGCCGCCTGCCCGCCGTACCACCTGGCGATCGTGGTCGGCGGTACGAGCGCCGAGTACGCGCTGAAGACGGCGAAGTACGCCTCCGCGCACTACCTGGACGAGATTCCGGCCGAGGGGTCGCCGCTCGGCCACGGGTTCCGGGACAAGGAGCTGGAGGAGAACGTCTTCGAGCTGACGCAGAAGATCGGGATCGGGGCGCAGTTCGGCGGTAAGTACTTCTGCCACGACGTGCGGGTGGTGCGGCTGCCGCGGCACGGTGCTTCCTGCCCGGTCGCCATCGCCGTCTCCTGCTCCGCCGACCGGCAGGCCGTTGCGAAGATCACGGCGGAGGGTGTCTTCCTGGAGCAGCTGGAGACGGACCCTGCGCGGTTCCTGCCGGAGACGACGGACGAGCATCTGGAGCAGGACGGGGACGTCGTAAAGATCGACCTGAACCAGCCGATGGAGTCCGTCCTCGCAGAGCTGACCAAGTACCCGGTGAAGACGCGGCTGTCGCTGACCGGTCCGCTGGTCGTGGCGCGGGACATCGCGCACGCCAAGATCAAGGAGCGGCTGGACGCGGGTGAGGAGATGCCGCAGTACCTGAAGGATCACCCGGTGTACTACGCGGGCCCGGCGAAGACGCCCGAGGGCTATGCGTCGGGTTCCTTCGGCCCGACGACGGCCGGCCGCATGGACTCCTACGTCGAGCAGTTCCAGGCGGCGGGCGGCTCCAGGGTGATGCTGGCCAAGGGCAACCGCAGCAAGCAGGTCACCGACGCGTGCCACACGCACGGCGGCTTCTACCTGGGCTCGATCGGCGGTCCGGCGGCCCGCCTCGCCCAGGACTGCATCAAGAAGGTCGAGGTCGTCGAGTACGAGGAGCTCGGCATGGAGGCCGTCTGGAAGATCGAGGTCGAGGACTTCCCGGCGTTCATCGTGGTCGACGACAAGGGCAACGACTTCTTCAGCCCGCAGGAACACTCTCAGCCGACATTCACCAGCATCCCCGTGCGGGGTCCTGGCCTGGACTGACCGGCAGCGACACTCGTAGTGAGCCCCTGGCGAGTTGCCGGGGGCTTCGTCGTTCTCCTCGGCGGGCCAGGAGCAGCGGCATCGCGAGGAAGGCTCCCATGCCGCGGCTGAGAAGCGGTTTCGGAGCTGGGGCGGTCCTTACCCGCACACAGGCCCGAACAGTCGCTCTTGACCGGCATCGGCTTGCTGCCCCTCAAGGGAAAACGGCAATGCGTGCTCGCAATATGCGACGGCAGCGGCCACTTCAGTGCGGCACCCGGGCGGCCGAGCGGCCGGAACATCCCCGGCGTCCCGTTCGCTGTACAGGGCATGAGCGAATACCGCATCGAGCACGACTCCATGGGCGAGGTACGCGTCCCGGCGGACGCGAAGTGGCGGGCCCAGACGCAGCGGGCCGTGGAGAACTTCCCGGTCTCCGGGCAGCGCATCGAACGCGCCCACATCGAGGCGCTGGCGCGCGTCAAGGGCGCCGCGGCGAAGGTGAACGCGAGCCTCGGTGTGCTCGACAAGGACGTCGCCGAGGCGATCCAGGAGGCGGCCGGTGAGGTCGCCGAGGGCCGGTGGGACGAGCACTTCCCGGTCGACGTGTTCCAGACCGGCTCCGGGACCTCGTCCAACATGAACACCAACGAGGTCATCGCCACCCTTGCCACCGAGCGGCTGGGCCGGGCCGTGCACCCCAACGACCACGTCAACGCCTCCCAGTCGTCGAACGACGTCTTCCCCTCCTCCATCCACATCGCGGCCACCGCCGCCGTCACCCGTGACCTCGTGCCGGCCCTCGACCACCTCGCCGGCTCGCTGGAGCGGAAGGCCGAGGAGTTCGCGGACGTCGTGAAGTCGGGGCGGACTCATCTCATGGACGCCACCCCGGTGACCCTGGGGCAGGAGTTCGGCGGGTACGCGGCCCAGGTCCGCTACGGCATCGAGCGGCTGCGGGCCTCCCTCCCCCGGCTCGCCGAACTGCCCCTCGGGGGCACGGCCGTCGGCACCGGCATCAACACGCCCCCCGGGTTCTCCGCCGCCGTCATCGAGGAGGTCGCCCGGGTCACCGGGCTGCCGCTGACCGAGGCGCGCGACCACTTCGAGGCGCAGGGCGCCCGGGACGGGATCGTGGAGACCAGCGGGCAGCTGCGGACCATCGCCGTGGGGCTGACGAAGATCGCCAACGATCTGCGCTGGATGGCGTCCGGGCCGCGCACCGGGCTCGCCGAGATCAGCCTGCCCGACCTCCAGCCCGGGTCGTCGATCATGCCGGGCAAGGTCAACCCGGTGATCCCGGAGGCCGTGCTCATGGTCGCCGCGCAGGTCGTCGGCAACGACGCGACCGTGACCACCGCCGGGGCGGCCGGCAACTTCGAGCTGAATGTGATGCTTCCGGTCATCGCGAAGAACGTGCTGGAGTCCATTCGGCTGCTCGGCAACGTCTCGCGGCTGCTGGCCGACCGGACCGTGGACGGGATCGTGGCGCACCGGGACCGCGCGCGCGAGTACGCCGAGTCCTCGCCGTCTGTCGTCACCCCGCTCAACAAGTACATCGGGTACGAGGAGGCCGCGAAGGTCGCCAAGAAGGCGCTCGCGGAGCGCAAGACGATCCGTCAGGTGGTCGTCGAGAGCGGGTACGTCGAGCGCGGCGACCTGACCCTCCAGCAGCTCGACGAGGCGCTGGATGTCCTGCGGATGACGCACCCGTAACGGCTCGCGCCCCGCGGGCAGAACCGTGACACGCACCGCAGCGTCGTATGCCGGTGACACCTAATATCTGTGCATGGCAGACGGTGAAGCGGTGAGACGCGTGACGGCGGGCGGTGCGACGGGCTCCTGGGCGCCCGGGAGTCAGATCCTGTGGCGGTACCGGGAGAACAGCGGCGCGCGCGTGCACATCGCGCGCCCCGTCACCGTCGTACGCGACGACGCGGAGCTGCTCGCCGTGTGGATGGCGCCCGGCACCGAGTGCGTGAAGCCGGTGCTGGCCGACGGGACGCCCGTGCACCTGGAGCCGCTGACGTCGCGTTACACCAAGCCGCGCACCGTACAGCGGGACCGCTGGTTCGGCACCGGCGTGCTGAAGCTGGCCCGGCCGGGCGAGCCGTGGTCGGTGTGGCTGTTCTGGGAGCCGGGCTGGCAGTTCAAGAACTGGTACGTGAACCTTGAGGATCCGCTGGTCCGTTGGGACGGCGGAGTCGACTCGGAAGACCACTTCCTGGATATTTCCGTCCATCCGGACCGGACTTGGCGCTGGCGGGACGAGGACGAGTTCGCGCAGGCCCAGCGGGACGGACTGGTGGACGCGGAGCTGGCCGGACGGGTGCGGGAGGCCGGGCTGGCCGCGGTGGAGGTGATCCGCGCCTGGGGGCCCCCGTTCTCGGACGGCTGGCAGGACTGGCGCCCGGATCCGTCCTGGGCGGTACCGTCGTTGCCGGAGGACTGGGACCGTACGCCCGCGCATCTGTCCTCATGAGACCCTTGATGCGCCCCCGGGCAAGAAACGTAGGATCGTCCTCCGCAAGGGTGCGCGGCGGCAACTGACGGAGCACGCGCTGAGCTTGACCGATCGTCACCGAGGGGCGACACGACGTGAGCGAGGGGCAAGAGGACACCACGGGTACGGACCCCAGACGGTCCGCTCGTGGCACAGGAACATCCCCTGACCACGCGGGAATTCCGTTCCTGGGGCACGTATTGCGGGTATGGGCCTCTGAGCGGGACGAACTGCACACGCGGTGGGGGACCCCGGACGGATGGATTCGACACGCGTGACGGAGCAGCCGACCTCCTTCGAGCGCCCCCAGGGCGCCGACCCCGCGGACCCTCGCGGGGCGCTCCTGCGTTCCTCGACGACGCCCCCGCGTACGCCGGGCGCGCCGACGGGGGCCCCTGCCTTACCGGCACAGGGGCGCTCGGGAGAGACGCCCCCCACGGCCGCCATGCCCGATACGCCGGGTACGCCGGGTGCGGCCCCGGTCTGCTGCCCCGGCCAGGATCCGGCGGACACCGTCGGCGCCGAGCACGGCGCGGTCGGTCCGGAACACGGCACGGTCGGGCCCGAACACGGCACCGTCGCCCCCGAACACAGCACTTTCGATCCGGAGCACGGAATGGTCGGACCCGAGCACGCCCAGCCCGGCGCCGAGCAGGCCGTGCCGCCCGACACGCACCGGCCGCGGCCCGCCCCCGAGGTCATCCCGGCCCAGCCGGTCGGCTCCGGCGCGGAGCAGCCGGCCGCGGAGCCCGAAGCCCCGGACGGCCACGACGGTCCGGAGCGCCGGTCCGGGCAGGCGCTGCCGCCCGGCCGTCCCACGCCGATGCGGCGGGACGGCGACCGGCTGCGGTTCGTCGGCGCGGCGACCCGGCGGATCGCCCGCGGCATGGACCTGGACGAGATCGTGATGGGGCTGTGCCGGGCGACCGTGCCCACCTTCTCGGACGCGATCCTGGTCTATCTGCGCGAGCCGCTGCCGGTGGGCGACGAGCGGCCCACCGGTCCGCTGGTGCTGCGGCTGCGCCGTACCGACCGGATCCCGGCGGAGCGCGACACCGAGGGCGGGTTCATGCCTGCCGTCCAGCCGGACCTGTCCGACCTGGGCTCGGTCGGCACCGAGCTGTGCGAGGTGCGGCCGGGCAGCGCGCTGGCCGAGGTGCTGCGCGGGGTGCGCCCGGTCTTCACCGACGCCCCTGCCGCCCGCGCCGCGCTGCCCGAACTCCTCGGCGAAGACAGCGAGTTCGCCGTGCCGAACGGCCAGCGCGCGATCCTCGCTCCGCTGCGCGGCCGGCGCCGGGTGATCGGCGCGGCGTTGTTCCTGCGCCGCCCGGAGCGCATCCCCTTCGAGGCCGACGACCTGCTGGTCGCCGCCCAGCTGGCCACGCACAGCGCCCTGGGCATCGACAAGGCCGTGCTGTACGGCCGCGAGGCGTACATCGCCGACGAGTTGCAGCGCACCATGCTGCCCGAGACCCTGCCCCGCCCGACCGGCGTGCGGCTGGCGTCGCGCTACCTGCCGGCCGCCGAGACCGCGCGGGTCGGCGGCGACTGGTACGACGCCATCCCGCTGCCGGGCAGCCGGGTCGCCCTCGTCGTCGGGGACGTCATGGGCCACTCCATGACCTCCGCCGCGATCATGGGCCAGCTGCGTACCACCGCGCAGACCCTCGCCGGGCTCGACCTGCCGCCGCAGGAGGTGCTGCACCACCTCGACGAGCAGGCCCAGCGGCTCGGCGTGGACCGCATGGCGACCTGCCTGTACGCCGTGTACGACCCGGTCTCGCACCGCATCACCATCGCCAACGCCGGCCACCCGCCGCCCATCCTGCTGCACCTGGGCGGCCGGGCCGAGGTGCTGCGCGTGCCGGCGGGCGCCCCGATCGGTGTCGGCGGTGTGGACTTCGAGGCCGTGGAGCTGGACGCGCCCGCCGGCGGCACTCTGCTGCTGTACACCGACGGTCTGGTCGAGTCCCGCCTGAGGGACGTGTGGACCGGCATAGAGCAGCTGCGCGAGAAGCTCGTCGCGACCGCGCAGCTGACCGGAGCCGATCATCCGCCGCCGCTGGAAGCCCTGTGCGACGAGGTGCTCGACATGCTCGGCCCGGGCGACCGGGACGACGACATCGCGCTGCTCGCCGCCCGCTTCGACGGGATCGCGCCGAGCGACGTGGCGTACTGGTTCCTGGAGCCGGAGGACGCTGCCCCCGGCCGGGCCCGCCGCCTGGCCCGCCGGGCGCTGTCCCGCTGGGGCCTGGAGGAGCTCAGCGACTCGGTCGAGCTGCTGGTCAGCGAGGTCGTGACCAACGCCGTGCGGTACGCCTCCCGTCCGGTCACGCTGCGCCTGCTGCGCACCGACGTGCTGCGCTGCGAGGTCGGCGACGATGTGCCGCAGCTGCCGCGCCTGCGGCAGGCACGCGCCACGGACGAGGGCGGACGCGGGCTGTACCTGGTCAACAGGCTGGCCCGGCGCTGGGGCGCGACGCGACTGAGCACGGGCAAGGTCGTCTGGTTCGAGCTCAACCGCAGCTGACCCGCGGCAGCAACCGCGGCCAGCGCCCGGCCGGGCCAACAGCCGGACGCCCGACCGGACCCGCGGCCGGCCGGGCCCGCGGCCCAACCCGCGACCGGGCGCACACCGGCCGCGGCTCCCGCCCGGCCTGGCCGCGGCACCCCGCCGAGCCCGCTGGCCGGAGGTGCCCGCGACTCCCGGCCCGCGCCCGTCACGGACCAAGCCGCGCGTGGGTCGTCCTTGGCCTGGTGAAGGGGCGGCCGGAGCCGGACGACCGGCTGAGGAAGGCGCCGCCGGTCAGCATCTTTCAGCCCGTCCGAGCGGTCCGGGAGCCGCTCGGCGGGGGCCGATCTCTGCGCGGCGCTGCGGGCGCGCAGCCACGCGTCGGCCGGCGGTGGCCCCGCTGCCCGTCGGCCGGGCCGCGCCGCACGCTCGACCTCGCCGGCCCGGGACGTGCACAAGCGCGGGCGGCCTCCGTCCGCGGTGAGTCCCGGTGGACAGCCGCGGAGGACGCGCGGGCCGACGGCTTCACCTCCCGCTGGACAGCCGCGGTAAGCGCGCGAGCCCGCGGTGTGGCACCCCGCTGGAAAGCTGCCGTGAACGCACGGGCCCGTGGCGTGGCCTCCCGGTGGGTGGCGGGTGGGCCGCGTTCCACGGACGGCCGCATTCCGTCCGCCTGGTCGAGTGGCATTTGCGGCCCCGCTGCGCAAGGCGCGTTGCACGGCAGGGATCCGGCGCCTGGAATGACTCGCCAGTGCTTCTGGGGCCAATGCCCACAGCCACACCAGGAGGATGCATGCCCTCTGCCACTTTCCGCCGCGCCGTGACCGTCGGCGCCCTGACCACCGCAGTCACCCTCTCGCTGATCCCGCAGGCCACGGCCGATGCCGGGGACGAGGACGTCGTACGGATGAAGCTCGCCGGCGTCACCAAGGCTGACAGCCGCGACCGGCACATCGCGCCGGGCGACAGCTGGACCACCTACCTGAACCTGTACACCCCCAAGCACAAGTTCGCCGGCGACGCCAGCTCGCGGTGCACGGCGGTCGAGGCCGACCGGAAGCGGCTGACTGCCCTGTGCACACGGGTGCTGCGCCTGAAGAAGGGGGAGATCACCCTCCACGACATGATCACCCGTGAGGGCGACAAGCCCGTCACGGCGAAGACCTCCATCGCGGGTGGCACGGGCGTCTACAACGACGCGGAGGGAGAGGGCTACATCACCCTGGTGGGCGACCGCGTCCTCTTCGACCTCTACGTCGATGACTGACCGGTACGTCTCTCCTGACGGCATGCCGGACGTTCCGCTGCACGACCAAGACCCGCCCGTGCTCCGGGAGGCCTGGGGCACCCTGTTCGGCCTGGAGGTTCCGTGATCAAAACGGCTGTCCGTGGTGTTGTCGTCACCGCCCTCACCACGACGCTGGCCCTTCTTCCCTCCCTGGCACACGCCGAGGGGAAGGACAAGGACAACGACATCGAGCGGGTGGAGCTGACCGGCATCACCTGGTTCGACACCTCGCCCAAGAGCATCGACGAGGGCGACAGCTGGACGACCCGTGTGCAGCTGTACACCCCCCAGAAGACGAAGACGAAGAAGAAGCGACTGCGGTACGCCGGTGACGGTCAGTCGGACTGCAGCGCGGTCCGGGCCGACGACGACCGGGTGACCGCGCAGTGCACGCGCGTGCTGCGTCTGAAGAACGGGACGCTGACGCTCAGCGACATGATCGCCTACAAGCGCGGGGAGCGCGTGACGGCCAAGACCGCCATCATCGGCGGCACCGGCCATTACCGCTC
>NZ_JACTVI010000002.1:11755-24565 GCF_014495685.1 Streptomyces sp. TRM68367 | reverse complement strand
GCGCCGGCGCCGTTTCCGTGCCTGAGGGGTCCTTGCACGGCACCAGACCACGCGACCTCATCGGGCGCTCATAGCGCAAGAACCCCTTATTCGCTGATGCCGGAGGTCTTCTCGATGAGGCGGGTGAAGACGATGAGCGCTCCGAGAGCGGGCAGGAGGCTGGCCAGCGTCCACAGGATGAAGAAGCCCGCTGCCGCCCCGGCCATCATGCGCACAGGCGTCGGGGCGTCCTCGGGAACACCCGCGAGGATCAGCAGGAAGATGGTGGACAGCACTCCCATGGCGATGATGGTGAAGAACGGCCACAGGTAATTGGTGACGGGCAGGATGCCCGCTTTTCTCGCCTTCCGCAGGAAAGTGTTGTCGCAGGCCCGGGTGATCATCGCCAGGATGGCGAACACGGCCCCGATGATGACGCCCACCATGGAGACGGCGACGCCCAGCACCTCATGCACCGGCAGGTCGTCGTCATGACCGAGCCAGGCTCCCCCCGCGCCGCCGAGAACCGCCCCGACGGGCTCCCCCCACCACCAGCTCCGCAGGCTCACATGCACGACACCGGTGAACTCTTTGAAGTACCTGTCCCCCAGGGTGCGCCCGCTGGGTTCCTCGGGGTGCGAGTCGAAGTCTGCCCGGTTTCTTGTGTCCATCAAAGCCCCACCCACCGGCGGCCGCTCTCACCGAACCGCCCTTGTGCGGCTCAGCCTTGTCGCACCACCCGCCTCACGGGCTGCGTGAGAGGCCGTCATCGTCGCTTCCGCGCCGGTCCGCCTCTCGTGCGGAGGCATACGTACTCATGTCGCGTATCGCGTCGTACAACGAGGCACAGCGCTCATCGGAAGGTCCCGCCACCTGCGGTTCGTCTTCCGCCAACCCGGCAGCCCGTTCGAGATGGGTCAGGGGGATCTTCGGGTCGAAGTCGCGCGTGCCGACACTGCGCTCACCGGCGTCTCGAAGAGAACGATCCATCGCTCATGCCACCTTCCATACGGGTGCCGGACGGCGCACCGGGAATGGGACCGAAACATGCGCTCAACCATATGCCGGAGCCGTATACCAGGCCCGTCATGGTGACATTCGAGTGAAGATCGAGTGAACTTTGGCCGTCGAAGGTGACAGTCGGTGTGTACGCGTCGAGGGCGCCCGTGCGGGCGCCCTCGACGTCACGTCACTGTCGGCCGCCGCCCCCGCCGCTGTTGCCGTTGCCCGGATCCAGTGGGTTCGCCGGTGCGGTCGTCGGGGGCGTCGACGGTTCATCGGTCGTCGGCGGAGTGGTGGGCTCCGCGGAAGGCTCCTCCGTCGTGGGAGTCTCCGTGGGCTCCTTGGTCGTCGGGGTCTCGCTGGGTCCCCTGGTGGTCGGGGCCTCGCTGGGCTCCTGGGTGACCGGGGCCTGCGTCGGAGTGGGCGGAGCCGTCGGCTTGACCGCCGCGCCCTGCGTGGTGTCCAGGTCGAACTTGCTGACGTCGTCCATCACGCCGAAGGTGTAGGCCGCCCAGATCTTCGCCGGGAAGTCACCGCCGTTGATGCGGGGCTTGCCGGCCGCCTCGTGCATCGAGACGTGCGCGAAGGTCTTGGCGTCCTCGCCGAACAGGCCGACCGCGGTGGTCAGGTCGGGTGTGTAGCCGCTGAACCAGGCCGACTTGTTGTCGTCGGAGGTACCCGTCTTGCCGGCGACCTGCTGGCCGTTCCGCTTGGGGTTGTCCCGCACGGAGGCCCGGGCCGTACCGTCGTCGACCACGCCGGTCAGCACCGAGGTGACGGTGTCGGCGGCCTCACGGCTGATGACCTGCTCGCCGACCGGGTCGGGCAGCTGGATCGTGCGGGTGCCGGACTCGGCGGATTTGATGAGCGCCGGGGTGACCTTCTTGCCGTGGTTGGCGAGGGTGGCGTAGACGCCGGCCATCTCCAGGGGGCTCGCACCCATGCTGCCCAGCGTCTGGGCGGGCACCGGCTGCAGGCCCTTGACGTCCATGCCGAGCCGGCCCGCGGTCTTCATCACCTGGGGCATGCCGACATCGACGCCCATCTGCGCGAAGACGGAGTTGACGGAATCGTTCATCGCCGACTGGACGGTGATGGGCCCGTAGTCATGGTCGTCCTCGTTCTCCGGGGCGAACCCGACCTTGGCGCCGTTGTCCACGACCGGGCGCTTGCTCGTGCCGTCGTAGATCGTCTTCGCGGTGATCGGCTCGCCGTCCTGCGTCTCGGCCTTGCCCTCCAGGGCCGCGGCCAGGATCGCCGGCTTGAACGTGGAGGCGGGCTGGTAGTCGGTGCGGGTCGCGTTGTTCGTGTAGTGGTCGAAGTAGTCCACGCCGCCGTACATCGCGACGACCGCGCCCGTCTTGGGATCGACCGAGGCGGCACCCGCCTGGACGTTCGCGTCGACCTTGCGTTTCTTCGGGTCCAGCTTGCTGGTCAGCTGGGTCTTGACGGACCTCTCCAGCTGGGCCTGCTTCTTCTTGTCGATGTTGAGGGTGATGGTCCAGCCGCCGCGGCGGACCAGGTCCTGCGCATCCTTGCTGCTGTCGGCGGCGCCCTCCGCGACGAGTTGCCTCGCCAGCTCCTTGTTCGCGGCGTCCACCAGGTAGCCCTTCTGGCCGTCGAGGCCCGCCGCGGGCTTGGGCTTCCTCGGCTCCGGGAACGTCATGGCGTCGCGGTCGGACTTGCTCAGCCAGCCCTCCTCGACCATGTTGTCCAGGACGTAGTTCCAGCGGGCCTTCACCAGTTTCTTACCGTTTTCCGAAGCGACCGCCCAGTCGTACTGGCTCGGTGCCTGGAGCAGTGCGGCGAGATAGGCGCCCTGCTCGACCGTCAGTTTCTGGGCGTCAATGTCGTAGTAGGCCTGCGCGGCGGCCTGGATGCCGTAGGCGTTGCGGCCGTAGTAGCTGGTGTTGATGTAGCCGGCCAGGATGTAGTCCTTGGACTTCTCCCGGTCCAGCTTCAGCGAGATGACCAGTTCCTTCAGCTTGCGCGTGACGGTCTGTTCCTGGGTCAGGTAGTAGTTCTTGACGTACTGCTGGGTGATCGTCGAACCGCCCTGCGCGCCGCGGCCCCTCAGGGTGTTGAACAGACCGCGCGCGGTGCCCTTGAGGTCGACGCCGGAGTCCTTGAAGAAGGTCTTGTTCTCGGCGGCGACGAAGGTCCGCTGGACCTTCTTGGGCACCTCGGCCAGGCCCACGACCTCGCGGTTGATCTTGCCGTCGCGGGCCATGACCGTGCCGTCGCCGTACTTGTAGATGTTGCTCTGCTTCTTGGCGTCGGGGTTCCCCGCGGGGATGTCGATCATCAGGTACATCGCGACGAAGGCGCCCATGCCGAGCAGACACAGGCCGAAGACCGTGCCGAGGACCTTCTTCCAGGTGAACAGGCGGCGTATGCGGCTCTTCCCGCCGCCCTTGGTGCGACGCCTGGCCGCTTTGCGGGCGGCGGCCCGGCCGCCCGCGGTCGCCGTCGGCGGCCCGGGGACGTCGGCAGACGGCATGCCCGGGACGCTCGCCGACGGCGCTCCGGACGAGCTCGTGGGCGCAGCGCGGCGGCCGCCGCGCTGCCGCGCTCTTCTCTCTTCCGCTCGTCCCATGAGTCCGTTCCGCTCCGATTCTTTCGCCTATGCACATCCGACACACGTGCGCCGCTCAGGTCAGCTCAGAAAGCTAACACCGGCAGTTGCGACGAAGGTCGGCCGATCCAGCTTTTTACGGACGTGACAATCGGCACCCGCTTCAAAAGAACCGACGAACGGGAGAGGCGTGAGGTTGTCCGCACGGGATAATGTGTTATCACTTAGATAGTCTGACGTTAGCAAGCCAGAACGGGGGATCACCATGACCACGCACGACTCCCAGATCGCCGCCGACGTGCCCGACATGCCCGAACCACGCGTACGGGAGTTCCCGGCCCACAGCATCGGCGGCGGGCTGGCCCTGCTGCTCGGCCTGATCGGGCTGCTGGCCGGGGTCGGCATGATCGTCGCCGCCACGGCGGTCTCGGCGGCCGGCGGCAAGGCCGCGCTGATCATCCTCGGCATCCTGATCGCCATCGCCGCCTTCATAGCGATGTGCGGGCTGAACATGGTCGCCCCGGGCCAGGCCCGCGTGGTCCAGCTCTTCGGGCGCTACCGCGGCACCATCCGGCAGGACGGCCTGCGCTGGGTGAACCCGCTCACCTCCCGCACGAAGATCTCGACCCGGGTGCGCAACCACGAGACCGCCGTCCTGAAGGTCAACGACGCCTACGGCAACCCGATCGAGCTCGCCGCGGTCGTGGTGTGGAAGGTCGACGACACCGCGCAGGCCACGTTCGAGGTGGACGACTACGTCGAGTTCGTCTCCACCCAGACCGAGGCGGCCGTACGGCACATCGCCATCGAGTACCCGTACGACGCCCATGAGGAGGAGGGCCTCTCACTGCGCGGCAACGCCGAGGAGATCACCGAGAAGCTCGCGGTCGAGCTGCACGCGCGCGTGGAGGCGGCCGGTGTCCAGATCATCGAGTCGCGCTTCACGCACCTCGCGTACGCGCCCGAGATCGCCTCGGCGATGCTCCAGCGGCAGCAGGCCGGTGCGGTGGTCGCGGCGCGGCGGCAGATCGTGGACGGGGCCGTGGGGATGGTCGAGGCGGCGCTGGCCCGGATCACCCAGCAGGACATCGTGGAGCTGGACGAGGAGCGCAAGGCGGCGATGGTGTCCAACCTGATGGTGGTGCTGTGCGGAGACCGCTCGACGCAGCCGGTCATCAACACCGGGACGCTCTACCAGTGACGGTTCCCTCCGGGGGTTCGGGCCCCAAAGGCCGGCCGCAGCGCAAGCAGGTGCTGCTGCGGCTGGACCCGTCGGTGTACGAGGCGTTGGCCCGGTGGGCCTCGGACGATCTGCGCTCGGCCAATGCCCAGATCGAGTTCCTGCTGCGGAAGGCGTTGGCCGACGCGGGGCGGTTGCCGCGCGACACCGGGCCGTTGCCGCGCCGGGGCCGGCCACCCGGAGGCTCAGCCCCCAGACCCCCGTCGGCCTGAACGGCCGCGTCCCCAAACGCCGGACGCGCTTTATTGTCCGACGTCAGCCGTAGCGGGACCGTGACAATCGGGCCCCACCTGCGCGCCCTTACCGCCCGCCACGTTCTACACACTCCGCGTATACACCCGGCGTATACATGGTGTGTAGAGTCCTTCTTTGGCGACAAGGGCATCCGGGGGCGGCAGCTGGAGCCGGAGGGGCCGCGGGCGCCGCTGCCGCCGGGGGTGGAGAAGTTCCCCGCGAAGGGCGAGATGGTGGTCTCCGCCGCGCTGAGGGAGCTGCTGGAGTCGGACTCGGGCAAGCTGCTGCGCGAACGGCTGCCGGACCGGATCACCGGCACGATCGGTGAGCGCGGGCTGATCGGTTCGGCCGAACTCGCCTTCTACCGGGGCGGCCAGGGCCTCGCCGACCAGGTCGGCCAGGGCCGGGTGGCCCGGATCGACCATTTCGGAAACCAGGACCCGGCCTCCGATCCCATGGATCCCGTACTGATCCTGCTGATCCTGGTCGTCTTCGTCGCCCTGCTGATGCCGGTCGCCGTGTTCATCGCCGCGGCCGTGCGGTTCGGCGGCGAGCGGCGCGACCGGCGGCTCGCGGCGCTCCGGCTGGTGGGCTCCGACAGCCGGATGACCCGCCGGATCGCGGCCGGCGAAGCTCTCGCGGGCGCGGCGCTCGGGCTGGTCCTCGGCGCCGGGTTCTTCCTGATCGGACGTCAGATCGCGGGCTCGGTCGAGATCTACGACGTCAGCGTGTTCCCGAGCTATCTCAACCCCTCGCCCGACGCTGGCCCTGCTGGTGGCGCTCGCGGTGCCCGCAGCGGCCGTACTGGTCACGCTGTTCGCGCTGCGCGGGGTGGTGATCGAGCCGCTGGGCGTCGTACGGACGGCGAAGCCCGCGCGGCGCCGGCTGTGGTGGCGGCTGCTGCTGCCGCTGGGCGGAATCGCCCTGCTCTATCCGATGGTCGGCAACGGCCGGGACAACGGGAACTTCAACCAGTGCCTGGTGGTCGGCGGCGTCATGCTGCTGCTGGTCGGCGTGACGGCGCTGCTGCCGTGGGTGGTGGAGACGGTCGTCGCCCGGCTCGGCTCCGGCAGCGTGTCCTGGCAACTGGCCGTTCGCCGACTCCAGTTGAGCAGCGGTACGGCGGCCCGGATGGTCAACGGCATCGCGGTGGCCGTGGCCGGGGCGATCGCGCTGCAGATGCTGTTCTCCGGGGTGGCGGGCGACTACACCAAGCGCTCGTCCCACGACGTCGCGCGGGCGCAGATGCAGGTGCACCTGCCGCACGGGCTCGAACTCGCCCCGACCGCCGCCCGGTTCCGTGACACCGAGGGCGTACGCCAGGTCACGTCCCTGTCCGACGGCTATGTCGGCGAGCGCGGCGGGGACGGCATCGCCCAGCTCACCGTCGGGGGCTGTGCGGCGCTGCGGGAGGTGGCCACGCTGCCGTCCTGCCGCGACGGCGACAGCTTCGTCCTCCGGGGCGGGGACTACCAGGGGGACACCGGCGGGATGGCCCGGCCCGGCCGTACGCTCTACGCCGACCCGGCAAACATCGACCGGCCCGGTGACCCGCTGGTCCCCTGGACCGTGCCGCGGGAGCTGCTGCAGGCCCAGCCGCGCGAGGACCCGTCCGGGGTGAAGCGGAGCGGCTTCCTGCTGACCCCGAGCGCGCTGCCCGAGCAGCTCGTGCCGTTCATGACCGGAAAGCTGTACATCGGCCTCGACGAGTCCGTGCCGGACGCACGCGACCACGTGCGCAACACGGCGGCGGCGGTCGACCCGACCCTCCAGCCCATGACCTGGCGGTCCACCGAGCGGACCAACCGGTTCGACACCATCCGCACCGGCCTGTTCGTCGGCGCCGCGTGCGTGCTGGCGCTGATCGGCGCGAGCCTGCTGGTCTCGCAGCTGGAGCAGCTGCGCGAGCGCAGGAGGCTGCTGTCGTCCCTGGTCGCCTTCGGCACCCGGCGGCGCACACTCGGCCTGTCGGTGCTGTGGCAGACGGCGGTCCCGATCGCCCTCGGCCTGCTGCTGGCCTCGGTGGTGGGCCTCACCCTGGGCGCGGTCCTGCTGGGCATGTCGGGCACGGACGTGACCGTGGACTGGGCGAGCGTCCTGGCGATGACCGGCATCGGCGCGGCGGTGGTCCTCGCGGTGACCGCACTGAGCCTGCCGCCGCTGCTGCGGATGATGCGGCCGGACGGGTTGCGCACGGAGTAGGGGCGGGACCGGAGGCATCCCGCGGCGTTTCCCCGCCGGGCGGGGGCCGCAAGACTCCCCGGGCGGGGGACCTGAAGCTCGACCTGGGTTCGGTGATCGGCAACTCCGAACTGCCGGCGCACCAGCTGTGCGGCCACGGGTACGGCACCCTGCCGAGTAGGCATCCGTGTTGTGCCGCGGGCCTCGCTCACCCCTGGGCGGGGCCCGCCGCGTTGTCGTCGCCGTCCCCGGGGGCTGCGCCCCCGGGCCCTCCTTCGGCCTGAACGGCCTTGTCCTCAGGTGCCGGACGGGCTGGTTGTCGCTGAGCGGCGTCTCTCCGCACCAGTTGCTCGTGCGAGAAGGCCCGCAGATAGCTCGCCACCGTGTTCGTCACCGCCACCAGCGGTACGGCCACCACCGCGCCGCCGATGCCCGCCACCATGCCGCCCGCGGCGACCGACAGCACGACCGCCAGCGGGTGGACCCGTACCGCACGGCCCAGGATGAACGGCTGCAGGATGTGGCCCTCGATCTGCTGCACGGCCAGCACCACGGCCAGGGTCATGACCGCGGTGAACACACCCTGCGTCACCAGGGCCACCACCACGGCCAGCACGCCGGAGGCCACCGCACCGACCAGCGGGATGAAGGAGAACAGGAAGATGAACACGGCCAGCGGCACGGCCATGGGGACGTCGAGGAAGTAGATGCCGATGCCGATGAAGACGGCGTCGATCAGGGCCACCACCACCGTGCCGCGCACATACGCCGTCAGCGTGGCCCAGGCCCGCGGCCCCGCGCCCGCGACGCCCGGCCGGGCCGCCTGCGGCACCAGCTTCAGCGTCCACTGCCAGATGCGCTTGCCGTCGTAGAGCAGGAACAGCGTCGAGAAGGCGGCCAGCAGGAGGCCGGTCAGCGTCTCGACGACGACCGTGACGCCCTCAAGCCCCGCCGAGGTGATCTCGTCGGTGTTGGCGCCGACCGCGTCCCGCAGGTTCTCCGCGATCTCGTTGATCTGCTTGTCGGTGACGTGGAAGGGGCTGTTGAGCAGCCAGTTGCGCAGTTCGTCGATGCCGTCCTGGATCTGGTCGGAGAGGTTGTCGATGTTCTCCATGACCTGCCAGGTCACGAACCAGCCCAGCAGGCCGATGACGACGAATCCGAGGATCGCGGTCAGCGCGGTGGCGACTCCCCACGGCACCCCGCGCTGCTTCAGCCACGCCACCGTGGGCTGCAACAGCGCGGTGAGCAGCAGCGCGATCACGAACGCGAGGACGACCAGCTGTACGGCGCTGATGACCCGCATGAGGACCCACAGCGTGCCCGCGAGGACCAGCAGCCGCCAGCCGGCCTCGGCGGCGACGCGCACCCCCCACGGCACGGCCTGCGCGGGATCGGGCCGGGCCGGGAAGGCGGGCGGGTGGTCAGGGGGCGGCGGGACCTGGCCGGCGGGCGGCCCCGACGGGGGCGGCGGCGGTGGGGGCGGCAGGTGCTGCGCGGACTCGTCCTCCTCCCGCTCCATCTCGGCACGGCGGCGGTTCAACCGCTCACTCATCTCGGTCAGTCCCGCGCCGAGCCGACCGAGCCACCCTGGCACTCGCGACATGATCCGTCCTCTTCCCCCGTCTCTCCCCACCACTCCCCCCTGGAGTCGTCCCGTCAGACCGTACAGGGCGAAAGCCCCCCACCGTAGGACGGTGAGGGGCTGCGCAGGGTTGAGAACGGCACCCGGCGGCGGGGCCCCCGGGGGACGGCTCAGTACCAGCTGTTGGCCTGCCAGAAGTCCCATGCCTCGCAGGGGCTGCCGTAACGGCTGTTCATGTAGTTGAGGCCCCACTCGATCTGTGTGGCGGGGTTGGTCCGCCAGTCGGAGCCGGCGGACTCCATCTTGGAGCCGGGCAGCGCCTGGAACATGCCGTAGGCGCCGGAGGAGGGGTTGACCGCCTGGTAGTTCCAGTCGGACTCGTGGTCCACGATGTTGCTGAAGCACTGGAACTGGCCGCTGGGCACCATCTGGCGGGCCATCGCCTGGATCTGGGCGATGGAGTAGCTGCTGGCGACGGGGAAGTCGGACGAATCGCGGTTCGCCTTCGCCTTCTCCTCCGCAGCCCGCTTCCGGGCCTCCTCGGCGGCCTTCGCGGCCTTCGCGGCCTTCGCGGCAGCTTCCTTCTTATCGATCGCGGTCTGGGCAGCCGCCTTGCGGGCCGCCGCCTCGGCGTCCCTCTTGGCGCTCACGTCGGCGGCGATGGCCTGCGCGTCGGCCTGCTGCGTGAGGGACGCGAGCTGCACCTGGGCCTGCTGACCCGCAGGTATGTCCGCGAGAAGCGTCGAATCGGCTGCCGTCGTCTCGGCGTCGGTGTTGTTCTGCGCGGCGCTGCCCGAGGCAACGCCGACGACGCTTCCGACAGCGGTGACCGCCGTGGCCGAGGCCACTGCGAATCCCCGGACCGAAATCGGACTCACACGGTTTCCTTCCAGCACCGCCCGCCTCGGTGACCCTGGCGGACGCAATCTTGCCCCTGACACTGGCCTCCCCAACTGCGGGGTCACGGAAGGCGCGGGCCCGGCGGGCAACTCCCGCGAGGGAAGCGCCGCATGGTGCTCGGGCGGCATACGACGGTCGGTATGGAGTTGGCGGTGGTGCTCAAGTGGTGCTGTACCGCTGGGGGCACAGGTGTGTCGTATGCGGGGCCTGACAGGAACGAGACTCTGCCGCACGCGGACGCCGCAAGGCAATTCCGTGTTGCGTGTGAAAGCTCACACCTCGTTTGCCCCGGGCGTTTTACGGAAAGCCACACACGCCGAGGCGCCGCCCGGCTAGGCTCTACGCCTTGCTCGGACGGCGCCAACTGGTGCGTAACCGACCTCTTCTGGGCCCTTTGGTCCTCAGCCCCTGGATCCGCTCAGATCTGACCGTCCTCCAGCATTTCGGTCACAAGCGCCGCGATCCGGGACCTCTCGGACCGTGTGAGCGTGACGTGCGCGAACAGCGGATGCCCCTTCAGCTTCTCGACGACGGCGACGACACCGTCGTAGCGGCCGACCCTGAGGTTGTCCCGCTGGGCCACGTCGTGGGTGAGAACCACCCGTGAATTTGCCCCGATCCGGGACAGAACGGTGAGAAGAACGTTCCGTTCCAGCGACTGCGCCTCGTCCACGATCACGAACGCGTCGTGCAGGGAGCGGCCGCGGATGTGGGTGAGCGGGAGCACCTCCAGCATCCCGCGCGCGGTGACCTCCTCGATGACCTCGCGGGACGTGACCGCCGACAGCGTGTCGAACACCGCCTGCGCCCAGGGGCTCATCTTCTCGGCCTCGGTGCCGGGCAGATAGCCCAGCTCCTGCCCGCCCACCGCGTACAGCGGACGGAAGACCATCACCTTCTGGTGCTGCCGGCGCTCCAGCACCGCCTCGAGGCCCGCGCACAGCGCCAGCGCCGACTTGCCGGTGCCGGCCCGGCCGCCCATCGACACGATGCCGACGTCCTGGTCGAGCAGCAGGTCGAGCGCGATCCGCTGTTCGGCACTGCGGCCCTTGATGCCGAACGCCTCCCGGTCGCCACGCACCAGGCGGATATTGCCCTCCGGGCTGACGCGGCCCAGCGCCTTGCCGCGCTCGGACTGGATCGTCAGGCCGGTGTGCACGGGCAGGTCGGCCGCCTGGGGCACGT
Source organism: Streptomyces sp. TRM68367 (assembly GCF_014495685.1). Classification (GTDB taxonomy): domain Bacteria; phylum Actinomycetota; class Actinomycetes; order Streptomycetales; family Streptomycetaceae; genus Streptomyces. Next base: position 13,684 of record NZ_JACTVI010000002.1, on the reverse strand, counting down.
CGATGTGCCCCTCTTCGAAGAGGATGTCCACCTGCTCGCCGGGCAGGGTGAGTTCGGACATTCCGGTCCAGCCGGAGTTCTCCGTGATGGCGAGTTCGGCGCGGTACTCCTCGGCGAGGAGGCCCACGGACGACGCCTTGATCCTGAGCGGCAGGTCCTTCGACACGACGGTGACGTCGAACCCCTCGGCCTGCAGGTTGCGGGCCACCGCGAGGATGCGGGAGTCGTTGTCGCCCAGGCGGTAGCCGCTGGGCAGCACGCTGGGGTCCGAGTGGTTGAGCTCGACACGCACGGTCCCGCCGAGATCCCCGATCGGGAGGGGGGCGTCCAGGCGGCCGTATTTCACCCGGTAGTCGTCGAGCAGGCGCAGCGCCTGCCGGGCGAAGAAGCCGAGTTCGGGATGGTGCCGCTTGGCCTCGAGCTCCGTGACCACGACGACCGGAAGCACGACCTCGTGCTCGTCGAAGCGGCTCAGGGCGTTCGGGTCGGCCAGCAGGACGCTGGTGTCGAGAACATAGGTGCGCCGGTCGGGCTTGTGGCGCTTTGTGCTGGTCACCACGGAGAGACGTACCCCCTCGGATGAGGTCGGGGAGCGACGGAGTGGAGCTGGACCGGTCGTCGGCCGCGATGCACGGGCCGGTGACCGGCCCTCCGCCTGGTCTTCCGTGCCATGACCGCACGGTCGGGCTGGTGCAAAGGGCCTCCCGGGCGGACGGCCCCTGCGCCGCCCGCTGAGATCCGACACCCGGGGTTCGGGCGTCGACCTGACTGGCTTATGCCCTCGAACATGCGCTGCCATGCCGACCCGTCGGGCGGCGCGCCGGTGAACTCCTTGTTACTTTCGTATCGGAGTGCGTGACGCGAGGGGTGCGCAGGTACGCCCGGGGTGACGGGCGGAGGTGCGCCCGTGGTGCGCAGACGGTACGGCGGTCAGCCGCCGAAGCGGCGGTGCCGGGCCGCGTAGTCGCGCAGCGCGCGCAGGAAGTCGACCTTGCGGAAGGCCGGCCAGAAGACTTCGCAGAAGTAGTACTCGGAGTGCGCGGTCTGCCAGAGCATGAACCCGGACAGGCGCTGCTCGCCGCTGGTGCGGATCACCAGGTCCGGGTCGGGCTGGGCGCCGGTGTAGAGGTGGCGTCCGATCATGTCGACGTCGACGGTCTCGGCGAGGTCCTCCATCGCGACGCCCTTGTCGTGGGCGTCGAGGAGCATCGAGCGGACCGCGTCGGCGATCTCCTGGCGGCCGCCGTAGCCGATGGCGACGTTGACGAGTATCCCGTCGACGTGCGCCGTGGTCTCCTGGGCCCCCTTGAGGGTGCGCTGCATCCCCGGCGGCAGCAGGTCGAGATTGCCGACGTGGTGCACGCGCCAGCGGCCGTCGCCGGCGAGGGTGCGGACGACGTCCTCGATGATCCCGAGGAGCGGGCCGAGTTCCTCCTGCGGCCGGTCGAAGTTGTCCGTGGACAGCAGCCAGAGGGTGACGACCTCGACGTCCGTCTCGGTGCACCAGCCGAGGAACTCCTCGATCTTGCTCGCGCCGGCCCGGTGACCGTCGGCGGTGCTGGAACCCGCGGCCTTCGCCCAGCGCCGGTTGCCGTCCATGATGACGCCGATGTGCTTGGGCACCTGAGCGTGGTCCAGGTGGCCTTCCACCCGGCGTGCGTACAGCCTGACCAGCAGGCTGCGCAGCTTGTCGCGCAGGTTCACGTGATTGTCAGCCCCTCCGTACGGATCGGACAGGCGCGGTGGGCGGCCCGGTCGTGGCCACGGCGGTCCCTGTCCGTATGGCAGTCCCCGGGGGCGAAGCCTACCCCCGGCGGAGAGCCGTGCCGCCAACGGGTGCCGGGCGGGTGGTGCCGAGGCCGGGGGTTCCGGGTCCGGCATGTCCCGGCCCGGGACGGTCTCGCCCGTTCGGCGGGGGCCCCGAAAGGG
>NZ_JACTVI010000002.1:0-11600 GCF_014495685.1 Streptomyces sp. TRM68367 | reverse complement strand
GGGGGGGGGGGAGACGGACCGGCCCGAGGGGGGGCTTCCACCATAACCCTTCGTAAGTGCTACTGCGTGCATCGGCGCGCCACAACTACTCTCCGAAATCGTCCGACGACGGGCCGGTGGTCGCGGAAGCCCTCATTCCTGCCCTGTTCGTGGCCGAATCCCGGCGGATTCCCAAGGGTTTCCCAGGGGAATGGGGCGACATCCGGCGGATCTGGAGGGTTTGCCGCGGCTTGGCATCCGCTCGGCGAGTTGCCCCCGGGCCCCCGCACGGGTGACCCCGACCGCGAACGTCCGCTTGACGGCCGCACCGGCGCAACGGGGGTGCACAGACGCCGCACAGCCCCCTCCCGCCGCGCGGCACCACCCGTGCGGCTTTGCTCGGGCGATTTCCATTGGTCTGAACCCTTGGGGAAAGCCACCCCGAAGGCCGACCGCGCGACGTAACAATGTGGCAAATACGCGAATCGATAGAGGACAGGCTCCGACCTAGTTCGCTCTACCGTCGGTCCATCTCAGTCCATCTCAGTCCATCTCGGTCCATCTCGGTCCATGACGAGGGACCGTGACGACGAGGCCAGGGGGACGAGGCCATGAGGATCACCTGGAACGCGGCGACCGCGCGGCGGCTGGACCGGCAGTTCCTGGCCGATTCCGCGCCGGAGGGCACTCCGGTCGCCGAAGTGGTCGGCGCGATGCTGGGCGCGCATGCGCAGTTGCTGTCGACGGCCGAGCTGTCGGTCGGGGTGCGGGCGGCGGCCGGGGTGACGCGGGCGGAGGTACGGGCGGCGCTGTGGGACGACCGCCCGCTGGTGAAGACACACGGCCCGCGCGCGTGCATCTGCTCCCCGCCCGCGAGCTGCCCGTCTGGTGCGCCGCGCTGACCGCGGTGCCGGCCGGGCCGAGCCCGTTACCGCCCGACGGCCGGCTTACCGAGGAGCAGGCCCGGCAGGTCGTGGCGGCGGTCGGCGAGGCCCTTGACGGCGTGTGCCTGACCGTGGACGAGCTGGGCGAGGAGGTCGTCGCCCGCACCGGCTCGTGGGCCGGTGACCTGGTGATGCCCGCCTTCCAGGGCATGTGGCCACGCTGGCGCCAGGTGATGCACCGGGCCGGCCAGTCGGGCGCGCTGTGCTTCGGCCCCAACCGCGGTCGCAAGGTGACGCACACCCGCCCGCCCCGCTTCGACCCCGTCCCGCCGGACGAGGCGCTGCGCACCCTCGTCCACCGCTATGTGCGCGCCTACGGCCCCGCGACGCCGCAGCACTTCGCCAAGTGGCTGGCGGCGCCCGGCGGTTGGGCGTCCGGCCTGTTCGGGAAGCTGGCCGCCGCGGGTGAGATCGAGGATGTCGGCTGCGGGGGCGTCGCCGGTCCGGCCCGGGTGGCCGCGGGCGACACGCAGTTCCCGGACGGGCCGGTGCGCGGGGTGCGGCTGCTGCCGTACTTCGACGCGTACGCCATCGCCGCGCAGCCGCGTGAGCTGCTCTTCCCCGGGGACGCCCGGCGCCGCGCGCTGGCGGGCGGCCAGGCCGGCAACTACCCCGTGCTGCTGGTCGACGGGGTGGTGGCGGGCGTCTGGATTGGAGGCGCGGGCGGAGCTGGTCGTGGGGGAGGTTGCGGTCGGGCCGCACGCGTGAGTGTGGACTCCTCGGTTCACTTGGGTGGCTTGCGGGCCTCGACGAGCTGGCGGGCGCTGTGGGCGACGAAGGGGCCCTCGGACTCGATCCGCTCGTGCAGGGCGCGCAACTGCGGCTCGTACGCCTCGACGGTGAAGCCGGGGACCATCCAGATCACCTTGCGCAGGAAGTGGACGACGGCGGCGATGTCGTGGAACTCCATGCGCAGGCGCTCGGCGCGCAGCTCGACGACCTCGAGAGCGGCGGCTTCGGCATCGGCCCGCTCGCGGTCCGGATGCCGGCCGCTGCGCGCTTCCTCCGGCTGCGGCCCGAGGAAGTGCTCGACCAGCTCGAAGGCGCTGGCCGGTCCCACGTGTTGGGCGAAGTACGTGCCGCCGGGTCGCAGCACGCGGGCGATCTCCGCCCACTGCGGGTTCACCGGATGCCGGCTCACGACCAGGTCGAAGGCCCCGTCCGCGAAGGGCAGCTGGGCGTCCTCGGGTACGGCGACGACGGTCACGCCGCGCGGCCGGAGCAGGGCGGTGGCCTTGGCGACGTTGGGCGGCCAGCCCTCGGTGGCGACGGTGAGCGCGGGCCGCGTGGCGGCTTGGGCGAGGGCGAAGGCGAGGACTTCCCCTCCCCCGGTCTGCACGTCGAGCACGGCACGCCCGGCGGCCAGCCGGCCGGCCATCGAACGGGCGTATCCCCAGGAGGGCCGCGCTTCGGTGGCCCGGCCCTCGAACCAGGAGAAGTCCCATCCTTCGGTGGGGACGGAGGCGCCCTCGGCCACGAGGTCTTCGAAGGTGCGGGGGTGGTTCATGGGGTGATCGTCGCAAGGGAGGGGACGGGGGCGCCTGTCATTTTTCTCCTTGCAGCAGGCACGTCCTTCGCCTTGCAGCAGGCGCGTCGCTCTCCTCCCTCCCGCCGTACCGGAGCCGCGGAACCCCAGTTCCCCGGATCTCCGAGGGCGCACGTGGTCAGAGGGGCTGGAGCCGGGTGCGCAGGAGGCAGAATTCGTTGCCTTCCGGGTCGGCCAGGACGTGCCAGCTCTCGGTGCCGGTCTGGCCGACGTCGGCGGGCCTGGCGCCGAGCGCGAGCAGCCGCTCCAGCTCGGCGTCCTGGTCGCGGTCGGTGGCGTTGACGTCGATGTGCAGTCGGAGCTTCCCGGTCCGCGGGTCGCTGCTGGGGCTGAGGACGAGCGTGGGCTGCGCGCCACCGAAGCCGGCGTCGGGCGGCCCGATCTCGATGCTGCCGTCGTCCTCCCGGCCGAGTTCGACGTAGCCGAGGACCTCGCTCCAGAATGCGGCGAGCTGCTCAGGGTCGGCGCAGTCGATGACCAGCTCACTGATACGGCATGCCATGCCCGTCAGCTTACGTGGAGGGCGACACGCCAAGCGATCGCGTTCTGCTCGGCTGTGTCGCTCCTGCCAGGCATTCTGCGTCTACGAGGATGATGGAACGGCCGAGGGGGCTGGGGCGAATTCGTCCGGCAGTCGCGGAGGAGAGCCCTGGGTCCACACCACCCGCAGTGTTGAGGCGGAGATCCGCCAGCCGTCAGCCGTCCTGACCAGTTCGGTGTCGGTGTGGCCGGCAGAGATGAAGACGCCGTCCGAGCCATCCGCCAGGACGTGGGTGCTCAACTGGGCGCCATGGGCAGTGGCCCGGGTACCGTCGATCTCGATGATGGCGTTGGTGCCCAGATGCACGGTTCGGTCGAACAGCGCCATTCCCTGCCGGACACGGGCCAGAAGGGCATCGCGGCCATGGACGGTGCCGATGGGCATCTCCGCGGTGACGTCTTCGGTGTGGAACGCGCGAGCCCACTCCTCGTCGAAAACCCCGTAGTCCAGGGAACGCAGGTAGCGGTTCAACAGGTCGGTGATCTCAGCGCGGTCGGTCAGGGCCTGCACCTGTCGCTGCATCTCTTCGGTGTCCATGAGGGAAGAGTGCTTCCTCAACCATGCTTGAGGTCAAGGCGCCTGGACGGTTCCTAGCCGAGCACGAGCATTACGTGCCCGTCCTCCTCGTCACCACTGTCGACGCCAGCGCCGGACCGCTGAAACCCATGCCGTTCGAGCAGGCGTATGGAGGCGGTGTTACCGGCGAAGGGATCAGCGTACAACGGCCGGCTCTTCTCCAGCGCGAGGAACAGGGCGAGGGCCTCGGTGCCGACGCCGCGCCCCCAGTACGCCCGGCCGAGCCAGTAACCCAGAAACCGCCGCTCCCCGTCCCACCAGGACACGACATTCCCGGCGACCTCACCGTCCACGGTCACCGTCCGCACGAGCACGCTCTCGTCCGCGAGAGTCTTCGTCTTCCAGTGCCGTATGAAGGCCTCCCGCGGCCGCGGCGTGAACCTCGACCGCCGAACGGCCTCCGGATCGTGCTCGTATGCGAGAAACGCCTCAAGGTCGGCCACCACGTCACGCAGCTGTACGTCCACCCCGTCGTAACTCATGCCAGAAAGTGTGGCACCCACCACTGACAACGCGGCTGACCAGCCATGATGAACCAACAGGCTACGGAACGAGCGGCCGAACCTCCTCGGCCGCGAACCGCATGAACCCCTCCGGATCTGGCTCGTCCCCTGTCGGCTGGAGGATGACGGTGTCGGCACCGGCGTCCGCGAGCCGCTGGACGGCCTTCGCGACAGCGACGGCGTCTCCGGCGATCCCGGGGTCCGGAACGGAATCAAGCCCTTCCGCATCGAGCTCGGCCCGGAGACGAGCAGCCCCATCCGGCCCGGTCGCGGCGAGCAGATAGACGGCGACCTCATGCGGCTCGCTACGACCGGCCGCCTCCCGCCCTTCATCGACGAGCCGACGGGCACGCCGCACACCCTCCGGCGGCGTACCGGCGGTGAGCAGCGTCGCGTCACCGACCTCACCGGCGAGCCGCAGCGTACGAGGCCCCGTGGCCCCGACCATCAACGGCACAGCCTCCGCGGGCGGCCAGTCGAGCCCCACGTCGTCGAGCCGCACGTACCGCCCCTCGGTCGTGACCCGCTCCCCGCGCAGCAAGGCCCGCAGCGCGCCGAGATGCTCCCGCAGCAAGGTCACCGGCGACTCGACCCGCCCACCGACCTGCCCCATCCACTCCTGCACCCCATGCCCGACAGCCACCCGCGCCCGCCCCGGAAAAATCCGTTCCAGCGTGGCGATCTCCATGGCGGTGATCGCTACATTCCGCAACGGCACGGGCAATAGCCCCACCCCGACCCGCACCCGCTCGGTCCATGCCAGCGCAGCGGCAGCCGTCGAGACACCACCCTCCCGGAAGCAGTCCTCCCACAGCCAGAGCTGTTCGAGCCCCACATCATCAGCAAGCCGAGCGATACCCCGCAGCCGCTCGGGCGAAAGCTGGGGCCGGAAGACAGCGCCGAGTTCAGTCATGGGCATCTTCCTACCCAACACTCGGGATACCCCACAACAGGTTTACGCCCGGTACGCCCCGACCTCGACGAGCCTCTGTTGGAAGACGCCGCACATCGTGCTGTCGTTGAAACACCAGCTTCCCTCAATCCGACCCGCGAGGATTCGGAGAGGCATGTCCTGGGAATCAGGTTCTGGTGGGCCCGAGACTGGGGCCTCTGGACGTACCGTGCCGGAAATGAGCTATTCGGCGCAGCTTTGACCCTCGCCTTGACTACCACGGTCTTGGGCGGTTTTGCCGGAGTGTCTCTGACAGCGGGGCTGGCCGATGAGTCGTTCCTGTCGGCGGCAGTACCAGACGACGGACGCGGAGCCTTGCTGGTCGGAGGTATTGGCTTCGGCGGTGTGACCGGGTTGTTAGTGCCGCTAATTCTGTACGAGTTCGTTCGCGGCACTCCGGAGAAGCCACGGCTCCGTCCGGGCGAAGCGGCTCTCAAGATGCTGGCCGTTCTTTTCTTCGGCGTCTATGTGCTGATCACGGCCCTGGTCGTCGCCCAGCTCCGCTGGCTCCTTCCCGAGAATCTCACCCTGCTGGTCAGCGTCTTTGCCGTTGGTTTCAGTTGGTTTCCACTCGCGCTCCTTCCCTGGGAGCGATTCAGACTGGTGAATGCCGTGACGGGGGTCGCGATCGCTGATCGCGGTTTCGGTTTCCGGCATGACTGAGGTGCCTCCTGGTGGCCCAGAAGGCGTCCAAGCCAACGAGCGGTCCAGGCGACGCCGTCGTCGCCATGCTGGACGCGGTGCGCCGCGTTGGTCACCTGCCACCAGAGGGCCGCTGATCGTTTCGTTCCGGCACCCGGATCCCGGCGCGACGGGCACGGGCCAAGGCCTCAGGGGCGGCCTCTTGCACGTCCGTGAGGACGCGCGAGTCCTTGGTGAGCTGTTGGTACACAAGGAAGAGGCGCCGAGGACCGGGGACCGCGATGACGCCGGCGAAACGTGTGTCGCCCGCGAACCAGATCTCGTCGACCTGGGCCTTCTTCTCTGGCTTGACTCCGGGGCCCAGCCGACGCCTCCACCACACCGACCGGATTCTCTTGAGCGCACAACGCTATCCAGCAACATCGGGCGACACCAGGATGAAAGTTGTCGACTGACGGGGCGTATGGGAGCAAATTGGTGGTTCCCGAATCCGTCCAGCCGTAACGGTTGCGTAACGCGCAGTGCCCAGTGTCCAGTTGTCACGGCGCCACAGGTGTGCCCACCTACCCCCATGCGGATACGGTCAGTTCAGGCAGGTCAGACAAGAGCGGACGACGGGGAGCTTCCCTTGAGGCGACACTGGCGTGACGGGTGCGGGCGGCTGCTCGTGCATGCGGGTGGTCGGGGAGCGCCTGTCAGCGTGCCACTGGAGATCGCCACCTCCTATCGCGCCCGTACGAAGGGGCTGCTCGGGCGAGATCGCGTTAACGGGGCGATCCTGCTCTCCCCAGCCAACAGCGTGCACACCCTTCGCATGCGCATTCCCATCGACGTCGCCTACCTCGACCGCGATCTGCGCGTCATCGCCGTGCGCACCATGCCGTCGGGGCGGCTGGGGGTGCCTCGGCTTCGGGCACGGCATGTGGTGGAGGCGGAGGCGGGGGCGATGGCTGGGTGGGGGGTGCAGGTCGGGGTGCGGGTGGAGGTCGTGGCGGAGGGAAGGCCGGAAGTACGTCGAGTGCCACGGCCAGCATGAGCAGCAGGCTGGAGGTGACAGGGAGGATTCCGCCCAGTTCGACGGCCTCCACCTCGTCGCCCGTCATGCCGGGCCGCCAGCCCAACGCCGGCCGTGGCAGGCCGAGGGTCGTGCGGCGGTCGTGCACCGGCTGGCCGCGACCGTACGGACTCAGCGGTCCGTGGCGCGAGGGTGTCCTGTACCTGCGAAGGTGATCCAGCAGGTGTCGCGGGCGGCGTCCAGGAGGTACCAGACACGTCCACCGCCGGTCACCTCGATCTGCCACTGCTCGCAGGTATGGCCCCCGTGGGTTCCGTGCGCGAGGCTGCCCTTCAGGCGGTGATGCCGCGGTGTTTCCATGGTTGGTCTGGGCTCTGCCCGCATGGTGAGCCAGGCTCGGTAGGTGTTCTCGCGTGCCTACTGGGCAAGGTTGCCCCATCCCTTGGCCGCCGCCGCGTCCGCGAAGCGGACCTCCCACTGGCCCGGTGGCGCCGGAGGGGCGGCGCGGTCGCCGCGGCCCGCGCTCACGCGACATCCCGCGGATCCGGTGCCGGACCGTAGTCTTCGGCGTGGTCACGGGTCAGTGCGGCCAGGAGTTCGGGATCGGAGTGCACCTCGGCCGTGTGCTGCCATGCGGTGAGCAGCTGTGCGACCGCCGCGCTATTGGCGATCGAGTCGGCGGCCCGCATGGTGTCGACCAGTTCGACGGCAAAGGCGTGGAGATCGGCCTCGGGCAGAAATCGTACCCAGGGAAAGGCGTTCGGCAGTATGTCGAGGAGCAGTTCCATGCTGCCGGGCTCGTAACGTGCTATCGCGGCCAGTATCCGTGTGGCCGCCGACACCACGGTCTGTTCCTGCTCGGCTCGTGCCGCCGTGGTGAGGACGAGGTCCTCACCGTCCCTGCGGTGCAGCAGCAGCCGTGGCGATTCCTTGAGAGGGGCAAGCGTCTGCTTGTTCTTGTTCACCAGCTCGGAGAAGTTCACGGCAGCGTTCTCGGTCGACATGACTTTGAAACTACTTCGCAATCCCCCACCCCGCCATCCCTCGAAAGCAGGAAGAGGGAGGCGATGGGATTGCCTGGCCCCTCACCAGACCGTTTCGGTCGTGTCCTGCGTGATACCACTGCGATCGAGGACCTGGCCCAGTTCAATCGCCCCAGTCAGCGGAAGCACACCGTGATCCAGGGCTCGTCGATGTGCGGGATCACGCGCGGCCGTACCGGGTGTCGAGCTGCTGCTCCAGGGCATCGAGGAAGACACCGCGCTCCTCGATGAAGCGCTGCGCGGCGGCCACGCCGACGGCGCGGGCGCGCCGGTGGTGTCCTCGATGATGAGCCGCTCGACGTAGCGACTGAAGTCCAGTCCACGGGCTGCCGCCGCTTCCTTGCCTGCGGCGAGCACTTCGGGCTCCAGCCGATCTGAGTTTACTTCTTCGATGGGGCCATGACCCACAAGACAGAGGGGTGCGCGACGCCGCCCGCGCGGACTGTGCTCGCGCGCCTCGGGCGTGTGCCGTCATGCAGTGCAGCAGCGCGGCTGACGCACTTCGACCGACGGCGGCAACCCAGTTCCGCGCAGGCCCGATCGCCTTCTGGCGGCACGTCACTCGCCGGTGCGTTCGCCGTCCAGATATGCCCGCGCCCCCAGCCTCGGCAGCACCGCCCACATCCGCGTCCCCCCGCCTGGTTCCCGCGCGTCGCCGAATCCCCAGTCGCCGTCGCACGCCCGGACCACGCAGGCCAGGACCCGCAGGGCCGCGCGGCGGCGGGTGTCGCAAGCGATGGCGAGGCGGGGGTGGGTGTGGCGGGGGTGGTTGTCGTAGAGGGTCACGCGCAGGGCGGCCTCGCGGTAGCGGAGGGAGACGTACACCTCCGCGGCGGGAGTGAAACGGCAAGCAGAGGACGCCAGTTCACTGACCACCTGCACCGCCGCGTCGGTCACGTCCTCAAGGCCGTGGGCTCGCAGGATTGTGCGGGTGGCGGCGCGGGCGATGGCTGGGCTGTGCGGGGCGGCGGGGAGCGTGAGGCTGTAGGCGAGGCTTTCGGGGGACGGGGGCGTGGGCGGCAGGTCGGTGGCGGTCGGGACCTGGCAGTACGTCACGGCAGCGGGCATGGCAACTCCCTTGCATGGCTGATGGCTTGGACTCCGGAAATGGCTGCTTGTCTCCCTGACGCGAGCGCCCCTCCCAGGGGAGGAGGTTGCGGGCAGGCTCGCGCGATGCGCTTCCGACGTGGTGGCGGATCGCGGTCGATCTGTCACCGACTGTAGAGCATCGAGGAGTACACGTACTACCAATTAGCGAGGTCTGGGTCTTGTCGAGGTGGACCATGCGCCGGGCGCAACGGCAGACTGACCCCGTCAGAGATACGGAGGGGGAGGGCGCATGGCGCCGAGAAGTACGCCGACGGCACGTCAGCGGCGCCTTGGTGCCGAGCTGCGCAAGATGCGCCTTGCGGCCGGGATGACGACGGAGTACGCCGCCGGGCTGCTGGAGGTCCCCCGCACGAACGTGCCCAACATGGAATCGGGACGCTCAGGCATCAGCCCGGAACGCGTACGGACTCTGGCCAGCAACTACGGCTGTGAGGAACAGCCTCTCATCGAGGCACTTGCCGCGATGGCAGGTGAGCGCGACAAGGGATGGTGGGAGTCTTATCGGGGCCAACTGCCCACGAGTTTCCTGGACATCGCCGAGCTGGAATGGCACGCCGAACGCGTGCGTATGGCGCTGAGCGTGCACCTGCCCGGGCTCCTGCAGACTGAGGAGCACGCCCGCGCGGTCTTCGAAGCCGTGATTCCGCGGCTGCCGCCAGCGGATGCGGATGCGCGCGTGGCGCACCGGATGGATCGGCAGCAGGTCCTCGATCGGCCAAAGCCGCCGGGGCTGTACGTCATCATCCACGAGGCTGCGCTGCGCATGGAGTTCGGCGGTGCGGCCGTGGCACGGCGGCAGTTGGAGCACCTGTTGCGCATGTCCGAGCGTGAGGCCGTGACGGTACGGGTCATCCCTTTCAAGGCCGGAGGCTTCCCGGGGGCAGGGCAGTCAGTCGTATACGCCGAGGCGGCCGTTCCTCAGCTCGACACCGTGGAGCTCGACAGCACGCACGGCCCGGAGTTCGTCGACTCCGACAAGCAGCTCCGCAAGTACCGGGCCCAGCTCGACGCGGCGGAGTCTGTGGCGCTCGCACCGGACGCTTCCCGGCGCTTCATTCGTACTCTCGCCAAGGACCTCTAGGAGACATCCGTCATGCCCACGATCGCTTGGGAAGAGCCCTTCTGCGGCGAAGGAGCCAACTGCTTCCGCATAGGCACCGACGACGAGGGCAACGCCTACATCGCCGTTGCCGGGCAGGAAGATCGGTATCTCACCGACAATCGGGAGGCCCTTCGTACCCTCATCCGGGAGATCAAGGCGGGTAAGGCCGACCACCTGTTGTAGGGACTGCGGGTGCTCGCCGTCAGGGGCCCTGCATCGGCGTCCGCGCTCCTTGCCTCTCACCGGAGAAGACCACCAGCGGGGGCTCCTCACGCCCCCGCGCCGATGCCAGTTGAGGATGCTGGGCGGCTACCTCCGGACCGACACCCATAAGATCGGGCCAGGCCTCCATCGGCGTTGGCGCCGAGGACCAAGCCCACCGTCTCCGGGCGGCCGATGCCGACATTTGCCAGTTCCTCCACCCATGGAGCGGTCTGGTAGGAGGTGGTGTTCACTACGTCGGTCAGGGACTGGCCCGTTGTGTGGGCAATGGTGCGCGTGTACGTGAGCTCCAGGAGGGCTGCGGCTGTTGTGCCGGCGTAGGCGCCTACGAGCATGAGCAACAGGGTCGTGGAGAGGCGTACCGAACGGGTTGGCCATGACAGTGTGAACAGCTGGAGCATGCCGTATATCGCTGCGGCGACCATGAGTACGGTCACGCGTTCCCCCCGAGTCCAGCAGCATTGGATTCGCTAACGCGAATGCAAGGTTAGGGGCTGCGGGGGTGGAGGGCGAGGGCAACGCAGGCCGGATCGGGCTTCGTGCGGCTTCGGGAACGACCCCGGGGATGCGGCTTTCGGGAGGGGTCCCGGGAGCTTCTCTGTAGCTTGCGCTTGGGCGTTCACCGTGAATTGCCCGTTCCGTGGTGGCTGGAGGTGGTGTCGCGCTCTGCGGAGAGGAATGGCACCGGCTGAGTGACGGACGGGAAAGGAAGAACCATGAGCAAGGCCCGGGAAGAGGTCAAGGCCGGGATCTGGGTCATCGGCGGTATCGCCGCCCTGGTCACGGTCGGCCTGACCATCAGCCTCGCACTCGGTGGCGTCAGCTGGCTGACTGCTCCGTTCCGCGGCGAAGTCGACAAGCGCAACCGCACCGAAGGTTCAGGTGCGTTTCGGATCGCCACGTACGAGGAGTTCTTCGGACTCTGCTCCACGGTGCAGTCCAAGGAAGGGGCCATCAAGGCTCTGGAAGAGGAGAACAAGACGGCCTCCGAGTCCAGGCGGGCCCAGATCAGCACCTCCCTCACCGCCTTGAAGTCGTCCCGGATCGAAGCGGTCAGCGAATACAACGCCAAAGCCGCGCAGGAGCACCGGAGTGCCTTCAGGGACAAGGACCTGCCGCCGCGGTTGGACGTGGACGACATGAACACCACGTGTGCGCCGTGACGAAGAGGAAAGACGAAGAGGAGAAAGGCCATGAAGCGTATCGCCCGTACCGCACTGGCCGTCACCGCTGTTCTGTTGGTCGGCTTCGGCGCCGCTGCCTGCGAAGACGACTCCTCACAGGCGACGGAGACGAAGGCGAAGGAGAAGGGCTACGACAAACTGGTGGCGAACCAGCCCGGAGTTCCGCAGCAGAGGTAGCGGCATAGTCGCTGGAAATAGGGTTTGACCTGCGAAAACACAGCATGGCCCGGTGACGTGGCGT
>NZ_JACTVI010000199.1 GCF_014495685.1 Streptomyces sp. TRM68367 | reverse complement strand
GAGGCCGGACTGCACCTGTGTGGTGCGATGCTCTGGCTCCGCAGCATCGCACCACACTCGTGATCCGAACTCCAGACAGGACCTAGGGGGAGCCGGTCTTGGGCCCGGCCAGGACGGTGGCGGTCAGGGCCAGGTGTCGGGTCAGTACGTCGATGGCGGTGTCGGCGTCGCGGGCCAGGGTCGCCTCCTCCAGCTGACGGTGTTCGTCGGCGACGTCACGATCGGGTGTGCGATGGGCCGACCAGCGGCGGCCCAGCTCGCTGGCGGTCCACATCCGGTCGAAGGCGTCCAGCAGCACGGGGTTGCCGCACCCCTCCAGCAGGGCGCGGCGGAAGGCGCGGTGGGCCTGGGACCAGGCGCTGCTGAGGTACTCGCCCTCTTCCGGCGCGTACAAGGGGGTGCGCGCGAGGCGGTGGTGGGCCGCGCGCACGCGTGCCTCCCAGTCGAGGTCACCGCGCTCGATCGCCAGCCTCAGCACGACCTTCGCCAAGCTCCCCGACGTGCCGAGCTTCACCGTCACCAGCACCACCGTGGACGACGGCGGTACCTGGCCCGCCGCGCAGATGTCCGGCATCGTCGGTGTCCCCGGCGGCAAGGACCTCTCCCCGCAGCTGTCGTGGAGCGGTGCCCCCGAGGGCACCAAGAGCTACGCCGTGACCTACTCCCCGCGCAGCCCGGAGGAGGCCGCCGTCGTCGGACAGCTCCTCGACGCAGCCGTCGGCTATGCCACCGGCGCGAGTGAGATCACCGCGGACTAGCGATCAGCGAGAAGGCGGCCATGGCGGCCTGGAGTTCGGTGAGGCTCGGCTCGGCGTCCGGCCGCAGGGAGTTGCCGAAGATGCCGGGCATGCCGAATCGGAGCCGGGCGGCGGCCTCGGGGGTGAAGGCGGTGTCGATGAGCCCGCCGATGCTCACCGCGGCGTCGACCATCCGGCGCAGGGCCAGCTTGATCGTCCAGTGCCCGCCGAAGCTGAAGCCGACGGTGCCTACCTTGCGCGCCTCGGGAAAGCGGCGGCGCAGCCAGTCGAGGACGTCGCCGACGTACAGCTCTCCGTCGGGTCCGCTGGCTACCGGCGCTTCTCCGGTGCCGGCCATGTCGACGATGGCCACCCGCGCGCCGACCAGACGAGCCGTCGCAAGCGCGGTGGCGTGCACCTCGACCTTCCAGGTGTCCACGCCGCTGAAGACCAGCACGACGGGTGCGTCCGCGGGCAGGTTCTCGGGAACGTAGAGGTGAAGGGGGACCTGCACGGTCTCTGATCGGAAGTCCACGTCGATCACGTGGCGCTCGAATGGCACCGCGAAGCCGGACGAGGCCTCCAGGAAGGTGCGCAGGTGGTTCTCGTAAGCCCGGGTGTGCGCCGCGTCGTTGGTATGGCGGTGGTGCCTGCCTGGGCAGGCACCACCGGGAAGCTTCCGGTTTCAGCTAGCTTCCTTGCGCTCCCGGAATTCATGGACGCTCGCCGTGAGGGTGCCGTCATGCTGTTCGTAATGGGACAGCGCGAGGCCGAGACCGAAGAACGTGGGAGCCCACTCGCCCACGAAGATGCCCCATCGGTCGGCGCGGTCGAGTCCGGTGCCGGGTTCGGCCTTGAGGCTGGTCACCCAGATGGCCACGGTGAGGCCGATGGAGGTGAACGCGGCTGTATAGGCGTGCTCGCTGCGGACGCCCATCTCGTGCATTCTCTTGATGATCACGGTTTTCTCCCGGTTATAGGCCGGTAAGTGGGGGTTGTTTCCTGTGGTCCTGGCGGTGACGGGTCTTCGCCGGGGTGAGTGCGAGCCGTTCGGCAATGCCGCACGTCTGTTCGCCATCGTCGCCCTCGCGCCTGTTGTGGCAGCGTCAACGACTCTACGAGCCGGGCAGTGGCAGGGAAGAGAACGACGAGCTGATGCTCAGCATCCTGAACATGGCGCTTCTTGATCCCAGCGCTGGCCAGAACCTCAGCAGTCACTGCCCACACCTGAGAGTGCCCGATTTCTTGGGAAAAACTCGCGCTCTAAGGAATCGGCCCCCCTTTTTTTGTTTGTCGCTTCAACTTGCCGAGAAGCTCGATCGGCGGCTTGACGCTGGCCTGAATGGGACGGACACCGTCTGGCGTCGACCGACCCGACTTGGCTGCATGGGCTGATACTCATGGTCGATCAGGTGGTGTTTTGCACCAGGCGTGGTACTCGGCAACAGCTTTCTGCTGACTCGTCACCCGTACGACAGTGAGGATCCACTAACCATGACCGCACCTACACGCCACGTGACCACTGGCACCCCCGTACAGCAGGCCGCCATGTTGGTGGGTATCGTATTCCTGTTGGTGGGCGTACTGGGCTTCATCCCCGGCATCACCACGAGTTACAGCGCGATGGAATTCGCCTCGCACGAGTCGAATGCCAAGCTGTTTGGGGTCTTCCAGGTCTCCATCCTGCACAACCTCATACACCTGGCTTTCGGCGTTGCCGGTCTGGCACTCGCCCGCACCGCTCCCGCTGCGTATTCCTATCTGCTAGGCGGTGGGGCCATCTACCTGGTGTTGTGGATCTACGGCTTGGCTGTCAGTCAGGACAGCGACGCAAACTTCGTACCCCTCAACACTGCCGATGACTGGCTCCACTTCGGGCTGGGCATCGCCATGATCGGTCTGGCGCTTCTCCTCGGCCGACGCACCCCAAGCACCGAAGATCGGTAAAGGCCGAGTCGGACACCGGATTTTCGCGCTGCAAACATGTACATGCTGTCAGGGGCGGCGGTATGCAGACATTCTTGCCCTATTCCGACTTCAGGGCTTCGGCCCTGATCTTGGACCGTCGCCGACTTGGCAAACAGCGGGTCGAGGCGTTGCAGGTACTTCGCGGCCTTGTCGTGCCGGGTTACGGGTGGCGCCGCCATCCGGCAGTGCGAATGTGGGCTGGATACGAGGAAGCGCTGGTCCGATATGGCCTGGAAGTCTGCACGGTGTGGGGTGAACACGGTCATCAGGATGGCTGTGCGGCCGCACTTGTCGCTGACCTCCTCGTATTCCGTCCCGGTGCATCAGTTCGTCACCAGATGCGACTTGCGTCTGCTGGGGAACTGCCTCCTTGGCTCGGTGACGATGCCTTTCACCGCAGCCACCGGTCGGCGCTGGTGCGCAAGGACCCGAGCACCTACGCACCACTCTTCCCCGATGTGCCGAACGATCTGCCATATATTTGGCCCACGTCGGACCGGTCACGCGATCCACTCTCCGAGGCGTGAAAGTGGAAGCCGCAACTACTTTCGTGTGCGCAACGAGGTCGGCGGAGCGGCTTTGGGCTGGAGCTGCTTTGGCGCGAGTGATCATGGCCCCGTAAGCTTCCAGCGCGTCGGGCATTCTGTGGACCTGCCCGGTAAAGCACGACGTTGGGGCCATGATCTTCGAGGCTCGCGCCAGAGTGGCTGCGTAAAGCCGCGGAGTCGACCGCCCCAGCCACGACGTACCCCTTCTATGGCAAGCGGCTGATTGCTGTAGCGCGCGGCCCGGGCGCCGGGCGGGCTGGAGTGGGGCGGAGACAGGAGCGCAGGCCCGGCCGCCGGGCCGCGCGCGGCGAGCGGAGCGAGCCGCCTTGAACCCGTGAAGAAGGTTGTTACTCAGTAGTGGCTGTGATGCGCCACAAGGGCGCGTCGTACTGCTCCGGTCGGCTGTTGATGAGCAGCTGGCGCAGGTCCTCGCGCAGGGAGCCGTTGAGGTTCAAGGCCTCGGTGATGCGGCGGAACGTCGTGTGGGTAACTCCGCGGCTGCGGGCCTCGGCTTCGAACTGGTCGAACTGGGACAGTGCGGCCTCCGGGTCGAGCTGCGCCGGTGGCTGGTCTTTAAGCCATGCGGCCTTGTTGCGCTCGTAGTCGATCTCCGAGTAGCCGCAGATTTCGCGGCTGTGTGCCTCAACCTCGTCCAGGGTGGCGGTCGTGAGAATGGCGCGGGCCAACTGGTTGCGGGTCAGCGCCTCGTCCAGGTCGACCTCATGGACCTTCGGCCCTTCGTCGGTGAGGGGGACCGGGAGGCCGGCGTCTCGCATCTCGCAAGTGCCGCGTACGCCTCGGGCAGTCGCAGCGAGCATCCCGGTTGCCTCGGAGGGGTGCCACTCCAGGACCGAGCTGATCGGCTCGACGTCCTTCGCGGCGAGGGTGTGGATGAGCGGGCCAAGGATGCTGCGTAGGTCGTCGAGAGGGAGTTCGCCGTCGAGGCCGGGGCCTGTCACCAAAAGGCGGATGGGCGCATTCACCTGGCAGCACGCAGCGAGCGTGACGGCATCGGCGAGGGGGCTCTTCAGCGTCGGTTCATCACCTCGGGAGAGGATGTCGCCACCCACGTCCAGGAGATCGATCGACTCTGGCGACAAGTGGTCCACGAGCTCTTCGAGTTGCCGCGTGATGCCCTCGACTCCCTGACGCGGGTCGATCAGAGCGAATGTGTGCCCGAGCTCTGCCGCGAGTCGAGGGAGGGTGGAGCCTGCCGGAGCGATGGGGCGGGCCTCGGCCGGCACTGCCCAGACTGCTGGAGTGAGGGGCTGAAGGCCGGTGAAGTTGTCTGGTCCTCGGGGGCCCGGGACGGGATCGATCAGGAGGCGGTCCCACGCGTACGTGAGGATCACCGCCTGGTCCTCGTCGCCGTAGAGGGCGGCGTGAATCATTGCGGCGGCGACTGCGTCGCCCCCTCCTCCTGCTGCGACGATCAACCGCGTCATGCGTCTCAGCCTACGGGGTGGGGGGTGACCACTCACCCTATAGTGGCTAGAGGCCATAGCCACTTGTATCGAGAAGCAGGCCTCAGTCTTGGTAGCGGGGTTCCCGACTACTCGCCTGGGGCTCGCCTTGGGTGAGGAGGACTGATGCCGCAGATCGAGGAGGCTCAGCCGAAGTATCTCCAGATCGCGCACTACATCCGTGATCAGATTCTTCGGGGTGACCTGCGACCGGGGGACGAGGTGCCGTCCGAGCGGCAGTTGGCGGCGGACTGGAAGGTGTCCCGGCCTACGGCTGCACGGTCGTTGGAGGCACTGAGCCATCAAGGGCTCGTCGAGAAGCGTCAGGGATCGGGCACTTAGGGCTTGCCGGGAAACAAGCCGTGGCTTCGGGCCTTGGTCCTCGTTGTTGTGGTATGGGGAGACCGGAGGGGATCGAGGCGGCTC
>NZ_JACTVI010000198.1 GCF_014495685.1 Streptomyces sp. TRM68367 | reverse complement strand
ACGACGGCGACACGGCCCCCACGAACAGCCCCCTCCCGCACGATCAACCAGAAGATCATCCCATCCAGTCAACCAACGTGACAGCGCCGTCGCCGGCGATGGGCGGCGGAGGTGTCAGGTCCCGTAATGCCGTCGAGTCCGGCCGCGAGCAGGGCGGCGATCGCCATGTAGGGATTGGCCGCCCCGTCGCCGATGCGGACCTCGACGCGGGCGCCGGGGCCGCGCTCGGGCGGTATACGGGCGGAGGCGAGCCGGTTGTCGTAGCCCCAGTTGGCGGTGACGGAGGCCAGTGAGCCGGGATCGGCGAGGCGCTTGAAGGCGTTGACGGTCGGGTTGAGGACGGCCATCAGGGCCGGGGCGTGCTCCAGGACGCCGGCCAGGAAGGACTTGGCGAGCGGGGCGAGCCCGTCGTCGGCGGTGCTGTCGGCGAAGAGGTTGGTGCCCTGCTCGTCAGTGAGGCTCGTCACATCCCGCAGCCCAAGCGCCAGCAAGTGACGCTACCGTTGTGCGTGAAATGCCGGTTCCCCTAGGTTGTTGGCATGCCCGAGCCGACTCCTGGAGAGGCCCGCTTCTACGCTAGGCCCCCTCGAAGCTCTCCAGAAGGGGAGCGTTCGTCCTTTGGATCTTCACCTGTCGTGAACCTGGATCACCCCATGTCCATGATCAATTCGGTTAGCATCCCGGGATGAACATGCGGCAACCCGCTATGAAGAAGCGGATCGTGGTCGGGGCAGTGCTGCTCGGTGCGATCGCCGGATCGGCGGCGACGGCCGTCACGATGGCGACGAGCGACAGCGTGCCCGCGTCGTCGGACGCCGTGTCGTCGAACACGCAGACCGCGCCGACCCGAGCCGAGCTCATTCGGCAGTGGGCGGAGGAGCTCGCCGCATCTGGCAAGTCCCTGCCGGCCGATGTCGGGAAGATGACCAGGCAGGAGATTCTCGACTCGCTGGTCCGCGAGCGGTCGAAACACCCGGGGACGGATCCGATGCCGACAGTGACCCGCTGAGCAACGCCCGATGGACTGACCATGACCGAGGGCCCGCACTCAAGAAGAGTGCGGGCCCTCGGTGTTGAGCGACTGTCTCCGTCAGGCGGCGTTCGCCGCTCTGATCACGGCCGCCGCGTTGGCTCCGTGCTCGGAGGAGAACAGGTCGTCGCTGAGGCGGTTGCCGTTGCTGTCGGACTCGTGGTGGCTGACCGCGCCGACGATCTGCGGGTTGCCGGCGGAGGTGCCGTAGACCAGCGGGCCGCCGCTGGCGCCATGGCCCATGTCGCAGTCGACCTTCAGCCTGTCGTCGAACGGGTTGAAGTAGCTGGCGTCGACCGAGTCGCCCTCGCAGTACATCATGCGCTCGCCGTTGAGGTCGGTGCGCTGGTAGCCGTCCTGCGGGTAGCCCATGGTGTAGACGTCGCTGTAGTCGGTGGCGTTGTCGGCGAAGGTGTAGCCGAGGGCGCCGCCGAGCGCGGTCTGGAGACTGCCGTAGGTGGGGTGGGAATTGAGGACGATCGCGGCCATGTCGGATTCCTTGAGGTCTCCGTCCGCGGTCCACGTGCTCGGGGCGTACATGTGGGCGCTGGTCCAGGCGCCGTACGGGCCGTTGCCGTCCCGGTAGCCGGGGACGTAGTAGACGTTCTGCGACCAGCCCGCGTCACCGGAGCCGTTGCCGAGGTGGACGCAGTGTCCCGCCGTCCAGATGGTGTTCTTGTTGCTGGAGACGATTGACGAGGCGCTGCAGACGTGGTGCGAGCCGTCGGGCTGGTCGAAGAAGAGCTTGCCGACCAGGGAGTACGCCGGGTTCGTCGAGTACGGCACCTCCTGGGAGACCGAGACCGTCGCGGTGGCCGCGGTGGTCGAGTAGGAGGTCGTGGTCTTCGGCAGGATGCCCCGCGCGGAGGCGGTCATCGGCCTGCTGGGGACGGAGGCCTCGTGCCGCGGGGCGGTGGTGGTGCTTGCGGGTGCGGTCGGCGCGTCGACGGGATGCCTGAGAGCGTCCGCCATGCGCTCCGGCGTCCAGTACGCGCGTATCTGGGCGTCGGTCCGCTCGGCCTCGTGGCTGTCCACGCCCTGCTCGGTGGAGGTCGAGGTGGCGGTGGCCGCGTGGGCCGCGGTGGGCCAGACGGCGATGGCGAGTGTCGCAGCGGCAGCGGCTGCGAAGCGCGGAAGGCGCACGGAAATCTCCTCCTGAGTAACCCTGGCGAGCTCTGACGAGCGGTAAACGATCTTGTCGCCGCATCAAAGCACAGAGACCACACAGGCGTTGGGCCGCTGCGAACTATTGATGATGTACATGCAAAGGCTTCACGGCTGCTCCACGACTGCGCCCGCCGGCCGCAGATGCCTGGTCACCGTCACCGGTGGCTGCCGCTAGCGAGGGACCGGCGGACGTCCGGTGCCGGAGAAGGCCGGGGCGGCGGGGTGCGCGTCATGCGGCTGGACGGTCAGATCGCCACGGATGCCGACCACATACGGGATCTCCCGCTCGGCCAGGGCGGCGCGGAAGTCGGCGTTCTGGCCGTAGCCGGCGTCGGCCAGCCAGCCAGCCGGGGCCATCGGGGTCACACGATCGGCGGTTTCAGGGGGAGGGGGCTTGGTGCCCTGCGGGAGCCGGAGTCCTTGAGTCTGTCTTCGCTCGGGGGCGGTCAAGTTTCAGTCTGTTGCGGTCCGCACCGCGTCGTCCCAGGCGTGGGGGCTGCGGTAGTGGTTCAGGTGGCCTGGTGTGGGTTGCGGGGTTTGCCGGGTGGTGGCGTTGCGTTTCTTCCGGTGTCTCGTTGATGGCTTTGGTGGCGGGCGTGTTGCTCAGGTGTCACCTGAATGAGCGGTCACGAGATGGTGGTGGGGTATGGGGGAGCGGTTTCTCCGGCTGATCGATGGCGGGCTCACCAGCCCGGTGGATGGCGGCGGCGAGGTCCCGGACGTGTGGGTCTTCCAGGCCGAGTGCATGAGCGCGTTCGCGTCGACCTGGGTGGTACGCGGGTTCTCGGCGACGACGATCGGCTGCTACGCCTCGCTGCTGGAACGGGTGCCGGGCTGTTTCGACCGGCCCGTCTGGCAGCTCGAGGCACCGGACGTGGACGTAATGCTCCAAGCTCTGGTGTTGGCGGGCCGGGCCCCGGGTACTCGAATTACGCGCTGCTGCGCACGCTGTACCACTCAGCGGTACGCGTGAGTGAGCTGGTCCGCCTCGACAATTGCGACGTCCACCCCCAGCTCGGGCCGTCGGGGAAGCTGCACGTACGGTTCGGCAAGGCCGCGAACACCTCCGGCCCGCGCCCCCGCTGGACGCCGCTGCTCGACGGCCTCGACCGGATCCTTGCCTGGTACCAGAGCGACATCCGCCCGCTCTTTCCCGACAGCGCGCCGCTGTTCTGCGACAGCCGCGGAGAGGTACTGAAGCCGGAGACCGTACGTGACCGGCTCGCCCGCCTGCTGGACTTGGAAGGCCGGCCTTCCCGCGAGCGGTTCACTCCGCACGCGCTGCGTCGCGCCTGCGCGACCCACCACTATGAGCAGGGCATGGACCTGATCGCCGTCCAGCAGCTTCTCGGTCACCACCACATCGCCTCGACCATGGCTTATGTCAAGCCCTCGCATACCTTTGTCGAAGACGCCTGGCGCCGCGCCACCCTCACCGCCGTCGCTGAACTGGCCGGCTGAGCCCCGGGCAGGATACTGATGACCACACCCGAACCGCACGCCCTCCCGCCCGCGGGTCCCGGCCAGCTGGTGGAGTGGAGGCTGCGGATGACCGCGGCGCAACGCGGAGTCTGGACGGGCACCGAGCTGCGCCGTCTCCTGGCCGAGCGGGCCGGTCTCGAACTCGCCGCGGCTTCGGTGTCCGCGCTGTTCACCAAGCAGCCTTCCCAGGTGAAGCTGTCTACGCTGGCAGCTTTGTGCACTGCCCTTGACTGCACCCCGGGCGATCTCCTGGCTCTGCGTGACGGCGGCCCGCCGCCCGGCTCTTCGCCTTCGCCCCACGCGGTACCTGATACAGCTCCACCGTCGGCCCGCGCCGCAACCCCTCCGCCCGCCCCTCTCAACCGATCCCTGCCACCGCTGTGACGGCCCGGACCTCTCCACGGCTTGGTCCGATGACAGCCACCGCAGCCGACGCCGTCCGCGGCCGCTGCGCCGCCTGCCACAAACTACGGCAGCTGCGCGCTGACACCGGCCGCTGCGCCTGGTGCTCGCGTACCTGCGCCGACTGCGGAGCACCCCGACGATCAGCGGAGCTGCGGTGCGCGGCATGCAAGCGCCGGGCTGTCGGGCAACCGGCACGGGGCCAGTGCCAGCACTGCGGCCGACGGCGGGTCGTGGAGGCCGTGAGCCAGCGTTGCCGCTCCTGCACCGACCCGGCTACCGCCCCAGCACCGGACCGCTGCGACGGATGTGGCACCAGCAGCCAGTGGGCCAAAGGACTGTGCAAGCGATGCTACGAGTACTCGCCTCACACTGCCCTGACCCGCGCAGCTGGTTGGGCGGGCCGTATACCCGAACCTCCCTCATGGTGGACGGACTTCGCTGCTCACCTCGCAACGCAGCGCCACCCGTTGTACGCAGCCGACACCATCGCCGAGACCGCGCGCCTGATCCTCAGCAACACCGCCGCCAGCCCAGCCTCCCTGCTCGCGCAGGCCCGCGAGGACAGCCCGCAGCTCGTCGGGGCGCTCACCGACTTCTTCCACACCCACGGCCATCTCGCCCCGCCGCCCGGTTTAGCTGAGCAGAGAGCGGCAACTCGTCGCAAGCGCCGTATCGACGCGGTCCCCGCCCTGCTGCGCCCTGACGTCCGGGGCTTCGCCGACTTCTTACTGATTCAGCGTGAGCGGGCCCGCCAGCTGGGCCTGCGGCCGAATCGGCTGAAGACCATCGAGATCCGCCTCGACGCCGTCCGCGACCTGGCGATCTCCCTCTATGCCCAAGGGATCACGAGCTGGACCAGCGTCACCACAGCACACGTGGAAGCTTTCCTCGCCACAAACCCCGCCCGCTGCGCGTCCCGGCTCGCGGGACTGCGCCAGTTCTTCGCCCACGCCCACCGCACCAAAGCGGTCCTCATCAACCCCACAGCCCCCGTAACCGCCGTGCAGCACCGAGGATTTCGGGGGCCCACGCTGACTCTGCCCGAGCAACAGAGCCTGTACCGCAGGTGGACCACCAACCCCGACACCCACCCGCATGAGCGTTCATCGGGCGTTGTCACGTTGTTTGGGTGGGTAGGGCCTGATGGTGTGTCGAGGCATGGTCCAGTCGGGCTCGGGGCCTGTTGCTCAGGCCGCT
>NZ_JACTVI010000197.1 GCF_014495685.1 Streptomyces sp. TRM68367 | reverse complement strand
CGTACACGTCGGTCTCCCCCGGATCGCTGGTCCTGCGCGGCAGCACGGCACCCCCTGACGGAAGGGCTCCGTCCAGGTCCACCTGAGTAGGGTCGGGGACTGGCGCGGTGGCTTCCGCTCCGTTCCAGCCCCCGCCGCTTCAAACCGTGCGTGCGTTGGGTAGGCCGCCAGTGAGGTGCCTGTGACCAGGTCCTTTTCCGACGGCCCCCCACCGAACCGAGCATGCTCGCTTTCCGAGCACCACGGCTCTCCAGTGCCCTTTCTTCTACGGATGATCCCCAGAAGGGCTTCGGCGCTCTGCATTTCGCATACCTCGCCATCGTGAAGGATCTGTTGACACCTGGGGCCCTTCGCCCGTGTAGACGGCTTTCCCGTCCTCCCTGGTCGGGCGTTACTCCGACGACTACTACGACCCCTCTGTGGCCATAGGGCTCGCGCACCGTAGGCCATCCCGTATTCCCCTTGCGCTGGACGTGTCGAGCGTGACGTAGGCGGCCCGGTCCGTCCCCTTGAGCGAACTCGCTGTCCGCCCCCCGCCGGCCGGAAGGGTTGAGACGACAAAACTCCGGATCGTCCGATGCCGACGGCTGCGACCTCAGGCGTCGTGTCGCAGAGTGTGCGTCTTCCACCGCTGGAGACTGGGCTTCAAGCAGTGTGGCCTTCGCCGTATCACGCGGGCCTTGCACGGCAACACCTTCCACGCCTTCGCGATGCTCCGCGCCTCCCCGCCATGCTGTTGTCCCCTCGCGCTTTCGCGTCCAGGTCAGGCGGGTGGCCCCGAGGTCACCTCCTTCCGAACCTCGGCCCCTTGAAGGGGCGATCCAACGCCGAGTGAAACGGCGCACGGTTCTCCCGCACACGGCTTTCCGACATCGTTCACCGACTGGCCTGTGCCGTCGCCCTGTGCACGTTTCCGGTGAGGCGGTAGACCCCGAGCCGGGAGATCCATCCGTAGGTGAATCGGGTGGTCCAGTTCCGGCCTCGGAGTCCGTGTTTCCGGCCGGCGAAGACAGCCGTTCGTGGACGTAGCCGTCGACCGCGTTGAACCTCCGCCCGGAGTCCCCGTTGTGGAAGTACACCGCCCAGCCCCGCAGCACGGGGTTGAGGTCAGCGACCACGGCGGGCACCGGCCGTCCGGTCTTCGAGCGGGGGGGTGGCCCTCATGTCGGGCTCGCTTTCCTGCCGACCGCGATCGGGCCCGGCGAACCCACGCTGCCTGTGCTGTCCGTCCGTCCAGGAGAGCGCGGGCCCGCCGGAGTTCTTGCCGGAGCGCCACAGGATATGCGAACGATAGCACCACCCTCCCGCAGCCCGACAGAACAGAAACCAGCAACGCGGCCGCAGAATCGGAGCGCCGGTTACCTCTTGACACAGTCGCGAACACTCCGCACGATTGCGCTATCGTTAGCACAAGAAGAGCCGCAACGGATGAGCGAAATCGTCGTCCTCTCCCTTCCCCACACCCCGGGCGCCGCACCGATTCGGGTGCCGCCCGGGCGAGGCCCGTCCGCGCCTGTTCGCCGGCGAGGACTCCCGTACACCTCGGGCTGTGTGTGCGTCCGTCCTCCGATGGCAGGCGCGGGCGCCGCTCGGCGCCTCGATCGTCCGAACTTCGAAAGGTTGCACCGCAATGACAGACGCGCGGATCGCCAGGCTTTACGGCCGCAGGGTGTGGGACTCACGCGGGCGACCGACCGTGGAGGTCGAGGTTCACCTCGCGGACGGCGCGATCGGGCGGGCCATCGCGCCGGCGGGGGCTTCGACGGGCCGGGGCGAGGCGCTCGACCTGCGCGATGGTGGCAGCCGCTTCGGCGGGCTCGACGTCCAGCGGGCGGTGGGTTCGGTGAACCACGAGATCGCACCCGCCCTCGTGGGCCGCGACGCGGCCGGCCAGGAGGCCGTCGACCGGCTTCTGGTGGACCTCGACGCAACTCCCGACCGCAGCCGTCTCGGCGGCAACGCGATCGTGGCCACGTCCATGGCGATCCTGCACGCCGCCGCGGCATCGGCGGGCCTGCCGCTGTGGCAGCACCTGGCCGGCGGGCGGCCGGTCCGCATCCCGCTGCCGGAGATCCAGATCTTCGGCGGCGGCGCCCACGCGGACCGCCGCGTCGACGTCCAGGACTTCATGGTCGTCTGCCCGGCGGCGGGCAGTTTCTCCGAGGCCCTGGACTGGACCGCGGAGATCTACCGGGCGGCCGGAAGCCTGATGCGCAAGGCCGGCAAGGCCCAGGGTGTGGCCGACGAGGGCGGCTTCTGGCCCGCCTTCGACTCCAACGAGGAAGCGCTGGAGACGCTCACCCTTGCCATCGAGACCGCCGGCTTCGCTCCCTCGGCCCAGGTCGGCATCTCGCTGGACGTCGCGGCCGCGCAGTTCGGCAGCGGCGGGCGCTACACGCTGGCCCTGGACGACCGCACCCTGGACACCGAAGCACTGATCGACATGCTGGGCGGCTGGATCGAGCAGTATCCGGTCCTGTCCGTCGAGGACCCGGTGGGCGAGGACGACATCGACGGCATGGTGGAGTTCACCCGGCGCTACGGCCACCGCTGCCAGGTGATCGGCGACGACTACCTGGTCACGAACGCCAAGCGGGTGGAGGAGGCGGCAACCAGCCGCGCGGCGAACGCCGTGCTCGTCAAGCCGAACCAGGCCGGCACCGTCACGGAGGCGTACCAGGCCCTGCGCGCCGGGAAGGACGCCGGCTTCGGCACCATCGTCTCGGCCCGGTCCGGTGAGACCGAAGACGTCACCATCGCGCACCTGAGCGTCGGCTGGGACGCGGGTCAGTTGAAGGTCGGCTCGTTCACCCGCTCCGAGCGCATGGCCAAGTGGAACGAGGTTCTGCGTATCGAGGAGTCCCTTGGTGAATCGGCGCAATTCAGCGGATGGTCCGCCCTCACATTCTCCGGATCCGGGCCCTTCACGCCCAAGCCGTAAAACGGCCCAGAAGTATTACAGTCATCGACATCGCGAGCCGATCGGAGCACGGAGACCAGCATGCTGCCACCCGTCAATCTGCGCCCGAGTTTCAACATCACCCGCTCCAGTCACGTGCGTCTCACCGTGGCCGATTTGGCCGAGAGCCGGAACTTCTATGTGAACGTCCTGGGCCTCGTCGTCAGCGACGAGGACGAACGCACCTGCTATCTCCGCGGCCTGGCCGAGGCCTGCCACCACAGCCTCGTCCTGGAGCTCGACCAAGAGGGCGCGGGCGCGTGCCGGAGGATCGGTTTCCGGGTCTTCTTCGACGAGGATCTCGACCTCGCCTACGCCTGGTTCCGTGAGCGGGCTCTGCCCGCCGAGTGGGTCGACGTCCCCTACCAGGGCCGCACCCTGCACGTCAGCGACCCCGTCGGTACGCCGCTCGAACTGTGCGCGCACATGGAGACACGGCCGCGGCTGCACATCGACTTCGAACACCACAAGGGCGCCCACGCGCAGCGGCTGGACCACTTCCAGACCTTCGCGCCGGACACCTACGAGCTGACCGCCTTCTACGGCGAGCTCGGCTTCCGGAACTCGGAGTACCTGGAACACGGCGACAAGCTGCTGGGTGCGTTCATGTACCGCAAGGGCACCTGCCTGGACCTCGCGATCGTGGAGAACACCGGGCCCGCCCTGCACCACTTCGCCTACACCGTCTCCGAGAGCCACGACATCTTCACCGCCTGCGACTGGGCGGGCATCCTCGGCTACGGCGACGGCGTCGAGCGCGGCCCGGGACGACACGGTCCGGGCGGAATGCTCTTCACCTACCTCCGCGACCCCGACGGGCACCGGGTGGAGGTCTTCAACAGCCACTACCAGACGATCGACACCGAGATCGAACCCGTGCGCTGGGACGCGGCATCGCTGAGCACCAACGCCCGCTGGGGCCTCCCGGCCCTGGAGAAGTGGTACTTCGAGGCGTCCCCCTTCGTCGGCGCGCCCCAGATCCCGCCGACCGAACAGCCCAAGCCGATGACGCTCGAGCGGTTCCTGCTCGAACAGTCCGCCCGCTGACCCTTCCGCCCCCCGAGGAGACACCATGGCACGAGTCCCCTACCTGCGCCGCGAGGACGCGGACGAGTCCCTGAAGCCGCTGTACGACCGGCTGGAGACCGAACGCAAAGTCCCGACGGCGAACATTTTCCTCGCCCTGGCCAACGCGCCCGCACAACTGGACGCCTTCCTGACCTACGCCAACTCACTGCGGGCCGCCGACCTCAGCCCCAAGCTACGCGAACTGGCGATTCTGACCGTGGGCCACGCGACCCGGTCCGCTTACGAAGTCGCACACCACCAGTCGCACGGCCTCAAGGCCGGACTCACCGAGGAACAGCTCGCGGCGGTGGCCGACTTCGAGTCGTCCGGCCTCTTCGACGAGGCGGAGAAGGCCGTCATGCGCCTCGCCAAGGAGTCCACACTCCAGGTCGACGTCTCCGAGGAGACATGGCGGGCCGCCGCCGGCCACCTGACGGACCGGCAGATGACCGAACTGTCGTTGTCCATCGCCTGGTACAACTCCGGCGTCCGCATCATGGGTCTGCTGAACATCGGCCTCGAGGACAATTACCCGAACCCGTTCCCGCATTCATAGTTCCCGGCACCGTACGGCCCATCAATACCGGAGTATTTCAATGGCGAAAATGCTCGCTGCACGACTGCACGCGCTCGGTGAGCCGATGTCCGTGGACACGGTCGACGTGCCCACTCCACGGCCCACCGATGTACTGGTGCGGGTCAAGGCATGCGGAATCGTGCCGAACATGGCGAATGTGATCAACAACTGGCCCACCTGGTACCCGCACCAGCCGCTGCCGAAGCTCCCCGCGATCTTCGGTCTGGACCCCGCGGGCGTGGTCGAGGCGGTCGGCGAGGCAGTACTCAACACCAAGCCCGGCGACCGGGTCTATGTGAGCCCCCTGCGCTCCTGCGGCAGCTGCCAGGTGTGCCGCGGCGGCGAACTCAGCCGGTGCCGCTACTTCACCCTGAACGGCTACTTCAGCACCTCCCGCGACGGCCAGCGGATCTTCGATCTCTACCCCTACGGCGGCTTCGCGGAATACATGACCGCGCCGCAGTACTCGATCGTCAACATCCCCGACACCATGACATTCGAGCAGGCCGGCAAGCTCGGCTACATCGGCACCTCCTACCGAGCCCTCAAGCACGCCGGGGCCGGCCCCGGCCAGGTCGCGCTGATCGACGGAATCACCGGCACCCTCGGCGTCGCCTCCACCCTCCTCGCGCTGGCCTCGGGCGTCTCCAGGGTCCTCGGCACCGGCCGCAACGAGGAACTCCTCAAACGCGTCCAGGAGCTGGCCCCGGACCGGATCG
>NZ_JACTVI010000196.1 GCF_014495685.1 Streptomyces sp. TRM68367 | reverse complement strand
GTGGGCCGACGTGCCGGTCGCGGGGAGCTGGGGCATGCCCAGATCGCGTACGTCGCCTCCGCCGCGTTCTCCGGAGTGCTCACCGACGTCCTCACCCGCTGCGCCGCCCCCGGCACCGAACTGACGGTTGAGGTACGCGAGTTGGAGACGCCGGCCCAGTTGGAAGCACTGGCCAGCGGGGACATCGACGTCGGCTTCCTGCGGTGGAGACCGGAGTACCCGCCCGAAGTCACGGCCACCTGCCTGCTCACCGAGCAGGTCGTCCTGGCCCTGCCGGCCGCGGCGCCACTGGCGGCGTACGAGGCCGTACCCGCGGCGAAACTGTGCGACGAGTGCTTCGTGGCCCCGCACTTCGACGAGGAGTACGGCTGCCGCGACCAGATCCTCGAAGTGGCGGAGCACGGCGGGTTCAGTCCGCGGTGCGCTCCCCCGGTGCGGGACTTCATCGCGGCTCTCACGCTGGTGGGCGGCGGTCTCGCGGTGGCCCTGGTCCCCGATTCACTGCGCCGCGTGCACATCCCCGGAGTGGCCTACCGTCCGCTGGCGGACGTACCGCTGACCACCCGGCTGGTCGGCGCCTACCGCAGGGGGGAGACCTCGCCCGCGGTCCGCGGCGTGATCCGCCGGCTGCGGGAGGCCGCCGCAGCCACGGCCACAGCATGAAACGCCGATCCGCGTCAGGCGTCCGGCATGAGTCTGACGCCCCTTCAGCATGCGGTCGACGACCCGGTGCGTGCGCCCTGGGGCAGCGGCCGGAAGTCAGCGACGCGCAGTCCGTTCCGGGCTCCGGTCACCATCGAAACGACGCACGTTTGTACGCGGATGCCTGCCGCTGGTGGAGGTCATCCCCTCACTGCACACGTCGAAGGCCACGGAACTGCGCGTGCGTGCCTTCGCGGGCGAGATCCTGGGCAAGAAGACGATCGTCGCGCAGGACCGCGCGGGCTTCGTGGTGAACTCCCTGCTGATTCCGTACCTGTTGGCGGCAGTGCGGATGGTCGGCTCCGGCACGGCGACGGCGGAGGACATCGACACCGGAATGACCGCGGGCTGCGCGCACCCCATGGGCCCGCTGCGCCTCGCCGACCTCATCGGACTGGACACCGTGGCGGCGATAGGCGAGGCACTGTACGAGGAGTACCGGGAACCGCTGTACGCCCCTCCCCCGCTGCTGCGCCGCATGGTCGAGTGTCCCTCCCTCATGCTCCGTGCTCGGTCCGTCAACCGACCTCGCGGCGGGCGGCCACTTCCCGGGCCAGCCGGGGAGCGACGGCGAACAGGTCACCCACCACGCCGAAGTCGGCGAGGTCGAGGATCGGCGCCTCGGGGTCCTTGTTGACCGCGACGATCGTCTTGGAGGTCTGCATCCCGGCGAGGTGCTGGATGGCCCCGGAGATGCCCAGGGCGATGTACAGCTGGGGCGAGACGGACTTGCCGGTCTGCCCCACCTGGTACTGGTGCGGGTAGTAGCCGGCGTCCACCGCGGCGCGCGAGGCTCCTACCGCGCCTCCCAGGGCGTCGGCCAGTTCCTCCACCACCTTGAAGCCATCCGCTCCTCCGACACCGCGCCCGCCGGAAACGACGACGGTCGCCTCGGTGAGCTCGGGACGATCACCCGCGAGCGCGGCGCGACGGGCGGTGATACGGGCGGATGCCGCAGGGTCGATCGACGGTAGGAGGAGCTCACGCTCCCCTGTCTGCACAGGATGCTCCTCGGGCTCGAAGGAGCCCGGCCGCAGGGCGATCACCGGCATGCCGTGGGTGACCTGGGAGCGCACGGTGTACGACCCGCCGAAGGCGATCTGGGTGACCGCCCCGGACGAGTCCAGGTCGACCGCGTCGATCAGCAGCCCGGCGTCCAGCCGCGCGGCGAGACGACCGGCCATCTCCTTGCCGTCCGTCGTCGCCGAGACCAGAACGGCGGCCGGGGAAGCTTCCCGGACCGCGAGTTCCAGGGCGTCGACGGCCGGCGTGGCGAGAAACTCGTCCGCTTCGGGGGACTCGGCCGCGTAGACGCCTGTGGCGCCATGGCGGGCGAGGCACTCCTCGAGGCGTGCCGCGGTGCCGGGGGTTCCCACGACGACTGCGGCCGGGTCGCCCAACCGCCGTGCGGCAGCGAGGAGTTCGTACGTGGTCTTGTGGACACGTTCCCCGTCGTGGTCGACGAGGACGAGGACATCGGGCATGGGTGCCTGCTTCTTGGTCGGGGCGGTTCAGACGAGCTTCTGGGCGACGAGATGTTCGACGAGCTGCCGGCCGGCCGAGCCGTCGTCCGTGATACGGATTCCGGCGGCCCGCGCCGGACGCGGAACGGCCTCCACCACACGGGTGCGGGTCGCGAGGAACCCGGTGTCGTCCGCGTCGGGGAACAGGTCGTCGATGTCGACCGTCTCCACGGGCTTCTTCTTGGCGGCCATGATCCCCTTGAAGGAGGGGTAGCGCGGTTCGTTGATCTTCTCGGTGACGCTGACCAGCGCGGGCAGCGGTGCGTCGAGGCTCGCCTCGCCGTTCTCGGTCTCGCGCTCCGCGCGCAGCCGTCCCCCGTCCACGGTCAGCTCCCGCGCATGCGTCAGCTGCGGCAGGCCGAGCAGGTCCGCGACGATGGCAGGGACCGCGCTGCCCTGTCCGTCGGTCGTCGCGTTGCCCGCGAGTACCAGGTCGACGTCCTCCACCATCCGCACGGCGGCTGCCAGCACCTTCGCGGTGGTCACGACGTCGGCGCCCTGGAGCCTGTCGTCGCAGATGTGGATGCCGCGGTCGGCGCCCATCGACAGGGCCTTGCGGATGGCGTCGATCGCGGAGTCGGGTCCCATGGACACCACGGTGACTTCGGCACCCACCGCCTCCTTAAGCGTCAGGGCCTCCTCCGCGGCGCGTTCGTTGATCTCGTCGAGGAGGAGATCGGCGTTCTCGCGGTCAAGGGTGTGGTCGGCCTCGGACAGGGTGCGCTCGGCAGCGGTGTCCGGGACCTGCTTGACGAGTACGACGATGTTCACGGTCGTCTTCCTTCAGCTTTCGGAGGTCAGCGGAACGCCGGGTAGCCGGTGATCGCCTGACCGACGACCAGCGTGTGCATCTCACTGGTGCCTTCGTAGGTCAGGACGGACTCCAGGTTGTTGGCGTGGCGCAGCGGTGAGTACTCCAGGGAGATGCCGTTGGCCCCCAGGATGGTGCGGCACTCCCGCGCGATGGCGATCGCTTCCCGGACGTTGTTGAGCTTGCCGACGCTGATCTGCTCGGGCCGGATGCGGTGCTGGTCCTTGAGCCGGCCCAGGTGGATGGCGAGCAGTGCGGCATTGCCCACGGACACGCTCATGTCGGCGAGCTTCTTCTGGGTGAGCTGGAAGGAGCTGATCGGCTTGTCGAACTGCACCCGGGAGTCGGCGTAGTCGATGGCCGCCTGGATCGAGTCGCGGGCCGCACCGACCGCGCCGAACAGGATGCCGAAGCGGGCCTCGTTCAGGCAGGACAGCGGTCCGCGCAGGCCCTGCGCGTGCGGCAGCCGCGCCGAGTCGGGCAGCCGTACGTTGTCGAAGTACAGCTCCGAGGTGATGGAGGCGCGCAGCGACATCTTCTGCTTGATGTCCTGCGTGGTGAAGCCGGAGGTGCCACGCGGGACGAGGAAGCCGCGGATGCCGTCCTCGGTCTGCGCCCAGACGGTGGCCACGTCGGCGATGCCGCCGTTGGTGATCCACATCTTGGAGCCGCTCAGGATCCAGTCGCCGCCGTCACGGAGGGCGCGGGTACGCATCCCGGACGGGTTGCTGCCGAAGTCGGGCTCGGTCAGGCCGAAGCAGCCGATCGCCTCCCCGGCGGCGAGCCGGGGCAGCCACTCCTGCTTCTGTTCCTCCGAGCCCCACTTCCAGATGGAGAACATCGACAGCGAGCCCTGGACCGAGACGAAACTGCGGAAACCGGAGTCCGCCGCCTCCAGCTCCAGACAGGCCAGTCCGTAACTGACCGCGTTCGTCCCGGCGCAGCCGTACCCTTCGAGATGCATGCCCAGCACGCCCAACTTGCCGAGCTCCGGGGCCAGTTCGCGGGCGAAGTGGGCGTTCTCAAACCACTCGCCGATGTGCGGGCGGACCCGGTCGGCGAGGAACTTGGCGACGGTGGCCTGGATCTCGCGCTCCTCGCCGCTGAGGGTGGAGGCAAGGTCGAGCAGTTCGAGGGGGTCCTTCAGCGGCTTGCCGCTCATACTGAGCTCCTGGGGGTTGTGGTGATCGGTTCGGCCGTGGTGCCCGCGCGGGAAACGGTCATGTGCCCGCTGCGTTCGGCGGGGAGGCCGGGTCGGAAAGGCAGTGGAGAATATCCGCAGTGTGCTGGCCCAGGCGCGGCGGCGGCAGTCGGTACCGGGCGGGTGTGCCGCTCAGGGCGATGGGGCTGGCGACCTGGCGGGAGGGTTCGCCCTCTGCTCCGTCGGCGGATGCGGCGGGGACGTCGACGATGCCGGGAAGGCCGAGCCTGTGGGCGAAGGCGAAGGCATCGTCGAGGGTGTTGACCGGCCCGGCGGGCACCCCGGCCGCCAGCAGGACGGTCGACCAGTGGTCGGCGCCCGCGTCACTGAGCCGCTTGGTCAGGATGTCCCGCAGTTCGACGCGGTGGGCGACTCGGTCGGCGTTGGTGCGGAAGCGGTCGTCGAGAGCGAGACCAGGATCCCCGACGGCCTCGGCGAGCGCCGCGAACTGCCGGTCGTTGCCCACCGCGAGGGCGAGCGGACGGTCGGTGGTGGGGAGGGTCTCGTACGGGGCGATGCTCGGGTGCGCGTTGCCCATGCGTCCCGGAACCACACCGGCGACGGCGAACGCCGACGCCTGGTTGACCATGGCCGACAGCAGCGAGCCGAGCAGGTTCACCTCCACGAACTGCCCCTCACCGGTGGCGTCCCGGTGCCGCAGGGCCGCCAGGATGCCGACCGAGGCGTGCAGCCCGGTGATCACATCGACCAGGGCCACGCCGGCCTTCACCGGCTCCCCGTGCGCCTCCCCGGTCACGCTCATCAGGCCTCCAACGGCCTGCACGAGCAGGTCGTATCCGGGGATCGCGGCGCCCGCACCGCTGCCGAAGCCACTGATCGAGCAGTAGATCAGCTCCGGGTGCCGCGCACGGAGCTCCTGATGGCCGAGCCCCAGCCGCTCCATCGTGCCGGGGCGGAAGTTCTCCACCAGCACGTCGGACTCGGCGACCAGGGCGCGTGCCTGTTCGCGGCCGGCCTCCGTGGTCAGGTCCAGGGCGATCGACCTCTTGTTCCGGTTGACGCCCAGGAAATAGGTCGACGTGCCGTCACGGTCCGCCGGTGGGTGCCAGGCCCGGGTGTCGTCCCCGATGCCCGGCCGCTCGACCTTCACCACGTCGGCGCCGAGGTCGGCGAGGAGCATGGTGGCGTAGGGCCCTGCGAGAACCCGGGAGAAGTCAGCGATGCGCAGGCCGTCCAGCGCGCTCCGCCCCGCTCCATCGGGAACGCCGGCCCATTCGTCCGGCATGTCGTGCTGGGTGCTCATTAGAGGACCATCCCTTCTGCAGCCCTCACGAGTAGGGTTGTGACCTCTCGGTCCCGGTGGGTGCATGGCCAGTGATGCG
>NZ_JACTVI010000195.1 GCF_014495685.1 Streptomyces sp. TRM68367 | reverse complement strand
GGAGCCGCCGGGGCCGCGTTACGAGGCGGAGTCCGCACCGGCGGTGTGTCAGGGCACGATCGACTCGGACCACACCGGCTATTCCGGCACCGGGTTCTGTAACGGTGACCAAGCTGCGGGTGCCTACGCACAGTTCACGGTGACCCCAGAGGCAGACGCCGGTACAGCCACGGTGGAGGTCCGCTTCGCCAACGGCGCGAGCAACGGTAACGCCCGGCCGGCGAACCTGGTCGTCAACGGGACCACAGTGGACACCGTCTCGTTCGAATCCACCGGCGCGTGGTCCGCATGGGCCACCAAAACCCTGACCGTGTCACTCAACGACGGCAACAACACCATCCGGCTCGACCCAACCACAGCAGCAGGGCTGCCCAACGTCGACTACATAGAAATCGGCCCCAACACCTAACACCACCCACAGCGGTCAGGAGGGCATCCCGATCTCCGATGCCCTCCTGACCCCACCGCCCCCAGCGCTAGCGGGCGCGCAGCGCGCCCGCCGAAGTGACAGTTCTTGACAGATGTCACGGGGCGGCACCTGCGCACGTTCCGGGAGCGCATCGTGTGGCAATGCGCAACGACGCGGTCGCTACTTCTGACTCGACGCTTGCCGACGTACCCCTTGGAGTTGATCATGCGTTCATCTAGGCGGCGTGTGTCGCTGCTTTGTGCCGGACTCGCCGCGGCATTGGCCGGTGCCGGACTCATCATCAGCCCAACGGTGGCCGCCGCCGCGGCGGAGACCCGTTACGAGGCCGAGACCGCCCCGGCCACCTGCGACGGCACCATCGACACGAACCACTCCGGCTACTCCGGCACCGGATTCTGCAACGGCGACCAGGAAATCGGCGCCGCAGCCCAATTCACCGTGAACGCCCCGGAGGCTGGCACCGCCACCCTGCGGGTGCGATTCGCCAACGGCTCCACCGCCGCCCGCGCAGCCGACGTGGACGTCAACGGCACCACCACGCAATCAGTCTCCTTCCAGCCTACCGGCGCCTGGAGCACCTGGACCACCACAACCTCGGTCGTGCAACTGAACTCCGGTGACAACACCATCCGGCTCAACCCCACCAGCGCCGACGGCCTACCCAACATCGACTACGTCGAACTCGGAGACACCCCGCCACAACCACCCGATGGCAAGCAATTGGAGGACCTCGACCGGGGTCTGGTGAGCGTCCGGTCCGGCAACGGCAATCTGGTGAGCTGGCGGATGCTGGGCACGGACCCATCGGCAGTGTCCTTCCACCTGTACCGGGGCAGCACCCTGGTCTTCGCCGGGTCGGCGACCAACTACTACGACTCCGGCGCGTCTTCCGATTCGTCGTACACCGTGCGGGCGGTAGTCGACGGTGCGGAGCAACCGGCGTCCGCGCCATCGGTGACCTTTGCCAACGGCTACCTCGACGTGCCGATCCAACGACCGTCGGGCGGCGGCTCGTACAGCTACCGCGGCAACGACGCCAGCGTCGGCGACCTGGACGGCGACGGCGTGCTGGAGATCGTGCTGAAGTGGAACCCGTCCAACGCCAAGGACAACGCTCAAGAGGGCCACACCGGCAACGTCCTGCTGGACGCTTACCGGCTCAACGGGGAGCGGCTGTGGCGCATCGACCTGGGCCGCAATATCCGGGCAGGCGCCCATTACACCCAGTTCCAAGTCTACGACTACGACGGCGACGGCAGCGCCGAGGTCGCGATGAAGACCGCGGACGGGACCAGATCCGGCACGGGCCAGGTGATCGGTAACGGCAACGCCGACCACCGCAACTCGGACGGCCGGATCCTGTCCGGGCCGGAGTTCTTGACGGTGTTCCGAGGCACGGACGGCGCGATCCTGGACACCGACAACTACGACCCGCCACGCGGCAACGTCTGTGACTGGGGCGACTGCTACGGCAACCGGGTCGACCGGTTCCTGGCGGGCACCGCCTATCTGGATGGCGAGCGGCCCAGCATCATCATGGCGCGCGGCTACTACACCCGGTCGGTCATCGCGGCGTGGGACTTCCGCGGCGGCCAGCTTGCCAAACGCTGGGTGTTCGACTCGGACAGGCAGAGCAACTCCTCGGCGTGGGCAGGCAAGGGCAACCACCAGTTGTCGATCGCGGATGCCGACGGCGACGGCCGTGACGAGGTGATGTACGGGTCGATAGCCATCGACGACAGCGGCCGTGGGCTGTGGCAGCGGAGCACCCACCATGGCGACGCCTACCACGTGGGTGATTTGGTCCCGTCCCGGCCCGGCTTGGAGGTGTTCAGTCCGACGGAGTGGAGCAACGAGCCCGCGCACTGGGTGGCCGACGCACGCACCGGCGGAGACGTCTCCCGCAACGGCTCCTGCGGCTGCGACAACGGGCGCGGCGTGGCCGCCGACGTCTGGGCCGGCAACCAGGGCGCCGAAATCTGGTCGGCGGCCGTCGGCGGGCTGCGCAGCGCCGCCGGCAACGTTCAGGTCGCCGGCCGCAAACCCGGCTCGACGAACTTCCTGTCCTGGTGGGACGGCGACCCGGTGCGCGAACTGCTGGACCGCAACCACATCGACAAGTACGGAACCGGTGGCGACACCCGGCTGCTCACCGCCAGCGACGTGTTCGTGCCCAACGGCAGCAAGGCCACCCCGGCGCTGTCCGGCGACATCCTCGGCGACTGGCGCGAGGAGGTCATCTGGCCGACCGACGACCAGAGCCGGTTGCGGATCTACAGCACGCCCCACCGCACCGACCTGCGTCTGCCGACCCTGCTGCACGACCCGCAGTACCGGGTGGCGCTGGCCTGGCAGAACACCGCGTACAACCAGCCACCACACCCCAGCTTCTTCCTCGGCAACGGCATGAGCACGCCGCCACGACCCGACATCTACGTCCGCTGACCGCACTCGGGCGGGCCGGCGGTGCAAGCCGCCCCACCCGAATCATCTGAGGAGGTACATCATGCGCAGAGATCATGCGCACGCCGGCCGGACGCAGACTCGCTCGCCAGGCCGGGCGAGGAAACTGACCATGGCCGCCCTCGCGGCCGTCGTCGGGCTCCTTGTCGCCACCGTGGTAGCCCACCCAGCATCGGCGGATGAGAATCCGTATCAGCGGGGTCCCGATCCGACCAGGGAAAGTGTCGCGGACTCGCGGGGCAGCTTCGCCACCGCCCAAGTGAGTGTGCCACGGGGCAACGGCTTCGGCGGCGGGGTGATCTACTACCCGACCGACACCAGCCAGGGCACGTTCGGCGCGGTCGCCATCGTGCCGGGCTACACCGCCACCTGGGCAGCTGAAGGGGCCTGGATGGGGCATTGGCTGGCGTCGTTCGGGTTCGTGGTCATCGGGATAGACACCATCAACCGCAACGACCGGGAGACCTCGCGGGGGACCCAGCTGCTGGCGGCGATGGACTACCTGACGCAGCGCAGTGCGGTGCGTGACCGCGTCGACGCGAGCCGGGTGGCGGGGATGGGCCACTCGATGGGTGGCGGCGGCGCCGTGTACGCGGCCCTGCAGCGGCCGTCGTTGAAGGCCGCGGTCGGGCTGGCGCCGTACAGCCCGTCGCGGGACTTGGACAACATGCGGGTCCCCACCTTGCTGGTGGCCGGCGAGAACGACACGGTCACCACGCCGGCCAGCACCCGCGGCCTCTACAACAGCATTCCGGCCTCGACGGAGCGGGCGTACCTCGAACTATCCGACGCCGATCACAGCTTCCCCACCTCGAACAACTCGGTGATGATGCGCAAGGTCATCCCCTGGCTGAAGATCTTCGTCGACCACGACACGCGCTACAGCCAGTTCATGTGCCCGTTGATGGACTGGACCGGTGTCAAGGCGTACCGCAGCAGTTGCCCGCTTGACCCGGACGGACCGACCGATTCGTCGTTCAGCCTGGTCGGCGCCGATTCCGGCAGGTGTCTGGACGTCCCAGCCGCCGCCCAGACCAACGGCACCGAGCTGATCATCTACACCTGCAACGGTGCGGCCAATCAGCGTTGGAACCACACGGCGGCCGGCGAGTTGCGTGTCTACGACAACGCCAAGTGCATGGAAGCGGGCGGCAGCGCGGGCAGCCGGGCAGTGATCAACTCGTGTACTGGCGGCGACACGCAGAAGTGGACGTTGAACGCCAACGGCTCGGTCACGAACGTCCAATCCGGTCTCTGCCTGGACGTCAGCGGCCGCAGCACGGCCAACAACGCCGCCGTCATCGCCTGGACCTGCCACAACGGCCCCAACCAGACCTGGGACCGGCAACCCCCTGCCCACTGAGGAGTCTTGATGAACCCACTAGCGAAACTGGCCGTGGCGGCCGCCCTGGCCGGTGCGGCGGGGGCATACGCGCCCCACGCTGACGCGGCGAGCGCACAGGCCTATTACGTGGCACCGAACGGCAGTGACAGCGCGGCGGGTACGCAAGCCGCTCCCTGGGCATCGATCGCCCATGCGCAATCCGTGGCCAGTGCCGGAGACACCGTCTACTTCCGGGGTGGCACCTACGCCTACACCCGCGCGAACAGGAACTGCTCGAGTCAGACCGACCGAGTCGACGCCATCACCCTCAACAAGAGCGGCAGCGCAGGCAACCCGATCCGCTATTGGGCCTACCCCGGTGAGCGGCCGGTCTTCGACTTCTCCGGCATGCGGGACAACTGCCGGATCAAGGGCTTCAGCGTCACCGGCAACAACCTGCACCTCAAGGGGCTGGAAGCCACCGGCGTGCCGCAGAACAACAATCGCAATGCCGAATCCTGGGGCATCTGGGTCTCCGGAAACAACAACACGTTCGAGCAACTCGACCTCCATCATCACATGGGGACCGGCCTGTTCATCAACGGTGGCAGTGGCAACCTCGTCCTCAACTCGGATTCCCACGACAACTACGACCCGCGCAGCACCGACGGGCCCGGCGAGAACGCCGACGGTTTCGGCTCGCACTACGTGCCGGCCGGTCGCTCCGCGAACGTGTTCCGGGGTTGCCGCGCGTGGTGGAACGGCGATGACGGGTTCGACCTCATCTCCACCTTCTCGCCCGTGACCATGGAGAACTCGTGGGCCTGGCGCAACGGATACGAGCCGGGGACGACGAGTCCCGCCGGCAACGGAGTCGGCTTCAAGGTGGGTGGCTTCGGTGGCGACTACGACCCCGGCGCGGTGAAGCACACCGTCCGCTTCTCGGTCGCATTCCTGAACAAGGCGGCGGGTTTCTATTCCAACCACCACCCGGTGGCCAACGACTACTTCAACAACACCGCCTACGGAAACCACCCCAACTTCAACATGCGGGGAATCGACTCGAGGGGCAACGCCGTCGGCCGCGGGAATCTGCGCAACAACGTCGCCTACACCGGAACGCCGACGTCATACATGAACGGCACCAGCTCATCGCATAACTCCTGGGACCTCGACATCCGCCTGTCGGACTCGCAGTTCCAGAGCGTGTCAACGTCGGGCTGGGACGCCCCGCGCCAGGCCGACGGAAGTCTGCCCGTGCTACCCCATTTCCGTCCCGCGGAGAACAGTGACCTGATCGACAAGGGCACTGACGTCGGTCTGCCCTACAACGGGCGGGCACCGGATCTCGGCGCCTTCGAGTGGGGCGACAATGACCCGTCGGAGCCGCCGGGGCCGCGTTACGAGGCGGAGTCCGCACCGGCGGTGTGTCAGGGCACGATCGACTCGGACCACACCGGCTATTCCGGC
>NZ_JACTVI010000194.1 GCF_014495685.1 Streptomyces sp. TRM68367 | reverse complement strand
GAGGCCGGACTGCACCTGTGTGGTGCGATGCTCTGGCTCCGCAGCATCGCACCACACTCGTGATCCGAACTCCAGACAGGACCTAGGGAACCCGGCCCTCGCGGCCCAGAAGATTTCGAGTGCCTCCCGGCAGAGGTGGGCCCAGCGTCACGGCATCGTCGGTGCCGACGGCAGACCTCTGAAGATCCACCGGGCCAGGATACGTACCACCCACTACGCGATGCGCGACAAGCAGACCTGGACCGGCAGCGGGCGGGCGACGATCGATCCGAACCACAGCCCGGCTGTTGAGGGCGATCACTATCTCACCGCCAGCACGCCGGCCCAGCGCAGAGCTGTCGAGACCATCGTCGAGGACGCCCAGCACGACCTGCTCGCACGCGCCCAACCGCCCACGGTCCTCACCGATGAAGACGCCGCCATCCTGGCCCAGGGCTATCCGCAGCTCGTGGCCGCGATGGATATGGGCGAAACAGCCCTCGCCGAACTGGTCGGCGGGCAGCGCGATGTGTTCACCGCGGCCTGCGGCGACCAGCTCTCCGGATTGCACGGGCCGAAGGGAAAGCCCTGCCCAGCCCGCCCCTGGGTCTGCCTGCTCTGCCCGCTCGCGGTTTTCGCTCCTCGGCACGCGGCGAACCTGCTGCGGCTCAAGGCGTTCTTCTCCCGGCAGTGGCAGCAGATGCCCGCTGCCCAGTTCATGGCCGTCTTCGGCCCCTACGCCACCCGGATCCAGCAGGTCCTGGACCGCTTCGACCCGACCGTGTTGGCGCAGGCCGCCACCCAGGTCACCGGCCGGGATGAAGAACTTCCCCTGAGGCCCGAGGAGTTGACCGCGTGACCGGCATGACTTCGCCTTCCACCCACAGCACGCATGCCGTGTCCCCTTTCGCTGGCGCGGACGTCTGCGAGGAGGCGGGCCTCCAGTTGCCCGCAGGGGCTGACCGCGTGTTCTTCGACGACGACCTGTGGGACTTCACCGATGTGATCGGACTGCCGGTCCAGATGCCACTGAGCGCCCGGCGCTTGGACTTCACCACCGTCGCCTCCCCGGACTGGCGCCTGGTCGCTAAAGAACTCGTGATGGCCATGGTGACACCGCGCCATCCGGTGGTGGCGCCGTTGCCTCGCGCCTACCGCACCGCGCTGCATCTGTGGACGTGCGCGGGGCGCCTCGCCGAGCTCAGCCGCTTCTTCCGCTGGCTCGACGCACGGGGTGTCACCTCGCTGGGCCAGGTGGACACGGAGTGCTGCGAGGCATATCTGTGGCACCGGCGCTACGTGCTCGACGAGAACGGCACCGTGGTCGGCAGCCAGAGCCCGGCAACCCGGCGGGCTGCCGCCATGGTCCCGGTCGACCTGGTCAACTACCGCGACCTGTTCACCGCCGACCAGCCCGCCGCCGACCTGATTCCGTGGGGCGGTGCCACCCCTTCCGCCGTCGCCGAAATGCCCAACGGAAGGGACGAGAACAAGACCCAGCCCATCGAGGACAGCGTGCTGCAGCCGATGCTCGCCGCCGCCCTCTACCTACTGACAACATTCGGCCCGCACGCCATCACACTCGCCGAGCAGATACGAGAGGCCTACCACCTCGGCCCCCGCAAGTCCCGCAATGCCAGAAGGGCCCAGGGACGGAAGAAGGCCCGGACTCAGGATCCGGAGCCGAAGATCACCGCACTGCTCGCCGAGCACAGACAGACGAGCGATCCGCTGACGCTGCTGCCTGACCACCACGTTACGGAGCGGATCGCCAAGGGCTGGTCGAAGCATGATCCGCTGGTGAACATCTCTCTGGACCTTCTCGCACGGCGGGCCGGGTTCAGCTTTTTCAGCCCTCGGTGGCTGCCCGCGCTGCGAGGGCCGTTGGAGGAAACGCTTACGGCCGTCGGCGCGGAGCGGGAATTCGGCAGGAACGCGGTCGCGGTCACGATGGCCGCCGGGGACACCACCGTGCCGTGGACGTCGCCGCTGCACCGACAGCAGGCCGTCGCGCTGGTCGGTATCGTCCGCACCGCCGCAGTCATCGTCCTGGCAGCGGCCTCCGGGATGCGCTCGTCCGAGCTGATGGAACTGGAAGTCGGCTGCCGCCGGTCGGAGGAACCCGCCCCCGGCCTGATCCGCTACCGGCTGGTCAGCAAGGTAGTCAAAGGCCAGGGACTCGGCGGCGTCGTCGACGAATGGGTGGTCATCGAACCCGCTTACCGCGCGGCGGAACTCATCGAACGCCTGCACCCCGTCCCAGCCGAAGGCGCGTCCCTACTGGGGCGATTCGCCTTCGATGTCCGCTACCGATGGTTCCGGAACTGGGTCAACTCCGAAGCCGGGGCACGGCTCGGCCTCGCCCCGATCCCGGACGGCCTCGTCAACCTGCGGCGACTACGCAGGACCCTCGCGCTTGAAATGGCCTACCGGCCCGGCGGCGTCCTCGCAACCAAGATCCACCTCAAGCACATCGTCGTCGCGACAACCGAGGGCTACAGTTCCCGCCCAGGCGGGGCCCAAGCCGAACTACTGGCCGAGGTCAATAAGCTGGAAGGCGACCGCAACCTCGACCTGGTCCTGACCGAGTTCCGAAACTACCAGCAGGGCATCCTCCCATCCGGGCCGGGAGCCCGGAGCCTGACCGAATTCTTCGCCAGCATCGACGCCAAGCTCGAACCGATGGCAGCGTCGGCGCCGAAGACCCAGCGCAGTGACCGCGATGTGCTCAACCTGCTGGCCAAACGGGCCAAGACCCTCCACCTCGGGCCAGCGAACTACTGCTGGTTCACCGACCCTGCCCGCGCGCTCTGCCTCAAACTCGCTGGCACCCCTACCGCGGACCGCCCGCTGGTCGGGATGTGTGACTCGGCCCGTTGCCCGCAGGCCACTCACCATCCCTGTCACCGTCCCGTCTGGGCCGAGCATGCCGAACGCACCAAGACCTTCCTCGGCCAGCTCGGTGCACCCCGCAAGACCGAACGCACCCGGCTCAAGGCCGATTACGACCGGGCGGTGCGCGTGATCACCGAGATCGACGCCGTCGACACCAACTCTGGGGAGGAGTCAGCGTGAGGATCACCGCAGCTCAGCGGACGGAGAACGAGAACCGGGTCAGGGCCGCGATGGACCGCCTCCTGCGCGGCGAGATCCCGCCCGGGGGAAAGTGCGACATCAAGACCCTCG
This sequence comes from Streptomyces sp. TRM68367, assembly GCF_014495685.1. GTDB lineage: Bacteria > Actinomycetota > Actinomycetes > Streptomycetales > Streptomycetaceae > Streptomyces. Next base: position 2,633 of record NZ_JACTVI010000194.1, on the reverse strand, counting down.
CGGGCGAAGCGGGCGTCGACCGCACCGCCTTCTACGGCGTCCGCCCCTACGCCAACCTCCGCGTCGAGTTCGAGCGACGTCTCCAGGCCCTGCAGCAGGCCGGCGAGATCCCCGACCCCCGCGAAGCCCAGGTCGCCCGCCTCAAAGAAGAGATCACCAATCTCAAGAAGCGGCTGTCCCAGTCGGAGCAGACCATCGACGAGCTCACGGACTTCCGCAGCCAGGCACTGGCCCGTCTCGCTGCACAGCACGAAGAGATCGTCCGGCTCCGCGAGATCTCCGCCGGGACAACCCGAGTAAGCCGTCTGCCCGCACCGCGAACCACCGTCATCGGGACATGCAGTTGATGCGGCAGAACTCCTGAACCGTTGGTTCTGACACTCGGTTGCTCAGCGGTGGTTGCCGAGACTCCGGCCGACAGGATGTACTGGAACCAAGAAGGACGTTGAGCAATCTGGCCGTGGTTGCCTTGCTCAACGCCTCGGGCATCAGGGGCGTCTCCGGCACATCAGCCGTTCGAGGATCCGCCTGTGTCCCCCACCCCATCTCCAGGACACCACTGGGCTCGCTACCTCCGGCCGGAGGCCCAATCGGACCAGTGAACCTGTCTCGACCTGCAAGAAAGGGTTTTCGGATCATGCGGCGGTACGTTCTCACTGGCACGCCGGGCGCGGGCAAGACATCAATCCTGCGATGCCTGGACGAGCTTGGCTACGAGGTTGTCGAGGAGGCGGCAACGGCGGTCATCGCACAAGCGCAGGCCCAAGGGGAGGACCAGCCATGGACACGGGCGTCCTTCATCGACGAGATCGTCGCTCTGCAGCGACAGCGACAGCTGGAGGCCACCGGCCCGGTTCAGGTGTTCGACCGGTCACCGGTCTGCACCCACGCCCTCACCACCTACTTGGGGCGGCCGGTGTCCCCAGCGCTGGCCGCGGAGCTCGAACGGATCACCTCGGAAGGGGTCTACGAGCGGCAAGTGCTCTTCGTCCGCAATCTAGGGTTCTGCGAGCCGACCGCGGCCAGGCGGATCGGTTTCCAGGAATCACTGGCCTTCGAAAAGATCCACGAAGAGAGCTACCGCGCGTTCGGCTACGAGCTCATCGACATCCCTGCCGACGGCCTGGCTCGTCGTGTCGCCACGGTGAGCTCAATGCTCGCGCATGCCCCACATCAGGCACCCGCGGAGTGAGCCGCATCACAGCGATGCTCTCGGAATGCAACACGCCCGGCTATATGCGGCGCGAACGTGTCCCAAACGACGCACCTGCTCAATCGCACACAGGCTCATCCGCACACGGTCTCTGCGGACACAAGCCACTGCGCGGCCGCTCGCATGGTGCGCGACCCGAAGCTGACGCTGTCCGACGTGCAGTGGGTGCTCGGACACGCTCACCTGTCTGCCACGGAGGTATATCTGACGCCGCGCAAGGACGAGGTCGTGGCCGGCGTGCTGGCGTACCACGCACGCCATGCCGCGAGAGCATCCAGCCGGTGCTTCCGCCGCCGGCACCGGGCTACGACCCGGCGTCGCTGGACGTCCCGTTCGGGCGCTCGTCATGACGGCCGTGGTCAAGCACGCGACGCGCAAGCCGTTGGAGATCACGAACGCGACCGCGGAGCAGGCCCAGGCGCGGAACAGCCAGCTGCGGGAGCAGTTCCCGGCCCGGACCGCGGAACGGTGGTGGTCCAGAAACCGCCATATCGACGACCGGCGCCTACGCGCCGTTGTCGACACAGCAAATGTCGCCTGATCCTTCACGGGCGTCGAACTGCCTCGGAGTGTCTCCTCTGCTGTGCCTTGCGCGTGCGAAACGATCTCGACGCTTGCCTTTGTCAGGGCCTTCGAGGCCCGACCATAGTAGTGCTGTCGGTTCCGAATTCGCGAAGGAGCATCGGATGGCGATCGAAGGCGTCTCCCCCTACTTGCGGTACGACGACGCAGACGCCGCACTGGACTGGATGGAGCGGGTCTTGGGCTTTACCGACACGGTCCGGTGGCGTGACGATTCGGGACGGACGTTCGAAGCAGACATCCACGCGGGTGCGACGAAGATCGGTGTGAGCGGCGGCGGGGTGAGCGACGAAGGGAAGAACGCCCTCCTCATCGTGCATGTGGACGATGTCGATGCGCACTTTGAGCGGGTCCGTGCTGCGGCCAGCACCGAAGTGGACCCCCCTGCGGACCAGCCGTATGGGCCTCGGACCTTCACCATTACCGACCCCTGGGGGTACCAGTGGAACTTCTGGCAGGGTGAGGCCACGCCACCTGAGTGATCGGCAGACCGCGCGATCGATCCGCCTCGTTCTGCCTCCCGGACAGGGTGAGCGTCACCCGCCGCCCAGCACAGCCCCCCAGACGGCGCGTCACATTACAACAGGACAAACATTCCCTGATGCGGCACCAGTAGGGCTTTGTTAGGTCCTGTGGTGGGGTTCGGGGGTGGGTGCGGGCTGGCCGCATATCGAGCAGGCGCCGGTCCAGGTGGCCAGGATCTTCTGTAACTCGCGGAGGACCGCGTAGCGGGTCAGGCCGGCGCAGGGGCTTTTGGGTCGATTCGCAGCAGGGTGCAGAACGCCTGAGCGAGGGAGGCGAGTGTGACGTGCCGGTGCCAGCCGTGGAAGCTGCGGCC